>JAOLZO010000029.1 GCA_028343845.1 Verrucomicrobiota bacterium | reverse complement strand
AAAATGGCCAGGTTTTGCAGACTGGGACTCCCGTTGACGGCCAGAATGCCCGCCCCGCGCCTGTCCCAATCGGTAGGTCCGTCCGCCCGTCCGCGACCGATTCCCAAGTCAATCAGCTTGGCCGTACGGTCGACCCCCGCGGCGTTGACCACGTGATAAGCATTGTCATCGGGCCAGTGATGGGCCCCGATGTCTCCGCTTAGATAAGTAATGAACCCATTCAGGCCGCGCTCCTCGAAAGTCTGCTCGTCCCCATAAAACCCTCCGATGATCTCGAGCCGGTTCTTGAGTTGAAAGGTGGAATTGCGATCGCTCTCGGTCTGTCCGGGCCCGACGTCCGGACGGTAGACCCCCTCGGCTACCCAAATCTGGGTACGATTGACCCCGTCGGCCTCCGCGAGGGCGGCTTGCAGGTTATCATAGGCGCTAGCCCAGGAAGTCCCGTTCTTTTCACCGTCCGCATCCGCGTCCACGTAAATGATCTTGGTTACGGACGGGAGAGACCAGGCATTGAGCGGATCGCTGTTTGCAGCGATTTCCTCGGTGTCGGGATACCCGTCCCCGTCATCATCCAAATCTTCGTTATTGTGCAACCCGTCCCTATCCGGATCCTCGTCGACGTCGAGCAGGCGGATGGTGAAGATTTCCTCCCGGGAAGCGTTGAGTTCGTCAGTCACCCGTACCCGGATGTAATAGGAGGATGCGTTGTTCTCGTAATCGAACTCGGCCCCCGTAAAAAGGGCCCCGTCATCTGCAAGAACAAACAGGTGGTTGTGCTCGTCCCCGGCCCCCGAGACCAGGCTGTAGACATGGGTAAGGACTTGGTCGAACTCGAGGAGGAAGGCATCACAATATGGAGAGCCGCTGTTATCCAGATCATCAAAATTCTGTGAGCCCGAATGTGACATCCTCAAAAAATCCTGATTACTCTGGTTATTGGGCTCTGAGGAGCCCCAGCTCGAATACAATCCATTAACCGGACTCCCGTTGGACCCTCCCAGCCAAAACAGCAGGCCTTGCCCACTGTGTTCCTCGCCTTCCTCCCCTTCCGGGCCCTCCGTCCAGCGCCACTCCCCTTCCACCGCGGCGTCGCTTGCCCCCAGCCAGGCATGAAGCCCAGCTTGAGCCACGAGGGCCTTGGTCAAATTGTGCTCGGCTTCGCTCGTAACAGTGGCGAGGTACACCCGATGGAAAGGATCGGCCGCATCGGCCGCATCGGCGGCCGCCTTGGCATCCGACCAGCTGATGTTGGCTCCATGTTCAATCAATTCGTAGCCCTTCCACCCAGGTAGGTGGGGATCAAGATCGACGGCCTCGAAACGCCCGACCACCGTGCCGACTGGAGATTCCTCTTCGAATTCCAAAACGTTGGCCCACTCGTCGATCTCATACTGAACGTTGGATTGGGGAGGTCCGTGGAGATGGGGCACCACGGAATGCCAATCGAGGTTCGGTCCGCCCGTAACGTCTCCGCCCAGAACCGATCCGTTATCGTTGTTAAACAGCTTGGGCAGGATTTGATTCTTGACGAAATCGAGACCCATCTGCCCCTTGAATTCTGTCAGGGAGAACCCTCCCGACTGGGTAAACACGTAGTGATTGATTCCACTGTTCGCAGCCCCCGCTCCGTTGTCAAACTGGCTCTTCATCCATTGGGTCATGTGCTTGACTCCCCCCGTAATGCCTGCCCCCTTGAGCCTGAAATCCAAGTATCTCACTGCTAGGTAAGAAGCGGCCGCTTGCTGGAAGGTTGCAACCGTTTCCCCGTCACCCACCTCGGCAAGCAAAGCGGTGATCTGGCCATCGGAAGGTTCCGTGCCCAGGAGGGGAATAACCTGATGATCCCCTCCGACTAGAAAAGCGCTCAACCCGTACTTGAACCAAGCCCCCGAGCTGGTTCCGTCCCCCGTAATGTCATCGTGGTAAGTGTTTTTATGGAGAAGCATCCGCAAGGTTTCCTGGGCCAGAAGCACAGGCGCAAAAGACGAATCGAGATGAGGTTGCAGGGCAGGCATGTGAAAATTCAGGTCCGTAACGTTCGATTCGTCATTGGGCCCGGACTCAAAGAGAAAGTACATTGGGTCGGGATCGTCATCGTTTTCCAATACGTTTAGGTTCCATTCGTCATTCGGGTCGACTGTCCATCCGTAGGCATCTAAGACCAGGCTCTCGGCTGACTTCAGCCAACCGGTCTGAAGATCGTGAATCAATTCCTCCTTTTCGTCACTGAAGCCAAGAAAGGGATCGGGAAGGATGTCGACCGGAGCCCGGTTGGCGGCGGCCCAGGAGTCGTAGAAGAAGACCGTGCCGGCATCCGTATTGCCCCAGTAATCGGTCTGAGGAACCCCAACCGCAAGGGTGTCGTGGGAAAGCGCGACGGAGGAACCGAAGTAGTCCGAGGCATTGGCATCGTCCGCGACGAATTTTTCGATCAGGCCGGCGGTTCCGTTGTCCTCGATCCGGTACAGGTAAGCCGCTCCGGCTTGGTTATGCCCACCATGGTTGTGCTTGTAAGCGCCGACTGCCAGAAGTTCGTACGATAGGGAAAGGGAATATCCGAAATAAGCGATGGCATGCCCGTCGGGGGCAAGAACCTCGTCAAGCAAGTGGGGCGTACCATCCACGATGCTGAAAAGATAAACGGCGCCCGAGTCGGAACCTGAAGCGCTGTCATCCCCTTTCGTTGAGACCGCCAAGCGGTCTCCGGCAAGGGAAACGGCGTGACCGAAACCATCATCTCCACCTGGCCCATAGTTTGCATTCGGATCGAGGAGCTTGGCAATTTGCAGGAAGGATCCGTTCTCTTCCTGCCAGTAAAGATAAGTGGCTCCGTCATGGTTGTGAGACGGGGCGCCGACGGCAACGAGGTCGAAGGAAGTGGAAACCGAATGCCCGAAATTATCGGAAGCGTTGGCATCCGAAGCGGTGAGCTTTTCCAAAGGGGAAAGCGATCCGTTGTGCTCCAGACGATAGACGTAGGCCGAGCCTGCATCATTACGTCCACTATGGTCATCCGAGGGCGCTCCGACGGCAAGAATCCCGTGGGAGAAGGAAACGGACGAACCGAAATAGTCGGTGGCGTTGGCATCGTGGGCCGTAACCTTATGCAGGAAGTGCACCGTTCCATCCGGCAAGACTTGGTAAAGATAGGCCGCCCCGGAATTGGAGTGCCCGTGCTGGTCGGACCATTTGGCCCCCACCGCGATGATCCCGTCGGACAGGGAAACCGAACCCCCGAATTGAGTGTTCGATCCGCCGTCGGAAGGCGTCAGTTTGGCAATTTTGGTCATGCTGCCATTGTGTTCCTCACGATAAACGTAAACGGCATCGGCATTGGGCGCCCCTACCACCGAAAGGTCTTCCCAAACCGCGACCGCAGTTCCGAAATGATCCTGACTGTCAGCATCGGAAGGAATCACCTTCCCGATGAAGTTGTCGCTCTGGTCTCCCCAGGCAAAAGAGGTTGCCAACAAAAGGAGAATGGGAATGGGGTTCTTCATCGTAAGTTTCGGGTCGTCGGTTCAGGGTCGCTCACCCGAGGCTCATCGGAACGGTTACGGTTCAGGGTCGCGCTCTCGGACGATTCGTCCCAAAGCAAGTCGGCATTCGCCCTCGATTGTTCAAGCTCTCTCTTTGCAGGATCGGTTACCAAGCGGGATTCGGATTGCTTGGCCTCATTGACCAAACCCTTCGCCGAATCGAAAAGGTCGAGCTCCTCGCCCTTCGCCGTTTCCCCCGCCACGCTCTTTGACGGATCCTGACGGACCGAAGTCTTTGCGCTCGGATTGAGAATCGACGCGTCTTCGCTCTCCCTTTCCATTTCCCTGCCCGAAACGGCGGTCTTCATCAAGTCGCCGGTCGTCTTCCCGGATTCCCGTGGTTTGCCGTCCCTTTGGACGAATTTGTCCGAAGAAGCATCAGTCTTGGAAACCTTTTTCTTCGGGAGGTTGCGTAACTGACCAGCGGTATAATCGTAAAAGATGGGTCTGCCGCCCATATTTGCCATGAGACAAAGCCAACTTCCCGACTTGTGACGCCAGATACAGGGCCATACTCCGCCCTGCGTCCAGGTCCATCCGTTTTCCTCCTGCCAAAGCCACAAGCCCTCGCGCTGATCGCTCACCGCGTAGACCCAGCCTAATTTCTCATGGTAGACCCAGTCCAAGCCTTCCTGCTTCCTGAAGGTGCCGAACCACTTGGAGCGACGCCAGTCGGCGCCCAGGTTTTCTCCTTCGCTCCACCATCCGCGCTTGCCAGCGGATTCGGGAACCTTGAGCTTCTTGACCGATCCGACGTTCACCCCAACCGCATTTCGGACATAAGCCCGGTAGTAACAAGTCGATCCGGAATCCAATTTTCGGGTTTTCACCCGATAGTTCGATTTTCCCGCCTTGAGCTCAAAGGGTATTTTGAATGAGTTTTTGAAGGTCAACTTCAGGCTCAGCTCGATTCCGGCCCCCAAAATAGTGGAACCACCGTCCGCGAGGATTTTCCCTCCGAACAGATAGGCTCCGTCTTTTTCGGCATTCACCTCAAGGGTGCGCACGATGGCAACGAAGACGTCCTTTTTCCCCTCGGTCGATTCCTTATCCTTTCCGGCAGCTTCATCATCACGGTTCTTTTCAGAGACCAAGCCTTTTTCGTCACTCTCTTTCGATCCCTCTCCCGATTCCGGACGCGGATCGACCGCTACCCCCGGAGAATCCACGCTCGGATCGTCCTTGTCGGGAACCGGCGGCGTCAGGGGATCATTCTTGCCAGGATCAAGATCCTGCCCTTTGTCATCCGGTTCAGGGAAGATGATCGGATCCTCACCCTCTGCGAACTTGAAGTCGCCTGTTTGAGGGGCGGGACTCGACACGGGACCCCCTATCGTGGGTATGGGATCGCCTATGGTCGGAATGGGATCGGCAACCTTTGGCAAAGGATCTCCTATGGTCGGCACGGGGTCGCCTATGGTGGGCAGGGGATCACCCGCTTTCGGCACAGGATCGACTCCGGGTGCAACTGGGTCGCCTATCGTCGGAAGGGAATCGCCTATCGGAGGCAAAGGATCGCCTGCGGGGGCGGGGCTCTTCTGAGCCCAAGCTGAAAAGGCGAACAGAAAAAAACCGAGAACTGCCAAACGGACAGTACCCAAAAAAGGGATCGAAACGGGTCTCGTATACATACGCGCGTGTAACTTACTGAATCAGAACTTCTAACAATTAGCGCACAACCCCCTTTTGTTACAATTATTTTATTCTTTTTGCGAGGATGAAAAAGTATGCAAACGCACCCAACTCAAGACTTGCCAAGCGTATGATTCTTCATCATTTTCAATGATTCCTCGTTGCCCGGATGGCGGAATTGGTAGACGCGCTGGATTCAAAATCCAGTTCCCGCGAGGGAGTGAGGGTTCGACCCCCTCTCCGGGTACCACTCCAACCATCCTTTTTCATGGAAACATTGATTCGCAGAGGACGCGAGTCCGACATGCCCGCCCTGCGGGACATCATCAACCACTATATCAAGAACTCGATCGTAACCTTCGAGATGGTGGAAATGTCCCTTGAAAACCGGAAAACCTGGTTTACCCAGTTCTCCGAAGATGGTCGTTATCAACTCTTTGTCGCAGAGAGAGATGGTGAGGTCGCGGGCTATGCAGCGAGCTTGCGTTTCCACCAGCGACCCGCCTATGCGCCCTCCGTGATGACGAGCATCTACCTGCACCCCGATCATGTCGGGCATGGTGTCGGAGGCCGGGTTTACGCGACGTTGCTGGATGAACTCAAAAAGGTCGAGGACGTCCACCGGGCATACGGTTTGGTCGTTCTCCCCAATCCGGGTTCGGAAAAACTACACGACAAGCTGGGTTTTCAAATTGCCGGGCTCCTTCACGAGGGGGGGCACAAGTTCGGAGAATACCACGACGTCCGAATCTACGAGCACAGGCTGGGGAAGTAACTTCCCCTGCCCTTCCACCTGCCTGATGCGATTGGCTTAGCCTGGCAGCAAATCACTCACGAGCGATCTTTCCTCGGCCAGCTCATTGACTGACAAGTCGATCTTTTCGCGGGCAAAGTCGTTAATCGGGACGCCTTGGACGATTTCCCAATTCTCACCGTCCGAACGTACGGGAAAAGAGGTAATGAGCCCTTCCTTGGTATCATAGCTCCCGTCGGATGCTACGCATACGCTGTTCCAGTCACCCTCCGCGGTTGGGTTGGTAAGGGAACGCACGGTATCGATCGCAGCATTGGCCGCGGAGGCGGCTGAAGAAGCTCCCCGCGCCTGAATGATGGCGGCTCCGCGCTGTTGGACGGTGGGAATGAAATCGACGTGAGCCCAGCTGTCATCGGAAATGACATCGGGGGCTGATTGGCCACCAATCTTCGCATTGTAGTAATCGGGATACTGGGTAGCCGAATGGTTGCCCCAGATCGTGACGTTCGAAACCTCGGAGACTTGAACGCCTGCCTTGGCCGCAAGCTGAGCGGCGGCCCGGTTTTCGTCTAGACGGGTCATCGCAAACCAGCGGTTCTGCGGAACGTCAGGCGCATTATTCATGGCAATCAGGCAATTCGTATTGCATGGATTGCCAACCACGAGCACACGGGCGTCCGAGGCGGCGTTGTTCTGGATGGCTTGCCCCTGCCCGGTAAAGATCTTTCCGTTGATGCCCAAGAGGTCTCCCCGTTCCATACCCGCCTTGCGGGGCACGCTGCCGACGAGCAAAGACCAATTGGCTCCGGAAAACCCCTCATTGATATCGCAGGTCGGACGGATATCCTTGAGCAAAGGGAACGCTCCGTCTTCGAGTTCCATAACCACGCCTTCGAGCGCCTTCATTCCGGGTTCGATCTCGATGAGGTTGAGGGCGACCGGTTGATCCGGGCCGAAAAGCCCGCCTGAAGCGATGCGAAATAACAGAGAATAGCCAATTTGGCCGGCGGCGCCGGTCACGGCCACGCGAATAGGTGCGGTATCGTTCATAGTGAGTTAAAAGATCCTGATGATCAGTTTGGCAAGGGGTTGGAATGAAACGGTTTTAGGAAAAACGAGCCTTATCCACTATAGAGGCCGCCCGTCGAATGCAAGCCTCGGTCGTCTCCCAGTCAATGCATCCGTCGGTGATCGAAACCCCAGGCTCGAGCTGATCAAGCGGACGGGGGAAAGGCTGACTCCCCTCCCTGAGATGACTCTCCACCATCACCGCATGAATGCAATCCGTCCCGCCCTCGACTTGTGCGAGCACTTCGTCCAGAACAGCCGGTTGGCGGGTTGGGTCCTTACCGCTGTTAGCATGGCTGCAATCGATCATGACGGATACCGGAGCGTTTGCTTTCTCAAGCGCGGCCTGGGCGGAAGCAACGTGTTCGGCCGCGTAATTCGGTCCGTTCGAGCCTCCGCGCAAAATGAGCTGACAGTCCGGATTCCCTCCGGTCGTGACGGCGGATGCCCTCCCATCCTCCGTGATCCCAAGGAAAGTCTGGCTTTGGGTAGCGGCAGTAATCCCGTTGACCGCAGCCTTGAGATCTCCTCCCGTTGCATTCTTGAAGCCCACCGGCATGGACAAGCCTGATGCCATCTGGCGATGGGTTTGAGATTCCGAAGTCCGGGCGCCGATTGCGGCCCAGCAAAGAGAATCGGCCAAATATTGAGGGGTGATCGGATCGAGCAGCTCGGTCGCGGTCGGAATCCCCAGGTCGAGAACTTCACCGAGAAAGGACCGGGCGATGCGCAGTCCTTGTGGAATATCACAGGTTCCATTGAGCTTCGGGTCCATGATCAATCCCTTCCATCCAACCGTAGTCCGGGGTTTTTCGAAATACACCCGCATGACCAAAAGCAAGCGCTCCTTGGTTTCCTCCGCCAGCTTGGCAAACCGTTCGGCATATTCGCGACATGCTTCCAAGTCGTGAATCGAACAGGGACCGACCACGGCAAGGAGACGTTTGTCCTTGCCCTGAATCAAATCGTGCATTTCTTTTCGTGCCCGAGCAACGAGTGCTTTCTGCTCGGATGTGCGAGCAATGTCTTCACACAATTCCGCCGGTGAAGGAAGGGCTTCGGAGTCGGTAATTCTTAGGTTGGTAACTTTATCCACGTTACTGAACATAGAAGGGAAGCTTGCATGAACAAGACAAACTTTTACCAATAGTAAAATATGGATACTTTTTTACATCGGGAAAAACCCGGCGCCGTTATCCGGGTGTCGGATGAAGACTCTCTGGATTACCTGCAAAGCCAGTTGTCGGTGAACTTGTCGGTTTTGGAAAAAGGCGGATGCAGGTTCGCTCTTCGTTTGAATACGAGAGGCAGGGTGCTTGCCGGAATCTACGTCCTGCGGACTGCCGAGGAGGAATTTCTTCTGGTCAGTCGAACGAGCAAGGCTTCGTTTCTTCTCGAGCTGCTTGCTGAGAACGTAGTCGCGGACGAGGTCGAATTTGCCGATGAAACCAAGCAGTGGAACATTCATGCGGTGTGGGGAGGCGACACGGAAAAGGTTTTGGAAGATCACGACCTGACGGTTCCCGAAGCAGGAACATTCGTATCCGGGCAATCCG
Source organism: Verrucomicrobiota bacterium (assembly GCA_028343845.1). Lineage (GTDB taxonomy): Bacteria > Verrucomicrobiota > Verrucomicrobiia > Opitutales > Seribacteraceae > Seribacter. Next base: position 25,090 of record JAOLZO010000029.1, on the reverse strand, counting down.
GTTATGCCTGGCTGGACAGTCGGCTCCCCGACCAAACGGTGAGCCTGCTGATTCGTGAGAACCTCGATCATGAGAATCAACCCTTGCCTCCGGACTTACAGCTCGTGGAAGCGGACGAGTTGGAAAGGCTAAGGATCGAAGCCGGGTTGGTTTCGGTGCCCCAAGAGATCGGGCCAAATGATTTGCCCCAGGAAGGAGGTCTCGTGGAAAGCTCGGTAGATTTCGACAAGGGTTGCTACCTCGGGCAGGAAGTGATGGCCCGCTTGCGCGTGACGGGGAAGGCAAGAAGGCAATCCGTTTCCGTAAAATGGTCAGGGCAGGATTTGATTGCAACCCCGGTCGGTCTGTATTCCGGGAACAGGAAGCTTGGCGAACTCAGAAGTCTGGTCATGGGGAAAGACGGGGGGCATGGGATTGCTCTGGTCAACGACAGCGCCATACCCGTCCTGAAGAGCGATGGGTTGATTCCCAAGGGGTCCACCTCGGGAAAGGTCACTTCGTCATGAAGGAAGAAGAGGAAAACAACCAAGTGGCCCGGATTTTTGAGAAGATGGGCGCCGACAAGGAAGGCGCCCAGCGAATGGCCGGGCAATTGATCAAGCGCGCCGAGCAGAAGGCGGAGGAAAACAAAACGACCAAAATCATCGAATTACAGAAGCTTTTGGAACTTTCCATTTATGGAGCCCAAGGGTTGCTCAAACCCGAGGAAAATGGCGATTTGGACGAAAAATAGGCCCAAAACCTAGAAAAATCGGGGTTTTTGTGAAAAAAAGTTTGACCGTCACCCCTAAAATGCTGAGCAATCAGTTGTCTAACACACATAACCTATCCAAACAAAAGGAAATATCCATATGAATAAAGGAGAACTCATCGAAGCCGTACAAAAGAACTTGGGCGGAGACACCACCAAGGCAGCCGCAGACGCAGCCGTTAATGCTGTCATCGACACAATCACTAAGAACGTGAAGAAAGGCCCTGTTCAAATCATCGGTTTCGGGACCTTTTCCGTGGTCAAGCGCGGAGCGCGTACGGGAATCAACCCCCAAACTCGCGAAAAGATCAAGATCAAGGCTTCCACGTCAGTGAAGTTCAAGCCAGGAGCGAAGCTCAAGGCTGCTGTCTGATCTCTTGACTAAACCTACCCTTTTAAAAAGACCCGTGGTTTCCCACGGGTCTTTTTTTTTTAATTCATGAGCAAGCAAATGGCTCAGGCCAAGCAAGCCTACCTCGAACATATGGAAGGAAGCGCCGCCGCTTTCGCCCCGGGCAGAATCGAATTCCTCGGAAACCATCTCGACTACAACGGTGGTGTAGTTCTAGGCGCGGCCATTGACGCGGGAATTTACGCCTTGGCAAATCCACGCGAGGACAAGGTCATCCGGCTCTTCAGCGAAAGCTTCGAGAAAGCCGTGGTGGAAACGAGTTTGAACGGATTCTCCAAACAGGAAGGCGAGAAAAGCTGGGCTAACTATTGCTTGGGCGTGCTGGAGGTCATGCAGTCGAAAGGCTTGGCCCCTGATTCCGGTTTCTCTTTGGTCTTGGTCTCCGACTTGCCCGTCTCAGCCGGACTGAGTTCGAGCGCCGCCTTGGAATTGGCTACCGCGCTCGCCTTGGCCGGTTTGGCCCGAAAGGAGATTTCTCGGAAAGAGTTGGTTGGAATTTGCAGAAAGGCGGAAAACGAATTTGTCGGAATGCCCTGTGGGATTCTTGATCAGGCGAGCTCAGCATTCGGGAAGAAAGATCACCTCGTCTTGATAGATTGTGAAACGGAAAGCGCGTCATCGATCCCCATGCCCGCCGAAAGCAGACTCTGGGTGCTTGATTCCGGCATCAAGCACGACTTGGTCGACTCCCACTACGCAACAAGAAACCAAGAGTGCCAGGATGCGCTTCGCTTGGTCAGGGAAATCAATCCGGGGTTAACCTGTCTGGCCAAAGCGGACGAGACAATGATCGCCCAAGCGAACCTGCCGGACAAAGTTAGAAAGCGGGCCCTCCATGTCGTTCGGGAACAGGAAAGGGTATGCGCGTTTCAGAACGGGCTTGCTGAACAAAGCTCCTTGCGGGAACTGGGCAGGTTGCTTACGGATTCGCATCGGAGTTCGCGTGAGCTTTTCGAGAACAGCTGTCCCGAACTTGACGCCTTGGTTGAATCTCTGGTCGAGAACGAGAAAGTACTGGGAGCGCGATTGACCGGCGGGGGATTCGGAGGAGCGGTCCTGGCATGGACCACAACTGACTTTCAGCAGGAAGATGCCGATGGGATCGTAAGTTCCTACGAGAGCCGATTCGGGCAAGTACCAAGAACTCATTGCTTTGCTCCATCCAAAGGCGCGACCATCGAGGATTGGCGCAAAACCCAAGGCTAAGGGGAAAGAAAGGTCTGGAGTTCCCGGACAAAACCATCCCGATCATCAACATGGGCATCATGCCCTGCATCGGGAAGAACCGTGTTTCGGGAATTTGGAAAATGCGCTTTGATGACAGGAAAATGTTCAGTCCTGAGGTATCCCGATTTGCCCCCCCGGACAAATAAAGCCGGGCCGTCATACCGGTCGGAATCGACCAAAGGGTTGGCCGAGAGTTCCCCGATTGCGTTTCGTAACGAATGCAAATCCGGTTTCCATGCGAACCCCGATGCCTCCTGCTCCATGTTGGTGAGAAGAAACTGACGGAAGGCCCAGTTCGGAAGATTCGCTGACAGCTCTTCGTCCGCGTCCTTTCTGGAGGAGAGTTTGCTTAAGTCCAGACCGAGCATGGCGTCAAGGGTCGGCACATGATGCTCGGGCGGATAATCGCGAGGAGCAATATCGACCACTACGAGCTTTTCTACGCGGTCAGGATGATCGACTGCAAAGCGCATGGCGACCTTCCCTCCGAGGCTATGCCCGCACAGATCAACGGTTTGCAAGCCCATCCCGTCAAGCCAGCCGAGCAAGTCACAGGACATCGCCCGGACCGATGCATCCGAGGCATGGAAAGACTTTCCATGATTGCGCAAGTCGAGAGAAAACACATGCCTTTGATCGGACAGGGCCTTGGCCACGGCCCGCCAATTTCTCGACGATCCAAGCAAGCCATGCAAGAACACGATTTTGGGCAAGTCCGGGCTTCCTTTCTCCTCGTAAAAGATTTCGGGAGATGACATCAGAACAACTCGAGTTGGGAGGGGTCGGATTGATCGCGGGCTTTGCGCTTTGGAGTTTTCGGAGGAATTTCCCCGGCTTCGGGTTTAGGTTCGATCTTCGATGGATCAGTTGGTTCGGAGTCGCCTTGCTCACTCCTTTCGGAGGCAAGGCGTTCCCCCTGCTCAAGCCCTGCGAGAATCTCCTTGGCCCGATCGACCACTTGATCAGGCAAGCCGGCCAGACGGGCAACTTGAATGCCAAATGAGCGTTCGGATGCTCCGGGGGTAACCTGCCGGACAAAGATGATCTCGTCGTTCCATTCCTTGACTGCAACGGAAAAATTACGCAGGCGCGGTAGGGTTTCGGACAATTGGGTAAGCTCGTGGTAGTGGGTTGCAAAAAGGGTTTTCGGCCCTTCGGAACCCGTGCCGTGAAGGTGCTCGATTACGGACCAGGCAATGCTCAACCCGTCATAGGTGCTGGTCCCCCTGCCGATCTCGTCAAGCACGATCAAACTTGAAGACGTGCAATGATTGAGAATATTCGCAGTCTCGTTCATCTCCACCATGAAGGTGGAATTGCCACGGGCCAATTCATCCCCAGCTCCGACCCGTGAGAAAATCCGGTCGACCAATCCCATCTTGCAACTCTTGGCCGGTACGGCAGAGCCCACCTGGGCCATCAAGGCAATCAAGGCCACCTGCCGGATAAAGGTCGATTTTCCCGCCATATTCGGACCCGTTATCAAGCATATTTGCTCCGCATCGGAGGTAAGAGAGCAGTCGTTCGGGACAAAGGCATGGGTTCCGGCCAAGCCCAGGCTTTCACGCTTGAGAACGGATTCCACAACCGGGTGACGTCCCTGCTCGATCTCAATGGAATGGGCATCCTCCAAAAATTCGGGGATGCAATAGTCCCGGTCGCGCATGATTGCCCCCCAAGATGCAAAAAGATCGATCTCGGCTAAAACCTCAGCCGTTTTGGCCAGGGCATCGGCATATCCAAGGGTATTTTCAACGACCTCAAGAAAGAGTTTCTGCTCCTTGGCCACTGCCCTCTCCTCAGCGTTCACGATCTCCTTTTCCTTAGACCTAAGCTCCTCAGTATAAAACCTTTCCGCATTAGTCATGGTTTGCTTGCGGACATAGTTCTCGGGCACCAAATGAAGGTTTGCCTTGGTGACTTCGATAAAATACCCAAAGGCCCCGTTGTACTTGACCTTGAGGTTTGAAATCCCGGTATTTTCCCGCTCCGTCGCCTCGAGATCGACGATCCATTTCTTTCCTCCGCTTCCAAGATCGCGCAAACGGTCGAACTCTTCATCAAATCCGCTGCGAATGACCCGTCCGCCCTCTCCCTTTACGTCCACCTTGATCTCAGGGGGCAATTCATCCTCAAGCGCCCGATCGAGCAAGTCGCGCAATTCGTCAAAAGTCTCGACTGTGCAACCCAGGGCCTGAATCGAGGCAAAGCGATCTCCCAAATCGAGCAGGGTTTTCCTTATTCCGGGAAGCCCGCGGATCGTAGCCCGCAAGCCTCCCAGTTCGCGCGGACGGACCAATCGGTTGCGCAAACGGCCAAGAATTCGCTCTAAATCGCTCCCCGTTCTCAAGATCGCCCCGATTTCCTCGACCGCCGAGCTTGCTTTGGAAAATTCCAACACGCAACCCTGCCGTCTTCGAATTTCGGATAGGTTTCGCTCTGGGCTGGTCAGGTAGCGCTCGAGCAACCGGGCCCCGGCGGCCGAAACGGTTTGATCCATGGCATCGAGCAACGAGCCCTTGCGGGTTTGCGAGGTGGTCCGAAAGACCTCGAGGTTACGCTGGGTCGCCGGATCCAAGAGCAAGGCATCTCCTTCACGATACTCCTCGATACGCCTGAGGTTTCCGGGTTTCCCCCGCAGGACGTCCTGAGCATAAACGAGAACCGCTCCTGCCGGGCCGAGAGCGGGATGTCCCAGATCAATCCCAAAACCCTCCAAATTCATCACCCCAAGGCTCTCCATGACCTCTCTGGCACCGGAACGCTGGTCGAAATCATAACCCGGTCTCTCGGTTATCGTCACTTCCCCAAGGACGCGTTCGAGTTCGTCCTTGAAGGTCGTCCCGAACGGCAAGGATTCGAGGTGGCCGTCAAAACCTTCGGGTACGAGAATCTCTCGAGGAGACAAGGAGTTAAGAACGGAAAGAAAGTCATTCGGGTGATCTGTCTGAGACAGGGCGAACTTGCCGGTCGACAAATCGAGCCAAGATGCCCGGGCTCCCTTTTTGTCAAACTCGAGGGCAAGAAGGAAATGGTTTCGCTCGCCGTCCATTTGGCCGTCCTCCAAGACGGTTCCCGGTGTCAGAATGCGGGTGATCCCCCGCTTGACCAATTTCCCCGGTTGAGCAGCTTCGATCTGATCGCAAATGGCCACCTTTTGTCCGTTATTCAACAGCTTGGTCAAGTACCCTTCGGCGGCATGGGAAGGGATGCCGGCCATCGGCATATCATGGCGCTTGGTGAGCGTGATTCCGAGAAGGGCGGCTCCACGCTCGGCATCCTTCTCGAACATCTCATAGAAATCACCCAATCGGAAAAGCAACAAGGTATCATCGGCAAGGCTTTCGCGAGCCTCGCGGTATTGCTTCATCATCGGTGTCTCCTCTGCTTTCTTGCTCATGAACAATGAGCTAAGGAAGCCCTACACCGAGCATTCGTCAAGGCAATGAAACGTAGATTCTGAAGAAAACTAGAAATTTGCCCCTAGCCCGAGCTCAAACAGGTGCATGGCTATGTTACCATAGTTCCCATTGTCAGAAGCTCCCAACAGACGGTAAGCAATAAAACCATCCAAGCCCATGGCCATTTCGTAGCCCATGCTAAGAAGAAGATCGTAACTGAAAACGGAATTGTTATCAAAGAAATCATTGGGCGACCCCGTTACCGAGATGTAATCTTTCCTTTTTCCGTAACCAAAGCCACCTGCGGCCCGGATCCAACCCGACTCTCCGAATGGAACTCCGTAACCAACACGAGCACCGGCCTGGTAAAGTTCCATGCTACCATCGACCGGACGAGTCTCAACCCACGGTGATCCACCGACAATGCTAGTTGAAACCGAATCAAATCCAAGGTGAGAATATGAAAAGTGCACTTCCGCATCCAAGTTTTTCCAGCGCCGGCCATAGGAGATGCCAACCGAAGAACCGACGTTGGCTTCTATCTCACCAACAAATGTGGGAGTCCCATAATCAACCTTAGAAAAACTAACCTCAGAGCCCATCATGGCCAAACCGACGAAAGGCTGCACGAAGTACCTGCCCCGGGCCTCCTCCATGAACTCGATCGAGTCAACTTCTTTGGGTGGAGGAGAGGGTTTCTCTTTCGACAAGATCACGGGCGTGCCGTCCGCTCGGTATAAGGTCTGATTATCCGGATCAGGAGTGGTAGCAGAGGGAGCAGGGTTCGGGGGGCCGGGAAGGGAATCAAATGCATTTTGGGCCTGAACGGGAGCAGTAGGCTTGACGGTGGACAAGATGGTCGGAGCCGGTCTATTGAAAGGAATAGGCTCGGTGCCTGAGATATCGGCCAATCGTGCGGACAAAGCCCGGGCCCGGGCTTCCAAACTATCATAGAATGCGTCTCTCGAAGAATAAGTGTTTTGTCCTTGGGCAATAAGGATCGGAGCCTGCCAAAGCAAAGTGGCAAAAAGCAGTGTACGGATCAAATAGTTATTCATGGGCACGGGCTTGCGTAAGAATTCTATCATTTAAGTATCGAAACCATAGGTAGTTAATTCGCCAAGGTAAAGCCCTTTGCAGTTAAGATGGAAGATTTCCCGCTGAAAATCAACTCCCCTCTGATTTCGTATTTTTCCTGGTCGGTGAAGAGATCCGATTCCTCGACAAACTTGATAATGTCCACCGTATTGGTGAGCTTCGATATCACAGTATTAATTCGCAAAACCTGAAACTCGTCCTTTGCGTACCACTTTTTTTGGACTTGGTCGTAAATGGGCCAGGTTAAATACGTTTTGAGCCCATCGCCCACAGGCTCTTTTACGGAAAAGGCAAACCAACCGGTTAGATCGTTAACAAAAACATTCGGTGCATACTTGTCTCCCGTCCAGAACCATCCCACGTCCTCATGCCATACCCAAGTCGCAGTCGCCAGATCGCTGACATTTTCTACGTAAAGCCAACCCCAATCAGTATGATAAATCCATTTATTGGCGTGCAGTTGGTAGTAACCAAAGTTTTCCAAAAAACGCCAATTCGGCAATCCGGTAGCCCTTTGAATAACAATTTTGACGGACCCGGTCGCTTCGAGGCTGGTACCGTCGGACAAAATATATTCAAAAGTATCTATTCCGATAAATCCGGGGGCAGGATAGTAGTCAGGCAAAGCCCCTCCCACCCTCGATACCAAGGATCCGGCCTTTGGCTTGGTCCAAGTGTCAATAGTGAGAAGTTCCGTCCCGTTGGCATCAGGCGCATTGCTGTCATTGGCCTGCACGTTCAGGCGCAGAGGGGCACCATCGGGGTTATCATATACATAGACGTCGGGGCCTGCGGTCGGAGGATCGTTGGTCGCATTGACTTCAATCGGGATCGTTACGTCACCTTGCGTGACTCCATCGGTAACCCGGAGAACAAGGCTGTCAGTGCCATAGAAATCAGGTGCCGGGGTGTAGAAGAACTTCACGTCGCTCAAGTTCGTAAGGGGGTAGGTAGACCATGACAAGTCCCCATTGACCGGAGGCTTGAGAAGGGCTGCGTCGGTAATTTGTCCTTCCGGGTCGGAAACGGTAAAAGTGACGATGATCGGTTCATCCTCGAGCGTAGAAAGAGAAGCGGGACTGACCGTCGGAATCTCATCCAAATCCGTAACGTTAACCTGAAGTTGTTGCTGTGCATAGGCATAGCTATCGGCAACCCTAACATAAACCTCGTAGGTATTTGTGTAGCTGATGTTGCCCTGAGAATCCAAACCTGCCCCATAGGAACCAAGTGGTTTTTCGTAATCAGGAAGGGAAACGAAGCTCAGGTCGCCAGAGGTGGCGTTGATCTCGAACAAGCTCTGGTCCGCTCCACCAGTTATAGAGAAAGTGAATGCCTGAGTTTCGACGTCGGTCGCTTGAACCGTGGTAGCGACTTTGCTGTTTTCGGGAACAGAAACTATGCCGCCCCCGTCACTTGTGATTACCGGAGCATTTTCGTCCGCATCGGTAACGGTAACTACGATCGGATAAGTTCGTGAATACCCTCCGTCTGACAAGGTCAGGTCGGCCTGATAAACATTGTCCAGATCAGCGGAACTGGGGTTCTCGAAATCCGGGGCGGGAAGGAGGGACAGCCTGCCGCTGCCATCAACCGAAAAACGCGTTCGGTCAGGACCGCCCGTCAAAGCATAAGTCACAACATTGAAATTGGATACGATCGAGTTGTCCAAATCCGAAACGTTCAGGTCAACGACCGTCGTATTGTTTTCCACAAGTGTAAAACTGGTGCTGGCATTCTTCGAAAGATGGGGAGAATAAGGTTCGTTATCGTTTGCGTTGACCACGGTGATAGTCAGGTTTCCGTCCGTATAATTTCCGTCATTGTCAGTAACGCGTAAAGTCCTTGAGTATGATTTTGCATGATCTGCCCTCTCGTAATCGGGACCGGTAACCAGGCGAAAACTGAGAGTGCCCAATGGATCCAAAAGAAAGTCGGTATCATCGACCGTTCCGTCTGCCCAACTCCAGATCAAAGTCGCATTCGAATCATCAACTGCCGAAAGATTTGCAACCGTCTGCAAATTCTCGGAATGATTCAAGTCAAGAGGGGTAAGAATCGAGGGAGCATCGTTAATGGAGCTAACGGTGATCGTTATGGGCTGGGTCAAGGTCAGCCCAGCACCGCTCGTCACCTGTATCGTAACGACGTCCGTGCCAGTAAAGTTACCGTCGGGAACATAGCCAAAGGTCGCCGTCTTGGTCAAACTGGGAGGACCAGGATCGTTGATCACCGTGCCCGTGCCGTTGGAACCGTTGGCATGAATGCCGAAGGCGGTAATCGTGCCAAGGCTGTTCTGATCGGTTGCAGATATGGTAAAGGGGAGCAAGGAGGAGTCCTCGCTGATGGGATAAGATGTGGCCAAGTTATTGAATATGGGGGCCTCGAAACCGTCCTCTACCTCTATCGTCACGTTCTGCTCGTCGTAAGGGGTGCCCGGTCCGTTGTCAGTGACACGCAAATTGACATAATAGGAGTTGTTGTTTGCCGCGGATGCATTGGCCTCGAAGTCCGGGGGCTGAAGGAAAGTCAATTTGCCGGTTGTGGAGTTGATACTGAACTTGGCTTGGTCGGCCCCGCCGGAAACGGAATAGCTAAGGGTCTGAGTTGAGCTCTCGTCATTGGTCGCGGTCACGTCGAAGAGAGTCGTGAGGTTGCCCTCGTTATGCCGATAAACTGCGGTTAGGTTACCATCCAAAGAGGTAATGACCGGGGCATCGTTTATCTCATTTACGGAAACGGCGACTGACTTGAAGGTTTCTCCCCCCTGGCTATCGGTTACCTTGACGATTACGTCATACCGGTTGATTTCCGTGGCATCTTGCGGATTCTCGAAGTCGGGCGGTAAATTGAAGTAAAGTTTGCCTCCGTCCCGGAAACGCGTCTCATTGAAATCATCTTTGTCTTCCCCTCCGATGAAAGAGTAGAAGAGTGCGTTCGGCTGACGGTTCAGGTCCGCCAGGGACAAGTTGATCACCCCTATGCCCGTATCGACGTGTACGGGTTGATCGAAATTCCCGTTCCCAGACAAACCGGACTCGAAAATACTTATGTACTGAATCGATGCATCCGAGACAAGAACGCTCAACCTCGTGTTAGCGGTGGCCGGAAGAATGGCAAGGTCGCTAGGATAGGCAAGCGCCTTGAGGGGATCCGCATGCGTAGGAAGAGGAATGGGAGCATCAAAACCGGTTGGGTTTTGCACGATTACACCTGGGGCGCCGATGGACGACGCGTACACGATGTCAATCAACCCGTCCGAGGTCACGTCAACGGCTTTGGCCACCATGCCGGAACCAGTAAAACTGGTTAGAGTGGAAGTCGTGAAAACGGTCTCCCTCCCATCATTGAGGGCAAGATAGAGATTCTGGTTGGCCGAGATGACGACGTCCAGGGAGCCGGACTTGTCGATATCCACTAACTCGAGGGACCGAGGACGCAAAAGGCCTTGAGCGGAAGTCATGACCTGCCCCTTCAAGGTAAAGGAGGGGCTCGCGAAGCCATTGTTTTGATACCATTCCACGGAATCCGCACCCCGGAAGGCAACGATCAAGTCATTGTAGGAATCGCCGTCGAGATCACCGATGGCAAAATAGTCAATGTCCGGAACACCCACAGGAGCAGTGGCAATGAGTTGCTCCGCAGAGAAGGTTCCCGCTCCCCCGCCCGTTCCGTTGTTCTCAAGCCAGGTGATCCGGGCGCTCCCAGACGACCCATCCCCAAAATAACTAAGAATGATATCCTTGTTACCATCTTGATTGAGGTCCGCAATCTCAACGTGATCGAGCCTCTTGCCCGTTCCGTTGAGCGATAATGGGTTCGGGTTCTTGCGGGTGAAAAAACCGGTTCCGTCGTTTTCCATGTAACGAATGGTTTGCGGAGTCTCGATGGACACGACGTCGAAGTCTCCATCGTTATCCAAGTCACCGGCAACCGAACGCACGGCTCCGGACAACCCATTGTCGACTACTCCGGAACTGACCGAGGGATAAAGAGCGCTGATGGAAGATTCGTTACCCGTGTGAGCGACGAACTTCGAAGAATTCGAATCCTTGGTAAAAAGTATATCGAGGTATTCCGGTCCGTTATCCTGATCGGTCACGTCCAGATCGATGACAAAAGTCTCGTTTTCATTGATCGTAATCTGCGTCAACCCGGTCGAGGTAATAACCGGATTATCGTTCTCCTCCCTTACGGTGATGCTCAGGTTCTGAGTAATGCTGGTTCCCTGAATGCGAATCTGCAGATCATAGAGGTTGTCCCCATCACTACTGCCTGGGTTTTCATAATCAGGCGGCACGATGAACGAGAGCATCCCCGTGGCGACATTGAGTGAAAACAAGGCTTGGTCCGTGCCTCCGGAAAGTTCGAGGAGCAGGTTTTGGTTCACATCCTCCGTGTAGGTCTGATTGACGTCCAGCAGGATGGTAGTGGTTTCGTTCCAGTCAATGACCCGATTGCCTCCACTCAAAAAACTCGGGGGTTCGACGACGTTCGTAACGGTAACGGTTAAGGTATGCCGGATTTTGTCGGAAATCGAAGCGTCGTCGGTGGCATTGACTTCGAGAACGTAGGTATTGGAATTATCACCGATTCCGCCCCAGGGGCCCTCGAAATTCGGAGGGGTTTTGAAGGTGACACGCCCGGTCGCGGGATCGATACTGAAATTGGCATCGTCCACCCCATTGCCCGTAAGCCCGTAAATGATTGTATTTCCATCCAAATCCGAAGCGTTGACGTCAAAGACGATGCCCATGCCGCTCTCGGAAAAATCCGGCGCAACCTTATAGGAAACGGAATAATTCCCATCTCCGTAATCAAAATATGGTGGCTCATCCCCATTCATCACGTTTACCTGAACGGGAAATGTATACGCGGAATTGTCTTGGTCGGTAACCGTGACATTAAGATCGAATCGGTTGTCTACTCCTGAATCATGCGGGTTTTCATAATCCGGGGTCTGCAAAAGAGACAGGGTAACGTAAGAACCGGGATTCGGATCGACCTTGAATTTGGCTGCATCCGGACCCTGCAGGCTCCAAATGAAATTCGTCGAAGCCGGTATGTCATTCGGATCAGTAGCATTGAGTTCAATGCCAAAGGTAGAGTTGCCTTCGATAATGGCCTTGGACAACAAGCTCGTGATGATCGTCGAGTTATTACCCTCCCGGACAACAGGGGCATCGGGAACTGACAAGACCTTGAACGATGATTCAAGAACGCTTGGTGGGTTGAAACCATCGGAGGCTGTAAAACTAATGTAGGTTAGACCGGAAAAGTTAGGCTTGGGAGTAAAGGTGAATTCACCCGTTAGCAGATTCAGGACGAGAGATCCGTTGGTATCATTAGTGCCGTTGTCGTCTATGTAAGTGCTGGCAAAAGTCAGGTTGTTTGCATTTCCTGTCTCCGGGTCTCGGGCATAATTGCTCAGGATGCCGGTGTATGAGCTATCTTCGTTGAGGACATAGGAGATCTTGGTAATGACATTGTTGGAAGCATTGTCCTCATAAAATTCAGGGGGTTCGTCAGCTGCATTAACCTGAATACTGAAATTGGCGTCATGACTACCTCCCCTTCCGTCGGAAACCCTGACCTGCATCGAAAAACTAGTTTGATTGGACTCGTAATCGGTTGCCTGATTGAATCTCAAGGTTCCATTCGATTCAAGTACGACAAAGGTTGTGTCTCCGCCAAGGGTCGTCCAAGTGAGGACATCAGGTGTACCGGAAGAGTTATCATCATCCTGCACATACTGGTTAAGATTCATCTTTGCATTGGTCTTGAGGGGTTCGTTAATATCCAGCGGGACAGGGGTGATGACCGGCAAGTCGTTCACATCGATAATCTTAATGTGAATCGTTTTCTCGTCCGACAGACTCCCGGTAGCGTCCTCCTTAACCCGAAATGAAACGGTATAGTTTCTATCCAACCCAACGTCCAAGGGATTCTCGAAGTCCGGCTCAAATCCAGTTTTAAAGGAAAGGACTCCGGTCGTTGCGTTCAAATCAAATCTGCTCTGATCAGCTCCTCCTGTCTTCAGCCAAAGCACGCTTGCGTTGGAATCCCCTGAATCAGGATCGGTATGGAGAAGAGTGGTAACATAGGAGCTGTTTTCGTTAATGGTAACGTTAAAGTCATTCAAGGCAGGATCGAGAGAATCGGTGTCGGCGGTTGAGGGACTAACGATTATCGGCTTTTCTGGTTGATCGGTAATGATGATGTCTACGAACTGATAGTCGGAAGAATTCCAATCGGTGACCCTGATCTTGAAACTGTAGTTGTTATCCCCGTTTTGATCCGCAGGTGCCTCGAAGTCAGCAGTGAAATTGTTATCGAAGGAGAGCAGAAAAAGATAGGGGGAAGCGGTGCGGTTCATGTCTTGCCAGGCAAATTTCGTAGAATCTGAAGAACCTGAGCTTTCCAACCAAAAGGTAATGGGTTCATTGTCATACTCCTGAACGTAAATCTCTATGGGAGTGGCGGCAGGCGAATTTTCGGGGTAGTAAAAGGTCAGACGCTGACCAGTTGAAAACCCGCTTACGTCTTGGGCCACTCCATCCCTTTGGAATTTCCAAATTAGTGGAGCGTCAGGAACAGGAGAAACAGTGACGAAGAACTGCTGTACGCTAAATTCGCCATCCGAATCCTGAACCTTGATAGTAAATGATTCAATCGCGGAGGCGTTCGAATCGGGAAACTGGAAAGACGAATCATGTGCAGGCGTGTATGTAAAAAGTGGATCGATCCCTGTAGTCCTTTGCCAAGAAATCATTCCTCCGTTTGAAGGTGATACATGCGTGGACCAAACCAATGAGTTGTTATCGTCATCCAAGGAATTCCCCCCCCCCTGTCTGATTGTCATCACCAAAGTCTACGTCAGACCCGCCAAGAAAATTCGACGGCAAGGACCAGCTCGACCCTTCCATTACGGAAAGAGAGTTGGTGAATCCGGACAAAGGGAGAATTTGAGGTGCTTCATTTGTGTCCAAGAGGGTGACGGTTACTGACAAATCGACATTGTAGGTCCCGTCCGTTACCCTAACGGTAAGCTCAAAGACGTCGTTTCCATCAGTATCGATTTTGCTCTCGAAGTTTATGGGGGCCAAGGAAGGTTTAAACCTGAGTTGTCCGGTACCCGAACCAATGTCAAAAAAAGCTTGGTCCGCCCCTCCTACAATGGAATAGGTCTTGGTTTCGGAAATGTCTGCATCGGTGGCAGTGAGGGATGCAATGACATCCGTGGAATTGGCTTCTAAAATCGAGTAGTCATATACACCACCCGGTTGCCCACTGGGATTCCAAACAGGTGGATCATTATTCTCTGGATCTATGGTCACGTTTATCGTGAAATCTGAATGCAATGAAGGGTTGTTCATGTCCACCGCTCTTACCGTAAAAGACTCGGGAGATGACTCAGTGGTTGCATTGCCGTCCGGATGGTAATCGAGGTAAATTACGGAGGAGAGAACGCTGGACGCAGTTGTCAGTTCACTCGCAGTACCCATAGGGAATGCTCCACTTGAGGCACTGTAGTAAACCTTACCTTTGGACGGAGGGCTTGAAAGAGTCCACCTGACTGCAGTATCTGCGGGTTCCGGATCGGTTGCAGTAATAGAAAGATATTCACCGCTCCCTCTCGCCAAATAGAAAGAACCAAAATCAGAGCCAGTCTTGTCCTCGGTAATGGTGAACGATTGGGAACCTTCGGGTTGAGTTACCGGCTTCTCGTCAAGATCCGTGATCGCAATTGAAACCGTCTGTTGAACCTGTAAGCCGAAATTGTCTGTTCCCAAGACGGTAATAACGTAGGTGTTGTCACCAGCTAAACCACCTACGTCGAATGGCAGTTCGAAATTCGCTCCGGTCGATTTGAATCGAATCTGATTAGTGAAGTTTATGTCAAACCTGTCGTTATCACCAACTCCTACCGGCAAACTCAGGGTCACAACGTCACCGGCGTCCAATTCGTCTCCATAAACATGAGCGACCAATTGCTGGTTTTCGGCAACGGAGTAGGATGCGCTTGCATTGAAAACTTCCGATATGTTCGAAGAGTCCCTGAATTTCAACCTCGGCGTATCATTAGCGCTTATCATCTCTACTCTAAAGCTATGGGTTGTCATTAAACCCGTTCCAGCAGCAGAGGAGTTGAGATCAAAGGTCACGTTCCCCTCGAAATTGTCAAGAGGGTCGAATCGCAGGTAAAAACCGGTATTCATGTTACCTTCTATCCCCGACAAGAAAGATCCCGCTGAAGTAGTCGTCCCCTCCTGATAAGGTCCGGTTCCGGATAGGGTGATCCAATTCTCATAGCCTCCCGCATTTCCATCCAGATCGACCCTAAGAATCTGATCCTCAACCAGAGAATATCTAGGGTTAGGAGCAGTTCCGTTGTAGTCTACACCTGGAGTCCCGCCTGGGTAATTGGCATGCAGACTCAATAGTGCCTGCATAGAGGCACAAAAAAAGAACGATGCTTTTTTAGGGAACATTCTGAAATGTGGAATTGTTGATTTTTATAGATTTTAAGGTATACAACAAGTTAATAATATCGACTAAATCCCGGCTTTCTTAAATTTTATTTTGAGGCTGTTTCCGACAAACTTGTACCAAGAAAGATGGAATCCCGACCCATCTCGATAATTTCTTGCCAGAATATACAGTTTAGTAGCATAGTTGGCACTAAATGACAATCAAAGACGATCCCCCTTCCGATGCGCAGAAGAACTATTGGAAAGCCAATTTATCGCTAACCTTCAAACTTTTGTTCGTCTGGTTCGTCGTTTCTTTTGGTTGCGGCATCCTTTTTAAGGAGCAATTGGACCAATTTTCGGTTGGCGGAGCCCCTCTCGGATTTTGGATGGCCCAGCAAGGCTCGATCCTTTGCTTCGTTTTGTTGCTATTCGCGTATTCCTATTTCATGAACAAACTGGACAAAGAACACGGTTATGACGAGGAGGGGGAAGACTGATGGATCAGACGACCTGGAATTTTATCTTCATCGGAATTACCTTTGGCATATACGTTTACATAGCGATACGGTCCAGAGCCGGTTCCACCAAGGAATATTACGTCGCAAGCAGGGGCGTATCCCCCTTTGCCAACGGCATGGCCACCGCTGCCGACTGGATGTCAGCGGCCACTTTCATTTCCATGGCCGGAGGGATCGCAGCCGCCGGATACGGAGCCTCGAAATTCCTCATGGGCTGGACGGGCGGGTTCGTACTCCTGACCACCTTGATGGTTCCCTACCTCAGAAAGTTCGGCAAAGCGACCGTTCCTGACTTCGTGGGCGACCGCTTTTATTCGAATGCCGCCAGAATGGTAGCGGTCATTTGCGCCATTTTCATCTGCATGACTTATATCATGGGGCAAATGAGAGGAGTCGGCATCGTTTTCTCAAGGCTTTTTGCCATCGAAATTTGGCAAGGGGTCTTGATCGGAGGAGGGATCGTTTACTTTTATGCCGGTCTGGGAGGGATGAAAGGGATCACCTACACCCAAGTCGCGCAATACTGCGTCATGGTCTTCGCCTACACCATTCCGGTGATCTTCATTTCCATGATCATTACCGGAAACGTCATCCCCCAGCTCGGTCTGATCGGAGATTACGTCAAGGAAGGCCAGGAGCACAGCCAGCCTCTGTTGGAAAAAATAAACCAGATTTCCACCGATTTGGGATTCAAGGAATACACCGAGGGGTCCGGCAATACATTGGACCTCTTTTGCATAACGGCGGCCTTGATGGTCGGAACGGCTGGACTTCCCCACGTCATCGTCCGTTTCTTTACCGTAAAAAACGTCAAGGCCGTCCGAAAATCAGCTTACTGGACCTTGAGTTTCATTGCCATCATCTACCTGACCGCCCCTGCCCTAGGAATGTTCGCCCGGACTAATTTCATCGAGGAAATCAACGAGAAGAAATACCAGGAGGCGCCCCAGTGGTTTACAAACTGGGAAAGCCAGGGCATGATCGCCTGGGTTGACAAAAACGGGGATGGGATCATGCAATACCGGGCGGGCAACGTCTTTGCGGGCAAACCCGAATTCGAGGATTCCAAAAGGATTGAAAACGGGCCTCGACCGGTAACCAACAAAATCGATCAAGTATCGGAAAATGAGGTCTACTACGACAAGGATATCATTGTTTTGGCAAACCCCGAGATGGCAGGGTTGCCCAAGTGGATCATTGCATTGGTGATGGCAGGGTGCGTCGCCGCCGCGCTCTCCACCGCCGCCGGCCTTTTGCTGGTGCTTTCGACGTCAGTCTCCCACGACCTGATGAAAAAGATCATCAAGCCCGGGATATCGGACAAGCAGGAAATGCGCTATGCCCGGCTGGCTTCTCTGGGAGCCGTTCTCGTGGCGGCTTATTTTGGGATCAATCCACCCTCCAGTTTCGTGGCCAAAACGGTAGCCTTTGCCTTCGGTCTGGCCGCATCCTCCTTTTTCCCGACCTTGATCATGGGAATTTTCTCCAAAAAAGTAAACAAAGAGGGAGCCATTGCGGGAATGATTACCGGAATCGGGTTCACCTTGAGCTATATCGTTTATTTTCAATTCCTTACGGAAAGCAAAGAGTATTGGTTCGGCATATCGCCCGAGGGAATCGGCTTTGTCGGGATGCTGATCAATTTCTCCGTCGCCTTT
Source organism: Verrucomicrobiota bacterium (assembly GCA_028343845.1). Taxonomy (GTDB): domain Bacteria; phylum Verrucomicrobiota; class Verrucomicrobiia; order Opitutales; family Seribacteraceae; genus Seribacter. The sequence goes on along the minus strand of JAOLZO010000029.1, from coordinate 7,551 downwards.
GTCGTGAGCCGCTTTACTCCTCCTCCCCCCCAAGAGGTTCAGGATATGGTCGAGAACATTCGCATACCCAAGGGAGCGGGCCAAGCGTCTGAGCACTGATTTCATGAAAATCCGCCCCGTCCTGCTCCTTTCGTTCATCGCCTGCGGCCTTGGGGCCGAGAAGAAAAAAGACGAGGGCTTCGTCTCCCTTTTCGATGGGAAGACCCTCAACGGATGGGAAGGAAAGAAGGAATTCTTCAGGGTGGAAAAGGGTGCCATCGTGGCTGGCTTCCTGAACAAAAAAGTACCCAACAACGAATTTCTCGTAAGCAAGAAGGAATACGGCGACTTTGAATTGCGCTTCGAAGCCAAGCTAGTCGGCCCCGGAAACAATGCCGGTGTCCAGTTCAGAAGCCAGCGCATCCCGAACCACCACGAAATGATCGGCTACCAGTGTGACATAGGGAGTTGGAGCAAGGGAACGATCTGGGGGTTCCTGTACGACGAGTCGCGCAGGAGAAAGATGCTCGCCCAAGCACCACAGGATAAAGTCAACTTCTGGGTCAACCCGAAAGGGGAATGGAACAAGTTGAGAGTTCTGACCAAGGGTCCCGTTATAAAAATTTGGCTTAACGGCAAACAAACGGTTGACTTCACCGAACCGCAAAAGGAAATTCCTTTGAAAGGCAGGCTCGGATTGCAGATTCACAGCGGTCCCCCTTTGGAATGCCACTATCGGAAAATTCAAATCAAAACCCTTTAAACAATCGTAACCCAAAAGAACCCTGAAAACGCCTATCATGAATCAAAGCAGAAGATCCTTCATTCGTCAGTCCGCCCTCGCCTCCACCGCATTCGGAGCCTTCACCATCAGCGGGACCAAATCATCAGGTAAGGTAATCGGAGCCAATGAGCGAGTTAACGTCGCGGTTTGCGGGATCAAGGGACGCGGAGCCGCCCATATCGGTGGTCATGGGCGTCAGAAGAACGTTACGATTTCACACTTGGTCGACCCAGACTCCAGCCTCTACGATGGCCGCAAGAAGTTTGTCGCGAGCAAGTTCAAGAATACGCCCGAATGCGTGCAGGACGTCCGCAAGGCCCTTGACAACAAGGACGTCGACGTCATTTCCATTGCAACACCCAACCACTGGCACAGCTTGATGTCGATCTGGGCATGCCAGGCGGGCAAGGACGTCTATGTCGAGAAACCACTTAGCCACAACATTTTCGAAGGTGGAAAACTCGTCGAAGCGGCCAAGAAATATGGACGGATCGTCCAGCACGGCACCCAAAACCGCTCCATCCAGAGATGGGCCGACCAAGCGCAAGAAATCGCCGCCGGGAAGCATGGTAAACTGGAAGTCGCTCTCGGAACCTGCCATAAGCGTCGTGGTTCGATCGGCTTCAAGAAAACCGAAAAGCCTCCCGCCGCGCTCGATTTCGATATCTGGACCGGACCTGCCGAAAAGGAAGACTTTCATAAAAACCTGGTACACTACAACTGGCACTGGTTTTGGAAATATGGAAACGGGGACATTGGAAACCAAGGGGTTCACCAGATGGATATCGCCCGTTGGATGATCCCGGGCGCCCGTTGGCCCAAGAGCGTGGTGAGCGTGGGTGGCCGGTTCGGATACGAAGACCAGGGTGAAACCGCAAACACCCAATTGACTATCTTTGATTATGGGGAGTCCCTTCTTGTATTCGATGTGCGTGGCTTGTCCGGCAAGTCGAACATGGGGGTATCCAACAAGACCTACTTCGATAAGAACGCATCTCAGCAGACCTCGAAAAGCTATGACATGAAGGGGATCAGGAATCCATTGTCCGACCGCGGCAAGGGAGATATCTTCGAAAACTTCATCCACGCAGTCCGCAGCCGAAAGACCGAGGATCTCAACGCCCACGTTTACGAAGGTCACGTTTCCAGCGGTCTTTGCCACTTGGCGAACGTTTCCTACCAGTTGGGAGAAAAACAAGGCTTCAACAAGAAGACCAACGCATTTGGCAACAACAAGAAGGCGTCCGAGTATTTCGAGCGAATGAAGGAACACTTGAAGGAGAACGGGCTCAAGCTCGAGGATACTGACTACGTCGTTGGCCGGACCCTCGAGTTCGACTCCAAGACCGAGTCGATCAAGGGTGATGACGAAGCCAATAACTTGCTTACCCGGAACTACCGCGCCCCCTTCGTCGTTCCTGAAAAGGTATAGCACACCACGGCATTTTCCCTTTGCAAGCTTTTGAAACTCTCCTTTTCGAGAGTTTTGATGCGGTAATTTTTCCAGCCTCCATCGCTTGCGTTTTCGACTGAAATGAGCCTATTGTTCAGATAAGCTCACTTTTTCCCATGCACCGCCCGTTGTTGATTCCCTTGCTGCTCACTTGTCTGACCCCTCTTTGGGCCGCCCGCCCGCAGCCCGCTCCTTTCAATCCTTCCAAGGAAAAAGCGGGTATCATGCGCACAAGCGTGCAAAGGATCAACGCGGTCATCGATCAAAAACTCTCTCAGGAAAAATTGCCCTACAATTCGCCTATGAACGATTTCCTGTTCGCCAGGCGGGTCTACGTCGACCTGACCGGAACGATCCCGACTTATGAGGAACTCGTCCACTTCGCCAATGACGAGAGACCCCGCAAGCGCACCTACTTGATCAACAGGCTTCTGGCATCCGAAGGTTACGTCAGTCACACCTTCAACTATTTTGCCAATCTCCTGCGCATTCAGTCAAAGAGCTCCGATAAGGATTTGGGTTCCGAATTTTTCATGGGGTGGATGAAAGACTCCATCCATCAGGACAAGCCCTACAACAGGATGGTTTACGAAATGGTCTCCTCATCCGGATCGATCATGGAAAACCCAGCCACCGGATATCACCTTCGGGACAAGGACATGAAGCTCGATCACGTCGCTTTCATGACGAAGATCTTTCTGGCCAAGGATATCGCATGCGCCCAGTGCCATGATCATCCCTCTGACGATTGGACGCAAAAGCAATACTATGCCTTCGCATCCTATCTCGGGGAACTGGAAATCGGAAAAGGGGATGACTTGAAAAAAGAAAAGGAACGGAAGATGATTTATGCCGCAAAGGAAAAGCTTTTCCATCACCCCCGGTTCAGTACGGCCGTCAAGAGCAAGTATGGAAACAACCAGATGGCCCAAAAGAAGATCAAGTCCTTTCGTCAAGACTTCAAAAAGCTATCCGAAGGTAAGATTCTCTCTGTCTATGACGACAGGTCCTCCGAGCTTCCCCTGCCCGACGACTATCAATATGACGATGCCAAGCCGGGCGACGTCGTAAAACCCGCATTCATCGTGGGCCGGCCCCTTGGAGGTCCGAAAAACGCAAACCTTCGAGAACAATTGGGGTATTGGCTGTCTCACCCGCAAAACGGTTGGTTTTCCCTTGCTATCGCCAACCGGATGTGGGCCCGTTATCTCGGTCAGGGAGTGGCCGAACCCTTGCATAACGTGGAAATCAGGAAGGCAAGCAACCCGCTCCTCCTCAAGACCCTTTCCGAAGTCATGGTCGCCCTCGACTTCGATCTGCGGGCCTTTTCCTGGGTCGTGCTTCACAGCAAATCCTACAACCGCCTGGCCTCCCGGGTCGAAACGGCAGAAGGAAAGAGGTTTCACTTCCCCGGTCCGGTTCTGCGCAGAATGTCCGCCGAGCAGATTTGGGATTCCCTGGTTACGCTCATGGTCAAGGATCCCTTGAGGTATAGACAGCCTGCCCCTCCGAGCCTGCTGGACGTTCGCGACGGATGGTCTGCCCTGGAATTCATCGATAACCGGACGGATGGGAAATATCGCCTGGTTGATTCCCGAACCGGTGAAACCATCCTGGTTGAAGGAAACGATCAAACCTCTCTCTCCCAGCAAAGAATCAGCGTATCCTCCAGAACTGGGAAGAAACGCAACAACCTCATCCTGGCCCGGGCGTCCGAACTTCCCCAGCCTGCACCGTCCGGACACTTGCTAAGGAAATTCGGGCAGTCCGAAAGACTATTCGTCGTCGGGGCATCCAGTCGGGTCGGATCCGTTCCCCAGTTGATGGAATTGATGAACGGGTTTCCCACCGAGGTCCTCACCGGTGACGACTCGCTCCTTTTCCGAAAAGTGCGTTCGGTTTCCGACCCTCGAAAGCAAGCCGAAGTCGCCTTTCTGAGCATATTGAACCGCTTGCCTACGGAATCTGAAAAGGCCCTATTGCTCAAGCAAACCGGATCTTCGGAGAGCGATCTTTCCGATTTGATCTGGGCCCTGCTCAACACCCCGGAATTTTTCTTCATCAAGTAACCCACCGACCTACGATACCATGAAAGAACTACTGCAAACTCTCGACGAGCCGAGCCGCAGGGCCTTTCTTCTTTATGCCGCCAAAACGACCTTAGGGGTCAGTTTGGCACCCTGTTTCCTGACCGGAGCCGAGGAAGCGCCCAGTTCTCAAAAATCCTTGAAGAAAGCGCCCTGCGAACGAGTCATCTTTTTATACATGAAAGGAGGGATGAGCCAAACCGACACCTTTGACCCCAAGGAGTCCCCGGGCATCGGAGGTCCCAGCAAGCCCATCGCCACCCAAAGCCCCGACCTGAAAATCTCCGACAAGTTGCCCAAGCTCGCCATGCAAGGAAACGATCTCTCGGTGATCCGCTCCATGACGACCAAGACCGGGGCGCATTCCCAAGCCCGCTATGTCATGCATACCGGTTACCGTCAAAGAACCGGAATGACCCATCCGCAACTTGGGTCGTGGGCCCAGATGTTCCTTGGCAAATCCGATCCGATCCTTCCCTCCAGCGTGGTCATCGCAAGTGGAAATCCCGGGCCCGGTTTCCTTGCCCCCGACTACAGTCCTCTTCCCATCGGCAACGCTTCCCGTGGGATCAAGGACCTTCTTCCAAAGATCGACAAGGCCAAGCTCGAAAAACGCGTGCGACTGGCCAAAGGCTTTTCTTCCTCCTTCGCTCACTATTTCCCGCATGAGGAAGTCCGAGCCTATTCGGACTTTTACGATCAAACGGTCAAGTTCATATCCGGTGACATGGCCGAACCCTTTGATATCATGCGGGAACCCGGAAACCTGCGCAACCGGTACGGAAATCATGCATTCGGGCAAGGAGCCCTCCTCGCGAGAAGATTGGTTGAGCGGGGCGTGCGCTATGTCGAAGTGACCTCAAACCGAAGTTGGGACTCCATGCACGGAGGTTCCAAAAACCTCGCCAACCTCGCCAATGAACTGGATGGGACGGTATCCTCCCTGATGACAGACCTTCGGGACCGCGGGATGCTCGATTCGACCATGATCGTGGTGACCAGCGAATTCGGCCGAACTCCCAAGGTCAAAAGCAACGGTGGGAGGGATCATCACCCCAATGGATTTTCAGCGATGCTTGCCGGTGGAGGAATCAAGGGCGGAATCGCCGTTGGGGAGACCGATGAGAACGGACGTGACCCTTTTCCCGAATTCGAGCCCAAAGACTTACATGCCACCATTGCGGAAGCCCTTGGCATGACGGGCACGAAAATCAGGCGTCTGCCCGGTCGACCATCCTTTCTTGGGGGCAAGCCCAAGCCGATCAAGGAAATCCTCGCCTAGTCGTTTCTCACCACGGTCGGTTCCTGATCCCAAAGGAAATAGACCGGAAACTTGATCGTTTCGAGGACATAGCAGGAAATGCCCTTGTCCGACTTCCACCAGTCATCATCTGAGAAAATCTCGTTGACTGCCCCTGCCGCCTCCACCTCGATCCCGCTCCCGTCAAAAATTTTCTCAAATGCGTAGCGAGCTCTCCGGGTATGAAACTCATCGGTCACGATAATGATGCGTTTCCAACCTTTCTGCTTGGCGTAAGCCAGAACGTCTTCCGCCTCGTCGAAGGTCGAGGTTGCTCCGCCCGTCAGGCTCGGAATCGTTTGCCAAGTGGCATTGAGTTCCATCTTCCTGACCACCTGCTGGGCAAACATCAGGTTTCCCGATTCGAGTTTTGAGAATTCCTTGTTCTGTTTCTTCGAATCCGTCAAGTAGATCGAAGAGGCATAGCCTTGGTTCCACAACCTGAGCGTTTCAGGCACTCGGGTGACTCGACCACCTGAGAGACACACGATCGCATCCGCTCCCTTGTTTGCGCTTTGGACGCTGAATAGACCGGCATACCCCGTAAGCAAAGGCTTGCGGAAAAACCAAAACAGGGCGCAAAAAAGAACGAGGACCGAGAGCGACCAAAGCAATTTTTTGGACCAACTCATTCTCCCAGCAGGAAAACCCCCTCGATTTCCACACATGCTCCGGCGGGCAGACCGGAGACCCCGAATGCGCTGCGCGTCCCCACTCCGCAATCCTCTCCCCAGACATCCCGGAACAATTCGCTGCATCCGTTGATTACCTGAGGATGCTGAGTAAAGTCAGGCTGGGCGTTGACCATACCCAAAAGCTTGATCACCCGATTCACACGATCCAATGAACCCAAGCTTTCGCGCACCGTGGCCAAGACGTTCAGTCCGACTTGGCGGGCCGCCTGAGCTCCCTCCTCCACGCTTAGGTTTCCCCCCACCTTGCCCTTGACCATCTCCCCGTCGGGCAAGAGCGGAAGATGTCCGGAAAAGTATACCAGCCCGTCATGGACGAACAAAGGCTTGTACAACCCGGCGGCTTGGGGGGCAGGAGGGAGTTCGATACCCAGTTTCTCGAAAGTTTCTTCTGCAGTCATCTCCCGAAACTAAAATTCCCTGACCCTTGAGCAAGCGTCAAAAGTTCAACGCCTCCATGATTTCGAGGTTGATTCATCGAGTTAAACGTCTAGCAAGATTCCTATGATAGAATCAAAATTCTCACGCAGAAAGCTCCTCGGCTCTGCTGCCCTCGCCGGCCTTGCTCCGGTCATTGCCAATCAGGCCATGGCCGGGCATCATTCGAAGAATGCCAAAGCCACTTTGAAAAAGAGCGGGGTCATGGTCTTTCAAGGCGATTCCATCACCGATGCCGGACGCAACAAGAAGGAGCCTAAGCCGAACGAACAAAAATCCTTCGGAAAAGGCTACGCCTGGATGGCCGGTTCCCAATTGCTCATTGCCAACCCCGAACACCAGCTCACCCTGCACAACCGGGGGATCTCCGGGAACAAAGTGCACCAGCTTGCCGACAGGTGGGACAAGGACTGCCTTGAGCTCAAGCCTGACGTCCTCAGCATCCTGATTGGGGTAAACGATATTTGGCATGGACTCAACGGAAGGTATGACGGAACGGCCAAGACCTACGAGGAAGACTTCAACCAACTGATCGAGAGAACGACAAAAGCCCTGCCCAAGATCCAACTGGTCATCTGCGAGCCCTTCGTTCTCAAGTGTGGCGCGGTCAACGACAAATGGTTCCCCGAGTTCGACAAATACCGGGCCGCCGCCAAAAAGATAGCCCAAGCCCATCATGCCGTTTTCGTACCCTTCCAATCGATGTTCGACGAAGCGGTCAAATACGCGCCGCCCAATCATTGGGCCGGAGATGGTGTTCACCCCAGTTCTCACGGATCCTCCCTGATGGCTCATTTTCTTCTTCATTCAATCGACGT
>JAOLZO010000028.1 GCA_028343845.1 Verrucomicrobiota bacterium | reverse complement strand
GCTGTATCCAAAACCTCCGCTCGTCTTGTCCTGACAGCTCTCGACGTACTTGACCGCCTTGTCGAGGATCTTGTCCGGCACGGATATCCCGGCTTCCTTGGCCGAGTTCAGAGCAACGGTGTGCATGACGGTCATGGAAAGGTCGGCATCCCTGGGTTCGGGGTTGTAACGCCATCCGCCTTGGCTGTTCTGAGCCCGGATGGTTACGTCCACAGCTCTCCTGAGGGTGTTTCGAAGATCACGGTTGGTGCTTTGCCCCCAAGCTTCGGAAAGGGCAAGAATGGCCAGGCCATGCTCATACATTCCGCCGTGGTGACTGGGCGTGCCTAGGTAGCCTCCGCGCCCTTTCTTCCCGACGTTCACAATATAGGCCAGGCCTCTTTCCATATGATCCCCATAGCTACCCCGTCCGGGAACGTGTCCCTGAAGCATAAAGGACATAAGAGCGAGGGACGTATCGGCTACGGGATGTTTGTCGCCCCAGCTACCGTCCTGCTTTTGGGTTTTGGAAAGAAAAACCAGTCCCTTGCTGATCGCCTCCTGAACCTCGGGCGTAAGCTTGACCCGGGCTACCCGCTGTACAGGCGAGGTTTCCTGACCGATGGCCCAACCGGGCATGGAAAGAAAACTGAACCAGGAGAACAGAAGGATTGCGGTGCTTGCCTTTTTGCCAAAAGTCTTCATTTCGCGAGAATCTCAAAATATTGTCTAGCCTGGTTTCTGAATTCAACGGGCAATTGCTGGACGTATTTCTGAATGACCAAGTTGCGCCGCCTTCGCTCGACCGAGCTTTTGGACATCCGCGTTCTGGACACCGCATCGCCCATGGGAGTGGTGGAAGAATATCCCGTGGAATCAATCTGCGGATCATCCGGCAAAACTCCGGGAGGGGCCGGCGCAAACGAACCGGGAACGGGCATCCCTTGACCGGGAACCGAACTGGGGGGGCCAATACCGGGTGCCGGTGGACCTGCTCCGGGAGCAGGGGGACCGGGAGGACCGGCTCCGGGGGTCGGACTGGATCCGGGCGCAGGCAATCCGGCTCCTTCGCTCGGAAAACCGTCGCTGGGGAATCCGTCACTCGGAAACCCGTCACTCGGAAACCCATCGCTTGGGAAAGAATCGGAAAAGAAATCAGCAGGCAGAGCGTCGGAAAAACTATCCCCGAAAGATTCGCTCGCTTCGGCGAAGGAATCCCCCGCCCCATCGGCGGCCTCGCTTCCCGCTTCGGCAGCCGCATCCGCTATCTCCGACTCCAAGTCGCCAATGGCATCCTGTAATTGCTCGATGGCTTCATCCTGTGCGGCCAACGCGGAATCCTGATCGCCTTCTCCGATTTCATCAGAAGCCTCTTCCATCGCATCGGAAGCTTCCTCCAAAGCATCGGTTGGTGACTCCTGCGCGGCTTCGTCCAATTCATCCTTCAGTTCGAGTTGGTCGGCTTGCAGTTCGGATGCATCCTTCAATGCGTCACCCGCTTCCTCCACTTCCTCCTTCAAATCGATTTGTTCATCAAGGATGCGTTTCAATTCCTCCAGCAAGTCTTCCTTACGGGCAAGCTCGTCATCATCAGTGGAAAGAGCGCGTTCGATTTCCTTGAGAATCTCAATGGCTTCGGCTTGGCGCTGGACGGCTTCCGTTGCCCCCGGCACGTCACCCTGATCAATAAAGGCAAGAGCCCGACGCAACGAACCAGCAGGGTTTTTTTCTTCGATAATTCCCATTCCTTTCTTGAAACGGCGCGAAAGCATTGCGTCACTTACCTTCTCAAGGGCCTCCTTGAGCGCGTCATCGAACTGGTCCAGGCTACGAACGACTTCTCCCTGGGCACGGGCCACCCTGGGCTTGTCCGCAGCAGCTATCTCGGGGCTAAGAATAAGAACTTTTCCCCATTCCTTGGTCTCCCTCCAAATAAAGGTCTCGCGCTTGATCAACTCCCGGATTTCACGAAGAAGGTCTTCGGCCAGGATAGCGGTTTCACTTGCATTGAGAATTCGGCTCAAGTCGAGAATGATTTGCGAGACCTGAGTCCCCGCCGTATCGAGATGTGGATAAGCGTTTTCGATCTTTGCCCGTGCGGTTGCCAGAGTCGCCTCGGCTGTAGGGAGGTCATCCTTCACCTCAAGCAGTGAACCGTTCATTTTGTTGATATCCCCCGACTTGCCCTTTTCCTCCAGGTCGTTGGATTTGAGATCACGCAACAGGCTCTCGATCTTACCCGAGGCCGAGCCAAGTTGACGGCCTACGTCCTTCTGCCTGCGCTCCAGTTTCCTGATGCGCTCGGAAGTCTGCAGAACCTTGCTTCTTTCCTTTTCCTTTTGCTGGGCGACTGCCGGGCACATCAGCCCAAAGGCGGCCAACAGATACAGGGACGTTTTCATTTTCATTCTCACTTACTCCTTTTTTTCCTCCACCTTCAAATTCTCGATCTCGGCCCGCGCCCGTTTTTCGGAGTCCCGGGCCTTGGCGATCAAGGCCAACTGGAGTTCAAGCTCACTCTTGAACCATTCGAGGTATTTTTCCTCGCTCAAAATGGATAATTTACGGTCTGAGGAAAGGTTTCTATGAGTGCCGAGAGGAGGCATTTCGTCACTGACTTCGATCTGAAAAACGAAATCGTCACCTGGTTCAGGGGCTTCCCCAAGCAGTTCGGCCAAAGGTACGCGTAGTCGGATCCTGTCCTGTATTCCGCTGATTCTGGCAACGTCAAGTTTTTCAAGGGATACTCTTTTTTCCTCACGCGAACCGAGGGAGTAGATCAAATAGGCCTCCCCCAGACCGTAGTCATCACTTACCAAGGCATCAATCTCGAGCGTTTTCTTAGGTGTTGCGTACCCGCTTGAGGTCGTGCCTGACTGAAAAACGATTTCAGGCACCCGGTCGGGAACGACCTCCACCTCATGCTCGCCTTCTTTCGGGTACTCGAACCCGTTTTCTCTTTCCCTGACGTAGGGAAAGGAATAACGGAAGGTCTCGGTGGCATTGACCTCGAAAGTAGCGGTCGAACCATCCTCGCTCACCTCGGCTGAGATGGTTTCGTCTGCCAAAGTCACGTTCAGGTCGGAAATGGCAGGGGAACATTGCAAGGCCCATCTTACCCGGGTACCGACGGGTACCGAGAAGTCCAGGTTTTCCACGGTCGTTTCCGGTTTGCCCAAGTATTCGGGAAAGATCAGAGTGGCCCTGGTCTGTGTAAAGTTCGGGGGAGGGGTAATGGACAAGGCGAACTCGCTTGTCCGGTCATCCCCGATCACCAAGCGGAAACGGGTTGACTGGGTAAGGTCCGATATCTTGCACAAGTATTCCTTGGAATCCTGAAACCGGAACTGTTCGACTTGTTCCTCCATGCCATCCGACGACCAGTAAAGGGTTGCGGCGGGAGGTTGTTCCTTGCTCATGTCCACTTTCGCAGAGATCACAACTTCACCTCCGGCCTTGACGGGGAATGGCTTGTTATCAGCAGACAGGTTGAGAACCCTTGATTTCTTGCCCGAGTCAACCTCTACCTGAAGGATCGTGGTGTTGGTCGGGTAATCGGCATTTTCCCCGATCAAACGCATGAACAGGGCGCGCATGTGGTCTTTCCATTGCAAGCCTGCGAAAGAAAAGCACAAGAGAGTCGCAAGGCAGACCAGACCAAGGTTTTTCAGTTGCTTGAAATCAACGACTTCCTTGAAGTCCAGAGGCTTGGTTAAGGAAATCGCTTGATCGCGCATCGCCTTGAGCAAAGCTGGAGATGCTTGAATCTTTTCCGGATCCATGTCCTTGAATTGGGAATAGGAAACCAAAACGGAACGGAGCTGAGGGTGCTTGTTCTCTACCTCCAAGGCAACCCGTACCGGATCAAATGGCTTCCTATGGCACAACCATTCCTTCCAGAGCACCCGGCCTAGAATAACGGCGTTCAGGACCAAAAGCAGTACCCCCGGCGTTTCCCAACGCTCGCGGAAGAAGATTTGCCAGTCAATCAGAAGGTCGACCACTAGCAAGGCAACCAGCCAGATAAGAAAACGAGCGGCCCCGCGAAAGTCATAAAACTTTCGTTCCTCACGCCAAGCCTCGAAGAGCTTTTCCTCGATTCCTTGTTCCGGCACGTCGTTTTGCTGGTTCATTGCGTTGACTCGATTACTAAACGAGGTTCTCCCTCCTTCTCAAATACCATTCCAATCCCGTCAAAAAGACGAGTATCAAAAAGATCACCGGAAGATCCCAAAGCGGCTTTTCCCTTTCCACGGGCAAGGCCTTGGGCAGTTTCCCGGGCAAGAGCCCGGCCAAGTCGCTCACCGATGGTCCGCCGGAATCATCCCCCGAAAAATCACCCAGGCGGTTTCCTCCGGTCAAGGATGCAAGTTGATCAGCCAGATCATCACGCATGGAAGTTTCCCTTTGCTCGAGGGAAAGACGGTCGACCTCGAATTCGACGACGTTGGCTTTCAGAGCATCACCATCCTCCGCCTTCAAGACGTAGCTCCCTGCCTCGGTAGCCAGAATCGACTTGCCGTAGAGGCCCGGCGTCCCGGGAACCGGGTCAAGGATGACCTCGACCGGGTAATCGCCCGATCCGTTCTTGTCCAACAATACGGAATAAGAATCGGAGTCAACGGGATCGAAATTTTCAGTAAGCGCGTTGGCAAACAACTCGATGCGTTCACCGGTAGAATATTGCTTGCGACTGGTTTCCAAAGTGACCTGCTTGTTTTGGCCGAGCTTGCGCGAAAGAGCAAGGAATTGAATCGCCTGGCCCCAGAACCGGGCGTGAAACTGATCACCCACTTCACGGCGCAGGCGCCAGAGGTCATCGGTTCCGACGTACATCGACTTGCCTTTGCCATATCTTTGCCAAGCCACCAGCGGGTATGGCTGGGCAGTTGGATCATTTCCCGAACGGGAAAGCAAAACGGTTGCCCCCGGCTTGGGAGTCAACCCATTGATGTAGCCCATCGGGCTAACCATTCTCCATATCCGGTCATTGGTTTCCTTTTCCGGATGAAGGGATACCACCGAGCTTTCAAGCCCATCGGGGGTAACCACCGGATAAGAACTGCCATGATACCACTGCCTGCTCGTCGAATCCATCTTGACTGGCAAAACGTCGGCGATCGGCGTGTTGAAGTAACTTGATGGAGAAGCGACCTGACCACCGAGCATGAGGAGAGATCCGCCTCCGCCAACGAGGGAAGACGAGTTTTCATCTTCACCCAGTTCCCTGCCCTTGACCAATTCCTCCATCCAACGAACCTGGTCGTTTGTGAAGAAAGAAGCGCTCACGTCTCCAAGAATGACCAAGTCATACCTGTTCATCTCCTCGACCTCGGAAGGAAAAACTCCAAGGTGGCGGGGTGAGGTGGCGGCGAGGTATTTGTCCCCTTGGGTCATGAGAAAGCGAACGTTCAAGCGCGGGTCACGCAAAAGAACCCACCTAAGGTAACGGTATTCCCAACGGGGCATTCCCTCGACGTACAGGACGTTGATCTTCTCATCAATTACCTGCATGGAGTGCTTGGCGTCGTTATTCTCGAGGGCGACCTCGCCCGGTCTGTCCTCCACGGAGGCCTTGAGGTTTGCTTTCTCCAAACCCTTGGGGGGAACGAAGAGAAATTCCACGAACTGGGATTGCCCGGTAAGGATAAGGTCACGGCTCTCGATTACCTCGTCGTTCATTTGCAGGACGACTTCGACGGAACTGTCTTCAAAGCCACTCGAATCAACCTGCACCCTGAGGGGAACCTTGTCCCCGGCAAAGGCGACTTCCGGCGCAATCAGGCGCCTGACCCGGATATCTGGAGGGGAAGGCATTCCGAATGCGACCGGATAGACGGGGACGTCCTTGCGCTTCAATCCACGGGCTACTTCAATCGGGTCCGTACCGTCGATCCAGGAAAAATCACTCAAGACCACCACACCAGCCAATTCCTGCCCGGCATGACGGGCCATCGCCTCTTCCATTGCGGATCCGATCTGGGATGAACCCGCCGTTGCGGCAACCTCGCTCAAGGGTTCGGACGAATTCCCATCAAGGGACAGGGTTTGCAACCGCTCACCCATTGAATAATAGTGAACCGAATATTCCTCCCCCAAACCACTACGCACTTTGAGCAAGGCTTCCTTGGCCTGAGACAGGCGGGATGCGGGTTGCCCGGGGGCTACTGATTCATTGCCTTCGGGAGGGGCCCCGTCCGCTCCGCCTTCGTCGACCTGATCGCGTATGGACATACTTTCCGAGACGTCCAGCAGGACAATCAGGTTATTCTTTTGCGAGCGGGTGGATTTGAGAAGAAGGGCGGGTTCGAGCAAGAGAAGAACGATCAGGAAACCGGCCAGAACGTAACACCCGCCCATGATCAGCCTGCGGTTGCGGGCCAACCAGCTCTCCGAACGGTAAAGATAAATGGCAAAACCGATCAATCCGATGAAAAGCAAGAGGGCGAAACCCCAATATTCACTTTGGAAAATGAACTCGAAGTCGGAAACTTTCTCCCCGGGGCCTATGTCGAACAAATTTCTCAGCATGGCATATCGGCTAGGTTCTGCGGGCGGCAACCACGGTGTGCTTGCGCAGGCTTTGTTGCAAATCGGAATCTCCGGTTGCAGTCATTCGTTTGGTAAAGGTCATGGCGAGGAAGCCTTGGAGTAGAAAGATCAGCAAGGCTAGAATAAGCAGGGCCCGGGAAATTTCGGTTCCCTTTCGGGTATCCTTTACGATTCCGGTCAAGTTGCTTGTCTCGGGAGGGATCACGATCGCATCCATCGAGGCGACCGCTTCCTCGAGCGACTCTGCGGAGATTGGTTCGAGGTTCGACTCGGACGGGCTCAGGTTCCCTTCGACCGTACCCGATGAGGGGTTGGTCAGGTGAGTGATGGTTTGCTGCATGAGCATGGGAAAAAGAGGATGCACGACCAGGTTCGACCAGTCACGGTCCGCCGTGGTGGCAAAAAAGAGTACGCTTCCAAGCTCAACCTGTTTCTCGAGCGCGAGCGGGGTATCAATCCCGGCAAGGGAAAGAATGACCGTCGAGTTTGCGTCCGGACGGACTTGGACCGTCTTGCCAAAACGTAAGGTATCGCGGGCATCCTGAGGGAGACTGCTGGCAAGACTGGCAAGCACGTGGGAAGAAGTAGGCTCGGCCAAGCTCCAGGAGGTTTCCTCTCCGGATTCCTCTTGCGCTTCCGAATTCTCTCCGAAAGCGACGAAGTCAACGAGCTCGCCAGGGAGCAGGTTTACCTCGGGACCATGGAGTACTTGGTTATATTTGTTCAAGTCCAACCGGTCGCCGCCGAAAACGACAAGCCCCCCACCCTTGCGGACAAAGGAATCAAGTGGTCGACCGGCGGAGTCCAAATCGAATTCCTCCACGTTGGCTAGAAAAACCAAATCGTATTCTGCCAAGCTCGAAGCATCCAATTCCTCCCAGTCCGAAACCTTGACCTCGATGAATGCATCATCCCCGAATTGGTTAAGTTCAAGCGCTTTCTTGAGCCAGAAGGTTTCACTGGGAGCATCCCCGGAAAAGGGTTCTCCATCCACGCATAGAATGCGGATGCGGTCCTTGATCCGAACGGATGCCTTTCGTTGGTTGTCAAACAAAAGAGAATCGTCCTGGCGCCCCAACCTCGCCGTGAGGTTCGCATCGCCCGATTGATCCAAGTCAGGATAAAAATCAACCAAGCGGCTTTCTCCGGGTTTGATCGGGCCAAGGGACTTGGGAGTTCCGTTGCGGTCGTTTACGGACAAGGCGATCGAGCCACCCTCATGGGTCTGCAGCCCGAAGTTACGGACCTCAGCCGTAAAGCGGGACAACCCTCCCGGTCCCAACGAACCCGAAGAATAGGAGAAATCGGTAATGGCCAGGTTTTCCCGCCCTTCCGTCTCTACGGGAATAATGAAAAGCTTGGCCTTTTGGGATAGCTTCTCCAACCCGGCGGCGGCTTCCTCGGAGAAGTTGGCCCAGTCCGTGGCTTGGGCATCGGTAACGATATAACACTCCTTGACCGATGCCTTGAGTTCGTCGACCAGATCGGACAGTTCAACGGTTGCCCTCTCCAAGTTGAAGCGCTCGGGGAAAACCTCCGCCTTCATGAGCTCTTCCTTGCAACTGTCCAAGTCGAAATTCGCTCCCCTCAGAAGTGTCCGGGTCTGTTCCCCCATCAGCACGATGGTAATGGGATCCCCATCCTTCGCGGTATCCATAATATCTCCAACCCGCAGCTTGGCTTCCTCCATGCGGGTATCGTTCTTTCCGTGGTCCATGCTAAAGGATGCGTCAATCGCGATGACCATGCCAACGCGTTGTTCTCCAAGAAAGCCTTCGGCCTGGTCGTCCAAGGTGGGACGCAAAAGAGCAAAGGCAACCAAAGCGATGACGAGGCATCGCAAGAGAAGCAGAAGCAGATCCTCGAGCTTGACCTGTCCGGAACGCACGACCAAGGCCCGACGGAGCAATTCCATGGCCGCCCAGTCCGTGCGCCTGCGGTGTCGCTGATGAAGGAGGTGAATGATGACCGGAACGGCCACCCCGATCCCACCAAGGATCCCCCAAAGCAAAGGTGAATTGAGATAGCTCACTTAGGACTGTCCTCCTTCACGATATCCGCGAGGGCAAAATGCGCGTCATGCATGTCAACCCCGCATGGGTATGCGATCCGCTCCTCGAAATCCACTCCCACGGTCAATTCCTCCCCTTTGGGCAAAGGGATGGAGAGCTTCTCGGGAATGGCATCCGGACTTAATTTTTTTCTGTAAAATTCCTTACCCCCGATGGAAAGTGTAAAGATAACCGTTCCCCGGCTGTTCGGCAACGGTGCCAATTGGGTCTGCAAAAAGCTCTTCCCTGAAGGAGAAGTTGGTATGCGGTAATTCAATTTCGTCTTGGGCAAGACACGCAGTGCAAAAAGGGAAGGTTCGCTTGCCCTGCGGTAATCCATGCTGCGCACTCCGTCGTCCGGACCAAGCGGGCCGTGAGACTCCTTCGAGGAGGAGGCCAATCCGTTCAACCAAAAGGTGTCCTTTCCGGAACGGATCAAGTAGCGGAGTTTTTCCCAAGCAACATTCATAGGTTGCTTACCCGAACGCTCCAAAAAAAACATCTTTTCGTTCGCGAACCTGATCTTCCCGAAAAAGAGGCTTCCATCCTTCAGCCCGACCTCATCCAAGTCGGCCGAAGCAGGCTTGACCGGAGAATCAGGGAAGACGTAGGCAAGCAAACCCTGTCGTGGAATAGGCAAGATCCCCAGAGCGGAGTCCAAGGCCAGGTCATCCTTTTTGATCCAGGCAATCTTTCCGGGAACCGGACTGCCCGTCGTACGGTAGAGCATCCCCGGACGATAAATCGGTTGAGGGCTTCCCTCTGGAATGGGACCAAAATGGAGGCTGTGCACGGAAGAAAGTTCAATGCTTCGGGCACCATAGCCAAAGCTCCCGTGAATGGAGAGCTTCTCTTTGGTCAACGATTGGATTTCGCACTGCCAGCGCTCGCCATTGCGAAATACAATGAATCCGGAGGTCGATTGATCATTCGATTGATCAGCCCCCAGCGAAAGACTGCGCACAGACTCAGGATCGAGCCGCCGGTCACCGAGGTAGATTTCTTCCCCTGACCAACGGACCTTCCCTCTCAACCTCTCATCACCAACCCATACCACGTCCTCGACCTCGTTGCCGGAGTTGCGGACAACTCGAGCTCCCTTCGGGAAATCCGTCTGCACGAATTGGTCCACGCATAGGTGGCCCCAAGCTCCGGTTTCACGATCGACGACCTCGATCCGAGCCTCTTTGCCTATCCATTTGGCGACATCGAAAGCAATGGGTTTCAAATGATTGGAATTATTGCCCGTAAGAGAGTTCACGGTCTTGTCCTCGATCAAAAGGTTCAGGCAAGCTCCCCGGGGATAACGTCCGCCGGAAACGAGAAAACGGAGAAATTTGCGCTGGATTTTGAAAACGGGCGAAAGAGCCCGACCCGTCTCACCGTCGATATCCGAACCTCTGCGCCCCCAGCTCTTAAGCATGGCCCGGCCGCGGTGGCCTTGGGTTCTTAATTTCCCTTGGCTTAGTTGCCCGGGATACCACTTCGCAATCCTGCCATTGACCCGGGTTCCGAATTTTTTGCCATAGCCCTCGAAGGCGGTTCCCTCGAAAGTCCAATCTCCCTCGAGCCATGGACCGGGTTGAGCGGCGGCTTCCTCGGAGACCGGTTCCTCGAAGTCCTCCATGAGCAAGTCGGTAGATGCGCGGACGCTAGTCAGCAACAGAACAGGCAGAGTCAGGATCCACGAGAGACTCTTCATCTCATGCGGGCAGCCATCCTTTGCAACAGATAACTGGATACTACGGATTCGATTGGTTCGGCAGTGTTCACCAAAACGTAATCAGCCTCGCTCTTGATGCAGGCCCCCCGGACCTTTCCGATGAATTCCTCAAGCTCGCGAAGGTAGGCTTGCCTGACCCGGGCGGGCTGAGTAACCAGTTCACCATCGTCCTCAAGCCCCTCGAAACGCCAGACGCCGTTGAGCGGAAATTCGATTTCCTGAGGGTCGAGGATGTGAAAGACCGTTACGTTATGGCCTCGAAAGCGCAAGTGGTTGATTCCCTTAATGAATTCGTCGGTGTTGTCGAGCAGGTCGGAGAAAACCATGACCATGCCCCGCCTGTTCATCCGGCCGGCGAATTCGTGCATGATCTCAGCTACGTTGGTTCTCGGCTTGGGCTCGACCTTTTCCATTTCGCGGGAAATATCGGCAAGAATTCCAGGCGTGCTCTTGGGCTCGATATAGCTTCGCAAGGCATCGTCAAACATCCCCACCCCGACGGAGTCACGCTGGTCCACAATCAGGTAAGCCAAACTGGCCACCATGTACTTGGCATACTCCAGCTTGGATATGTTGCCCGAAGAAAAGTTCATGGACGAACTCGTGTCCATAAGCAGGTTGGCGATGAAATTGGTCTCCGCATCAAAGAGCTTTACGAAATACTTCTGCGTACGGGCATAAAGTTTCCAATCGATGTGACGGATCTCGTCCCCGGGAACGTATTGGCGGTAAGCGGAGAATTCCGTACTGATTCCACGGATGGGACTGCGGTGCATCCCGATGCGGATGCCCTCCACCACTTGACGGGTCACCACGTCGAGCGGCCCAATGGAATCGAGGGTATCGGTATCTAGGTATTTCTCCTGCATTCCGTCTTACTTGATTGCGTTCATAAAGAACCCCAGGCTTTGCCTACGAAAGAGCAAAGGGCCTTCAGGCGCTCTTGGAATCGTAAAGTTTCTCGTCCGCAGGAATTTCTTCCAACAACTGACGCACGATGTCGTCGGTCTTTTTGCCCTCCGACTGAGCGGCAAAGTTCAAGCCCATACGATGCCTCATCACAGGCAGGGCAAGGGTTTGAATATCATCAATCGAAACATTGAAACGTCCGTGCAAAATGGCCCGCGCCTTGCCTGCCATGACCAAGTTCAAACAAGCCCGTGGCCCGGTACCGAAGGAAACCCATTCATTGATGAAATCAAGCGCATCATCCTGTCCCGGACGGGTGGCCCGGACAAGCTTGGCTGCATATTGATAGACGTGATCGGCAACCGGCACGCGCAGGACGAGATCCTGCAAGGCAAGGATTTCCTTCTTGGAAAGGACCGACTTGGGGTCTACCGACGACCCGGTGGTCACCTGCTTCATGATATCGATCTCCTCCTGCTCGGTCGGATAATCGACGTGAATTTTGAACATAAAACGGTCCAACTGAGCTTCGGGCAAGGGATAGGTGCCCTCCTGCTCGAGGGGATTCTGGGTGGCCAGTACAAAGAAAGGCAAGTCCAGCTTGTAGTCTTCCCCACCTGCGGAAACCATTTTTTCCTGCATAGCTTCGAGCAAGGAAGCCTGAGTCTTGGGCGGGGTCCGGTTGATCTCGTCGGCCAGAACGAGGTTGGCGAAGATCGGACCCTTGCTGAAAGTAAACTTGCGCTGACCGGTCTCCGGGTCGTCCTGGAGAACCTCCGCTCCGGTAATGTCCGAAGGCATCAGGTCGGGGGTAAACTGAATGCGCCTGAAGGAAAGCGAAAGGCACTTCGCGATCGAACTGACCAACAGGGTCTTGGCCAATCCGGGAACACCCTCCAGCAAACTGTGACCGCGTGAAAAAACCGAGATCATGACCTGATCGATTACGTCATCCATGCCCACGATCGACTTTCTCAATTCAGAAAGAATCTGCTCGCGAGCCTCGCGTAACTTCTCGACTGCCTTCACGTCATCGATACTCGCCGCTTTGGAAGTAGACTTCTTGGCCGTCGTTGATTTCTTTGGGGTGGCTGCTTTCTTTTCAGGCATTGTTATCCTTTCTGGGTCGTTGGCTTTGTTAGATTAAATTACTCTTTTGATGGGTAATTTCGTGGATCGTACGCACAAACTTTCTTTCCTGTAAAGAAAAGTTGAAACTTTTTTTACTTTTATTGGTAAAGGGAGCTTATTTCGGAGCCACTTCCTTGGCCCATTTTCGGTGCATCTCGAGAAGACGGGCAACCAGTTCCGGTTTTTCCTTGGCGTAGTTCTTACGCTCGGGTTGTTCATCATTCACATTACCGAGAAAGGAAGCCTTGGTTCCCCGCCCGATCAGCTTCCATGCTCCTTTGCGCACCGCCCATTGGGTGTGCCATTGGAAGTGCAGGATGTCTCCGTAACCCGGCTCGGCTTTCCCGGAACGGATGAGAGGCAGTACGCTATGCCCGTCAAGCTTGGGATCGTCCTTCTTGCGTTCGATCCCGCACAACTCCATCACCGTAGGCAACCAATCCATGGAGGTGACCACCTGATCGCGCGTCTCGCCCTGCGGAAGCTTGGCCGGGAAACTGATAACAGCCGGCACGCGGATTCCACCCTCGAGGAAAGTTCCCTTCTGCCCTTTCCATTTCCCGGTATATCCTCCTCCGCTTGCTCCGTAGAAATGTCCCTTCGGATGCCCGCTCTTGTGGTTATCCACCCGGATGCGGTTACCGGTCTCCTCGGAATGCCCGTTGTCGCTCATGTAAATGAACAGGGTATTCTTGCGAAGACCGAGTTCCTCGATTTTGTCCACCACCCGGCCGATGTAGTGATCGGTCGCATACATGATGGTAGCGTAGGATTTCCTGGCCGGATCCTTCATGTCCTTGAACGGTTCGGCAAATTGCTTGGGGGCTTGCTCGGGGTAGTGTGGGATGTTCAAGGGAAAATAAAGAAAGAAGGGCTTGTCCTTGCTCTCTTCGATGAAAGCGAGCGAACGCTCGGTCATGAGCTCGGGAAAGTACTTGCCCGGGGCCTTTACCGGAGTGGTCCCCTCGTACAGGTCGTGAAAGCCCGTACCGTGAAGAAAGTAGTGGTTGTAGTTGTCGATAAACCCGTCCCGGATCCCGAAAAATTCGTCGAAGCCTTGCTTTTTCGGCCCGTAGTCCCGATGTGCGCCGAGGTGCCATTTGCCAAAGAGCGCGGTACGGTACCCTGCCCTTTTCAAGACCTCCGCCATGGTGACCTCTTCCAATGCCATGTTGATTCCCTTGGCCGAATTCATATCCCCCTGAGTCCAATGGTTCACGCCGCTGCGTTGCGGATGCCGCCCCGTCATCAGAGCGGCCCGGGCCGGACAGCAAACAGTGTGAGCATAAGCCTGGGTAAAGCGTACCCCGGTCTTGGCAAGCTTGTCGATGGCGGGAGTAAGTAGGTCATCCGATCCGTAGCACCCGGCATCGAGCGTACCTTGATCATCGGTGAAGAAAACGACTACGTTGGGCTTGGCCGACAGGAGGGCAGACGCAATGCATCCGAAAAGAAACAGGAGGGCGAAGCTCAGTGACTGAGGTCTCATTGGATTTTACTCAGGGCTTTTTGGTAACGGGCGGTTTCGTGATCCTTGGTCTTTTTCATGACCTTCAGAAGTTCCTGCCCGTAACGGGTAACGAACTTGGCATGTTCCTCGTCATCGATGAGGTTGTTCAAGGCATCGGGGTCTTTACCGTAATCATAGAACTCGAAAGGCGCCCGGTACAGGTAGTGCTTGACCCGCTTGGCCAGAGCGGGATCGTTCTGCGCAGCCTTGGCCATCGCTTTCCAGGTCAGCCCGCTCATCGATTCGTTCTTAAAGGTGGTTTCGCCGTCGTGCCAACCGTTCCAGATCAACCCGTAACGCTTGCCCTGCAAGGAACGCATGGCATAGGAGCGACCCGAGGCAATGGTGTTGATATGGGTGTAGACGAATTCCCTACCCTTTTGTTTCTTTCCCTTCAATACGGGAAGGAAGGAACGACCGTCCATGCCCTTCATCGGAGTAAGACCGAGAGCATCGAGAATGGTCGGAGCGAAATCGACCCCCGCAACCGAATGCTCGGTCTCATGGGTGCCCGGCTTGACCGTGCCCGGCCAGCGCACGACCCAGGGGGTGATGGTCGAATGCCTCCAGACGTTGGTCTTGGCAAAGGGAACCGGTATGCCGTGGTCGGACTTGAGCATGACCAAGGTATTCTCGGCAAAACCGGCTTTCTCCAGCTCGACTAGGACCCGACCCACCACGTCGTCGGCCCGGCTTACGGAACTGTAGTACTGGGCGATCTCCTCGCGGATGGGGGGCAAGTCGGGCAGGAACCCGGGGATGACGATTTCATCAGGCTGGTAGATGCGGGAAGGGGCGGGATAGTCACCACGGGTACGCTTCCTCTTTTTCTTATCATTTTTGTCGGGCTCCGGAGCATCCTCGGGTGCAACCCGTTTTTGCGCCGGCTTGCGGTTGTCAAAGGGACGATGCGGATCATGGGCGTTGACCATGAGGAAAAAGGGTTTGCCGGCCTTCTTTACCTGCCCGAGAAATTCGGCGGTGAATTGCCCATACAATTCCTGGCTGCGCCCGTTGGCCATCTCGGAACGGTCTCGACGATACCCGAATGCTTTCTGGCGCGAAGGCACGACGTGCTCGGTTTTGCCCAGTATGCCGGTCATGAAACCGTTCGTAAGCAAGGTCTCGGGCAAGGTCGGCACGCCCGGCTTGATCTTGGTGAAGCCGAGGGCTCCGCTGTTGTGAGGATACCGGCCGGTCATCCAGACCGCACGGGTGGGCATGCAAATCGCGATGGAGACATGGCCATGCTCGAAGCGCAGACCCTCACCGGCGAGCTTGTCGATGTTCGGGGTCGTCTCCTTGACCTTCGAACCATAGACCCCGACGGAGTCGCGGTTCATGTCGTCCAGGGTAATGAACATGACGTTGAGTTTCGACTCGGCGGAGGCGCTTGGGCAGACACATGCGCAAGTCAGAAGGGTAAGAAGCAGGGTTTTCACGCTCCCCACCAAAACGGGAAAAAGTTCCCCGATCAAGAAACTTATGAAAGAGGAGGATAATTCTCAGGCAAGCAGTTCGGGCAGAATGCCGGTCGAACTTCCGAGGGAATCAACTTGCACCCCGGCCTGCCGGAGCAGGGTGACCCAGAGGTTGCCCAACGGAGTGTCCTCTTCGGGCAGAACGATGCTGTGCCCCATCTTGAGCCTGCCTCCGCCTCCCGCCACGATCGCGGGGACGTCCTTGATCATATGCCCATGGCGCAAGTTCGTACCCCAGCTTAGCAGGGTATGATCAAAGAGGCTGGATCCGTCCGCCTCCTTGGTTCGCTTGAGAATGTCGATGAACTTGCCCAGCATCTCGGTGCATTTCTTGTCCCGCAAGCGGTTGGCATCCGTACGGGTCGGGGATCCGCCGTAATGGCTGAGGGCGTGGGGATCATAGTTCATGCCCATGCTCTTGATCACCGAGGCCACCGGTTGGCGGTAAGAGACCACGGAGGTCTGTTGCGCCTGCAAAGCCAAAGCGATCAATTCGTAAGTGAGAAGAATCTCGGCCTCCCCCTCAATCCCTTCGCCAGGTGCCTTGCGGTCGGTCTTGGGTTTGGGTTTCTCTGCCCACTGGGCGTCCTTGACCAGCCCCAGTTCGACTTCGCGAATGGATTGAAAGTATTCGTCCAGCTTGTCCCGGTCGAGCGAGCTTACTTTTCCGTTGAGGGACTTCGCATCCGAGAGCACCACGTCGAGGATGCTCTTTTTCTTGTTCAACCTGGCCTCCCGTTCCTCCGGACTTTCGTCCGACTGGCCGAACAACCGGGCGTAAAGTTCGACCGGTCCACGGGTACCCGCAACCGGTTTCCCCGCTTCGTTCCAGGCGAGGGACATGCCCTTGCCGTGACCTCCGGCATTCTCTTCCTTACTGGCCAGCACAAGGGAATCATAGCGTTGGTTCTTGCCCAGTTGCTTGCCCGCCAGCAGATCGCAGGAGATTGAATTGTGAAAACGCTTGCCGGGCGTGCCCGTGACGTTGGCGCAAGTCAGGTAGGAGGTACTGCCTCCATGCGGGTCGGTCGCTCCGGCGTTGGTCAGGTTCTTGATGATGCTGAAATCCTTCTTGTGACGCTCGAGTGGGGAGAGTCCCTCGGTCAGCTCATCCAAGGCGCCCGCGTCGGTGGGATAAAAAGTCTTCTCGGTGAAACCGTAACCGACTCCGCAAAAGATCATCCGCGTGGGAGGCTTGACCAAAGCCGGGACCGCGGACAGAGGAGTCATGCTCTCGAGCCAGGGCAAGGCAAGCAGGGCGCTTCCTGAAGCCAGAAAATTCCGGCGCGTTATGGAAGATGGGTTTTTCATCTTAGTAATTAAATATCCTAGTTTCGTTCTTTACCCTAGCGAAATCCAAAGAGCGGTCTTTGCATGATCACCCTTTCGGTTTATAGCCATGCCACACCCATTCGATTGCATGAGCGAGGAATTGAATCTTGGCGTTGCCGATCCCGTGACCGGAATTTTGGCAAAAAAGATACTGGTACTCATAACCCTTCGCTTCGAGAACTTTGGCCATGCGGTGGTTGGCTTCCACCCAGTCATGCATGCCATCGCGCATGACGTTTGGGTTAAGGAGGTCATAATCCCCCACCGCAAGAAAGAGGCGGATGGGTTTCTTGGGA
Source organism: Verrucomicrobiota bacterium (assembly GCA_028343845.1). Lineage (GTDB taxonomy): Bacteria > Verrucomicrobiota > Verrucomicrobiia > Opitutales > Seribacteraceae > Seribacter. The sequence continues at coordinate 18,625 of JAOLZO010000028.1, read as the reverse complement.
GAATTGGGGATCAGTTTGTCGTGAAAGTCCCAAGCCCCGCCCGGGGTTTTCGGGTCGAAGGGCCACTGCTGATTCACGAAGGTGCCCGAAGTGGTCAGAACCCGACGGTAAAGATCGGTCCGGTACCAAGCCATGATGAGGGCGGCGGAACCACCCGAACTGCTCCCCATCACTGCCCGTCCGTCGGGATCCTTGGTGAGCTTCACCTCGCAGTTTTTTTCCACCCGGGGAAGAACTTCCGCTTCGATATACTCGGCGTAAAGACCGGACATGGTGTCGTATTCCTTACCACGCTCATGCCCTTGAGCATCCCCGCCCCCATTGGCTATCTGGATTACGATCATGGGCGCAACGCGCTTTTGGGCGATCAGGTTGTCCAGCATATTGGGAATCACCTGGTTGGGTTTTCCCTTCGGGCCGTCGTGACAAACCATGAAGGGAGCCGGGCTACCCTTTTTGTATTGAGCGGGAACGTATACGGTGATTTGGCGAACGTAATCGATCTCATGGGTCTCGACGATCAAGGTCTTGGGATTCTTCGGATCGACCGTACCAAAAACCTTCCGGGCGATCCCGGGGTTGAGTAACTTGGTGGTTTTCGAATCGATGGTGAACTGGGAAACTTTTCCCCTCGGAGAATCCTTGGGAATCCTGCGCTCGGGAGCCGGGCGGTAGTCCGGTCCGATCAGGAAGTTTCCCACCGCATCTACGGGCGGATTGAGTCCCGGCTTGTCATCCAGACGGATGAACTTCGGCGCACCCGGAGCATCGAAAGGCCTGACCGGTGGCTTCGGACGCTTGGCCTGCAGAGCAGAAGAAGTAAGGAGAGCAAGAAGAGTAAAAAGGCAAGTTGTGTGACAAGTTTTCATTTGGTTTGGAAAAGTTCGCTTTGGACCAGGTTGCGGATAAGGGAAAGGGCACGCATGTCTTCGGTCATCAACTGCCGGGTCAAGGCATCAAGATCGTCCCCGTCGGAAAATTCAACCGTGCGACCCAGTCCGTAGCTGGCGCTTCCTTCCACCAAAGAGCGGGCGAGCTTGTTCTTGTTCTTCATCAGCAGAGATTTGAATTGTTCGAAATCATCATAAGCTTTTCCTCCGGGCAGGGTTCCTCCCTGTTCGATCTTCTCCATCCGCTTGCCCACCTTCGCCTCTTCTCGCCACAAACCGACTGCGTCAAAGGTTTCCAGGCCGTATCCGATCGGATCGATCTTGGCATGGCAGGATGCACACTGAGCCTTGGACTGGTGGAGTTCGATCATTTCCCGAACCGGCAAGGGTTCCTGGGATGCATCGGTCAACTCGGGCACGTTGGGGGGAGGGTCAGCCGACGGATCGTGCAGAAACTTATCCAAAACCAAGGTTCCTCTGATGATCGGTGAGGTCCGGTCACCGGTCGAACCCATCATCATGAATGCAGTGGTTCCGATCAAACCGCCCCGTGGCGATTCAGGGGAAATGTTCACCTTCCGGAAGCCCTGGCCCTCCACTCCCTGGATTCCGTAAAAGTGAGCCAAGAGGGGATCAAGCATGGCAAAATCGGAATCGATCAGGTTTCCCAAGGAGAGGTTTTCCTTCACCAAATGCTCGAAGAAACGAATCGGTTCCTCGCGGGCGGAGTAACGGACCTGCTCGTCGAACATAAGGTAATCCTTGGGGTTGACTGCGATGTCGTCAAAGCGGTGCAGCTCGAACCATTGGCTTAGGAAGGAATGATAAAACGCTTCCGCCCTCGGGTCGGCCAGCATCCGGTCGACCTGCTTGGTCAATTCAGCCGAGTTCTTCAAAGTTCCCTTTTCCGCGGCTTGGTAGAGAGCCTCGTCAGGCGGAGCGCTCCAAAGAAAATAGGACAACCGGACCGCCAGTTCGCGCGGCGTCAAGGGCTTGCGCTTGGCATCCGCTTCTTCTGCCTCGCTTAAATAAAGAAAGCCCGGAGACGCCAACACCACGGCAAGGGGATCGACCAAGGCTTGTTCAGCCTTCAACCCGGATTTCCTTCCCTGCATGTAAAGGTCGTGAAGCTTCCGAAGAAAAACGGGGTCCATCTCACAACGACGAAAGGCTTCGCGGGCAAAGGAATCGATCAGAGCCTTCGCTTCCTCATCAGTCCGTTCGACGGGCTGATTTCTTTTTTTGGAGGGCCCGTTGGGAAAAGCGATTTTCTCGAAAAAAGTCGGCTCTCCATAAAAGGGCCCCTCCACTTCCATGCGGTCCACGAAAATGCTCGACCAGTCCCCATAGGGATCGACTTTCCGGACGTAAGTCTTGCCATCGATCATCTCGTTGCGTCTCTCCTCCACCTGAAACCCAAAGTGGCCGGATCCGTGCAGTGGCCGGTAATCCAGTTCGATCATCTCGTTCTCATGGGCCGTCCCGTAAATCTTGAGCGGAGCAAGCACCCGGCCCTTGTCGTTCACGCTGACGAAAGTCCGCGACTCAGGCGGTTCATCGTTGATCCCCGCAAGCAAACGAACCTTGTAAGCGCCCCGCGGATCATAGCCATGCTTGACGATGCCCGCCGTCCATCGACCACCCGCCCGCCGGGACAGATAAAGCCCCTTGTCGATCAGTTCCCTCTTCAGGTAAGCCGCCGGACCCGCGGATCGCTCGGCATGAAAGTTAAGGTAAAAATGGAGGCCTCTTCCGTCAAAGCGTCTGTCCTTGGCATCGAAATTCAAAGGGAAATCGGCATCATTGAAGGTCTTGCCCGCTTCGAGCGCGGCCACCACTTCCCGCCACCTTTCCATGCGCTGACGATAACGATCGCGAATCTCCCGGTTGGCCCGGACTTCCGGTTGTTCCACCTGAATTTTGACGGGTTGTCGACCCTTGTTTCCCAGGGCAAAGGCATCCGTCACGATCAACCGACCCATCTCCAGGTATTTTTCAAAATGATAGGAGGAAAAGAACTGTTGCGATCCGATCGTATCGAAGGGGTCGGCGGGATCATCCTCGGGCAGGGTGTCCGTGCCCACTTGAAACCCGAACAAGGTCTCGATGCTGTTGACGTATTCCCGGCGGTTCAATCTTCTCATCGCCACTTCCCGGCCCTGATCCGATAGTTGTCTCCTCGCATCCTTGAGCTTGACGGTCAGTTCGGCCAGAAAACCGGTCAGCTCTTTTTTGCTCGGCTGCGGTTCATCTTCCGGGGGCATGTCCCCGGCATTGAGCGTATCGAGGACGTCCTGCCAATGAGCGGCGATCGAATCGTTGGACAACTCCAGGGGCAATTCATCCAACCGGAGCTTGCCCTTTTGTTTTTGGGGACCATGACAGGCGATGCAGTGCTTCTCGAGAAAACCGGAAACGAGCTGATGATTAAGTCCGACCGGCTTGGAGGGAACTTCAGCACCCAATCGACAAACACCCAGAATTCCTACAATGATGGGGATTCCAAGGTATGGAAAGAATGCGTTGGGAATGAAATGGACGATCTGAACCACCTTACTTTTTTTCGTTCTGTTTGCAACGAACAAGCCTGTCACTCGGAATACTTCTTGATCGAGGTGGACGAAACTCTGGCATCCGTTTTCAAGCTTCGGTCCGTGATCCGAAGACCGAGGGCGGTTAAGAAAGTTTGGGGAAGTATGTTTTCTTACTCGAAACAAGGATTGAAAAAGGACAAAAAAAGGAATGCATTCGCGATTTGTCTTTTTTGTCCCACTTTTTGCTTTGGTCCATTTTTCTCTTTGCGCCAAAAAAACCGACCCATGGAACCAGTTCCGCGGACCGAACGGATCGGGTATTCGCAAGGATGCCGGCATCGGCGTTCCCTCCTTGAAAGGCGTCCTTTGGAAAACTCCTCTCCCCTTCGGACTGTCCTGTCCCGTTTTATCCGAAGATAAAATCTTTCTCACCGGTTTCGAGAAGGACCGTCTGGTGACCCTTGCCTTGGATAGAAAATCCGGAAAAATTCTTTGGAAGAAAAAAGCCCCTGAGACGGAACTAGAAAAATTCCACGAGTCGAGCAGCCCGGCCACCCCCACCCCTTTCGTCGACGAGGACAGGCTCTTCGTCTACTTCGGTTCCTTCGGGCTGCTTTGTTACGATCATGACGGAAAAGATATTTGGCAAAAACGCATCCCCACCCCAAAGAGCCTCTACGGCACCTCTTCCTCCCCCATCTCTCATGGGGATCTGCTCATTCTGGTGACTGACGACGACGCCAACCTACCCAACAGCCGGGTCAGCAGGTCGCGCATCCTGGCTCTCCGCAAGAAAGACGGCTCAACGGCCTGGGAAAGACCCCGCCCGTTCCACCGTAGCGGCTGGTCGACTCCGACGATTTGGGAACACGCAGAAGGAAAGGAACTCGTGGTCTTGGGAAATGGTTCTCTTCGGGGCTATTCGCTCCCCGATGGTGAAGAGAAGTGGCAAGTGGACGGCTTTTCGCGCGAGACCATCGCCAGACCGATGATAGATGACGGCTTGGTCTTCGCATCGGGCTCCAAGCTCGGTGGGTCGGCGGACCTGAAAAGCGACCCCGCTCCTTTTTGGAAAGCGGTCATCAGTTTCGATGCCAACGGGGACGAGCGTTTGGAACGCAAGGAAATGACCGGGCATTTCACCTTTCCTTTCCGGCCTCAACTTCCGCCCGGACATCCCGGTTACGGGCTTCCACTGCCCAAGGATCCCGCGAAACGCAAAAAGAGATTGGATGGGATGTTCTTGTGGATGGACAAGAACAAGGACGGGTTCTGGGACAAGAAAGAATTCATCGGGAACCTGACAATCGGGCGGGGGAAACCTTTGCTCGTTGCGGTCAAACCGGGAGGGAAAGGCAATGTCACCGACAGCCACGTCGAATGGGAATTCAACAAGGGAATCCCCGAAGTTCCCTCCCCGATTCTTCACCAGAAGCGCATCTACATGGTCTCCAACGGAGGCGTCCTCACTTGCGTGGAATCGGGCAATGGGGAAATGCTCTACCGCACGAGGCTTGGCGGACTCGGACAATACGTGGCTTCCCCCGTGGTGGCCGGCAATAATTTGATCCTCGCCTCCGAGGAAGGATTGATCTCCGTAATCCGTACCGGGGACGAGTTCAAGGCTCTTGGCCAATTCAAGTTGGACGAGAGCATTCAGGTCACGCCAACCCTCGGTAAGGAAAGCTTGTATGTCCGCGGTAAAGAAAACCTCTGGGCCTTCGGATCGGCCAAGCGCTAAGTCACGCCCTGCTCTTCCCCGGCATCTTTTGCGGTTTTCCGGGTCCTGTACCCAAAGAATGAATGAAGGCTAGAAGGGCGGCGAAGAGGAAAAGGGCAACCAATTGGTGCACCACGGGCAAGAGAATGGGAAAATCAATGATGATGAGAATGGTGACCACCCCGAGTGAAAACTGGGTGACGACCAAGCCAAGAACCCAACGAAGCCGGCTCTTCTGAGTTTCAGTCAGATCCACGTACTTAAAGGAAAACCATCCCATCCCCAAAGTTGCCAAGGCCAGGACGGTCCCCATCCAACGGTGGATGAATTGTACGGAAAATTTATCCGCCACGAAATTTTGCCAAAAGGGGGAAAGACCGAACAAGCCTTCGGGCACCCAGTCCTCTTCCATCATGGGAAAGGTATTGAAACCGTACCCCGCCTTCATTCCCGAGGTGAAGGCGCCATAGACGATCTGCAGGCATAGCAGACCGAGAAGGAGACAAGCATAAAGTCGCAGTCTTCCCGTTCCACCCGCATCCTTGGATACTGGCTTCAAATCCTGCAACATCCACCATGCCAAACCGAACACCGTGAACGCCAAACCGAGGTGGGCCGCCAAGCGGTAGTGACTGACCTCCGGGTTGCTCACCAACCCGCTCTTGACCATGTACCAACCCATCAACCCTTGCGCTCCGACCAGAAGCACGAGAACCAAACCTTTGAGACGGAGACTGCCTACGAGTTTTTTACGGAACAAAAACCATAAGTACGGCAATAGGCAAAGCAGGCCCACGATCCGGCCCATGATCCGATGAAGGTATTCCCAAAAGAAAATGTCCTTAAAACCCTCCAGGCTCATCCCGGCATTGATTTTTTGATATTCGGGCGAGCCCTTGTATTGATCAAACACCTCGTTCCATTGCGTATCCGTAATGGGAGGAAGAATCCCTGCGATGGGCCTCCAATCAACCATCGACAATCCCGATCCGGTCAGACGCGTAACCCCGCCAACGATCAGAATGGCGACGACACTCAGACAGACGCATCTCAGCCAAATCGTCAAAGACTTGGTTGTGCCGTGATTTTTGCTACCTTCGGCAGGGTTTGTGCTTGTAGGGGAAGACATGTGAATAAACGAGGGAAACTTTACTGAGCTCGATCCATTATCCTATCGGGAATTCGGATTCCCGCAAAGGCATTCTCCACCCGGAGTCTATGGTGCAACGACTAGCTTCAGTCCAAGATTTTCAGGCCCAGATCCTTGAATTCGGCAATCATCCTGGGGTTGTGCAACTGCAGTTGGATCATGCCTGCGTGAAGACGTTTTTCCTTGGGCAGGTGTTCGGTAAACTCGGCCGAAGTCTTCCCGTTGATGATAAATTTGAAGTGATTTCCGCGGGCCATAATATGAACCTCGTTCCAGTCCCCCTTTTTGATATCCTCCTCTGTCAATCCATTCTCGATCGGCGTAATGGTCGGCTTGTCATTCTTGTCGATGACCAACCGGTCTCCCCGAAAGCAACGATGCTCCTTACGACCCGGGGTATGAAAATCCCAAGCCCCCATGACTTGCTTGCCCAGGCCAATTGCACCCAAATCCGCATGGTAGCACTGGAAGTCCCTCTTCCCGGTCGGGTCCTTGACGGCCCGTATGCTTACCCCGCTGTTCGCTTTGGACCCCGTCAAGCGGTAGCTGAACTTCAGTTCGAAGTTGCCGATTTTCTTATTCTCTTCGTAAGCAAGGTAACAACGTCCTCCCTTGTCACCGTCTCCCCGGATCACGCCGTCCTTGACCACCCAAGCATCCTTGGCGTCGGTGGAGACTGGCTTCCAACCGGCAAGCGTCTTGCCGTCAAAGATTGAAACAAACCCGTCGTCCTTTTGCGCCCCAAGGACAATGGAGGAAAGGCAGATGGAAAGAAAGCAGAAGCATTGCGTTATTTTGATCAATTTCATATTCAGTCACTCCCATTGTTTTGCGTTTTACCCAGTTGAACCAAATATTGAATCAAGTTCAGAAGCCTTTGGCGAGACATGCCTGCCACCAGATTTGGTGGCATGGCGCTCCCCAATTTCGTAACCGAGGTCACTTGTTCACGCCTCAGGGTCAAGAATGAATCCACGGCCAGTTGACGGATGGTGATGGCACCCGGCTTCGAACTCCGCTCATAGCCCTGGAGAATTTCGCCCGACTTGGTCGTAAGCTGGATCAGGGAATACCCCTCCTTGATTTGCCTGCCAGGCCAGAGCAATTCCTCTACGATCCTCTCGGGCGAGAGGGTTGTCCCAAGAGAGGTCAGATCCGGTCCGATCAGGCCACCCTTCGCTCCAATCCTGTGACATCCCAAACAGGATGCGGCTTCCGGTTTCCCCAGATTCGGATCGCCTTTTTCGCGGGCCATGCGGACGAGCGAGGCAATGGTTTTTTCGTCCGGAGAAAGGGGGTCGCTTTCCTTCGGCATCTTTGCCCGAAGCATTTTATTCAATTTCCCGCTGAGGTGACCGGACAAGTAGAGAGCCTGCAAAAGACGGTCTGCGACGTCCCGTCCAAGGTCGACGGGCTTGAGTGCCTCAACCAGACGATCTTCACCAGAGGTCTTGGAAAGAAAGGCCTTGAGCAACCCGGCCAGTTCCTTTTCCGAAAGTCCGACCACTCCGATCAAACCGGCCGTCCGCTTCGCCGCTTCGGGAAGATCGGTCAGGCACATGGCCTTGATTGCAGCAACCCTGATACCTGACGGATTTTTCTTCCCGGAAGATTCCTTAAGGATTCCCATGGCCTTGTTTGAATTCATTCGAGCGAGGGACAGAAAGGCCGCGGCTCTAAGTTCGACCCCAAGATTCTTGTCTCTGGCGCAACGGAGAACCTCCCCTTCGACCTGCCTAACCGACCATAGACCAGTCAGGGCCAGGGCATGGGCCAGCACACCCTCATGCCCAGAGCCAAGAAGTTCCAACAGAGGTTCGCCCAATTCACCCTCGGGTCGAACACCTCTTTCCCTCGTGGCTTCGACCATCCGGGCCAACAAGACGGCATGGGCGTTCGGATCATATTTTCCACCCGATGTGAATTTCTTCCTGTTCAGGCCGTACTCCCTGAACTCACGGGGTCCGCCTACCGCGAGAAGGGTCATCATCGCTCCCTTGCGTTCCTCCTTTGAAAGAGATCCGTTATCCGCCACGCCTCTGAGTTTGCCCACCATGTTTTTGGAGCCCGCCCGGTTTAAAACGGCCGCGACGTGGGACAACTTGGAGAAAGTCAGTCGACCCTTTTCAAAAGGTTCTTCCCAATGGGGTTTCAAGTGATGAATGGCTTGGGTAAAGGCATAATCGAGCGAGCGGTCGATATCCCGTTCGCTCGCCATGGCCACGACTTGGATCGAATCCATATGCGGGATTTGTCCCGCAGCCAACACCGCTTCCATGCGTACGCGGGGATTCTCGTCCCGGGCCAAGTCAGCCAGCACGTCGAGCGGGTCACTCATGCGGTCGGCCCACCGGCCCGTGATCCGAGCCGCCAAGGCACGGGCCCCCGGAAGTTCGGAACGGGCCACCCTATGGAGCAGGTCCTCCCTTACCAACTCAAGGGTGGAGCAGGTCAGAAGAGCCTCCAGGAGGAAACGCTCGCTCCCCTCCTGAGCAGCATCAAGGCTTTCAAGCCAATCGTCCATTGCCTTCGCGACCTCCCCGCTATCTCGATTCGAAAGCTCTCTTCGCACCTGCCCACGGGTCCACGAGTCAGAAGCCTTGAGCCCGTCCAGTACCTGAAGCAAGGGAGCTCCCCCAAGCTTTGGCGGAACAAGAGCTGGGCTTCGGGAACTGATCCGCCAGATCCGCCCATGCGCCTTGTCCCGGCGCGGATCTCGATAGGCATCGTCCTGGTGGCAAGTAATCGAATTGTACCAGTCCACGACGTAGATGGCGCCATCGGGCCCTACGTTTACGTCAACGGGCCGAAAGTTACGGTGAGAGGAGCGTAGCAGGGGCTCTTCCCATTTCAACTTGAACCCGGCCCCATCGTCGGACAGGGAGAAAATCTTTATCCGGTTGGCCTTGAAGTCACCGGTCGCGAACGTTCCCTGTAACTCATCGGGCAAATGTCCGCCATCCAAATAGCCTATCCCACAATAGCCTCCGGGGTTGCCAATCCTCGGGAGCTTGAGCCTGTTCTGGGCGGGAATCTGGCCGGGGGAAAGGCAGGAGACCCCCCCCGCCCCATCGACGACGAACATCTGTCCCCACTCGTCGAAAGCCATGCCCCAGGGATTGGCCGGGCCCATCCAGTTGTCGAGGAGCGGATCGAGGCGCAGGCGTCTTGGCCGGAAACGGTAGATACCCGCCTGGTAAAGATCGCTCGAACCCAAGGGTGTTTCCACCCGCGACTCCACCCCGTCGCCCTGCCCCATGTAAAGATCTCCCTCAGGACTCCATACAAAGGAGTTGATCGCCTGATGGGAATCCCCGCTCCCGAACCCGCTCAACAAAACTTTTTTCCGGTCAGCACGGTCATCCCCATCGGTATCCTCCAAAAAAGTGATCTTCGTGCTTTCCCCGACGTAAACGCCCCCATCGCCCAGCTCGAATCCGGTCGGGATGTTCAGACCTTCGGCAAAAACGGTGGACTTGTCGGCCCGGCCGTCCCCATCGGTATCCTCGAGAATGAGGATCTTGTCATTGAACACGTCCCCTGGGAAAACGTGCGGGTAGGCGGTAGTCACGGATACGTAGGCCCGTCCGTTCGGGTCCCAGCGGACGGCCAGGGGGTTGGTCAACCCGAGTTTCTCGTCCGCAAAGAGGTTGACGCTCAGGCCATACCCGACCTCGAAGGCCTTGGTTTCCTTTTCCACGTCCGCCGTTTCGTCCCCATGCAAAACCTCCGGCTCGGGCCGATCGTGCCCCGGGTCGGGTTCACCGGCCGCTACCTTTCGGATTCGTTCGTCCGCCTTCGCGATCAAGGAAAGCAACCTTTTCCACTCGTCTCTGAAGGGAACCTTCCCACGAGTGAATTGGCGTCGGGAATCGTCCCCGTAGAGGAGTTTCCAGTTGGCGGGTCTCCAGTAATCGAACCACAGCCGGTTCTTCTCCCTGACTGCTTCCCGAAGAAGCTTGATCTTCCCGAGTGGGGGAATCTCCAACCCAGCCCTTTCCATCCAGAGAGTGGCTGCTTTCTCATGGGCATCCGCCCTCAAGTGCATCCCGTTCTCCGTCCATCCACGGGGTCCGCCCGTGAACAAGTCGATCAAAACCAGCTTCCGCTCGGCCGCCATCTTGCGGATCTTGCCCACGTAGAGCGCGAGGGACGGGTTATGGACCGTCAAGTCGGGCAACAGCGGACTGGCAGGTTGCTCAAAGGGGAACGGAGCGACCACCACAACTTGCTTGGCCTGCTTGAGGTAGTCGTCAATCAAGCGTTCGTAGGCATTCGCAAAATCCTCCAGTCTTTCCTTTCCTTCCATCGACTCGAGCCGGCCGAATTGAGCGATGACCAAAGTGATTTTTTGGCGCTCCAATTGTTCAACGCGATCCCCAAAACCATTCTTGCGCCACCTTTCGATCACCGAGCCCTGCCGGTAGACGGTATCGGCATCCCAGGACATGTCGCGGAAGACCGGCGCCTTTTTGGCGAAGACTTGGGTGAGCATCGCTTCAAGCGAACCATCCTCTTGAGCTCGCCCAACGTTCGTTCCTCCGACGAAGGCCAGGGTTTCCTTCTCGACAAGGGCAAATTCAACACCAAACAAGCAATGTGCCCACGCAAAGATAAGAGACAAATAAAAACAAGCTGCAAAACTCCTCACAAAAGGAGACCTCAATTGGTCAAGCCTTTCTCCCATCAGATTAAACCAGGATTGTTTTTAAAGAAAACGAAGTTAGCACAATAGTCTTTGTCATCCCAAAATCTTTCACCAGTCTGATTCTGATGAATTGGAAGTTCAAAATCTTCCAAGGGACACAGAGTTTTACGGCAAACGAAAAAACCGGAGTAACCAAGTCCAAGGAGATATTCGAATACGTCCCAAACACTACCTGCGCCAAGATGGCGTTCCTCGCATTCGAAAATAAGGATTGGTGACTGAGAACTGAGAATTCGAGCAGCCCCTTCAAAAACCGTTTTTTCAGCTCCTTCGACATCAATCTTCAATGCACCGATCTTCACACTTGAGTGAAAATACTCGTCAAGCGAAACTACCGGCACCGAAAATTCACGACACTTCTCCCTGCTGGAAACTCTGTCACTTAGAGACGCGCCTGGGGAATCACCTGCTCCGGGAACATAAAGGGTTTTAGTGCCTGAATTAGCTCCAACTGCCTTTGCTTCGATTTCGACGTTAGACATGTTTAGTCCTCCGCATATCTTCCGCAAATAAACAGCAAGCGATTCCTGAGGTTCAAAAGCAACTACTTCACCGTTCGGGACCCAACGCGACAACCAATAAAGATAACTTCCTTTGTTTGCACCAATATCGCAAACTGTATGATCCCGTTTGAGAGTCCGCTTGAGGATGGCAAGTTCTGCCGATTCATCTCGGTACCTTGCTTTCAATGCGCGCCATAGAAACCGGGCTTTCATGAGAACTCAAGTACGAAAGGAACCAAAGGGGTTCTTGGGTAAAAGTTATAATCAAGTCCGCACTCCATTCTCTGTAAATAAACGTAAAGATTAGTTTGGATAAAGTATTATGAAGGTCACAGTACGATCCATTTCAGAAGGTCCATGGCCATGGCTTGACCTTGGCACGGGTTGCCCAGCTCTCCCATTTTTTCTCCAAGGCCTGGGCGATTTCAGGTTTTTCCTTGGCCAGGTTCTTGGATTCGATTCGGTCTGTCGCCATGTCGTAGAGTTCCCAGGCTTGCAAGGTGGAAGGTCGTCCGGTCCGGCCGTAGCGGACGAGTTTCCAATCCCCGTCCCGTACCGCGCAATTCAGGTGGTGTTCGAAATAAAGAGCATCCTTTCGCTTCAGAGATTTCCCTTTGAAGGCGGGAACCAGACTGACGCCCTCAAGCGGATCGATGGTATGCCCCCCGAACTTCGCTGGGTATTTAAGGCCGGCCACATCTACGAAAGTCGCCATCAGATCAATGAGATGACCGGGCTGATGATCAATGCCTCCCCTGATTTCCCCGGCCATGCCCTTGGGCCAGTGGGCGATCAGAGGGGTTGCGATTCCGCCCTCATGGGCAAAGTGCTTGTACTCCCGGAAGGGGGTGTTGGATACGTTGGCCCAGCCACGGCCGTACCCGATGAAGGTATCCTCCGGACCGGCCATCTCTCCGGGCCCCGTGCGCAAGGGACGTCCGTCCCGGGTCTGCATGGGGGGCCAGATCTTCTTTTGGAGATCATCCGGACCCATGGGCTTGTATTCACGGTAGCCGTTCTTGGGGGTGTAACGCCCAAAGCCCTCGGCGCAACCGCCGTTGTCCTGCAAATAAAGGAAGATCGTGTCATCGAATCTTCCCTGCCTTTTGACTTCCTGCATGACCTTCCCGATCCCCTGATCCATGTTGTCGACCATTGCGGCGTAGACTTCCATGTTCCGGATCTCCCATTCCTTATGGGGAGTCCGTTCCCAATCGTCCGAACCGGGGGAAAGTTTCGTATCGGACGAAACCAACCCCAAAGACTTTAGCTTTTTCAGCCGGGCTTTTCGAATGGGCTCGAAACCCTCATCGTACGTACCTTTGTATTTTTTAATATCCTGAGGCAAAGCATGCATCGGCCAATGAGCGGTGGTGTAGGCGAGGTAAAGAAAGAAAGGCTTGTCCCCATCCGACTTGGCATGATCCTTGAGGAAACTCACCGCGTTGTCGCTGATCGCATCGGTATAGTAATAAGTCTCCGGCTTGTACTCGGGGTCGTTAACCGGGGTAATGAACTTGTTTTCACGGCACAGGGTGGCCGGATCATAAAAACTGCCTGCCCCGATGATGGTTCCGTAAAACCGGTCGAAGCCTCTTTGGCGGGGCCAGTTTTCCTTCGGCCCCTCGGCCCGGACGTGTCGGGTGACGTGCCACTTCCCTGACATATAATTCTTATAGCCCGCCAGACCCAAAGCTTCGGCTATGGTCAGGACGTTACGTCCGATTTCCCCACGGTATCCGGGCAATTTCTTGTCTCCGGTCATCAATCCGATTCCGGCTTGATGCTGGTAAAGGCCGGAAAGCAGGGAAGCCCGGGTCGGGCAACAGCGGGCGGTGTTGTAGAACTGGGAGAAGCGCAAACCGTTCTCGGCAAGCGAATCGAGGTTAGGAGTCATGATCTCTCCCCCGTAGCATCCGACGTCGGAGTAGCCCATGTCATCCGAGAGGATCAGAACGACGTTTGGTTTGCCGATGGCGCAAAGGATAATAAATAAAGAAAGGAAAGGTATGGAGAAACGCATGATTGAAAAAATAGGAGCGTTTTAATCGGGCTTCTAGCAAGAAAGAAAATTCGGTTTTCACTTTTTTCTCCTTTTCGCCAAATCCCAAAATTGTTTAAGCTAATGAGGATGAAGGTCTTGCTTATGGCTTTGCCCACCTTTGCCATGGTTGCGTCCTTGGCGTGCGCAGACGACCGGCAACTTCAACCGGATCGTTTCTTCGTTGAGGAGGTTTGGGCCAAGGTGGGTGAACTCTCTTGCCTGGAATGTCATCGCGACGGTGGGGAAGCGGAGGAAAGCTCCTTCGTCCTTCGCCAGACTATTTTGCTTCAGGGCAAGAGCCTCATCGATGCGAACAGGGAAAATTTCGCGGCCTTCCTCAAAATGGCCCGAGCGCGCAAGGACGGCCTTCCCAAACTCTTGCGCAAACCGATAGGAGAATTGGATCACGAAGGTCAGGTCGTGCTCACTCCTCAATCGACCGGACATCTTTTGCTCGGGGAATTCGTACGAAATCTTGGTGAGGAGAAAAAGCCGGACGGAAAGGAAAAGAACCCCAAGCCTTTCTTCGACGGGGTGACCATGGTCAATGACCAAAGCCTGCTGCGCCGGCTCACCCTTTCCCTGGCAGGCCGCCTGCCCCGCCCTGGGGAACGAGACCTGATCAAGAAAGACGGACTGGATGAAATCGGCACGGTCCTGGACCGAGTTATGACCGAGGACGCCTTCTACGAGAGGCTCAAGGAAGGTTTTAACGATATCTTCCTGACCAATGGCTACGACGGGAACGGTGAGTTGATCCTCTCCTACAATCATTTTGAGAAGAGCCGTCTGTGGTATCAAAAGTACGACCTCAGCCACATCGAGGAGGAAAAAGAAAGGAAAGAAGCCCTTTATGCCATGACTCGCGAATACCGCAAAGCCATCCGTGAGGAACCTTTGGAGTTGATTGCCCACGTGGTTCGTAACGACCTCCCCTTTACTGAGATCATGACCTCCGACTACATGATGGTAACGCCCTACTCGGCACGGGGCTACGGCATATTCGAGCGGATCAAGGACCGCTTCAAGGATCCCGATGATCCCTTCGAATACCTACCCGCCAAGTTGCCTGCGTTAAAGGCGAGAAACGACAACCCGGTCAACGGCCCCCTTCACCAAGAATCGAAAACCGGGTTCTACCCGCACGCGGGAATCCTCAGTACCTTCCAGTACCTCCGGCGTTACCCCACCACGGAGACGAACCGTAACCGCCTGCGGGCCCGCATGTATTATCAGCATTTCCTCGGCCTCGACGTCATGGAACTGGCCGACCAAGTGGCGGATGCCGCGGCCATTGACTCCAAGTACAAGACCCCATGGATGGAAGCCGCCGATTGCGTGGTCTGCCACCGCACCATTGACCCGGTCTCCGGACTCTTTCAGGATTTCTACAATGACGAAGGACACTTCGGGCCCCGTCAGGATGGCTGGTTCAAGGACATGTTCGTCCCCGGGTTGGAAGGAGAGGATCTCCCGAAGGAAGAAAAGTGGCGCTCGTTGCAGTGGCTCGCCAAGCGCACGGCCAAGGACCCGAGGTTCGCAATCGCAATGACCGAACACGTCTGGTACCTCCTGACCGGTCGCATGGCCCTGCGCCCGCCCAAGGACATTGAGGATCCCTTCTTTTCAGCCCGGCGCCGGGCTTACAAGATGCAAAGGCTCGAGATCGCAGAAATAGCAAAGCGTTTTGCCCACGCCAACTTCAACCTCAAGCTGGTCTTCAAGGAATTGGCCAAATCGCCCTTTTACCGGGCCGACGGACTCGATGCGGCCATCGGCCAAGCGGAGCGCAAAACCGAGCTTCACGACCTGGGGGTATCCAGGCTTCTGGCTCCCGAACAGCTGGAGCGCAAGATCGAGGCGATCTTCGGATCCCGTTGGGGCAAGCTGAAAAAGGAAATGGAAATTCTTTACGGAGGGATTGATTCGAAATCAGTCACCGAACGTCTGGGTGAACCGAGCGGAGCCATGGGTGCAATCCAGCGCATCATGGCCAACGACTTGTCCTGCAAGCACGTGGTTGCGGACTTCGCTCTCGCTCCGGAGAAGCGCAGGTTGTTTCCCAAAGTCGAAAAGAACATGGTTCCAAGCGTCATCCCGGTGACCGACCTGAAAATCCGCAAAGGCATCGTTCATTTGCACAGCCACCTTCTGGACAGAAGAGTCTCGGTCGATGATCCCGAGGTCGAGCGAACTTTCAAGCTCTTTGCGTCCGTCGTACAGGAGGCGAAAAAGCGAAAAGGCATCGACAAACGGGGAACCTATCACTGCGGAAGGATCGATGGCAAGCAGGTCGATGATCCGCATTACACTCTCCGGGCATGGCGGGCGGTCGTGACCTACCTCCTCCGGCATCAGGAATTTCTTTACGAATAGATCATGAGAAGAGACTTCCTCAAATTATGTTGCCAAGCCGGCCTCGGGCTATCCCTGCCCGTGGGTGCCTCCACTCTTCTTTCTGGAAAGACGAAGGAAGCCGATCCGTACGAAGGCCCCTACTACGTCGTCCTCAATGCCTCGGGGGGTTGGGACACGACTTATTTGATGGATCCCAAAGGGGTGAACGAAATCAACCGCCTGTATAAGGAGGGCGATATCCTGACCCACGGAAAACACAAGTTCGCGCCGAATGCCAAGCAGGTCGGGAAAGGCATGAGCAACAAGGATTTCTTCAAGACCTACGGGAATGACCTGCTGGTCCTCAACGGAATGGACTATTCGATCAATAACCATTCCCCCTGCAAGCGCTATATGGCCACCGGCAAGCTGGACAGCTTGGCCTACCCGACCTTTGCCGCCCTCGTCGCCGCCTGCCGGGGACCGGAGACCCCACTTGCATTCCTGACCTTTGGTAATTATTCCTCCACCGGAAACCTAGTCCCGATGGCAAGAATTCCTTACGTCTCTTCGCTCAACCTGGTCGCCAATGCAGACTCGATCAAGGGAATCTCACGCCTCCCCTACCATGCCGATTTTGCTCAGGACCTGATTGAAAAAGCCCTTGACGAGAAAGCGAATTCGCCGATCAAGAAACCTCAATTGCCCCGGACCGAACACTCCCGGAGCATGCTCTACGCCGCCCAGTCCAGTTCCAAAGCCCTCAAGCGCGTCGAGGCGAAGGTGAGCGACGAGGTCGGCAAGGTGAGGCTCCACCGCCAGTCCGAGATCGCCCTGTCGTGCTTTAAGGCGGGGGTTTGCGTATCGGCCAACCTCTCAATCGGCCAATTCGACAGCCATGCCAAGAACGACCGGGATCAAATGAAACTGATCCCCGAGTTCCTCGACGGGATCGACTACCTTATGAAACGGGCCGAAGAGCTGAAGATCCGCGACAAACTGGTCGTCGTAATCCAAAGCGAAATGGGCCGCACGCCCCACTACAACAAGGGCGACGGCAAGGATCACTGGTCGGTCGGGTCGATCATGTTCATGGGTACGGGAATCAAGGGAAACCGCGTGATCGGGGAAACCGATGACGGTCAGTTCCTCACCCCCATCGATCCGAAGACCCTGGCCTTGAACAAGGACAAGGGTATCCGGGTACGCCCCGAGCACATCCATCAGGCCCTGCGCGAACATGCGAACATTGCCGATCATCCCTACTGCGAAAAATTTCCCATGAAAGTGAAGGAGGAGGAGAGGTTGCTCGACTTCTTCAGCCAAGACTAGGAGACCAGAGATCACTCTGAAAACCCGGAAGGCGGGGGGAATCAAATCCAAGGGCTCCGCTCTTATTGCTTTGCCAAATTCACGGCTTGCGCAAACCTGTCTGCTTTCGTCTCTCCATGCTCACCCTATCCAACGTCAGTAAGCGCTTTGGTCCGAAGATCCTCTTTCGGGAAATTTCCCTGCGTCTGATGCGCGGGGAGAAGTTGGGATTGGTCGGACCGAACGGGGCTGGCAAGACCACCTTATTCTCCATTCTTCTTGGGGAGAGCGAATCGGACGAAGGGAAGGCCGAGTGGGAACGCGGAACCCGAATCGGATACCTCCCTCAGGAAAGCGCTCCGACGGGTGAAGAGACCGTGCTCGAGCTAGCCACTTCCGTAACCGAGGAATTGAAAACGGTTTTAAAAACACTCCGTGAGTCTCCCGATCCGGAAGACCCCAAAAGAATCGAAGCCCTCGAGCAATTTGCCGAATCGGATGGCTTCACGCTCGAAGCCAAGGCCAAGAAAATTCTATCCGGCTTAGCCTTTCACCTGGATGATTTCGACAAACCCGCACGCACCCTGAGCGGCGGCTGGATCATGCGGGCGCATCTGGCCCGCTTGCTTGTCATGGAACCCGATCTCCTGATGCTCGACGAACCGACCAACCACCTAGACCTTGAGACTCTGGGCTGGTTTCAGGAACAAATCAGGAAATTCCCCGGTTCCCTTCTCACCATTTCCCACGACCGTGAATTCCTCAATGCGATCTGCGACGGAATTATCGAGATCAGTCACCGCAAGCTTTACCGTTATCAGGGAAACTTCGACAAGTACCTCGTCCAAAAAGCCGAGCGAGAAGCGCAGCACCAAGCGGCCTACCGAAACCAACAAAGGGAAATCGCTCATCACGAGGATTTCATTCGCCGGTTCAGGGCCAAGGCTTCCAAAGCTTCCCAAGCCCAAGCCCGCATCAAGCTTCTTGAGAAGATGGAACGCATCGAGGCACCGGAAAGCGCCGAGGATACCTTGACCTTCCGTTTCCCCCAACCTCCCCGCAGCGGACAACGGGTAGCCACTCTCTCACAAGTAAGACAGGCCTATGGCGACCACTTGGTGTACGAATCACTTGATTTGGAAGTGGAGAAGCAGGAGCGGATCGTCTTGGTCGGTCCGAATGGGGCGGGAAAATCCACCCTGCTCAAGATTCTTGCCGATCTCGTGGCGATCGAAGACGGCAAGCGTGAGCTCGGACACAACGTTGAGGTAGGATACTTTTCCCAACAAAGAGTGGACGTGCTCGACGTTGAAAGGAGCGTCCTGGACGAAGCCATGGACCAGGTCGATCCGAGCATCCACACTCAGGACGTACGGACTCTACTCGGAGCGTTTCTCTTTAAGGGGGACGACGTATTCAAACAAGTCA
>JAOLZO010000027.1 GCA_028343845.1 Verrucomicrobiota bacterium | reverse complement strand
CTGGGGTGTTCTGTCCGATTCCGGAAGCATAGGGATCGGTGCCATTCCCTCCCTTCGCCCCCCAAACTTCAATTCTGTAAGTTCCGGTTGCCGGCACGGTCCATTCCTGAATGCCCTGGGTGTTGATGGTTACCGAGTTTGCCAAGTTGGTGCCCGAGTAGTTGGTGTTGATCTGGGACTGCGTGGGGCCTTCCCGACCGGTGGCGCCGGAATTGGTAAAGGTGTAGGTCGTGCCAGCCGTTGCGCTGGCAAGAGCTGAAAAACATAGCACCAATAAATATAACCCTTTGACGGGGAAGGACATAAGTTTCATAAGACGTTTAAAATCTTAGCCATGGAGGCTTTTTGTATTCCTCTACATTATCTTAATTTAAATTTGGCGCAAGAAGCTAATTAATAACGACTTTTACAGGAAAAACACTCGGTTTATCTTAGTTGCCCGTCCGCTTATTTGCCTGCTTGGACGGATTCGGTCGAATAATCGTAAAACCAGGGAGTGCCGTCTTCCTTCTTGAGGAAGTAGTACCAGTCGGAAATTTGGTGGCCGTAAAGGTGTGGAAAGACGTCTCGGGCGGTCCAGAGCCAACCAAGCTTCGGTTGCCAGAGCCAGAGGTCGCCTTCCGGACCGGCTTGGACGTACAGCCAGTCCATTTCGGAATGATAGATCCATCCGCTCGCATCGGGCAGAAAGGAGCCGAGCCAGGGAGAGGTCCGCCAGGAACCGTTTTGCTTTCGAGCGCTTTTCCACCAGAGCTTGCGCTCGGGGGCGGTCTCGAAGCGGGTACTTTCGCCATGCATGGTCTTGGCCCGGTGGGTGGCGAGGGTGCGGACGTGATAGGCGCTTCCGGGTTGCAAGTCGTACAGAGAGCCGTGAATCCGGTCGTTTTCCACCAGACCGGAGACATTGCGCAGGGTACGGTTGAAATCAGCGTCTGCGGAGAGCTCGAAGGAGAAGGCGGGGGTGGCGAATTCGGGGTTTTGCGTGAAACCGGCGGAGAAGGAGGCTCGGCCGTTTTCGGAGAGGGTGACGGTGATGGGACCGATTTGGGGCATCAAGTAGATGACGTCATCCGGATCGAAGGCATCTTCGATCCCGTCCCCGTCGAAGTCTTCGATCTGATTGAGCAGGGCGATCGTGAAGTTGCCATCGAGCGATACGTTGTGCTCGTCGCTCACCCGGACGGTGATGCGATGGGTCGTCGAGTTGGTCTCGTAATCAAATGTCCTGGAGCTACGCAAGATGCCGTTGGCATCCAAGCCGAACATCTCGCTTCCGTGAATCAGGGAATAGGAGAGGGTGGCGTTGGCATCGGGATCGGCGACTAGGATCCGTCCGACGTAAGTGCCCTCGGGCCGGTTTTCCACAAGGCTCGAGCCATTGAGATCGAGAAGTTCCATCTCATTGGTTATGCGTATGGTGAAGTTGCTCTCGAGCGATGCATTGCTCTCGTCGGTCACCCGGACGGTAATGGGATGGTCTGTCGCGTTGGTCTCGTAGTCAAAGGGGGCGAGCGTTCGCAAGGTCCCGTTCGTGTCGAGGTTGAACAGCTGGGTGCCGCTGAGCAGGGAAAAGACGAAGGTGGCGTTGGCATCCGGGTCGGTGGCGTTGAATTCACCCACGATGGTTCCGGCAGGTTGGTTCTCCGAAAGGGTCGATCCGTTCAGGTCGATCGCTACGGGAGCGGAGTTGGGACGGGATTGCGAACTGGCAGGGTCGGATCCATACGCGAACTCGAAGGCATCGGAAAAGCCGTCCCCGTCGGAATCGGTTTGTCCGTCACTGGTCCCGAGGGCTTGTTCCTGAGCATAGGTAAGGCCGTCCCCGTCGTTGTCTTTGCCAGGGTCGTGTATGGCGGTGATCGTGAAGTTCTTGTCCAGGGATGCATTTCCCTCGTCGCTTACCCGTACGCTGATCGAATAGTTGCCCGCCCCCAAGATCGAAGTGGTCAGGAGATTCATTCCGGAAATGGAAAACTTGTCCCGGTCGGTCGATCCGTTGCCTTCGAGCAGGGAAAGAACGAATTGCCCATTCCCATTCGAAACGTCCGGGTCGCTAGGTTGGAATATCCCGACCTGTTCTCCGGGAGCCTTGTTCGCGTGGACGATCGTATCGTTGAGATCCAAGCCGTCGGGAGAGTTGTTGACCTGCATGAAATAAAGAGCCCCTACGGATAGCCTGCTGGCAATTCCGCCACCTTCGACCGCATCGAATATGGTGGCTTCCTGGCCAAGTTCGCCTTCGATCTTGTCCGAGTATCCGTCCCCATCGAAATCGTCGGAGGGTCCGGAATTCAAGTTTCCGAATTGATAGAGTTCGGCCCAGTCCATGATGCCGTCCCCGTCGTTATCCTGATTGCTGGGTACGTAATGCGCGACGAAGTCCGTGGTTTCCGATACCTTCCAGTCGACTTTGCTGCTCGACACACCGGTCGGTCCGCTCTGCCTGACCCCGTTGACCGCCCAATAGGCAAAGTGATAGCCATTGCTCGCTCCATGCAAATTCTGGGTGCTCAGGGTGGCGTTGATTTCAAGGAAGTTGCTGGTGTTGGTTACGTATCCGGGCGGGTCGCTGGTCACCCTGGTCAAGACCATGGAGGTGTCCGCATAAACGAATCCTGTGGACAAGCGCCCGGCGATCCCACCGTTTTCCACCTCGTCCACGATGGTCGCTTCCTGCCCGAGTTCGCCTTCGCGCTTGTTGCTGTATCCGTCACCGTCGGAATCGTCGGAGGGTCCGGAATTCAAGTTGCCGAATTGATAAAGCTCAAACCAATCCATCACGCCGTCCCCGTCGTTATCCTGATTGCTGGGGACATAGTGCGCGACGACGTCCGTGGTCGATTGTACGTTGATCTGGACTTTGCTGCTGGAAACCCCAGTGGGGGCGGCTTGCCTGACCCCGTTGACCGTCCAGTAGGCAAAGTGATAGCTATTGGTTGCGCCATGAAGGTTGACGGTGGAAAGGGATGCATTCTGCTCGAGGAAGTTGCTCGTTTCGCTCACGAAGCCCGAGGGGTTGCTTTTCACCGTGGCGAGAAGCATGGTGTTATCCGCATAGACGAATCCTGTGGACAGGCGTCCGGCGATTCCACCTCCTTTAACTTCGTCCGGAATCAAAGCGTCCTGCCCGAGTTCGCTTTCCCTCAGGTTGGAATATCCGTCCCCGTCGGAATCGTCGCCAGGTTGACGGGAGAGGTCTCCGAACATGCGGTACTCGTACCAGTCCAAAACCCCGTCGGAGTCAGTGTCGGCATTGGATTGAAAGTAGTGAGCCTTGTAGGTGGAGGCGGCATTGATCACGCTGGAAACGCGGGTAAGCGATCTTCCGTCCGGAGCGGTTTGCCTGACCCCGTCTATGGTCCAGTACCCGAAGGTGTAGCCGCTTGATACAAGAGAGGGGTTGAGGCTGAGAAGGGAACTGCCTTCTTCAACTGCCGAGCTTTGGGATAAAAAGCCCGCAGGTTCGGAAACCTGATCGACTTGAAAGAGAGCGCCGAGGACCGGAATGGGTAGACACAGGAATAAACCGCATAACCAAAGGAATGGTTTTTTTGGGTTTTTCCGCATGTGTTTTGAGCTCACTGGATTGGTTTGGTTTCCTGGTCCGGGTTCGAAAAAGTTCGGGCTTCCTTTCTACTCCCTGATGATCCAAGTGCCGGTGGTGGTTTGCACGTCGAATCCATATTCGTTCACGCTTCCGGGCAGGTTTCTCGGTTTTACCTGAAAGGCGGCGGGCCAATTGTTCACGCTGCCTGGCGTAGCCGCTTCCCGGGCCTTGGTCACTTCCTCGGCGGTGGCAAATCGATAGCCCGAACCGAGGGCTTTTAGTAAAATACTTTTGCCACTTTCCGTGGGGGCCCAACTTTCCGTAAGAATTTTATATTCGGGAACTCCGAGGTTCACTCCTTGACCGCCAAATATTCTGACCGATCCATGGGCTTCACCGATTCCGTCGAAGTTGAATGGGTTGGTTCCGGAATTGAAAGATCCGCCTCCACCTCCGCGTTCGTTATTCGACCCTGCTCCTCCTGAATATCCGCCACCCCCGCCGCCGGGGTCAGAGCCTCCGCCATTCACACCGCCTCCGCCTCCGAATCCGCCTTTTACGTTCCCGTTGCCCCCGGTTGATCCAAACTGGAAGGATGCGCCGAAGTGATTTCCGCTTCCGTTTCCGTCGAACCCACCACCACCACCAATGCTTCCTTGCCCTCCGGATCCGTTTGATCCTCCTTGTTCATTGCTGTATCCATTTCCTCCACTCGAGGAAAGAAGAGCGTTTTGACCATGGGTATCGCCTCCCTGGCCACCACCACCACCGGCAATGATGAGCGGCGTGTTGTTTGTGTCGGCAATTACGAAACTTCCTCCTCCACCTCCCGTGCCTCCGTCATGGGTCGGATTGTCCCCACCGGCTTGACCCACTACGATCGTAAGCTCTTGGCCGGCGGTTAGGTTGAATTCTCCTCTTACGAAGGCGCCCCGTCCAAATTGAGTGGGGTATTGCGGCTGAATCCCCCCTCGGGCCCCTGTCGCCTCAATCACGTAAGTCCCGGTCGCCGGGACCGTCCATTTCTGATATCCGGATCGAAAACCGGTGGTTACGTTTCCTTCCAAATTCGTACCGTTGTATTCGGCGATCAATTGAGAGGCCGAAGGGCCGTTTATTCCTAATGCGCCGGCATTGCTAAAGGTGAAGGTCTGGGAGGCATTCGAATCCACCGCAGGTATGACCACCGCATTCGAGACATTGCTCTCGAAATGGGCCTGTCCGGTTGCGAGCAAAAATTTTGCATAATTCTTAAACGCATTGTCGTTGAGCGGAGAACGGGTGATCGTCATGTTGCCATCGGAGAAGGGAAGAGTCAGAAAGTGCAGGTCGACCGGTTTGGAACGATTCGCATCCTGACAGAGAATTTCAAACTTGATGATGCCGGTGTTGGTGGGCCAATCCTGTTTCACGTCCCACGACATGCGATGAATTTGGTTCGTGGCAATGGGGGTTCCTATCTTGCTCCCTGTTCCATCGATCCAGGCTTGGGGGACGACCAGATCGCTCCCGCAATGAGCGATGATCCCGACGGTAACGTTAACGTCGTCCGGATCGATGATTTCAAAATCGAAATCCATGACATTGGTTCCGGCCCGTTGAGAGATGGCTCGGATGGTCGGTTGGGGAATGGCGTTGCTCTTGATCATGCCTTTGGTACGGAAGGCCCTTTTCCAAATCCGAACAAGAGAACCCGTTGATTCGATCACGTCACCTTGCGGGCTGAAGGTGTAGTTGTAGTTTGAATTGTTTTGGAAAGGAGTCGATGTGATCGAGTTGCCCTCTTCATCCCTCAGGTAACCATAGGAAAGCATGGTTCCGTCCTTTGCGACGGAGAGTCTGTACCTAGTGAGATTCGTCCGGCTGATGAAGGTTCCGTCTTCCTTGAAAAAATGCAGATAACTTTGATCGGTCACCGCCAGGTTCCCGTTTGAAAGAAACGCCAAATCGCACCTTTGCGAGCTGTAGCTGAAGTTGAATTGTCCGGGCGAGCTTCCGCTGGATCCGAATTCTCTCTTGATCGAACCGTTTCGATCCAATACCACGATTTTCTTGTTCTGAGCATCGGCAACGAATAAGTCTCCGGTGTTAGGACTGATCGCGATGGCCTGTGCTTTGGAAAACCCACTGGTTGACCAATCCTCGCCCCAACCGGTCCCGATTACGGCGGTAAAGACCGGATCGACCGTCCCGGTAACCCTGGGCATGTCACTACGAATGGTGGCGTTGGGTTCGGAGACGTAACCGGAGCCGCTTTCGAGAAGGTTAACGGAGGTTGCAAATTTGTTGTATGAGTCCGTATCGGTCGAGTTCTCTTCCAAAATGGCGAGAGCGCTGGTTCCCGAGCCTCCTCCTCCGGAAAACTCCATGGTGTAGTTATGACTGCCCCAATGCTTGTACAGGTTGCTTCCAGGGGCATCGACGTTCACGCTGACCACTCGGCCGGGAGATTTGCTGTACGCGACCACCCGGTTGTGCGAAACGGTGTAGAGGGTACCGTTTCCATCGATGGTCATGTCCATGAAATTTCCATTTCCGAAGGCCTGTAGCAAGGTGCCGTTCGTATCGTATATCTTGATGTCCCGTCCGGTCGCGTCCCATACGCTGCCACGGCCCACGAAAATTCTGCCGGCTCCGGTTGTCGAATTGTGGTCGTAATAAACCCCGCGGGATTCGGTTACGCTCCATTCCTTGGCTAGATACCAGTTGTCCTGTTCGGCCGCTCGGCCAACGAGCGCGGTTAGGATAAGGATAAGGGGAAGGATGAATTTTGATGTTTTCATGATCTGATAAAGTTTGTTTTGTCGAGAGGCCAAGAACCGTTGAGGCACACCCGTCCGAACCTAGTCTCGTTAGGCTATAAGGGTATTAGCGCAAGTCGATGCTTTAATACCCATTATTAAGTATTATTTCCCTCATTCTATGAGGTTTTTCAGTCGTGAGTTTTGGATGGGGTTTCGATGTTTTCGTAAACGGCTGAAGGGTAGTTTGTTGGGGGCGATTGAAGTGTTGGTCGAAGAAATTCTACCGATTGTTCAATGGAGTGCTTTTGAGGAGCCCTTGAATCAATTGGGCGGCTTCTTTTGCCCCGTTGGTCGGATTCTCGCCACCAACCGAAGAAAGGGCGAGAAGTTCGTCGATCCGATCGATCCATGATCCGTTCAGAAAATCGGTTTCGGTGGCTTCCATGTGGGGCAGGTTCTTCTCGACAAAGGTCCGGATCCGGTCTGATTCTCTAAAGTTATCACGGTAAACGGCAAAGAGGGGGACCCGGGCTCCCCAGGTTTCCGCCACGGTTCCGTATCCCACCTTACCCACGACCCCGCAGGATCCCTTTACGAGGTCGGGAAAGTGAAACCCGGACCGGTGAGGGAGCAAAGTCAGGTTTTCCTCGCGTTCGAGTTGGGAAAAGCTTCCCGTGACCACGAAATGGACGTCTTTGCGCTTCTTGAGTTGCTCAAGGAATGAATACTCCTGAGGGATTCCTCCGGTGGTGACCAACAGGTAGCGACTTCCGGCGGGCAGATCGAGCCGAGCAAGGATCCTTTCGGGGGATTGCTCGAATTCCCTAAAGATGGGAGGGACGAGGGGATGGACTTGCATTCTTTCGCAAAGGGGCTCGGTCTGAATCCGCAGGTCGGCGTACCGGAAGAGTTTCTCAAGTCGCTCGATATTCGGCACGAATCGGGAATCCGCCTCCAGGTACCCTCCGTATATCCAGTCCCAGGTAAAGTTTTCCACGAGTACGGTGGGTATGCCTAGTTCCTTGCCCAGGGCAAGCCCGAGCGGAGAGACGTCGCAGAGAATCAGGTCGGTTTTCGAATTGCGCAGAACGTTCCGGGCGTTTTCGAGATCCTGGTCCTCGAAGGCAAGGAAGCTCCCGAGCCGGGCAATGGTCTGAGCGAGGTCGTGCTCGAAGGGGGTTTTTTGGACGAGTCCGACGTCGGTTTCGAGCCGGTGCGCCCGATAAGGTATCTTGGGGGATAGGTTTTCCGTCCAAAACCATTCAGGTAGGGTGCTGAATACGTGGACGTCTAGACCGGGTCTACTTCTGGCAAGGGCTTGCAGGACGGCTACCGCACGTGTGGCGTGCCCGAATCCGTGGGAGGTTGCGAAACAGGCGACGTTAAGGGGACCGGAGGGGTCAGATTCCGAAGAGCAGTTCAAGGTAGACGAGCAGTTGCTCGGCGGGGACGAGCGAGCTTCCTTTTTTCACGACCAGTCTGCGACAGGGCTTTTGCTGGGTCGCGTAGTCAACGCTGAGAACTTGATACTTGGCGCTTTTGGATGCCATGGGTTGAGTGGCCGGTTCGATCCGGACCGGTATTCCGAAGGGCCCGAAGGAGCAGTCCCAAGCGCTTACGCTCGTTTCCTTGGGGGGTGCCTTGCAGAGGGTTGGGTAGCGACGGACGAAATCGGGCGTACGGGTGGACCGGACCCGTACTTTGGCGGCGACGGGTAGGGAACGGAGGTATTCGAGCGGGGTGGAGAATGATTTCTTCTGGTATTCGGAATAGAAGGGCAGAGGGTCAATCCCCACGAGGTTGAATCCGCTGAAGTTGCCGTGCCGGTTCTTGGTGGTGTATGGTTTCTTGTCGTACCAACGCTGAAAGTCGTCGGTCAGGCGCAAACCGATTTCGAAGTGCAGGTGGGACCGGTCGAGCGGAATGCGGTAACTTGCGGTGTTTCCCATTTTGCCCAGAACTTGGGCAACCCGCACGGATGAACCGACTTTCAGCCCGTTCTCAATCGATGCAAGGTGAGCGTAAAGGGAATAGAGGGGTGGGTTGAGCTTGGTGTGCTCGAGGACAAGGTATTTTCCGTATGCGCTGTATCCGGATGTAGCGTTGAGGTGACGGATGACCCCTTCCATGGCCGAGAATACCTTGTCGTCCGCCCGTCCGCGTCCGTCCCGTTTGACCGGATAAAGATCAAGCCCTTCGTGAAACTTGAATCCATTGTTGCGCACGCATCCGAAGGCCCCGGAGGAAAAGGCTTTGTCGGGCCCGGTTTTCTGTAAAAAGGCGGAGTACCCCATCCCTTTTGCGAAGGCGGGGTTGGGCGTAGGCCAGGAAAGCTGGAAGTTTGGTTTTCCTTTGAGGGGTAGGGCGAGAAGGAGCGGGGAAAGGAATAGGGTGGCTCTGGTAATCGGGGAAAAGCTCACGCCTAGCCTTTCTTAGCCAGAAATTCGGCCCGTATGTGCATGAGGGAGGTGTTGAGTTCGTTAAAGAGAAAAACCGCATTTTCCTGAGGCATGTTCGCAGAGAGGACGAAGGGGAGAATTCCGTTGGTAACTCCCCCTTCGATCGGATGGACGCCGACGATCTCTCCTCCGATCACAAGATGAAGGCGCTTGCCCACGTTGCGCACCGTTTCCTTCTGGAGGTCCATAGCCCCGCGGCGATCGAAAGAGAACCAAAGGGCGAACATCCGGTCGTTCGGGTTTTCCGTCATGATATTGTCGACGGTCCCGAGTTGGACCTGCATCAAGTCGTACTCGTCGAAGACCGGAACGGGAGCCGCTCCTTCGAGGAAGATCCGGGGTCTCATCGTGATCTTCTCAGGATCGTGCCTTTTTCGGCATGAAGAAAGGAAAAGCAATGGCAAGATACAGAGCAGAAAGCTTATTCTCATTCGTTTTCCAAAATAGGAATGAGATGATCCGAGTTTACTAGGTTGTTGCATGAATTTCCAATTTACCTAAACATCAATTCGATCAGGTTGAAATGAAAAAGTGCGAAGAAGAAAAAGTTACCGATGCGGATCCAGCCGGTTTGGCCGGTCTGATCCTCGATGTCCAGCCCCGTTTGCTGGGTGGGATCGGGGGGGCGGACACCCTGATCGATTCGATCAAGACTTTTGCCCGGTCAATGGGCGCCTTGAGCGTGCCTTTGTGTCTGACCGAACAGGTTCCTGACAAACTCGGTCAAACGGAGGAAGGGGTTCTCGAAGCGTGCCCCGGATCGCCAACCTTTTCCAAGGACAGCTTCTCCGCATTCGGTTGTCCGGACTTCGATGAATGGATAAGCGCGGGCGGGATCGACCACTTGTTGCTAACGGGGGTCGAAACCCCCATTTGCGTATACCTGACCGCAGTCGATGCAGTCAGGCGGGGCTTGACTGTGACCATGCTGACTGACTGCGTGGGTTGCCGTAGACCGGAAGACGGAAAATGGGCCCTGCGCAAACTGGAAAATCTCGGTTGTCACCTTCTTCCATTGGAAAGCTTGCTCTATGCCATGCTCAAGAGCGCCCGGCATGAACAATTCCGTTCGATTTCCGCCTTGGTCAAGGACCGCGTTCCCTGATTCTTTGTCTTTCTCCTCCTCCCTCCCAACCTCCCAACCAAAAAAACTCCCGAAATGCTTGCAGAAACCTGCTCGGCCACCCTTCAAGGCGTAAACGCTCTTCCCGTCACCGTGGAAGCCAACGGAGGGGAAAAGGGCGAACCGAGATGCGTACTCGTGGGTCTTCCCGATGCAGCGGTCAAGGAATCCCTCGACCGGGTCCTTTCCAGTCTTGCGAATACAGGGTATTCATCACCCCGCACACGGGTCACGATCAATCTGGCTCCCGGAGATTTGCGCAAAGAGGGGGCGTCCTTTGACTTGCCGATTGCTCTTTGTCTGCTTGCCGCGATGGGACAAATGCCGGGAGACAAGCTCAAGGACTTTCTAATCGCAGGCGAGCTCGGGCTCTCGGGAGAGACCAGAAAGGTTCGCGGCGGGTTGTCGATGGCTATGTTGGCGGCGAAGGCAGGGAAAAAGGGAGTCGTCCTACCCAGGGAATCGGCGCAGGAGGCCTGCCTGGTCGAGGGAATGCTCGTTTATCCGACGGATTCCCTCGCTCAGGCAGTCTCGTTCTTTTCCGGTGAGTCCGAACAGGAACCGATGAAAAAATCAGATAGTCCTTATCAATTGAGCGATGAATATTCCGACGGAGCGGATTTCTCCGAGGTCAAGGGACAAGCCAATGTCCGCCGGGCGGTCGAGGTTGCGGTTGCAGGTGGGCACAACCTGCTGATGATAGGTCCTCCGGGTTCGGGCAAATCAATGATTTCCAAGAGAATCCCTTCGATCTTGCCTAAGCCGAGCATGGATGAGTTTCTCGAGATTCTTAACGTGTATTCGGCTGGAGGCAATTCGTTGATGCGGGAGGGCAGGGCATTGAGCCGACCCGTGCGTTCTCCTCATCACACGATCAGTGATGTCGGTTTGCTCGGAGGCGGAACCGTTCCGGGACCGGGGGAAATCTCGCTTGCTCACAACGGGGTCCTTTTTCTAGACGAATTGCCCGAGTTCAAGAGGTCGGCACTCGAGGTCTTGCGCCAGCCTTTGGAGGATGGAGAAGTCACGATTTCAAGGAGCGCAGGCAAGATAACCCTGCCCAGTCGATTTATGTTGGTGGCTGCGATGAATCCTTGTCCGTGTGGCTATCTGGGTGACGCTGCGAGGGAGTGCCGGTGTTCAATTCCTCAAATTCAAAGATACCGAGCCCGGGTAAGCGGTCCGTTGCTTGACCGGATAGACATTCACATTGAGGCTCCTGCAGTGAGGGTCGAGGATTTGCAGGGCAGGGAGAAGGGAGAATCATCTGAGGCAATGCGTACACGCGTGGAAGAATGTAGGGCAATTCAATATGAAAGATTTAAAGGCAATTCAATAACTTGTAATGCAAATATGCCGAATAAAATAATTGGCGATTTTTGCGGACTTTCTGATGAGAATTTACATATGTTGCGTCGGGCCATGAACGAACTCTCACTTTCTGCCAGAGCCTATGACCGGATATTGAAGGTTTCACGCACAATTGCAGATATAGACAGTGAAAAATGCATTGAGAAAATTCATTTGCTAGAGGCTATTCAATATCGAAATATGGACCGAACTTTTATATTATAAAATAGTACTTTACAATATAGGTTTGTTCTGCGAAAAGCTTCTTTTACGCAACAATTAATTAATTGATAGTTATGAAAATTGATGAGAATGTAAGCATTAAGGAACTTGAGGCTTTAAAGAAAAAGATTGATAAGAAAATTGAAGCGAAGAAGTCTTCTAAAGTTGACCAAAGCGCTCTTTACGAAATGATCAAAAAAGATCATGCGCGTCATCGCAGAGAGGACGGACGGAAGGTCTTTCGCGGAGTTGTGGATTATTTGGAATGCTATGTGAACGGACTTCCGCCCATCGCCAAAGCATCCTTTTCCGAACGCTTTGGCATAATGGGAAAGCGTACCAAGATCACTCCGGAAGTGGTTGCTCATGTAAAGGAGCTTCTCTTGGGAGGGAAAACGTTAAAGGAAGCTTCGGAAAGCGCTGAAATTTCGACCGCAAGCTGCCAAAAGATCAAGAAGGGTGACTACGATTCCTGAATCTGCACGGTAGAGATTGAATTTTCGAGGGAAGCCGCATGAGAATGCGGCTTTCTTTTTTTCCAAACCTTTGTAAGTTCAGTGGGCAAACGTGGTACGCAAAATAAATAACGAGTATTATCTAAACCGGGCGGAGGCAGTCTCGTATATTTTGCAAGCTTACCATGCAAAATGGTGTTTTGCCCGGTGGAGCAGGGATGAAGTTGCGTTTTCCTATGAAGACAAGGAAGGTGATCGCAAAAGGTTTCTCGTCCCGGCCTATAAAACAAAATCAAGTAAGAACGTGAGGGTCAGGAAATTCGATTTGGATCACTTTTTCAGTAACGAGGACTAGAAAAAGCCGAGGAATTGTTTCAGAGTTCCTCTTCCTCGTCAGAAAGATCAAGCTTGTGCATGGTAGTCTCCTCACCTTTGGAGTCAGTGGTGATGACTTTCATGATCTTGCAATCCTTCCCTTGAGCCTGAAAGCGACTGGGCTCCCCATCCGCCCCGATTTTCTGCAAAAGGCCGGGCTTCTTGTCGATTTCCACGCATTCGAGGAAGTCTTTGCCGTTGTATCCTTCTTCGTGTGAGGTGGAATAGAGACCATCCGGATGAACAAAGCACACGATACGCCCATAACGGAATGAACCGCCGCGTTTGTGCCGGACGACATCGCCTTTCTCGAAGGTCTTCTTCTTGAAAAGTTGTTTTCTGGGAGTATACAGTTTGAGCTTGGATCGCTTTGCCTTGAAGGTACGCATTCCGTCGGAACCCTTGTCCATAGGGGTCAGTTCGTCCGGATGAACTTCCACGCATTCCAAGGTGGGGTCTCCGGGGTTGTCCTGGAGGATCATGAGAACTTCTCCGCACCTCTTTTTTCCTTTGGAGCTCTTGGTCTCCCTTACATGATCGCCGATTTCGACGTCACGTATGTTTTTCTTCTTCTTCTTCTTAGCAGAGGTAGCCATTTTCGTATTGGTAGTTCAACCTATTTCAGAGAACCCGTCTGCGCCAACCTTTTTTTACGACAGTCTCCGCAAATGCAAAATTTCCCATGACCATAATCCCCGGGTTGCGGTAAGTCCTCGAAAAGGGAATTATCTGATTTCGATCCTGATTTGACAGGCTTGGTTGCCGGTCGGGTTGAAGCGGGAGACCCAGTAGGGCGGGATGGTGAGTTTTTCTGGGCGAGGGCTTGGTTGGCCAAAAGCTCCTGCTGCCTTCTGCGTTGCCATTTGCGCAGTTCGAAAAGGTAGGCCACGCCTTGCTTGAAGTCGGTTTGATCAATGTTTATCTTGGCGAACATTCTCGCTCCGATGGAGGGGGAGACGGTTAGGGTGGTTCCTTGCAGTCCGACTGCCACCACTTCTCTTCCGGCGGGCATGAAAGAGGATCCCACTTCTTGCCCGCTTTTGGTATAAACCTTGAAGTTCAGCTCGTGGTTTATTCTTACGGATTTCAATGGAAAGACATGCGGTGAAACTTTAGTCCAGTTTTTAACTGCAGCCAGAAGTTCCCGACTGAACCCGGGTTGCTCGGGTTTCGGTTCGGGTTTCGGATCGGGGGTAGGGTCTGGGAGCGGTACCGGAATGGGTACTGGCTTAGGTGTTGGCTTGGGACGTGGTTTGGGTTGCGGTTTGGGCTTGATGGGCTCGACGACCACAGTCTTGGCAGGTTTGGAATTGTTGTTTTCCGAAGGGGTTTCCTGATTCTCTTTTTCGCAAGATGCAAAGATAAAAATACTTAGGCAAAGGAAAGAATTCAATATTCTCATCGGACAAAACCATTGAAAACTTGGCGAAATGGCAAGATAATATGCTTTTGTAAAAAGGAAATGCGAATAAGTTCTTGGTCATGGAAAGGAACTTCAGTAAGCTCGCGCCCAATGATTCGTACCCGTCATTTCTTGCCGATATTTAACGCCTCCCTTTTTTCGGGCC
This sequence comes from Verrucomicrobiota bacterium, assembly GCA_028343845.1. Taxonomy (GTDB): domain Bacteria; phylum Verrucomicrobiota; class Verrucomicrobiia; order Opitutales; family Seribacteraceae; genus Seribacter. Next base: position 21,850 of record JAOLZO010000027.1, on the reverse strand, counting down.
TGTTCGTTTGCCAGTTTGTAGATGGACAAGCCCTTAATCCCTGGATGGTTGCGATTTGCGTCCTTGGCGCGGTTGGCAACTTGGGTTGGTTTATAGTCGTCTCAGGCGAGAAAGCACTTGATGCAACCAATGATAAAGATCTCCGCTCGGAGGATAAGTCAGCCATCATGAGCGATCTTGACAAGGAGATCGAGAGGCGACGGGAAATCGAGAAGGTCGAGAAAAATTAAACCCATGAGCGAATACAGAACGTCACCTGTTTCCACCGACCGCATGCCTCCGGGCATTCCCTACATCATATCCAACGAAGCGGCGGAGCGCTTTTCATTCTACGGAATGAAAGCGGCCTTGGCCGTTTTTCTCGCCAATTATCTTGGAGTCCTTGGTGGCAACAATCTTACCGAGACAGAAGCGACCTCTTACGTTTCTTGGTTCAATACCGCGGTTTATCTGACGCCCCTTTTGGGCGCTATCATCGCGGATGCCTTTTTCGGTAAATACAGAACCATCGTCACCCTCTCCATCGTCTATTGCCTAGGGCACCTGTGCCTTGCTCTAATGGGCGTTGGCGGAGTCGTCCAGTTCTGGCTCCTCGGTGGCTTGGGGCTCATCTCATTGGGTGCCGGCGGTATCAAGCCTTGCGTCTCCGCCCACGTCGGGGATCAGTTCGGAGAAAAGAACCAGCACTTGATCACCAAGATATTCAACATCTTTTATTTTTCGATCAATTTTGGAGCCGTCATCTCGAATCTTCTTATTCCCTGGGTTTTGAAATGGCATGGTCCGCACCTTGCCTTTGGCGTTCCCGGTGTGCTGATGGCTTTGGCCACCCTGTTTTTTTGGATGGGAAGAGAAAAATTTGCCCATATACCTGCCAAAGGATCTTCCTTCCTGAAGGAACTCTTCAGCAAGGAGGGTCTGTCCGTAATCGGGAAATTGATTCCGCTCGTCCTTTTTGTCGGCATGTTCTGGTGCCTATTCGATCAAACGGCAAGTCGACTGGTTTTTCAGGCGGAAAGAATGGACAGGAATATTTTTGGTCTAGATATCCTGCCGTCCCAAATTCAGGCGGCCAATCCTTTTTTGATCCTTGTCCTTATTCCCGCCTTCACCTTTTTCATTTATCCGCAGACAGAAAAAATCATCAAGCTGACACCCTTGAGAAAAATCGGTTCCGGTTTGTTTCTCATGGCAATTTCCTTTGTTGTCGTGTCCTTGTCCCAAGAAGCCATTGACCATGGGCAAACCCCACATGTCGGCTGGCAGATTCTCGCCTATTTCATTCTTACTACCGGGGAGGTCATGGTATCAATAGTAGCCCTTGAGTTTTTCTACACCCAAGCGCCCAAGAAGATGAAATCCCTGATGATGGCAATATTTCTGACTTCCGTATCCGTAGGGAATTCCTTCACGGCTATCGTTAATCACGTCATTCAAGTCGCAAGTCCGGAAGAAGTATCGCTTGTTGAGGAGTTTTCCGAAGGCAATCAGACCAAACTCAAACGGATTGCAGGATATGACGGGAAATTCAATACCCCGGACGATATCGTGACAGGGGGGGAGAGAATTGAATCCCTGATCACGGAGGTACTTGGTGACGCGGTTGGCAAAATAGAGTCGTATCTTAGTGAAAAGGAGAAACTTCCCTTGGAGTGGACGGACTTGCCGGATGATCCGTGGGGATCACCGATCAAATATCAATTGGTTAGTGCTAAAGAAGCGAGGTTGAGTAGTGATGGTCCGGACAAGATTGCCAAGACAGTTTGGGATCTCGGTATAAATATTACCGTAAAGGAAGCAAAGGAGGATCTCCGGGGAACCTGGCTTTACGAGGAAAAGAAAAGGAGGGGGCTCATCGAGGAAAAGGCGGAGGATGATCAATCTCCAATTTCCACGAAGTATACGGCGGGTGGTGGACTCACTCTTGATGGAGCGGAATATTATTGGTTCTTTACCAAACTGATGATTGGTACGGTCATTCTCTTCATCCCTTTTGCCATGCTTTACAAGCCAAGAACTTACTTGCATGGGAATGAGGAAGAAGGCGCCTAGGCAGTTGGCTTGACTGGAAAAAACGTTCCCGGGTGAGTTCGGAAGGCGCGTATGGCACTGCGCGTCAGCTGATCTTCAATTCCTTCACCAGCCCGCACCCCTCGAGCTTTTGGATTCGCTTGAGGATTTTCTTTTTGTCAAACCCGAGCTCCTGCTTAACGGGCCCGCTGGCGGTTTTGATGAAGAGCGTACCAGTGTTTTCAACCAGTCGCTCGGGGGCGCATTTCCCGGCAAATTTTATCCCTACGATCTTTTGCCAATTTTCCGAAATCACTTGCTCGGGTGAACTGGTCTGGTCGATGCCCCAATTCTCCCAAGCCAATTCGACGACTTCCTTCATGGTCAAAGGAAGAGATCCTTTCTTCGGATCGTCAGCCATCGGGATTTCAAGGAAATCGGCAACGAGGGCTCGTTCTTTGTAAGTTGATTTTCTCAAGGGAAAACAGGTTTTCGAAGATGTTTGAAAGAATGGACTTCAGTTGAAGGATGATAGGCGCTACAAACAATATTCGCGCGCATTTCAAACTCTTACACCTAAAAATTTTCATTTCAATGATTATCAAACCTAGAATCAAGGGCTTCGTATGCATTACGGCTCACCCGACGGGGTGTCTGGCCAACTTGAAGGACCAAGCCGAGATTGCATCAAGATCGAAAATCGAAAGTGAACGAAAGCCTAAAAGGGTATTGGTCATCGGTGCATCAACGGGGTACGGATTGGCTTCGCGTCTGAGCGCCGCTTTTTCCGCAGGAGCCGATACCATGGGAGTCTACTTCGAAAGACCGCCCAAAGGTGAGAAAACCGCGAGCGCGGGCTTTTACAACTCCGCGGCGTTTTGCAAGCTTGCGACCGAAGCCGGGTTGTCAGCTGTGGACGTGAATGGGGACGCTTTCTCTACCGAATGCAAGGAGGAGGTCGTGAAAAAGGCAAAGGAGACGGGTGGGCCCTTCGATCTCGTGGTATACAGTTTGGCGTCTCCCCGCCGGACCGATCCTGTCGACGGGCAGACCTACCGCGCATGCCTGAAACCGATCGGGGCGATTTACAAGAACAAGACTTTGGACACGGACCGTAAGGAGGTCAAGGAGGTGACCATTGATCCGGCCAATGAGCAGGAGGTGGCGGATACGCAAAAAGTGATGGGCGGCGAGGATTGGGAAGCGTGGACCGATCTTTTGCTCGCAGAGGGACTGATGGCACCCGGATGCCTGAATCTCGCCTACTCCTACATCGGACCAGAAGTGACTTGGCCGATTTATAGGAACGGGACCATCGGAAGGGCGAAGGAGCATTTGGAGAACTCGGCTGCCGTGATTACAGAGAAGATGAAGCTTGCGGGTTGCGGGAACGCGTACGTTTCGGTTAACAAGGCGGTTGTTACCCAAGCGAGTTCCGCTATTCCGGTCGTGCCTCTTTATGTTTCCATGCTCTTCAAGATCATGAGCGAACTGGGCACGCATGAGGGTTGTATCGAGCAGACCTGCAGGCTGTTCAGCGATCGTTTGTACGGTGATTCGGATGAGGTCGCAGTGGATGAAAAAAACAGGATCAGGCTGGATGACTGGGAGATGGAACCGGAGGTGCAAAGGAGAATTGTCGAACTTTGGCCTCAAGTCTGTACGGAAAACCTTCTGGATCTGACTAGTTTTGCCAAATATCAGGAAGATTTTCTGAGCTTGTTCGGTTTCGGGCATTCATCGGTGGATTATGACGCCGAGGTGGATCCCGGAAATCCTTTCTAATCTTTTTCGATCCAATGAAGGACGGGGGATTCTTCCGAATCGTTCCCAACAATGGTTTCGTTTTTCCAGCCCTGTTCTTGGATTAGTTTGCGAATCTCTTCCTCTTCCCTTTTTCCCCCAGGGTGCCCGCGGTAACAAAGTATGCTCAGGACCCCTCTTCTGACCAACCATTCATAGGCAATGCGAATGGCGGGCAGAGTGGTTTCCTCACTGGTCGTAATTGATTTGTCTCCTTTCGGGAGGTATCCGAGATTGAAGGTGACCGCCCGGATCCGTCCTTTCGCGCTTGGGGGCAAAACGGTTTCTATTTTGGAATGGCAGGACAGGTGAGTAGTCACCCGCAGTTGAACCTCGTTGAGCGCAAGCAGATCCGCGGTAATGCGCAGGGCATCTTCTTGGACGTCCATGGCATGAACGGTTCCGCTTTCTTCCACCAATTGGGTGAGGAAGAGGGTGTCCAATCCGTTTCCCGCAGTCGCGTCCAAGCAAAGATCGCCAGCCTCGATTACATCGGCAAGCCTGCGGTGAACTTCTTGAACGAGAGAGACGTTCATTTTATTTAAAACGCTTCAAGTCTGCTTCTTCGGGCAACGAAACCCCGTCGATCATCAAATTCAGCATGTGTTTTGCGTAAAAAGGAACGGTCGAGGCTCCTCTTGATCCGAAGCCGTTGAATAGGAGCATCCTTTCGTTCTCCCGATGAATGCCAAGGATAGGAGCTCGATCCCGAGTGCTTGGGCGTATCCCGCTACGGTGTTCAATGATCTCAGGCTCGCCGTTTAGACGAAGAGGCAAGTCCTTGAGGATCTTGTTTTTTCCGGATTCGGTCGGGCCGGACTCTATGTCCTCATGCTTCCAAGTTGCTCCAGCCAAGCATTTGTTTTGGTTTTCCGGCAAGACCCAGGTGCCGTTGCTCCCAGCAACGCAAGGACCGTTGCTCATGAGCAGGATTTCCCCTTGGGCCGGGGCAAAGGGCAAATATCCAAACCATGGGTTTTCCAAAACGCGGTAGCCTTCGCAAAAGACGATCTTACGTGCTTCAGTCCAGTCCGTTTCCTCAAAGGCGCCGTCCTGCCAGCAACCCGATTGCCTGAGCTTGTCCTCGGATAGTTTTAGAAAAAGAGGGAAGTCGAGCCTGTTCGCGCGCTGAACGCCTGCCCCCAACGGGGCTTCGAAACCGAGTTTTTCACAATCCTTGCTCGTTTTGATCGATTGGGCGAATTGACCGAAGGCGGGCATTTTTGTTTTTTCGACCCATAGGTCACGTTGCTTTTCCGAGCCGAATATTCGATGAAGAACCAATTCCCGGTATATGGTTTGGCCGGATTCCTCACCAATTGAACCGAAGAAATCCATACTTTGCGTCAGGCAGTCTTCCATGCGCTCGGGTATGTTGAACTTGGGACCGATCAATGGATTGACCAAACCTGCCGCGACTTGGCTTGCGCAATGGGGGAGTTTCTTGTCCAACACCATGATGCGCTGGCCTCTTTCCAAAAGAAGGTGGGCCAGCGTGGCGCCCGCCAATCCATGGCCCACGATAAGGAAATCGATCATCTACTGAATGAATCCCCGATCCTGTTTCGAGTTGCGAGCAAATTCTTTCCGTGGCAGGCTTCGGAACATGAAGGCCAGTTCATTGAGTATCTTCGTTGCGCTTTCGATCGTTTTTCTCGTCGCTCTTACCTATCTTGCCGATCTTTTATTCAACGCCCCCCGTCCTGAAAAGGTCCCTGAGCCAGCTGAAATTATCGGGCGAGGGGATAAGCCGAGGATAAGAAGCAAGGACCGGAGCGAGGAGCTTAACCGGTTGGCATTTCTGGAGGAATGGCGGAAATTGACGGAATCCCAAGGGGTTGCGGATGAACTGCTCGGCAAAAGCCTGGAGGGTTCCAGGGTTCTGAGGGATTTGACTTTGGGTTTTTCCAATCGTGAGAAAATGGAGCGCTTTCGGGCGGAGGCCGAACGCAACGGAATTCAGGTGCTGGGCTCCATTCCCGAACTTGCCACCGTTCGTGTCCGTATCCGGGATATCCCGAATGCCTTGAGGTACATGGATGGGGACGAATGGTCGGGAGAGGTTTCCCCCCAGTACAATTATCCCGTTCAGCAACCTCCTCCTCCTCGGTCGGAGTCTCTCGAGGGGGCAACGGAGTTTGCGGGCGGGGCCTCCGATTGGCTGGGGGTGTCCGAGGATCGCGAGGATTGGGGAAAAGGCGTGACGGTTGCGGTTTTGGACTCGGGAGTGGACGTTACCCATTCCGCATTGAAAGGGGCGGAGGTGGTTGAGGTATCGATGATGGAGGGAGAACCCTCCGCGCCCGGGCACGGTACGGCGGTTGCATCGATCATTGCCGGGAAATCGGAGACATTGAAGGGGTTGGCCCCTGCCGCCTCCATTCTTTCAATCAGGGTTTTGGACGAAGAGGGCCAAGGGGATTCCTTTACCGTGGCCGAGGGGATTGTCGAGGCCGTCGACCGGGGCGCGGATATTGTGAATCTCAGCTTGGGAGGAGAGGCGTCGAGCCTACTTCTCGAGCAAGCGGTGCAGTACGCTCAATCAAAGGGCGTTACCATTGTCGCTGCGGTCGGGAACGAGGGCAGGGAGGGTGTGGCTTTTCCTGCCCGTTACGACGGTGTCATCGGAGTGGCTTCGGTCGATGCGAAAGGTACGGCTTCCTCCTTTTCCAATTATGGAGAGGGTGTGGACCTGGGGGCTCCGGGGGTTGGGGTTTACTCGGCTTGGGCGGAGGAGGGGATCGTTTCATTCAGCGGTACCTCTACGGCGTCCGCATTCGTGTCCGGGGCTTTGGCCGCAGAGTTTTCTAGGAATCCCGACTTGCCTCGTGAACAGGCGGTTGATCTTCTCTATAAATTTGCCAATGAATCGGAAAAGCCGGGCTTTGACGAATTTACCGGACACGGAGCGTTGAACGTCGGGAGGATCGAAAACCGCTTCGATCCTTACGTTACGGATGCGGCGATTGTAGGCTATTATTTTGATCCGAAGGATTTTGGAGAGAAGCAAGTTCCTTTCCTGGTCAATGTCCAGAACCAGGGAACCCAATGGCTTAAGAACGTCGAGCTTGAAGTCGAATATATGGGGACCACTAAGAAGTATCTCTTGAGCAACCTCAACCCCGGAGAAGTCAAGAGCGAGAGGCTTTTGCTTGATGCTGGACAAGGAAGGCAGGGGGTACGGATCAATTCCCAGCTTTTGGTGAAGGACAAGGAGGACTTAAATCCTGAGAACAACGTCCGGACAAGCACGATTACCTTACCGTCGGAAGAAGACGGTGAGGATGATTAGGCGGCGTCCCTCTTTTTGCTTTTGGATTCCAGGGGAGTTACCTTGGCCTTAGTCTTGCCTTTGACTACGCCTGCATTGATGACGACCTTGACCGGTTCCTCGATAGCAGGCAAATCGTACATGACGTCGAGCATGATGCTCTCCATGATCGAACGCAGGGCCCGGGCTCCCGTTTTCATCTCAAGCGCTTGGTCGGCAATGGACTGAATGGCCTCGCGGGTGAAATGCAATTGGGCTCCTTCCATTAGGAAAAGCTTGCGGTATTGCTTGAGGAGAGAATTCTTCGTGTCCTTGAGAATCTTGATCAATTCCGAACGCTTGAGCTCCTCGAGGACGGAAAGCACGGGCAACCGGCCGATGAACTCGGGGATGAGGCCATACTTGACCAAGTCCTCGGGTCGGACCTCCGAAAGCAGTTCACCGGCGTCCTTCGGGGCTTCCGATCCATAACCGAGCATCCGGTTTCCGGTTCGTTGCTCGACGATTTGATCGAGGTCCACAAAGGCTCCTCCGCAAATGAAAAGAATGTTGGAAGTGTCTAATTGAATGTATTCCTGATTCGGGTGCTTGCGTCCTCCTTGGGGCGGGACGTTGCAAATGGTGCCTTCGAGAATTTTCAAGAGGGCTTGCTGGACTCCTTCGCCCGAGACGTCCCGGGTAATCGATACGTTTTCGGTCTTTCGACCGATTTTGTCGATTTCATCAACGTAAATGATTCCGCATTGCGCCTTTTCCACGTTTTGATCCGCGGATTGAAGCAAGCGCAGGATGATGTTTTCCACGTCGTCCCCTACGTAACCGGCTTCGGTCAGGGTCGTGGCATCGGCGATAGCAAAAGGAACGTCGAGCATCCGGGCCAAAGTTCTGGCCAAATAGGTTTTTCCGCTGCCCGTCGGTCCAATGAGGAGAACGTTGCTCTTCTCGATCTCCACATCCTCCAATTCGTCCGAAATGAAATGGTTGGGGCTGTTTTCATCTCCTATGCCAAGCTCGGAAGAGAGCCGCTTGTAATGGTTGTGAACCGCTACGGAAAGGACTTTTTTCGCATGGTCTTGCCCAATGACGTGCTGATCCAGAAAGGCTTTGATGATATTCGGTTTCTGGAGATTGAATACCGGTTTTTCGTCCGAATCCTTGGGTGCCGCAGGTTTTTCTCCCAGTTCGCGGTCAATGATCGTTTTGCATACACGCACGCAGGAGTCGCAAATGAAAACCCCGGCCGGGCCGGCAATCATCTTTTTGACTTCACCTTGCGGTTTTCCGCAAAAGGAGCAAAAGTTGATTTTTGTCGCCTTGGCCACTGGGTAGGGTGTTATTCGGTGGGTTTCTTGGAAATCACTTCGTCCACCAAGCCGTAGTCCTTGGCTTCCTCTGCCGACATGTAGTAGTCCCGGTCGGAATCCTTTTCCAACTGCTCGATGGATTTGCCACTGTGCTTGGAAAGAATTTCATTGATCGTGCGTCTCCAGCGGAGAATTTCCTTCGCTGCGATCGAAATGTCCGAGGTTTGTCCACCGGCACCTCCGCTTGGCTGGTGAATCATGACCCTGCTGTTGGGCAATGCATGGCGCTTCCCCGGAGTTCCTGCGGCCAAAAGGACGGTGCTCATGCTGGCGGCCATGCCAATGCAATAGGTCACGATGTCGCATTGCATGAAATTCAAGGTGTCGTAAATCGCCATCCCGTCGGAGACGCTTCCTCCGGGGGAATTGATGTAGACGTGAATGTCCTTTTTAGGGTCCTCCATTTGGAGGAACAGCAGTTGAGCGATGATTGAGTTTGCAACGTAATCGTCAATCGGGGTGCCGATGAAGACGATTCGATCGCGAAGCAAGCGACTGTAGATGTCCCAAGCCCGCTCTTGGCGGCCTTCTCGTTCGTAGACGTAGGGAAGTGGTAAGTATGCGCCCATGGTATGATTATGCAGAATTTATTGGTTGTTAAAGATGTCTATTGGGTGTTTTCACCCTCGGTTTCGCTGACCGTTTCCTTCCCCTTCGATGCGATCAGTTCAAGCGTCTTGTCATGCAGAATGTCTTGCCTGAGACGGTTGATGCGGGCCCGGTCTTGGGAAAGTTCCTGAACGTAGGTTTGGGGATCGACCCTTCTCATCATGGCTTCCCGCGTCGCGGCTTGAGCCATGTCTTCGTTGGTTACATCCACTTTTTCCTTTTCTGCAATTCTTCCGAGGACGAGGGATATTTTCACCCGGGCCTGCCCTTGAACCTGCGATTCCTTCCAAAGCTCGTCCCTCTTCGCTTCCATATCTTCCGGGGTTGCTCCCTGTTGAGCGGCCCGTTCCACGGTTCGTTGAAAGATCTGCTTGGATTCGTCCTCCACTGCCTGTTGCGGGAGCGGAAAATCGGGCATCTCAAGTATTTTCTGAGTGGCTTGACCTCTTTTGCCATCAAGGTTTTCCCTTTCCTTTCTCGTCTTGATATCTTCCCGGATCTTTTCCTTGAGCTCATCCAGGGTCTCGACGTTAAAGGACTTGAGGAAGTCCTCGCTTTCGACGTCCGGGGCCTTCTTTTCCCTGACTTCGTGAACTTCGACTGAATAAATTACCTTTTTTCCCGCCAAGGGGGCTAACTCGAAGTCATCTTCGAAATTCGCTTCGATTTCCTTCTTTTCGTCTTTTTTCATCCCCACCACGCCTTGAGCGATTGCTTCCACGCCCATGCCCTTTGCCTGCCCTGCTTCTTCCCAGGTGTTGGTTTGCTTGCCGTACATCGGTTTGTCGGGCAAGATTTCAGCCACAGGGGAACCGTCAAGCATGCCTTCGTAGGAACATTTGACATAGTCCTTCTCAGCGACCGCTCGATCCGTTTCCTCAAAGGCAGCTTTTTGGTCTTTCAACCCTTCGAGGGCTTTCTCTTCCTCCTCTTCCTTTATTTCAGTCGGTTGGATGGTGAATTCGAAGCTTTCGTAATCGGGTAGTTCGAAATCCGGTTCCACGTCCACGGTTACTTCAACCGTGGCCGGGGAGTTTGGTTCCAATTCGCCGGCGTCAACCTTGAGGATTGAGAAAACCCGTATGTCCTTGTGTTCAAGCACGGCTTCATAGGCAGTTGTCGAAACTTTCCGGTTCAACTCCTCCTTCAATTCCTTGGAGTATCTTTTCTTGATAACCTGCAGGGGCGCTTTGCCTTTGCGGAAGCCAGGAATATTCGCCATACGGCTGAATTCCTGGCAAACCTGTTTCTCCTGATCGGTGATTTCCTCCGAGTCAAAAGAGACGATGGCAACTTTGCGGGCGTCACCCGCTTCCTTGATTTCTAAGTTCACGATATTTTTCGGTCTTTTCTGTGGTTCTGAAAGTGAGGGAAGGCCATTTGGGCACGACCCTTCACGCAATTGGACATTCTGTATGAAAATCCAGTTGCGGTCAACGAGAATAAGGGGTGTAAGCCCTTTTATCCACTAGGTTTCCACGGACTGAGCCTTACGCCTTCGACGATGGGCTTGATCAGGCTCAATTCCTTAAGGGAAGATCGTATTCCCGGGGGGGAGAAATCCTTGATTTGCACAATCCATTCTCCGGATCTGCTGTTTTTTCCGATAACCCGATATTTCTCTTCGTCAAGCTTCTCTTCGAGCGTGTCCTGATCATAGTTTTTTCCTGTCTTGAGGTAAAGTTCGGCGGCCCGGTAAAAATTCGCTTGAGATGGGTTCCCGGGAGTTTCCTCCGCTAAAACGAAAAGGCGTTCCGAACGGAAGGATCCGCCGGTTTCAATCACCCACTTCCTCGAAGAATCGGAAGCGGATCCATTTCCTATCGATTCATTCTGATCAAAAAATACCACGATCCCATGGGGTATGCTCTGGGATACGGATTCAGGCAACGGAGGGAAGATGCTTTGCCCGGAGGCTGTTTTCAGAGAATCGTAGTTGCCCGGACGGTCCTGAGTTTTCTTTTCCTTTTCGTTCAGCGCGTAGCGTACCAACATGGACGAACAGGCTACCCCTATGGCTATGCCAATCCAAATGGTGAGAGTTCTTTCCTTCTTGGTGAGGGACATGGTAAATGATTCGTTGTCGAAATAGGCATAATGAGCTAAGGGAAGAAGATGCTTTCTGCAAGCGTCGAGGTTAGGGTCAGGTACGAAGAGACCGACAAAATGGGCATCGTTTATCATGCCAATTACTTCACTTGGTTCGAAATTGCCAGAATCGAGCTTCTTGATGTCATGGGTTGTCCCTACCTATCCCTGGAGGAAGACGGCCTGTATTTGCCAGTGCTGAGTTGCAAGGCGGATTTTCGTTCGCCTGCTCATTTTGACGACAGGCTGAGGGTAGTGGTTAAAATCGATGATTCCCCCTTGGTTCGTATCCGGGCCGGCTACGAGGTTTTCCGGGAGGAACAACTTCTTGCCACCGGAGAAACGACCCATGCCTTCTTATCCGCTGAGGGGAAGGTCGTTCGTCCGCCTGAGAAATTTCTGGAAAAGGCCGAGGGATTCGCGAAACGAGGCTAAGCCCCCCGTTGTTGAGTCGCGCCCTAATTTCCTCCAGGCAGGTTGTTTTCCTGGTAGGTGCGAACGATCAGTTCGCTAACCGATTTAGCAGACCGCTGTTCGGTTGATATGACTTTGTCCGCAGTCAGGTAGGTCGATTCCCTTAATCTTAGCAATTCAGTGATTTTGCCCAGTGGGTCGGCTACTTGAAGGAGTGGGCGGGTCGAATTTTCCTTTGTTCTCTCGTAAATCGTTTCCGGGTTGGCCCAAAGGGTCACCACCAGTCCCCTTTCCTTCAAGGCTTCGAGCATTCCTTCCTGAACGGGCAGACCACCACCGCAAGAAACCAAGCAGCCATGGTCCGGATGTCCTTCCAGAATGAATCTCTTCTCCATCTTCCTAAAGGCGGCTTCTCCCTTCTTGTCAAAAATAGCGGAAATGTCCTGTTGGGCCTCTTTCTCGATTTTCTCATCGGAATCGATGAATTGAAGCCCCAGTTTCCGGGCGGCCATTTTGCCCGCGACGGACTTTCCGGTTCCCATGAAACCGATGAGGTAAAGGTTCGGAAGTTGAAGGTTTGTGTTTTTTGCGCTCAAGAGAAATGCAATTGTGCTTTATAAGTGCTTGCGAACACAAGCAAGTAAGGGGATAATGACAAGATGAATAATGACTCTTCAGAAGTCACGGTGAAGGGAGTGATGCCTACTTCCAATGGTTGCGCCATCTTTTTGGGCAATGACGAAAAGACGTTCGTCATCTATGTGGATCCGTCCATCGGGAACGCGATCAACATGACGATGAACCAAGTTAAGAAGGAGAGACCGCTGACCCACGACCTGATCGGTTTGATCCTGAAGGGGTTGGAAACTTCGATAGAAAGGGTACTGATTAACGATGTGGACGAGGGAACCTTCTTTGCCCGAATCATCCTCCGGATGGAGAACGAGCTAGGTAAGAAAATCATTGAACTTGATGCCCGGCCAAGCGACTCAATCGTATTGGCTCTCCAGATGAAGCAACCGATCCACGTTGCTCAAAAGGTTTTGGATAACGTCGAAGACATGTCGGAAATCCTCGAGCGAATTCTTCGCAAGCAGGATTAATCGCCCTAACCGGACCTTAACTCCGTGATTTCGCTAGCGAAGTCATCTCTTTCGACCAAACTTCCCGAGTCTGCGGTGGCTGGGAACTGGCCAACTGCGCTTGCTCCGATGCAGGACGTGACGGGATTGCCTTTCATGCGGGTGGTCGCGCGGAGAGGCAGTCCGGACTTTTTCTTTACCGAATTCATTCGAGTGCACGCTCATTCGCGGGTCAGTCCGGAAATTTTGTCATCCATAACCGAAAAGCCCGATGGAAGACCGGTCTTCGCTCAATTGATCGGAGAAAACCTTGATGACTTGAGGCGGGTAGCCCGGGAAATGAATTCCTATCCGATTTCCGGATTGGATTTGAATTTAGGCTGTCCGGCTCCTCGGGTTTATCGGAAAAACGTCGGGGGCGGTCTCCTGCGGGAGCCTGAAAAAATAAGGAAGATCATTGAAGTTCTCGGCGAGGAAACGAAGTTCTTGCTTTCTGTCAAAATGAGAATCGGTTTCGAGGATGACCGTTATTTCGAACCAATCCTCGAAATTCTGGCTGAAAGTCCTGTCGGGCTCGTCAGCATCCATGCGAGAACTGTAAAGGGGGGATACAAATCAGCGCCTAGCTATGCTCATGTGGAGAAAGCGGTTGGGTTGCTCAGATGCCCGGTCTTGTTGAATGGAAGCGTGGAAACCGGGGCTCAGGCTCTGTCCCTGAGGCAGAAAACAGGGGCTCATGGCATAATGATTGGCCGCTCGGCCATCCGGAACCCATGGATTTTCCAGCAAATACGTGATTTGCAGTCGGCCCGAAAAATCTTTCAGCCCAAGCTGGGCGATTTATTCGATTATTTCGAGGATCTTTATGCCAGCTTGGAAAAACCGGGAATGCGTGAAGAAAGCATGGTTGGAAGAATGAAGAAATTCTTGAATTTCGTAGGTTTGTCGGTTGATCCGGAGGGCGAATTTCTTTTCCGCATGAGGCGGGCAAAAAACAGAGCCGATTTATTTCAAGTATGCGAAAGATTCATGCTTAACGAGGGCAGGGTGGAGGAACATTATTCTTTGGAGCCCTTCGATCACTCGACCTCGTCGGGGACGAGTGCCCACCGATGAGATAGACGTCATGAGCATTCATTCCCAAAGGCTCAGCTTGATTTTGTTCGTGAAGGAATGGTGGATTGCCATTGCATGCTCCTTTGCGACCTATGGGTTCCTGCTTACCGCTCAACCTCCGAGGGATTCGGCGGAATCCGCGTATTTCTTTCTTTTCCCGGCAATGGCCTGGTTTTCCTTTAAGCCGGACTTTCGAAAGGTTGCCATAACCTTCCTTTTGGCCGGTTGGCTATATCACCTTACCCTGATCGGCTGGATTAGGCATATCACGCTTCCCGGAATGATTTGCGCGGCCTTCCTGATGTCGCTGTACAACCTTCCCTGGTTTCTTCTTGCCCGCAGGTTGATTCCTCAGGCGATGAATGGAGGTTTTGGGACAAGGATTCTTACGATGGTCGGTCTTTCCGCCCTTTGGGTTGTGATCGAATGGGCCAGATGTCAGTTCACCCTGGGCTTTCCATGGTGCCCCTTGTCCGTCACTCAATGGGAGCGGGCGGCCATTCTGCAGATTCTCCCATGGACCGGAGCTTGGGGTGTTTCTTTCTTTCTTGTTTTCTTCAATCTTTCCCTCGCGTCCTACGTTCATCATCTGTTGGTCAGGAGGAGACGGTCGAAGGGGGGCAGGCTTGCCTCCTTCTGTCCGGACTTTTACGTGAGCATTGCTCTTTTTGTCCTTCTGCTCAGTCCTTTCTTCCTCTTCAAATCACCACCGCTCTCCGAATCCGAGCAGCGCTCGCTGAAGGTCGGCGTTTGCCAACCCTATCTGTTGGACAAGTGGAGGGAGGGAGAGGTCGCTCATCACAAGGAGATATTGAAAAAACAAACCAATTTCGTTTCGCTTATGGAACCGGACTTGATCGTTTGGCCGGAAGCCTCAACTCCCTACGCCCTTAATTTGGACCCGCTTTGGGTCGAAGAACTGTCCCGGACAAATGGAGTTCCTATGCTGGTGGGGGCCGTGGTCAAAGAGGAAGATTTCTCCTTCAACACGATTTCAAAAGTGTCCCCCATGGAGGGAGTGTCCCCGGAGTGGTATGCAAAGCGGGTGCTGGTCCCTTTTGGGGAATACGTTCCTTTCCCGTTCAAATGGATCCCGGGCTTGAGGAAACTCGTCGGGCCAGTCGGCAGTTTCGGAGCGGGGGACGTTCCGTTTACCTTTGATCTCGATTCCGCCGGATCGGATCGCTCTCGCTTTCGGGTCGGTCCGCTGATCTGTTACGAGGATATTTTCCCTGAAGTTGTCAGGGAAACGGTCCGAGAGGGAGTTGATTTTCTTTTCGTGTCCACGAATGACGCCTGGTTTGGAGAAGAAGGATGCGCTGAACAACATGCCGCTCATTCCGTCCTGCGGGCTGTGGAAAACCGAATCCCGGTCCTTCGGTGCGGGAATGCAGGTTGGTCCGGATGGATCGATCAAAGGGGGCATCAAAGGGACGTGTTGGAGGATGAAAGCGGGAGCATTTATTTCCAAGCCGCCTCAACCTTTCAAATGAAATTCCCTTCCCGTTCAGGCCCTTCCCGAGAAGGATACCCCGATTATTTCATTTGGTTTTGTTTTGGCTATACGGTTTGGATGTTGGTTCGAATCGGGAAATTGCCATTTTCCGGTGATATTCTTGTTGTGCAATCGGACAATACTCGTCTATAATAGTGCGATGCAATCAGATACGGGTGTGATTGATTACGAATATCTAATTCGGCAGATTCAAAGGAACCTTCCTACCTTGCCGATCATTGTTAATGAACTTACCAATATCATGGAGAATCCTGATACTACTACTCAGGCGGTGGAGGAAGTCATGGTCTCGGACCAGTCTATCTGTACGAGGATTCTTCGAGTAGCAAATACTAGTTTTTACCGTGGAAGCAGGGAGAAGGTGACTTGTGCGAACGAGGCAATAGGCACGATTGGATTCGACAAGATCAAGGACGTCATCCTGACAACTTCGGTTTTCAAGGTTTTTGCCGGCAAGGAATCGGCGGAGCAGAAGTTCTCTCTGGAAAACATGTGGAAGCATAGCATGGGGGTTGCCGCGGCTTCCCGTGCCATTGCCAAATATCTAGGCAAGTCCTGGCATGAAACAGCCTACACCTGCGGACTCGTTCATGACATCGGAAAAGTTGCCCGTTTCAAGCTGGATGAGGATAATAATGACGACCAGTTTCTGAAGGATTCTCAGTTCGCATTGGATAAGAAAATAAATTTCTTTCAGGCTGAGCTCTTGAACAACAGCCCTCGCCATGATTACCTGGGTTATCTCATTTGCAGGCATTGGGGCCTTTCCGGGGCGGTCGAGGGTGTCGTCAGGTGGCATCATGAGCCTAATCCGGATAAGAGGACCCGGGTGGCTCCGGGCAGTGAAACAAGCGACTTGATCGACTTGGTCATTGTAGCGAATTGGATCGTCAACAAGTTGAAGTTTGGTTTCAGCGGTCATGAGATCCCTGATCATCCTTCCGATGCTTTGCTCGCCCGGTTGAATGTCGATCATATCGACAATGTGATTCAAGACGTCGAAAACGAGCTGGAGCTGACGGAAGACTTTTGCAGCATACTGGACAGCAATTCCTAGTTTTAGGGATCCCTGAAAACTTCCGGGGGACGTGAATGAGTTTGTGAGTGGGCAGTCAGCTCCCTAAGCCTGCTTGCCGAGGCCAATTTCTCAGTGCTTTCTCTTCTGCACACTCCTTTCGTGCTGCTCTTGATGATTGTCCAAGTCGAAGTTTTCACTTAAATCCTTGCCATTTTAGAGTCATTCTTCATTTGATGTTCTCTCGCTTTTAATTTCCCCTAAACTACAAATACTACGTAAATGTCTACTAAAATTGGAATTAATGGATTCGGTCGGATTGGCCGTTTGGTTTTTCGCGCTCTCGTCGACCAAGGATTGCTCGGTAACGAGTTCGAAGTCGTCGCTATCAACGATTTGGTATCCTCGGACAATTTGGCATACTTGCTAAAGTACGATTCTACCCAAGGAAGATTCAACGGAACCGTTGAGGCTCCTTCCGAGGATTCCCTTGTCGTCAACGGGCAGGAAATTCGCTGCCTGGCCCTGCGCGAAGGCCCGGCCGCTCTTCCATGGGGCGAGCTTGGAGTCGATGTGGTGATCGAGAGCACGGGCTTGTTCGTAGCCAAGGAACTGGCCGCCGGCCATATCGAGGCTGGAGCCAAGAAGGTAATCATTTCCGCACCCGCCAAGGGTGACGTGCGCACCATTGTTTTGGGTGTCAACGATGGCGATTTGACAGCTGACGACGACGTCGTTTCGAACGCATCCTGTACCACCAACTGCTTGGCTCCCATTGTCAAGGTCGTCCTTGAGAACTTCGGAATCGTGGAAGGTCTCATGACGACCGTGCACGCCTACACCGCGACCCAAAAGCCAGTGGACGGACCTTCGGCCAAGGACTGGAAGGGTGGACGCGCCGCCGCCATGAACATTATACCCTCCACCACCGGAGCCGCTAAGGCAGTGGGTCTTGTTTTGCCACAGGTGCAGGGCAAGCTCACGGGCATGGCCTTCCGCGTGCCGACACCTACTGTTTCTGCAGTCGACTTGACCGTCAAGACCGAGCAACCCACCAGTTACGAGGCAATCTGCGCCAAGATGAAGGAAGCCTCCGAGGGATCCCTCAAGGGTATCCTCGGCTACACCGAGGACGAGGTCGTGTCTTCCGATTTCATCCATTGCCCGGACTCCTCGATCTTCGATGCCGGGTCCGGCATGGGATTGAGCGATACCTTTTTCAAGCTTGTGTCCTGGTACGACAACGAGTGGGGGTACAGTAATCGTTGCATTGATCTTCTGAAGAAGGTTTCCGCTCACCTCTGATTTATTCCGAAGTTAAGTTTCTTTTGGCGGTATGCTGGATCATGACCGCTCGGTCTTTCACTCTCATGTAATACGATGCCTAAGGTAAAAACTATAAATGACGTCGATCTCGAGGGTAAGCGTGTTTTCGTTCGCGTTGATTTCAACGTGCCCTTGGATGCCGACGGAACCATTACTGACGAGACGCGGATCAACGCGGCGTTGCCGACCATTCGCAAGCTAATCGAAGAAGGAGCGAAGATCGTTCTGGCCAGCCACTTGGGCAGACCCAAGGGAGAGCGCGTCGAGTCCATGAGCTTGTCCCCGGTTGCAACCGTTCTTGCCGGTAAGCTTTCCGTTCCCGTTTTATTTGTCGATGATTGCGTGGGCGAAGAGGCCGAAAAGGCGGTCAACGGCTTGGAGAATGGACAGGTGGCTCTCTTGGAAAACTTGAGGTTTCATAACGGGGAGACCGATAACGACCCTGACTTTGCTCAACAACTTGCCGCTCATGCCGATCTTTTCGTGAACGATGCCTTTGGTACCGCTCACCGTGCCCATGCCTCCACGTTCGGAGTTGCCCGGCTTCTGCCGGAAAAAGTTTCCGGCTACCTGATCGAGAAGGAACTCGAATTTCTCGGTGAAAAGACTGATTCTCCGCAGAAGCCTTTTGCCGTTATTTTAGGAGGAGCCAAGGTAAGTGACAAGATTACCGTCATTGACAAGCTCATTGACAAGGCGGACGTTATCATCATCGGGGGCGCGATGGCTTATACCTTCGCATTGGCGAATGGCAAAAAAGTAGGGGACAGCCTTTGCGAGCCAGACA
Source organism: Verrucomicrobiota bacterium (assembly GCA_028343845.1). GTDB lineage: Bacteria > Verrucomicrobiota > Verrucomicrobiia > Opitutales > Seribacteraceae > Seribacter. The sequence continues at coordinate 3,449 of JAOLZO010000027.1, read as the reverse complement.
AGGTCGATATGGCCAAGGCCGCGCTGGACAAGGCGGAGGCCAAGGGTGTTCGCTTTCTTTTGCCCGTGGATACCTTGATCACGAATGCTTTGGATTTCGATGCCAAGACCCTTGGCGAAACGAAAATTTCGGAGGGTGACATCGAGGATGGTTGGGAGGGAGTCGATATCGGCCCTCGAACCACCGAACTCTATGCAGAGGAAGTGGCCAAGGCGGGAACCGTTCTTTGGAATGGCCCGATGGGGGTATTCGAGGTCGAGGCGTCGAGCAAGGGGACCTTTGCCGTCGCGAGGGCCGTAGCCCAAAGCGATGCGCTTTCCATCATTGGTGGCGGCGATTCGGTGAAGGCGATTAACCAAAGCGGTCACGGAGATCAAGTTACCTTTATGAGTACCGGGGGCGGGGCGTCCCTTGAATTCCTCGAGGGCAAGGAATTGCCCGGAGTCTCAATTCTCGATCAATCACCAAACAGTTAAAATTCTTTTAGAAATGTCTCGAAAATATCTTATTGCCGGTAATTGGAAAATGAACAAAACGGCCACCGAGGCCGTTGACTTGATCAAGGAAGTTCATGCTTCGGTCGGTTCGCAAACACACGTTCAGGTTTGCGTCTGCCCACCCTTTACTTCGTTGGCCAAGGCCTCCGAATTGGTTGACCAATCGGAAGTGTTGCTAGGGGCCCAAAACATGTGCGCCCATCCGTCCGGCGCCTATACCGGGGAAATTTCGGCTGAGATGCTCAGAGACCTGTACGTGAGCTTCGTGATTCTCGGTCACAGCGAGAGAAGGCAGTACTACGGAGAGACCAACCAATCGGTTAACGAAAAGGTACTGGCTGCGGTGGAAAACAACTTGAAGCCCATCTATTGTATCGGAGAAACCCTTGAAGAGCGCGAAGCCGGACAAACCCTTGAGGTCGTCCTTTCGCAGGTCAGGGAAGGATTGCAGGGTTTTCCTGCGTCATCCATTGACAGCTTGGTTCTGGCTTACGAACCGGTCTGGGCGATCGGGACGGGGAAAACCGCAACGGATGAAATGGCTCAGGAGGTTCATGCTGATATCAGAAAGGTTCTCGTTGAGATTTTCGGAGACTCCGCTGCGTCAACCGTCCGGATTCTTTACGGCGGTTCCATGAAACCGGATAATGCGGCGGGTTTGCTTTCCCAACCTGACGTAGACGGTGGGCTGATCGGTGGCGCTTCTCTTACGTCCAGAGCTTTCTCTGGGATCGTTGAAGCGGCTCTGGCCGGATAAAACCTGTCGGTTGACCGTTCCGGTCCTCTCCTCAGATATCGCTCAAGACCTCCGCGGGGTGATCCTTCGCCTTGACCTTGTGATAGGCCTTGGCGATCTTGCCCGTCTCATCGACGAGGAAGGACATGCGGTGGATCCCGTCGAACTCACGGCCCATGAACTTTTTCAGGCCCCAAACCCCAAAGGCCTTGGCCAGTGAATGGTCCTCGTCCATGAGCAGAGGGAAGGGGAGTTCGAACTTGTCCCTGAACTTTTGGTGGGATTTAGCGGTGTCTCCCGACACTCCGAAGATCTTGATTTTCTTACCCTTGAAGCCATCCCATAGGTCACGGAACCCACATGCTTGGGCGGTGCAACCGGGGGTGTTGTCGCGGGGATAGAAGTAGAGCAGGAAGCTGCTCCCCTTCAGGTTGGCGCTGGATACCTCCGTGCCCTGATCGTCGGTGGTTGCGAAGTCGGGAGCCTGCTCCCCTTCTTCCAACGGTTCGGGTTTTTTCATGATGCTATTTTAGAGAAGCTCGCGGTTTTCCCAACCATCGATATGAGGCTGACGGATAGTTTGTCTTCAATATGGCCGACTTGTTCGAGCCTCGTCGATTTTTCAGGAGAAAGCTTGAGCTTGAAAAGTGGTTCGTCCTCAAGAATACGCCTGATTTCAGAAAGTAGGTTGTCGGTGATGCCTTTTTTGCCGACCTTGAGGTCGACCGGGCGCGTTTTTGCGAGTGATTTCAGTCTTCCCCGCTCTTTTCCAGTCAAGGTTTCGCTCATGCTATTTTTTCTTGGTCTTGAGAAAGCCCTGTACGGTTGCGCTGTCCTGAGCAGCTTGAACCTTGTCGTTCTTGTAGAGTATCTTGCCTTCCTTGGAAAGGAGGAAGGTCCACCGCTTGGTCGTCACGCCCCTCTTCAGGGTGACTTTCTTTCCTTTCACTGTCCGTTCGATACTCCCTCCTTTGCCTGCGGGTACGCCGAAGGTTTTTGCCACCTTGCCGTCCGGATCTGCCAAGAGGGTGAAGTTAAGCCCCTCGGCTTTCTTGAACAAAGCGAGGCCTTCCGGCTGATCTCCGCTTACTCCGACCACTTCGACGTCCATTTTGTCCCATATCGCCTTGTCGTCGCGGAAGGCGCAGGCTTGCTTGGTGCATCCACCCGTCATGGCCGCCGGGTAAAAGTAAACCAGGAGCATTTTCTTGCCTAGAAAATGGGTCGATTTCCAGGCTTTCCCGTGATCGTCGAGCGCATTGAAGGCAGGCACCGGGTCTCCGACGTCCAACGCATGGAGGCTATTCGAAAAAAGAAGGACGGAGGCAAGAGCCGAGAGCTTGAGGATGAACTTTTTCATTGGTTGGTAACTTGATGGCAGTTCGGCTCGGGAACAAGGCTTATTTGATCCTTACCAGGAAATTTCCGAACCTTCTTCCCCAAGAAAGATGCCGGATGCTTTCGGGTCGAGGTTCTGGAGGGTTTCGAGCATCAAGCGCACGGATTCGCCGACTTCGTACTTGGCCTCGCTTCCCCCCAGTTCGGTCTTCACCCACCCGGGACTGAGAGAAATCACCCTTATCCCTTGGGGTTCCAGGTCGATTGCCCCTTGCTTGGTCAGCATGTTAAGCGCGGCCTTGGAGCATTGATAGGCAAGGGCTCCCCCAAGCTGGGTGTTGCCGCGCAGGCTGATGGATCCCAGTCGGGAGGAAAGGTTGACCACGAGAGGGTCAGATGATTTTCGTAAGCAGGGAAGGGAAGCCCGCAAGACCAGAAGCGCTCCGATTAGGTTTGTCCGGTAAACTTCTTCCAAAGAGTCCGGCGATACTTCATTCAGGTTGCTCCAGTCGATGATGCCCGCGTTGTTGAAGAGCAGGTCGACCTTGCGGTTTTCACTGGCCAATTGATCGAAGCAGGAGAGCACCGAATCCTCTTGGTCGACCGAAAGCCTCAAGATCTCAAGCTGTTCGAATTCCCTTTGCAAAGCCCGAAGGCTTTCCGCTTTTTCGGGATCTCTGGAGCCGGCCAGCACCCGGTTGCCCGAACGAAGCAATTGTCTTGTTAGCTCAAGGCCGATTCCGCGGTTTGATCCGGTAATGAAAATCGTTTTCATCAGGAGATTAAAGCCAAAATAAGAAGCTCTTTCAAGGGGAAGCGGATGTTTGTTTCATGACTCGCTTTTAACTCGCATAGGGTTTCGGGTTTGTTACCCTTTG
>JAOLZO010000026.1 GCA_028343845.1 Verrucomicrobiota bacterium | reverse complement strand
AGGAAGTCAGAACCGGATTTGCGGGATGAAGCTCATAGGGTCCGAGCAGGTCGCGGGAGCGGGCCAGGGTGACGGCATGCTCATATTCGGTTCCGCCTTCTGCGGTCAGGAGGTAATAGTAGCCATTGCGCTTGTAAAGATGCGGACCCTCGGTCAATTGGATGGAGCTGCCCTTGAAGATCAGCTCGGGCTTGCCGACCAAGTTCTTGGCTTGCGGGTCGTATTCCTGGAGTACGATGCCGTAAAAGGGATGCTTTTCGGGCCGGTGGTCCCAGACCATGTTGAGCCAGTATTTTCGACCGTCCTCATCGTGAAAGAGGGAAGGGTCGAAGCCGGAAGAGTTGACGAAAACGGGATCCGACCAAGGACCCTCGATCGAGGGGGCGGTGATGAGGTAGTTAGGGGTATCCTTGGTGGCCGCCTCGTGCTGGTGGACGACAGTGTAGCAAAGATAAAACAGGTCGTCGCAATAGGTAAGGGCAGGAGCCCAAACTCCGCCCGAACTGGGCACTCCCTTCAAATCCAGCAGCCTCGTCTCGTTCAATGCGTGTCCGAGAAGCCTCCAATTGATCAAGTCCTTGGAATGATGGATCTGAACGCCGGGAAACCACTCGAAGGTGGAGGTGGCGATATAATAGTCCTCACCGACCCGGCAAATCGAGGGGTCTGGGTTGAAACCGGGAAGGATGGGGTTGGTGATCATTCTGCCTTCGAGCGGGCCTTTTCACGGTCCCGTTGCCTGTACTGGACTTGTTTCCATTCCGCCTGTCTTTGCTCCGCAGCCAGTTCGGTCGATCGTCCCTGATCGTTTTGCGAAAGCATCCACTGCTCGAGGGCATGGGTCAGAATCTTTCTTTGGTTTGCGAGCCGGGGCTCGCCGGCAAGGTTTTTTTGACAATACGGATCCTCAAGGACGTCAAAGAGCTCGACGGCAGGACGCTTGGTATAGCGATGGGCAAATTGCTTCTCTCGCTCGCCCATCTGACTGGTTTCCTCCAGAAGTCTTCTCGAGGACGGAATGCTGAACTTGTTTTCCGGGAAGAGGTTGAGCACGAGCCGGTATCTTTCGTTAACCACCGAGCGGATTCCGTAGGCTTGCTTAACCCCGTTTACACCAATCGTGGTCTGCAGGCTGTAGGCATATTTCTTGTGCCTGTTTTCGGTTCCCTTGAGGACGGGAAGAAAGGAGCGGCCGTCCAAAGATTCGGGGACTTCGGCTCCCGCTGCCTCAAGCATTGTGGGGACCACGTCGACGTATTCCACGATCGCGTCCGTCTTGCTGTCGGGCTTTATTTCGCCCGGCCAGGACACGACCAGGCCGCTGGCCACGCCGACTTCATAGCAGGTCCATTTTCCGAAAGGATAGGAGCTCCCTTGCTCGGAGGCCACGAAGACAAGCGTGTTCTCCCGAAGATTCAAGGAGTCGAGCATTCTCATGACTTCTCCAACCTGCCCGTCGAAATAGGTGATCTCGGCCAAGTACTTGGCATAGGAGTCGCGGTGGTGCTCCAATTGTTGGGGCGATAGACTGACATCCCTGTAGGGTGTCGGATCTCCCTTGGTATAGGGGCCATGCGGCTCGTTTGAGCAAAGAAAAAGGCAGGTCGGCTTTCCGGGCCCGGTGGACTCTTTGAGGAGTTTGTAGATTTGAGGGTACCTCCATCCATTCACTTCCTTCACGTCCTGATCGATAGGGTCAGCGAATTCCTTGAGGTATTCGAAGGGAAAAACCGTTTTGGGCTCGATATGAGTCTTGCCGGCAAGGGCGACCCGGTATCCGGATTCCGAAAGGTAGTGGGCAATGCTCCGGACGTTTTCGTAGGCCCGGGCATGATTGGGGTAAGCTCCGCTCCTCACGGGGTAAAGCCCGGTATACAGGCAATGCCTGGTAGGCGAGCACATGGCGGCAGCCTGATAGCAGCGGTTGAAAGTCATGCCGGACTTGGCCAATTTGTTGATGTGCGGAGTCTTGGCCGGCCCACCGTATAAGTCCAAGTCCAAGTAACTGCAGTCGTCCGCAAGAAAGAAAAGAATGTTGGGTCGGGCCATCTTTCCCCACGCCGGATTGGCCTTGCATATCAAAAGCAAGGCGATCAGGCAGAGAGAGGGCAAGGGTTTCATGGTTGCAGAATGACCAAATCGGGGTAAAAACATGATATTTGTTCAGTATTGAATTCCTCTGGCAAGCCTATTCTCAAAGCCTGTGACAAGTCAGATCCACTTTTTCCACATCCCAACAAACGAACTTTCCCAAATGCTCTTGAGGAACCTCAAACTGCTTGCCTTCTCAGGCCTTTCTTTTCTTTGCCTTTTTGCTTCAGGCAAACCTGCGAAGCCGAACATGATCGTCATCATGTGCGATGATTTGGGGTATGCCGACGTCGGCTTCAACGGTTGCAAGGACATCCCGACCCCCAACATCGATTCGATTGCCACGAAGGGAGTGCGTTTTTCAAACGGATATTCAGCCTATCCGGTGTGCGGTCCGTCTCGGGCCGGTTTCATAACGGGTCGCTATCCCCAACGGTTCGGTTTTGAGCGCAACCCGCAGTACCAGCCGCATGATCCGAACATGGGGCTTACCCGAAAGGAAAAGACCATCGCCGAACTACTCAGTCCGGTAGGCTATCATTCGGGAATCATCGGAAAGTGGCATTTGGGTGCTCATATCCCGACCTCTCACCCGATGAAGCGCGGATTCGCCGAGTTTTACGGACATCTTGGTGGCGGTCATAAATACATGCCGGAAGCACTTGTGATCAAGGATAGCGTCAAGGCCCAAGGGGAAGCCGAGAGCTATCGCACTTGGACGATGAGAAATTATGCTCCGGTCCGGCCCCGCAAGTACTTGACCGACGAATTTTCCGAGGAAGCCGTTTCCTTTCTCGAACGGAACAAAAAGAAGCCTTTCTTTCTCTTCCTGTCCTACAACGCGCCCCATACCCCATTGGAGGCGACTGAGAAATATCTCAAACGCTTTGAATCCATCCAAGACTCCAAGCGTCGTACTTATGCGGCGATGGTCAGCGCGGTGGACGATGGGGTCGGACTGATTCTGAAGTCATTGATCGAAAACGGTCTGGATGAGAAAACAATCGTGGTCTTCCTTTCGGACAATGGCGGCCCGACAACCAAGAACGCTTCTCGGAACGCCCCGTTGCGCGGGAAAAAGAGCGATGTATGGGAAGGAGGCTACCGGGTACCCTTTGCGATTCAGTGGAATGGAACGCTGCCGGGCGGGAAGACTTACGATTTCCCCGTTTCATCCTTGGATTTGGCCGCTACCATAGTTGCCCTTTCAGGAGCCAAAGTACCCGAGGGAAAGCCTCTCGATGGCGTGAACCTGCTACCTTTTCTATTGGGCAAGATCAAGACCCCTCCCCATAAGGCAATCTACTTGCGTAAGTTTGATCAAAATCGGTTTGCTGTCCGTCATGGAGATTACAAAATCATTATTCCCTGGAAGGGAGGGTCTCCGCAACTGTACGACCTGAAAAACGACATTGCCGAGACAACGGACGTCTCTTCTCAATACCCTGCTCAAGTGATAGAACTCGATTCCTTGAGAAAGAAGTGGAATAGCGAGCTTGTGGAACCGACTTTTCTTGGTCTTATTCATCTTCCCCGTCCCGGTAAAAAAGGGAAGTGAACGGCGTTCCATTGCGAAACTTTTTCATTTTCGGAGAGTTGGATACGTAGTAGAAAATTAAATCATGAAAATCTGTTGTTTTTTGCTTATGGCCCTCTTGTTTTCTACTTCGGGCCACGTAAGCGCTTCGCTTTGGGCGGTTGAAGCCCCGGTGAAGGGTTCTGCCCGCAAAGCCAAGAAGGAAAAGAAGCAACCCCGTCCCGGCAGGAATCAAGGTCAGGTCAAGCCAAGTCCCGTCGGCGTACCTGCCCTTCCCAAGATCGCCAATGCTCCGCCCATTCGTCCGGATGGCAAATTGCGCATGGAAGTGGATCAAATCAAAACCGCAGCCCTTTGGGTCGACCGGTATGTCGGTGATGCGTTGATCAAGGCGGGTCAAAAGCCCAATCCCCCTTCCGACGACTTTGTTTTTCTGCGCAGGATTTACTTGGATGCGGTGGGACGTATCCCTACGGACGACGAAGCATCGACCTTTCTCAAGAACAAGGATCCGGAAAAGCGCAGAAAGCTGATCGACAAACTTCTTCTTTCGGACGGCTACCGTTCCCATCTCTTCAACTGGCTTGCCGATCTGCTCAGGCACAAGCAGACGATCAAGAGAACCAACTACAGTCATTACGAGAGATGGCTCAAGGATCAAATTGCAACGAATCGTCCATGGGACGAGATGGTTTACGATATGCTCTCGGCTGAGGGCTCCATAGCCAGTTCGGGTCCCACGGGCTACCTGCTACGTGATCCGGGCATGCCCCTCGATAACTTGTCCAACACCCTCAACGTCTTCCTCGGAGCCAACGTGGCTTGCGCCCAATGTCACGATCATCCTTTGGCCGACTGGACGCAGCGCGAATTTTACGAGTTGGCCGCCTTTTTCGGCGCCACGGACGTCAGTGACCGGGATCCACGAAAGGTCGGTAATCGGATCAAGGACGACCGACTTTCAAAACAGGACGTGATCAAGGCGGTCGCTCCGAACATGGCTCGTGTGCATACCAAGGGCGCTCAAACCTTGAAGTTTCCTCACGACTACGCTTATGATGACGTCAAGCCGGGGAGTCCTGTAGACCCACTGCTTTTCGTCTGGGAATCGGGAGATGAAAAAGGTCCCGCTTACGACGTAAACCTCAAGAACCCGAAAAACTTGCGGGCTAGCTTTGCCCAGTGGCTTACTCATGAAAAAAACCCACGCTTTGCCGCCACCATTGCCAATCGCCTTTGGCAAAGAGCTTTCGGTCTCGGGGTCAAGGAACCTTTGGATGACTTGGATGATCTTTCCAAATCCTCCAATCCTGCCCTTCTTGCGCTTCTTGGTCAAATTATGGTAAAGGCGGACTTTGATCTGCGTGAATTCCACAGGGTTCTTTTTAACTCCAAGGCCTACCAAGCCAAGGCCAGCGTGAGCCCTCCAATCGGGGAATTGGACGACTATCTTTTCCCCGGGCCACTTCTGCGCAGGATGACTGCGGAGCAGGCGTGGGATTCGATTTTGGCCCTCGTCGTGGGAGAGAAAATGGATTCCTATAAAATCGACCGATCACATCGTGTCACCCGCTATGATTTTCCTTACGACAAAATGTCCCCGGAAAACGTAAGCAAGGTGGTTTTGGCCATGAAGAAGAGCGGGCATTTGGACAAGGACGTCGGCAGTCGCCTGAACGAGAAGGATTATGTCGGAGGCAAGCGTCCTCTCAAAATTGGAGGTGAATTTCTTCTCCGTGCTTCGGAGATGAATCAGCCTGCCCGAGATGATCATTTCCTCCGTATGTTCGGTCAGTCCTCCCGGGAATTGGTCAATGACTCGAGTTCGGAGGGAAGTATTCCGCAAACCCTCATGCTGATGAACGGGGATATTCAGTTTATGCTTTCGGATAAGCAATCCAGGCTATCTATCAAACTCAAGAAAAGCGGAGGTTTCGATCCGGCCGTGCAATTTCTTTTCATGAGTTTCTTCGGACGTCCGCCTTCTCCGGACGAACTTGCGGCCATTCGGGAAGCTCTGCAACAGGGGATGAAAAAGGAGGACCTGACCTGGGCCCTCTTCAATTCCACGGAATTTCTTTTCGTTCAGTAACGAAGCAAACCATCAAAAACGTCATGACTGACTTCATTCTAGAAAGACGAACCTTCATCGAGAGATGTGCCCTAGGCGCCTTCGGGCTTTCCGTTCTGCCCGACTTGAGCGCGACAGAACCAGTTGGCGGAGGGAACGGATTCGGCAAGGCCAAGCGAATCATCTTCCTGCAGGTCAAAGGAGGCATGAGCCACATTGATACCTTTGATCCCAAGACCGGTCCGAGTCAAGGGCCTGGCAAGGCAATCCGCACCAAATCGGATTATCAAGTCACTGAGTACTTGCCTGAAACCGCAAAGGTGGCAGACAAGATTTCCGTCATCCGCAGCATGACCGCCAAAGTCGGAGTTCACGGCCCGGCCCAGTACTTCATGCGAACCGCCTTTACCCAACGCAATACCATCAAGCATCCCAACCTCGGGGCGTGGGCTCAGCACTATCTCGGGGAAAGTCATGACACTCTTCCTTCCTCGGCGTGCATCAACTCCGGGCCAAAGTACGGAAACGGCTTTTTCCCGACCGCCTTTAGTCCCATACCCATCCTCAACCCGGACAAGGGACTCAGAAACATCAGAACCCGGGGAGGCAGCGAAGCGCTCGGAGAGCGCCTGGCCTTGTCGGAAAAGCTCAGTTCTTTCTTCTCCAACCGCTACCCGGATCACAACGTCAAGTCATACCGCGAGTTCTACGACAACACCCTCCGCCTACTTAAGAGTAAGGATCTCGATTCCTTCGACCTTGGAAAGGAACCTGCCGCCATGCGCGAGAAATACGGCCTCAGCAAATTCGGACAAGGTTGTCTTCTTGCCCGACGCTTGGTGGAAACGGGCGTTCGATACGTGGAGGTGGCGACCGATGGGTGGGATATGCACAACAACTTGCAGGGTGACATGGAGGATTTGAGTCCCTCCTTCGATCAAGCCTACGCGGCTTTGATTTCCGACTTGGATCAGCGCGGGATGCTGGATAGCACGTTGGTGGTTTTGGCCACCGAGTTCGGTCGCAAGCCCCAATTTAATGGAAATGGTCGCGGGCACTATCCAATATGCTTTTGTTCGGTGCTCGCGGGAGGCGGGGTGAAACGCGGATTTGTATACGGAGCCAGCGACAAAGAAGGTGCATACCCCGAGGATCCGGTAACGGTTCATGATTTGCATGCCACCATCGGATGGGCTGCCGGGCTGCCTCTCAAGAAAGAAGTCCTTTCCTCTTCGGGGAGACCCTTCTTCGTCGGAGGAGCCAAGGCCAAGCCTGTACATCAACTTTTCGCCTAGATTGAAGAGGTGTTTTAGTACCTTCCTCTGCTTTGCTCTTCCTGCCTTAGTAGTCTTTCCCAATCCTAACCTAGCAGTCGATCCCGAGCTGGAACTCAGTATGCTCGCCTCGAGTATTCGGGAGGGTATGGAGATGTCCATTGCCTCCGACGGACGGGTCTTCATCGCCGAGCGACCGGGCAAGGTAAAACTGTTTTCTCCGGACAAGCCCGGGCAATTGACCGAATTGATCGACCTGAAGGCGGACACGCGCTGTGAAGCAGGATTGATCGGAATCGCATTGGATCCGAATTTCGACAAAAACCATTGGATCTATTTACAGCACACGGTGCCGGTTGAGGGAGACAAGACACGGTACGAGCATCGACTCGGACGTTTCGTCTTCAAAAAGGGCAAAATCGATCCTGCGTCGGAAAAAGTATTGCTCAAGATTCGTGCCGACTCGGTCAAGCGTATCCATGAGTCCGGATCCATAGCCTTCGGACCCGATGGCTTGCTGTACCTCTCGGTGGGTGACAATCAGATACGATCGGAATACCTCTACTCCTGCAAGACTTCGGCCAACAGCAATGATCTGCGTGGGAAGATCCTTCGCATACGACCCACCAAGGAGGGCGGGTATGAAATCCCTCAGGGCAACCTGTTTCCACCGGGGACGCCCAAAACACTTCCCGAAATCTATATCATGGGGTTGCGCAATCCCTTCCGCATACACGTCGATCAGAAGACCGGTTGGTTGCTCTGGGGAGAGAATGGCCCGCCTAACAACTGGGTGCCCGGGACAAACCTAGACAAAAAGACCATTCCCCTCGGTTACGATGAGTTCAACTTGGCCAAGGGTCCGGGTTTTCATGGCTATCCTTTGGTCATCGCAGACCAGCAACCGTTCACCCATTACGATCATGAGACCAAGAAGGGGGGGGGCGGTCATCGATCCCGAAATCCCACTCAATTTGCACCAGGGAAACACCGGAATACGTGAACTGCCACCCGCTCAACCGCCCCTGATCTGGTACGAAGGCAACCAAGATGAATTCCCAGAGCTCGGTGGGGGTGGTGAGTCTGCCATCGCTGGCCCCATCTTTCGTAAGAACGATACCTATTCAAAGAAACTTGGATTACCCGATCGCTTCGACGGATGCTGGCTTATCGCCGAGTATGCAAGGGGATGGGTCAAGGCCGTAGAGTTGAATGACAAGGGCGAGATCCAGAAGATACGACCCGTGCTGCCCACCTTGCGCCTCGGTAAACCCACCAACCTCAAGATTGGTCCGAAGGGTCGTCTGCACGTGCTCTATTACACTAAGGATGACAAAGGGGTTCTTGCGCGTGTAGAGAACAAGGGCGCGACGGAGGGCTCCATTGCCCCGGGTTTGGTCATGGGGTTGGAGGCTCCGCCCAGACAATTGAGAAAATCAAAGGAGGCTTGGGCCGGATACCAATTGATGAGCAAGAGCGATTGTCTCAATTGCCACCAGTGGACTCGTACTTTTGTAGCGCCCCCTTACTTTGAAATTGCCGAACGTTACAAGGCGGACCCTTCCGCCCTCGAAACCTTGACCCAAAAGGTGCTCAAGGGAGGTGTCGGCGTATGGGGGCAGATTCCCATGTTGCCCCATCCGCAGCACAACGAAAAGCAAGCCCGAACGATGGTCGAGACAATCCTTTATCTCAGTCAGTTGAAGCCCAAGAAGTGAAGGGAAGGGAACAAGAACGGAAACTCTTACCTGAGCGAATTACGGGAAGTCCATGCGTTTCCCTTTGACCTTGTCCCTTAAACCCGTTTTCTGCGAAAGGTAATGAAATCCAGGTATCAACCGTCCCAGAACTTGACTCCTTCGGCCCATGAGTAACTTGATGCGATTTGGCGCCGTTGGAGATGGTGAGACCGATGATACGGAGGCGATTCGGCATGCCGTTGCCGAGGGAGATGGCATGCTTCATTTTCCGCCGGGCACTTACCGCATAACCTCTACAATTGAGGTCAAACTGACCGATCAAGGCCCTTTGGGAATAGATGGCACCGGAGGCACGGCCCGAGTGGTGATGGCTGGCAAGGGCCCCGCTTTTCGTTTGATCGGTTCACATGGAGGCACGGGTGATCCGGCAAGCCGGAAGGGCAATGTCGCCACCCATCAGCGATTGCCGACGATCAAGAACATAGAGGTCGAAGGCGCTCATCCCGATGCCGATGGTTTTGAATTGTTCCGGACCATGCAGTCGGTTTTCGAGGGGGTTATGGTCACGCGTTGCCGTCATGGCATTCACTTGATCGAAAGAAACCGCAACGTAGTGATTTCCCATTGCCATGTATATTTCAATACCGGAGCGGGCATTTATCTCGATGACGTGAACCTTCATCAAATCAATATAACTGGTAGCCACATAAGCTATAACCGCCAGGGTGGGATCCGTATCGAAAGTTCGGAAGTACGTAACCTACAGATCACGGGAAACGATATTGAATACAATAACTTTCGAGCCCATAAAACCGAACCGGAACCCACAGCGGAAATTTACGTCGACGTTTCTGCCGAAGGAGCGAGCGTGAACGAGGTTACCATCGCCTCCAATACCATTCAAGCCACCGAGTCGCCCGGAGGGGCAAACATTCGAATTAAGGAAAAGCCTGATGCATCAAGGCCACCAGGGCTCTTTGCTATTTCGGGCAATGTCATCGGAAGCCAGGAAAACAACGTTCATCTAACCGGTTGCTACGGAATCGCTCTTAGCGGGAATACGATTTATTCATGTGGTCACCGCAACCTCCTGATTGAGGACTCCCAACTCGTTAACGTGAGCGCTAACACCTTCCGCAGGCATACTCCCAAATATGGGACCGGGGTGCGTTTCGAACGCTCGTCCGACATAACCTTTTCCGGTTGCGCCATCCATGACGAATCCGAGAGCGGACAACCCAAGTTAAATGCACTCCTGGAACTGGCCGATTGCGAGCGCATTAACGTAACCGGAAACCAGTTCCTCAATGGGATAATCGGAGTGGATGCGAGCAATTGCACGCAGGTCGCTCTTTCTGGAAATACCATTCATGATTCACGAGCCAAACCTATTGCAAAGCATGCAGTGACCTTTTCGGGCAAGGACACGGATCACGTGGTTGCCAATAACGTTATCGGTAAAACTTCCGGCAAACCGCTTGTAGGCGTGATTAGGGCTAGCGGGAACGTAGTGAGCGGGCAATGACCATGATTTTTCCATTGCCTTCCCATTACCTAGACTTTTCGTTCTCGAATCGGTTTGGGGGAGGGGGTTGAGGAAAGTGACCAACGAAATCAAAGCAGTGGTCTTCGATATGGACGGCGTTATCATTGATAGCGAACCCAATCATTATCGGGCGATTTGTGAGGCCATAGGGTCAGAGATGACCTTGTCGTATGATGATTTTTTAAGCCGGTTTGCGGGTCGGGACGAGCGTTATGCGATGGGTGAAATGGCCAAGGAGCTGGGCATAGAGTATGACGAGGAACTCTTTCAGAAATGGTCGCAAACAAAGTCCGAAGCCTATGCCCAATTCGTTTCTGAGAACGCCGAGCCCATGCCTGGTGCGGTTGACTTCGTATCGACGGTTGCCCGAAGTTTTCCCGTGGGTCTGGCTACGGGTTCGCGCCGTTCAGACGTGGATGCGGCTCTGCGGGTTTTGGCGGGCGGACGGTTGGAGGATGTTTTTCAAACGATCGTTACCTCGGACGATGTTCCGAAACCGAAGCCCCATCCCGCAACTTATGCCAAGGCGGTGCAGAACTTGGGCTTTCAGCCAAATGAATGCGTAGCTTTCGAGGATTCTCCAAACGGAATCCTGTCGGCAAAGGGAGCGGGGTTACGGGTAGTCGGCATATCGGCGATGCATGGCGCGGACAAGCTCGGAGAAGCCGATCGAATCGTACCGCACCTTCGAGGAGCCTCGCTTGAAACCCTTTATTCCTGGCTAGACTGATCTTTCTCAATGGGAAAGCGGTCCCTCTGATTTCTTGAAAACTGCCGTTTGGGAAAGAAAACTTAGACGATGTGGTTGAGTGCTTGAACCACATTGAGAGCATCATTCCCTATGCTTTCCATTTCATTCAGGATATCGACGTAAATCATCTCCGCCTTAAGGTTTTCATTATCCTGCATTCTTTTGACTGCTGCTTTCCGTAACGATTTTCTGGAAGCATCAATGCGATCTTCGATGGCTTCCGCTTTTTCGAGATCAGGAATACTTCCATCCTTGAGATGGCTTTGGTATAATTCCATGAAATCAAGAATTTGTTCGGAAAATACTTTGATTTCCCGTTTTGTTTCCTCGGGTAAAGTTCTGTTCTTTCGATACTTGCGGTGAGCCAGTTGAACGAGTCGGTAACAGCAGTCGCCGATATCTTCCAACTCTCCCGTTACCCGCAGCAGAGAAGCGACACGAAGGGCGCGCTCGCCCGCGAGACTCTCAGTCGTACAATGAATGAGTGTCTGAGTGATGTCGAAGGCCAGTTCGTCGCATTTTTCTTCGAGCTCTATAAGTTCCTTGATCAACTTGCCCTTGTCTTCTTCCGGGCTCTCGAAGACCTCCACAAAACCTTCGAACATGTAGCGGGAAATGGCAGCCAAACGGTTGATTTCGGCCTCGACCAAAGCGAGGTTCAGTTCGCCTGTCTTGGGTAGTACGCCGGAGCCCTCGTAGTGGAGAGACGCCAGACTCCCTGGTTTGGGCGCTTTGCCATCGGCTGTCTTTGGTTGGACTATTCGTTCCACCAAACGGCCTAGATGCGGAGTGAAACCGATCAGGAGTGCAATATTGGTCAGGTTGAAGAGGGTATGGAAAAGGGAAAGGTGCAAGGGAATGTTTCCGTCCACGATCGATTTTCTGGCTTTTGCAATATCATCCTCCGTTGGTTCTCCCTCAAATTCATTATCCGTAAGATAGGCCATTGCTTCCTGCCTGCTGACGTCCTCTGCGTAGATCGCGCCAGGCATAATCTGATCCAACATTGCAATAAAGGGATAGAAAAGAAGTAACATCCAAGTCACTCCCGCGATATTGAAAATGAAGTGGGCCCGGGCTGCCCTTTTGGCATTCAGGTTTGCCCCGATGGATGCGAGCCAAGCCGTTACGGTGGTACCGATGTTTTCCCCCATCACGATGGCCGCGGCGATTTCAAAATCAATCCAACCGTTGATCGCAACGATGATCGTAATCCCCATGGCCGCCGATGAGGATTGTACCAGAATGGTTAGAAAAACCCCGATTACCAGGAAGATCAGTACCGAGCCAAATCCATAGCTGTTGAGTTGCTCGATGAAGCCCTGGATGCTCAGCACTAACTCTTGATCTGCGGGGTCGGGACTCTTGAGCAGGCTCTTGACGTCAGGAACGGCGTTTTTGAGTTCACTCAAACCGAAAAACAATAACCCGAATCCTACGAGAAATTCACCCGAATGCTTGAGCTTTGGCTTACTCGAAAAAACCAAGGGCAACCCGATTCCGATAATCGGCAGGGCAATCTTGGAAAGACTGAATTTGCCGATGGTTGCGATGATCCATCCGGTCAAGGTGGTTCCTAGATTCGCCCCCATGATCACCCCGATCGATTCCATCAGGGTTAGGAGCTGGGCATTTACGAAACTGACCACCATGACGGTGGTTGCGGAAGATGACTGAACTAGGCAGGTTACCAGTAAGCCGGTCATGAGACCGAAGAAACGATTTTGGGTCATGGTAGCCATGATCCGGCGCATCCCTTCTCCGGCAACTTTTTGGATGCCTTCGCTCATTACGCGCATCCCGAACAAAAAGATTCCCAACCCGCCAAGTATATAGAGCAGTCTGACGATGAAGTCCCAAGTAGTTACGTTTCCCATAATTGAATCCGGAGTTTTGTTATGCTGTTGAAAGTTTGATTCTTACCAACTGATTCGAATACCGGAGGTGTATCCCCAGCCTTCGTATGCATCGGCGCCCAAGTTGTCCATTTCGGTGTACTGAATGGCATTCTGCCATTTCAGTTTATGTCCGTAGAAGAAATAATTGATTCCCACGAAGTATTCTTGCATCTCATCTCCCAAACCTGCGAGATCACGCTCATAACGGGTTACGTCGACGTCGAGAGGATCTTCACTTTCCACATGAGTGTAACTGAACACGCCCTGTAATTGATCGGTGAAATCATAAAAAGGCATGAGTTGGATACCCCACACGTCACTTTGAGACCCATATCCGCTGGAAAAACTCAGATCACCCCAGAAATTGAGTTTACCTTTTTTCAGTTTTGTAACGATGGAAAAGGCGTTTTTGTGCTCGGGGGTTTGATTCAAGGGGTCTTCTTCCTGCATCATGAGATCGAACCGAACCAGAGATTCGTCAAAGTGATCGTTCTCTGCGAAGTTATAGCCGACCGAAAGGAGACCAAAGGTTCCGTAATCGAAGGCTTCGTCAAATTCCGGACCTTCGTCGCTTGAGTAAATACCTGCGAGGTATTCCCAGTTTTCACGGCTTCCGGAGATTGAAGCACCCGTGAAATATTCGTTGGTAAACCAAATGTTTCGGGCGATTTTACCCCGTTCCAACGTGTAGAGCCTCTTGGATGAAGTGGATCCGTGCAGAGTGAAAGGGGCGGATTGCTTGCCCACTTTGATTTTCATTCCCGAATCGGTGGACCAGGAGAGGTAGGTGTCAGTAAGATTCCGGTAAAGGGGTTCAGGGCGATTAAGGTTCATGTTGGCCTCGGAATGCAAGGTGATGCCTCCGAACAGGCTGGCTTTGAACCCGAACCGCAAGCGACGCCATTGGGAATCCGTCTCGGAAGAACCATCCACGTCATTCTCAAAAGTATGGTAGTCTCCCTGGAGTCGTCCGGTTAGAGCAAACTTGTTTACGGTTTCATTATCTGCGTTTTCATAGAGTACGACTTTGCTCCAGAGCTTATCGTAGGGATTTGCGTCTTGTGAGAAACAAACTCCGCTGAGCATAAGGCCGGAAAAAACACAGCCGATGAATTTTATGGGTTGGTAATGAACGAAGGACATGGTCATGGTCGATTATCCTAATGAATAAACATTACGCTATCGGGACGTAATTGTTACAATTACGTTACAATCAGTCCTTGGAGATTATGATTGGATTTGAGTCCGACGACTGGATCCCTTTTCAGGATGCGATCGGAAACCGAAAGGAAAAAACGGAACCCTCTCCAAGCTTGCTCTTAACGACAATGTCCCCGCCATGCGCCTCGATGATTTCACGTACGATGCTCAACCCCAATCCGGTGCCACCCCGCTCCCTCGAGCGCCCCTTGTCCAGGCGGTAGAAGCGTTCGAAAAGCCTGTCCAGTTTTTCTTCGGGGATTCCCGTCCCATCGTCCTTGATCTGGCAGACCACTGATTTTTCACTAGGATCGAGCTTTGCCTGAATGGTGATCGTAGTCAGGCTCTCGGCATGGACGGCAGCGTTCTCAATCAGGTTTTCGAATACGCTGATCAGCTTTTCGGGATCTCCGGATATTTCCAACGGCTCGGTTGGCAAATCAATACAAAGACGAGGCTTGTCTTTCTGGAGCGTAGATTTGAAATCCTCCCCGATCTGGTTGATCAACTCGGAAAGGTTAAGCTTTTGTTTGTCGAGAGTGACGTCTTGGGCGTCCAGTCGGGCTAGGGCTAGCAAATCCTCAACCAAGGAATGGAGCCGTTGGGAATTTCGGAGTATCTTATTTAGGAAGTTCTTTTTTTGTTTCTCATCCAAGCTTTCGTAATCTTCGATCAAGGTTTCTGAAAAGCCTTTGATAATGGACACTGGCGTCCGTAGTTCGTGGGAGACGTTGGCAACAAAATCGCGTCTCGTCTTTTCCTGCTCATCCTTGCTTGGCCGGGTTACGGGTCTTCCCTCGCTCCATAGTGATCCCTCCTTCTTCCTGAGTGTTTTCCAAGCTACCCATAAAACGGTGAGTATCCCGAAGGCAAGAAGACCAATCAGCCAGAAAGGGACAAACATGGCATTATGCGATTTTCTCGCTCAGGCGATAGCCCACTCCGCGGATCGTTTCGATTGCGAGTCCCGAATCCGCAATCTTCTTGCGTACTCTACGTATGTGTACGTCCACCGTACGGGTCTCGACCTCGGCATCGAATTTCCACACGCCGAGCAGGAGATTGTCCCGCGTCTGCACTCTTCCCTTACGTTTGAGGAAATAATGAATCAGTTTGAATTCCGTAAGGGTGAAATCAATCTTGTCCCCTGCGATTGAGATACTGTGATCCTCCTCGTCAAGAACTAGCTTGCCAAGCATGATGCGTGAACTGGTATCGTTTGTTTGATCGGCCAGGCGTTTCAAAATGGATCTTATTCGTAAGACAAGTTCCTGTGAGTCAAACGGTTTGCCCAAGTAATCGTCTGCACCTTGTTCCAATCCCTTGATCCTGTGCTCCACTCCCGATTTAGCGGTTAGCATGATGACAGGAACTTTTTGAAGGATGTTGTCCGAACGAATCATCCGTAAAAGTTGGAATCCATCCAAGTCCGGCATCATTACGTCCAGTATGATCAAGTCCGGATTGAAATCCCTCGCCTTGCCCAAAGCCTCGAAAGGGTTGTTGGCGAATTTCACCTCAAACCCCTCTTTGCCCAATTGGTAGTGCAAAAGGTCAGTCAGGTCCTTTTCGTCGTCCACGACGAATATCCTTATCCGTGATGTCATAATCAAATGAAGATTCCACGGTGAGGGCGCTTAAATGGCAAGTTTGATTTAAATCCCGAACCGGGTTTAAGGAAAACTTTTTCAAACATGTGCCCTCAATGGCTCCGCAACGGGGTTGACGTTTGTCCAAAGAGTTAAAAACCTAAGCCCGATTTATGAATGATCGCCTCAAGATTCTTTTCCTTTGCACCGGAAATTCTTGCCGTAGCCAGATGGCCGAGGGGTGGACTCGTCATCTTAAGGGAGATTGCGTGGATGCTTATTCGGCGGGTATCGAGACTCATGGGTTGAATCCTCATGCAGTTAAGGCCATGGCCGAGGCAGGGGTGGACGTCACTTCGCAACGATCCGAAAACATCAAAGACTTCGCCGATCAGAAACTCGACGTGGTGATAACCGTTTGCGGGCATGCTCACGAAACTTGCCCAATTTTCCCGGCCGATTGCCGGGTGATTCACGTCGGATTCGAGGATCCCCCAAAAATGGCCCGGGAATTGGCTGAAGCGGGGGCGTCGGAAGAAGATCAGATGAATTGTTATCGCAAGGTCAGAGATGAAATCAAGGCATTCGTGGAGACACTTCCAGGCTGCCTTGAGCAAGGCAGTTAAAAGTTGTTTCCAAATTCAGGGGAAAACTCATATAAGGAAAAAATATGGCTAAATACGTTTCAGAATTTTTAGGTACAGCATTTTTATTCTGCGCCGTCGTGGGCTCGGGAATAATGGGGGAGAACCTAAACTCGGAAAATGACCAGGTAACTTTGCTTACGAATACCCTGGCCACGGTCTTTGCCCTTTATTTTCTGATCAGTTCGTTTCAGCCCTTCAGTACACATTTCAACCCGGCAGTTTCCTTTGTGTTCTGCTTGAAGGGGGAAATTTCCGTCAGGACTTGTACGGTCTTCGTTGCGCTGCAAATCACGGGAGCCGTTGCCGGCGTGATGCTTGCCAACTACATGTTCGGTATTGATCCGGTGGACTTCTCTGAAAAGGGCAGATCGGGGACGAACCTCTTTGTCAGCGAAATATTCGCTACTTTCGGGCTCTTGCTGATCATCCTGCTGTCATCGAAGGAAAAAGTTGCGGCTGGGGTGGCTGCCTATATTGGCGGAGCCTATTGGTTTACTTCTTCCACTTCCTTTGCCAACCCGGCGGGAACGATCGGCCGGGCATTCTCGAATACCTTTGCCGGCATAAGCCCGGATGACGTGATTTCATTCTGCGCGGCCCAAGTCATTGGCGCCATGTTGGCTTACCTGCTTTACAGAAAGGTTTTCAGCAAGACGTAACGGTTTTCTCGGTCGAAACTGGGCACGAGGGACAAATCCCCGTGCGTTTCGGAAACTTTTTCATTCTGTCGCCGTTTTACTATTCCCACCCATGATAACAAGAGTCCTTCCCTTTCTTCTCGTTGCATTCGTCTTGCCACTTTCTGGTCGGCAATTGCCTAACGTCTTGTGGATCGTAGTCGAGGACCAGTCCAAGCACTACGGTTTCAATGGAGAACCCTTGGTTAAAACCCCAGTTATTGACGAGTTGTGCAAAAACGGGGTGCGGTTCACCAACGCATCGGTTACCGCCCCGGTCTGTTCGACTGCCCGCTCGGCCCTGATAACCGGAATGTTCCAGACCAGCATAGGAGCGCATCACCATCGTAGTGGGCGTGGCGAACTGAAGATTCAAAAACCCGGTCATGTTAAATTGATCCCCGAGCTCTTCAAGGAGGCGGGGTATTATACTTGCCTTGGTACCATCGGGCACGTTGCCGGCACGATCAATCCGAAGCACAAGGGTAGGCTGGGCAAGTCCGATTATAATTTCGAGTGGGATCCTTCGGTTTTCGATGCCGGGGAATGGTCGGGACGGAAGAAAGGCCAGCCCTTCTTCGCCAAGATCTGCCTGAGTGGTGGCAAGGCCCGCTCCGCGGCCCGCGCTTCCAAGGAAATCCCCCATATCGAAGCATCCAAGGTCACGCTCCCTCCCTACTATCCC
Source organism: Verrucomicrobiota bacterium (assembly GCA_028343845.1). Classification (GTDB taxonomy): domain Bacteria; phylum Verrucomicrobiota; class Verrucomicrobiia; order Opitutales; family Seribacteraceae; genus Seribacter. The sequence continues at coordinate 18,386 of JAOLZO010000026.1, read as the reverse complement.
CGTCACCCCGAAGTGTTGGAGGACTGGGCGGCTTACCTAGACACCTTCAGTCTTATGGACAAGCAGGTCGGGCAGATCGTGGATCGCTTGAAGAAGGAGGGTGAATTTGAAAACACGGTTATCTTCTTCATCACTGACCATGGGGTGAGCCATGCCCGGGGCAAGCAGTATTGCTATGACGAGGGCATGATGATTCCCTTTTTCGTTCACGCCCCGGGAAGGGTCAAGGGGGGGACGGTCCGGAAGGATCCTGTCGACCATATTGATTTGGCGGCCACCTCGCTTTACTTCGCAAGGATCGACATTCCGGATTATATGGATGCCCGGACCCTTTTCGGACCGGATGCCCAAGCGCGCAAATTTGCCATAAGTGCCAGGGACAGGTGCGACGAGACCTATGACCGTATCCGGGCCGTTCGAACTCAGCGTTTCAAGTATATCCGAAACGGTTACCCCGAGCGTCCGCATTTGCAACCCTGCGCCTACAAGGACAACAAAGCGACTTACCTTGCGATTCGGGATTGGGGAAAGAAAGGCAAGCTCAACGAGCTTCAGCAACGCCTTCTCCTTTCCCCCAACCGGACGCCCGAGGAACTGTACGACCTGAAAAAGGATCCCTGGGAACTCAAGAACTTGGCGGATGACCCCCAGCACGCGAAGGCGCTGCTCAAAATGAGAAAGACCTTGGATCAATGGATCAAGGAAACCGGAGACTTGGGCCAAAAAGTCGAACCGATGACGATGTACGACAGCGATATGAAAATCTATATGGACGGACAGGCAAGCAGGGGCAGGCAGGAACGGGCTGATGAAATCCAGTCGAACGTCAACCAGATGAAAAAATGGTGGAAGGAAGGAAAGTAACTCAAATACAATTATGAAAACATTTCTGCTGAATCTATTTTGTCTCGCGTTTGGCTGGACCCTTTCGCAGGCCAAGCCGAACGTTCTTTTCGTGGTCTGTGACGACTTAAACACGCATGTCTCGACATCAGGTTACGAACCGATCCTTACCCCGAACCTTTCCAAGCTTGCCAAGGAATCGATTACCTTCAACCGGGCCTTTTGCCAATACCCGGTATGCGGACCGTCCCGGGCCTCATTCATGAACGGCCTGTATCCCCAAAGCACGGGTGTGCTCAACAATACATTCGATATTCGCAAGACCCGTCCGGGTACCGTTTCGATGCCTCAGTTCTTCAAGGAGAACGGATACTGGACGGCTAGCGTGGGCAAGGTCTTCCATTCCCCCAGGCACGAGCACGGGGAGGTCGCTTGGAACGAATATCTCCGCTTCGAAAATGACGAATTGGCAGTGGTGCGGGAAGCCCGGGAAAAATTCGAGGCCGAACACGGTTCCATCGACAAGCAACCGAACAAGAGAAAATGGAAGGAACTCAAAAGAAAGGTCTCCGGCAAGCTCGATGCCCAGACCCCTCCCGGTCGCGGGCGAAGCGGTCTGACCGATGCCCAGCACAAGGATGGCAAGAACGCCCGACAGGTCGTCAAGTGGTTGGAAGGAAAGACACATGGGGACAAGCCTTTCTTCATCTCCTGCGGACTGCAAAAGCCACACGTACCGTTCCTTGCTCCCGACAAGTATTTCGATCTTTATCCCTTTGACAAGATCACCTACGAAACCGACCGCCCGAACCTATGGGATTTCCTCCCCCCGTCCGCCATCTCCAAAAGGTACGGGGCATTCGGTTTCGAGCTGGGCAAGGAAAACCATTCTTTGCGCAAGGAATACATGCAGGCCTATCACGCATGTGTGAGCTTCATCGACACCCAGCTCGGCCTCGTCCTCGATGCTCTCAAAAAGAACGGGCTTTGGGAGAACACCATCATCGTCTTCACTTCCGATCATGGATACCATTTGGGGGATCATTTCCTCTGGGGCAAGGTTACGCTCTTCGATATCGGAGCCAAGGTTCCCTTCATCGTTCGGGCTCCCGGGCTATCGAAAGCAGGCGCCACTTCGGAAGCCATGGTCGAGTTGATCGACGTCTATCCCACCCTTGCCGACTTGGCGGGCTTAAAAGCTCCCGGTCATTTGCAGGGCATGTCCCTCCGCCCACTCCTCGGACATCCCGACAGGCGGGGAAAACGGGAATATGCCTATAGCGTGGTCTCGCGTGGACCCAAGCTTGGTTATGCTCTGCGTAACCAAAACTGGCGCTACGGCAAATGGCCGGACGGGGAGGAGCTTTACGACTTGGCCAAAGACCCGCAGGAAAAGAAGAACCTTGCCCAAAAGGAGCACCTTAAGCCAAGGCTCGAGGAGTTTAGAAAGATTCTGGCAAGCAAACAGCGCCTTTTTGAAAGAAGCGATCCTCCAGGAGAGTAGTCCTTTATCCAATCCCTTTCAGGTTGCTTGCTCCGCGCCCACCTCTCTATGATTTTGGCGTTCGATGAAGCGCATTCTTGCATTTGCCCTTGCCAGCGCTACCTCCGTTTTGGCGGGGGAGTGGGATACCAGCTTGAAGCCTTTTCTCGAACTGCACTGTTATGATTGCCACGGAGACGGGGCCAAGAAGGGAGGCCTGGCGATGGACGAACTGTCCGACAAATTGGACGACCCCGCAGTCTTCGCGAAATGGGAACGAATTTACGACCGTGCCATCACGGGCGAAATGCCGCCGAAGAAGATCAAGGACCGCCCCCATGCGGATGAACTCAAGAAACTGAGGTTTCAACTTGAGCCCGTTCTGGTGGCGGCTCACGAGAAGTCCAAGGGCACCGTGCTCAGGCGCTTGAACCAGCGCGAGTATGAGAATACGATGAACGATCTTTTCGGCACGTCGCTGGAGCTCGGAAGCATGCTTCCCGAAGATGGGCGTTCGCATGAGTTTGACAATGTCGGTGACGCCCTGGGCGTTTCCATGCAACACATGAAAATGTATCTTAAGGCCTGTGGTGTTGCGCTGGAGGAGGCTATTGCCAAGACGACCCAGGCACCCGAACCCCAGAAGCGCGTGGGCCGTTACACGGACGATAAAAGACTGGACCGGTACTTGGGCGACAACCGGCTCAAGCTTGCAGACGGTTCGGTGGTGCGATTTTCGCCGTACGGGTATCCAACGGGCATGATCCGAACGGCGAATACGCGTGGCGAGGGATTGTACCGGATCAAGGTTCGCGGTTTCGCTTACCAGTCTGAGACCCCGATCACATTCTCCGTAGGCGCAACGACCTTCAAGCAAGGAGCCGAAAAGCCTATCTTCGGATACTTTTCCTTTCCACCCGGAGCTTCCGGCAAGACGCATGTCGTGGAACTGACGGCCTTCATGGAAGACGGTTACATGATCCAAGTCGAGCCCTACGGAATTTCGGACTCGGACCTAGGCAGGAGACGCCCGAAGAAAATTCACGCAAAAGAGTATAAGGGGCCGGGACTAGCGATTCACTCGGTGGAAATCGAAGGCCCTTTGATCAACCAATTTCCATCCGCAGGCCACAAGCTGTTTTTTGACGGCATAACCCGCGTGGAGATTCCGCCCCGTAATCCGAATGAACGCAAAAAGTCGTGGTACAAACCGAAATTTGAAATTAAATCATCTGATGAAGAAACCGATGCCAAACAGGCTCTGGCCCGTTTGACAAACGCAGCGTTCCGTCGACCGGTGAATGCCAAAGAGGTGGTTCCCTACCTGAAACTATTTGAAAGCGAACGGGCCAAAGGCGAATCGTTTGAGCCTGCGTTGCGCACCGCAGCGACAGCAGTGTTAAGCTCGCCTCACTTTCTTTATTTGCGCGAACCGACCGGAGAGTTGGATGATTATGCGCTCGCCAGCCGTCTTTCCTATTTTCTCACACGCACTGCGCCTGACGCTGAGTTGCTGGGTCTTGCCCGTGCTGGTAAACTACGCGCCAATCTCCGTGGTCAGACCGAACGGTTGCTCAAAGGTAAATGTTTCGATCGGTTCATTACCGACTTCACCGAGGCGTGGCTCAACCTACGGGACATGGATTTTACCATACCCGACCGCACCCTGTATCCGGAGTATGAACCGTACCTGCGTTTTTCCATGCCACGGGAGACAGAGGCGTTTTTGCGCGAGCTGATCGAAGGCAATCATCCGGTTGCCAACATCGTGAAGAGTGATTTTGCCATGATCAACGATCGTATGGCCGAGCACTACGGCATCCCCGACGTAACGGGCTCGCAGTTCCGCAAAGTGAACTTGCCCGCCGACAGCTGGCGGGGCGGTTTCCTAAGCCAAGGCAGCGTAATGAAAGTGTCAGCCAACGGTTCGGCTACCTCGCCCGTAGTGCGTGGAGTCTATGTGATGGAGCGTATCCTTGGCATCACTCCAACGCCACCCCCTCCGAATATCCCCGGCGTGGAACCGGATATCCGAGGAGCTTCCTCCTTGCGCGAGCTTTTGGAAAAACACCGCAACGTTTCCAGTTGCGCTTCCTGTCACAACCACATTGATCCACTCGGGTTTGCATTGGAAAGCTTCGACGTTACCGGTATGCGTCGCGATCGATTTCGCAGTAAAGGCGGAGATAAGGTGAACGCCCTCGTTCGAGGCCGAAAGGTGGTGTATCGCCTCGGACCCGAAGTGGATAGTTCCGGCATGTTTCTCGATGGCTCGCATTATCAGGATTTCCGCGCCTATCGTGATTATCTCGCTCGGCATGATGATCGTCTTGCCCGGGCATTTACCGCCAAGCTCCTCACCTTTGCGACAGGGCGTGAACTTGGCTTTTCTGACCGCGCCGAGCTTGACCGCATTGTGGTAGACACCGCTCCAAACAAACATCGCGTTCGCGACCTCTTTCACCATATTATTGAATCCAAGATTTTTCTGAACAAGTAACATGAGCTTCGTCGCCACCAAAACATCGTTGAACCGCCGCACCTTCCTGAAGGGCACGGGAGCCGCCGTGGCCCTGCCGTTCCTGAGCGCCATGACGCCCGCCTTCGCCAAGGCCTCCGCACCGCCCAAGCGTTTTGTAGCGATGAATGGGGGCCTCGGCTTTCACGCGCCCCACTTCATTCCCACTGAAACCGGCGCGAACTACAAGACGCCCCTTTATCTGCAAAAGCTTGAGCAACACCGGAAGGATTTTACGGTGTTCTCGGGTTTGTCACATCCGAACTCAAACGGTGCCAGTGGTCACACAAGCGAACTCACTTGGTTAACCAGCGCTCCGCACCCGGGATTGGCTGGGTTTAAAAACACAATCTCAATCGATCAGTTGATGGCCAAGCACATTGGTGCGGCTACGCGGTTTCCTTCACTCACCGTTGGGGCGCGCGGGCAGTCGCTGTCTTGGACTGCCAATGGTGTGCAAATCCCAGCCCAGACACATCCGGCAAAGATTTTCCGTCAACTGTTTTTCAACGGTACCGAGAAGGAAGTGGCCGAAGAAATCAAGGACCTCGAGCGTGGCCGAAGTATTCTGGATACGGTGCTAAACGATGCAAAGACGCTCAATTTGACCCTCGGCGCGCGCGATCGTGAGAAGCTTGACGAATACTTCACTTCGGTCCGTGAACTGGAAGTCCGTTTGCAACAGAACAAACAGTGGGCCAATCGCCCCAAGCCAAAGGTCAATTATGATGAGCCGCAGGACGTTGCCGATCGCAACGATATCCTTGCCAAGCAACGCCTGATGTACGATCTAATCCTGCTGGCTTTGCAGACTGATTCGACTCGCGTGATCGCTTTTTCCATTGGCGGAATGAATGCCGTACCCAGCAACATCCCCGGCGTGCGAACCGACTGGCACATGCTCTCTCATCACGGCCGTGACGAAACTAAGATCGAGGAATTGGCCCGCATCGAATCCGCTGAGTTTGAAGTACTGGGCGAATTCCTCACCAAACTCAAGAATGTGAAGGAAGGCAGCGGTCGTCTGCTCGATCACACTGCCATCCTGTTCGGATCAAACCTCGGCAACGCTTCCTCACACAGCTGGCGCAACTTGCCGATTCTGCTCGCTGGCGGTGGCTACAAACACGGTCACCACGTTGCCCATGACCCGGAGAATAACACTCCCTTCGCCAACCTCTTCGTCCCTCTTGCCCGGCGCATGGGCGTGAAAACCGAGAAATTCGGCAGCAGCACCAAGTCCACCATCCGTGGACTGGAGAGCTAGAAATTTCCTTTTCTTCCGATGCATTCGGTAAGCGACAATCGAATCGGGTTCATCGGGTTGGGAAACATGGGCAAGCCCATGGCCCGTCACCTGATGAGAGCAGGCGCCCGCCTGATCCTTTTTAACCGGAGCAAGCAAGTTTTGGAGGAACTGGCCGGGGAAGGTGTAGAGGTTGCTTCCTGCCCGAGCGAGGTGGCGGACCAGGTCGGGGACGGGCTGATTTTTCTCAGTCTGCCCAATGCGGATTCCGTTGCCGAGGTAGTGGAAGGCAAGGACGGACTTTTTGCGGGGTTGGCTGCCGGTTCAAAGGTCGTGGACATGGGGAGCACCGCGGTCGAGCCTACGAGGGCTTGGCATGAGAAGGCCCTCGGGATTGGTTCCGATTGGATAGACGCCCCCGTTTCCGGTGGACAAAAGGGGGCCCGCGAGGCAAACCTCACCATCATGGCGGGGGGCCTGGAGGAAAGCGTGGAGGCTATCCGTCCCGTACTTGAGATTCTTGGGACGAACCTTACCTACATGGGCCCGAGCGGGGCAGGCCAATGCGCCAAGCTGGCCAACCAGATTATCGTTGCCTCGACCATCGCCTCCTTGAGCGAAGCTTTTCTTTTGTGTCGGGAAAACGGGGTCGACCTGAAGGCGGCCCGGAGCGCCTTGTTGGGCGGTTTTGCCCAAAGCAAGATTCTCGACCAGCATGGACTCAGGATGATCGAGGAGGACTTTCAACCCGGTGGCACGGCGATCAACCAGCTGAAGGATTTGGTCGAAGCCTCCAAGGTTGCTTCGGCTGACAGCTTGAACCTACCGATGCTGGAGACCAACAAGAAGCTCTGGGAACGGATGCTGGAGGACGGACTTGGTGAGCTTGACCACAGCGGTTTGTACGAGTGGTATCGGCAGGCCTTGGAAAAAGAACGGGGGAGCGAATGAAGGTCATCGTCACCGGAGCGGGTGGGTTTATCGGCACTCAACTTGTAAGGGAACTTTGCCAAAGGGGCACTCTGGCCCTTCGACCCTCGGGAGAGGTCGAGATCAGCTCGATCGTGGCTGCGGACTTGTGCATTCCCGAGGAGAGCCGCCAGGGCTTGCCGGATTGGGTTTCCTTCGTCGAGGCGGATCTGTCGACCGATGAGGCGGTCGACTCGATCATCCCAAAGGAGGAGGATTTTTTGCTCTTTCACCTTGCGGCGATCGTGAGTGGAGACGGGGAGCGCGATTTTGATCTTTGCATACGGGTCAACCTTGAGGGAACGGTCAAATTGTTCGAGGCTTGCCGAAACTCGCGTGGGCAGGCTCGGCTCGTCTTCGCGAGCAGTTTGGCGGTCTTTGGAGGAGAGGCTTGCCCGCCTGTGGTCGGTGACGAAACCAAGCCCTTGCCCCAGACCACTTACGGGATGACCAAGCTGGCGGGCGAACTGATGATCAATGACTACTCCCGCAAGGACTTTCTGGACGGGCGGGCCATACGTCTGCCCACCATCTTCATCCGGCCAGGCAAGCCCAATGCCGCTCTTTCCAGCTTTGCCAGCGGCTTGTTCCGCGAACCCTTAAGCGGGGTCGATTTCGAGTTGCCGGTGAGCCGGGAACAGGGGGTTCCTCTCCTTAGTTACCGGAAGGTAGTGGAAGCCTTTGTCCTCGCCATGGAGTGCGATGGCGAAGCCTTGGGGGACGATCGAACCCTGACCCTGCCGAGCAGACAATATTTCGTACGGGACATGATCTCGGCCCTCGAGCGGGTGGCGGAGCAAAAGGGGATCACGCTCGGCAAAATCATCGATCAACCCGATCCCCTCGTGATCAAGGTGGTGGAAGGCTGGCCCATAGGGACCGAATCCAAGAGGGCGGAAGCCCTCGGGATGAGTGCCGATTCAAGCGTGGAGGAAGTGATCGAGGCTTACCTGGAGGACTTCCACGAGGTCTCCGGTCAGGCCTGAGAGTGCGGGCTCTATTTTTTTCCGATAGAGTAGAGAAACTCCTGACGCTCGGATCCCGAGCGGTGAGCCGTACGCTGGAAGAGTCGTTTGCCGCAAATGACGGGAGAGGCGAAGATCTCGTCCCCCAGTTTGTTCTTGGAAAGAATCTTGAACTGTTTTGGGGAAGCTTCCGCGACGAAGAAGTCACCGGCCTCGTTGGCGGCATAGAGTTTGCCATCGGCCAGGGTGAGAGAGGCGCTGAAGGTTCCTCCCAGGCGGCCCTTCCACATCTCCTCGCCCGTTTCGCTTTTCCAGCAATAAAGAACTCCGGCGTCGGCGATGGCGTACAGGTACCCCTTGCTCACGATCATGGACGGTACGTAAACCCGGATGTTGTTGCTCCAGGCGATCTTGCCCGAGCCATCCGCACGGATGGCCGAGACATGGTTCTTGGGATAACCGCCCGAGGAGTAAACGTGAACGCCGTCCGTCACGGTGGTGGTGACGCATTCGGTAGTCGCCCCTTTGATTTCCCAAAGTTTCTCACCAGTTAAGGGGTTGTAGGAGGAGACCAGGTCGCAACCGGTCATGATGAGCTGTTTGCGTCCGTCCAGTTCGTAGATGACCGGCGATGCATAGTTGGGTTTTTTCGGCCGGCCGACTTTCCAAATGATCTTCCCATCCGTTCGATTCAGGCAGGCAATCGCTCCGCTTTTCTTGTTGTCGGCTGCGACAATAAGAAGGTTGTCACCATGCAGGGCAGGGGAGGATGCATAGGCCTGGTGCACGACGTAGTCGGTGATTCTAGTTTTCCAAAGAATCTTTCCGTCCATGGAAAGGGCGGTGGTGTGGGCGGCTCCGGCGTTGAGGAAATTGACGTAGAGGCGCTTGCCATCGCAGGCCAGCGAGCCGGAGGCATGAGTCCCCTTTTTGTTCAGCTTCATGAATCCGCCCTTGTGGATTTGGGCCGTCCAAAGGCGCTTGCCCGTTTGCCTGTCCAGACAAAGAACGCTCTGGGTCTTCTTTTGCTCGTCGGAGGTGGGCAGAATCACTTGATCCCCGACAACGATGGGCGAACCATGCCCGCGTCCGGGAATTTCCGTTTTCCAGATGACGTTCTTTGACTCGCTCCAATCGAGAGGGAGGCCTTGTCCAGGAGATGCCAAGCCATTTTGGGAAGGGCCCCTCCAAAGCGGCCAGTCGCTGGATGCGGATGCCGCGAGGGCTAGACAGGCAAAGGGAAGAAGGAGGAACGGGCGGAGAAGTGCGCAGTTCATGAGTTACAAGATAAGATCAATGCCTCACTCAAAAGAATCCTTGCCAAGGTCTTCGTGACGAAAGGTCTAAGGCAGTGCGGCGCATGTTTCGGTTCGATTGTCATGGGAGGTGGCCAACCTATTTTCTTCCCTGAACGCTCCACTTAACGTTGGAACGCAAGGCGAAGACCTTGGCGTGGGACCGCAGGTCACGAGTCCTTCCAAATTTTCTCGAAAAGGAAATCTGTTCGGGAAAAGACTCGGCCACGGTGTAATTCAGCTGATCTCCTCCCGAACCCCGCCAAGCAAAGATGAGCACGAACTGCTTCTTGAAATCGACTGCCTTGACCAGGCTCGCAACCGCTTCCTTGCCGAAATGCTTGGCGGCCTCTTCCTTGGATTTGACGACAATAGGCTTGCTGAAGTTCGAGTTCTTGAAGATACCGCTCTCGGGCGCCGCCTTGATGGCAACGATGGGTTCCTGAGCCGATGCCATCCCTGCCATCATGCAGGCTGCTGCCATTCCAGTTATCCAGCGAATGACGTTTTTACTACTTTGGTATGGTTTCATATTTTTTGTCTTTGGTTGTTGTCCTAAATCAATTGCGACTTGGTGTCGCGATTCTCCATAGTGCCTCGTGGGTGCGGATGAACAAGTCGCTCTTCGCCACTACGATGGAGGAGTTGGTGCGCTCCTCCAGTTCGTTCAAGCCAAGGGATTCAAATTTCTCGGGGGACGCCTTGAAGACGGTGGTGTTACCGGTTTGGCTCAAGGCGTAGATCAGGTCGCCCGCGAGTAAGAAGGAACCCCAGGAGTTTCCCCTGCCGGGCAAGCGGGCCTTCCATTTTGTGGCTCCACTGGCAAAATCGATGCAATAGGCGATCCCCCCCGCATCCTGAACGTAAAGGTGTCCATCCTTGGCCACCCCAGTACCGATTCCGCCGTGGTGCCGAATCTCCTGCCAGAGGCGTTTCCCCGTGACGTTTCCTTTGCCACCTGTCTGAACTCCGATGGAATTGCCGTAGTATCCGCCCATGGCGACCACCGTGCCGTCGTGATGAACGGGTGAGGTGTAGACCAGTGGGTTGAGGCCCCCGCATGACCAGAGTTCCATGCCGGTCTTCGGGTCGAAGGCCTTCATTTCCGTGGGGAAGCTCATGATCAGCTCGTCACGACCACCGGCCTTGACGATGATCGGCGTGCCGAAGGCCCCGATGATTCCGCCGTCGGACTGGCCGCGGAACCCGTCGGTGCGCTTGCCGGGTTTCCAGCTCGGTTCGTCGAAGCGCCAGACGGTTTTACCCGTTTTCTTGTCCAGGGCGACCAAGGCGGAGCCCTTGCCCGGGCCATGGTAATGAATGCACAGGTTTTCGTAAAGCAGGGGGGAACTGCCGTATCCCCAGACATGGTCGATTGTCCCGAGGTCTCGGCGCCATAGTTCGCGTCCGTCATGCGTGTAGCAGAAAATGCCCGCGGAGCCGTAGGCGACGATCACGCGTTCATCGTCGGTGGCAGGCGAGGAGGAGCAAAAGTGGTTGGTGCGGTGAGTGCGTTCCTTGGCTTCATATGCTACGGACTTTTCCCACAGCGTCTTGCCCGACTTGCGGTCGAGGCAAAGCAGGCCGCGCTGCTTTTTCTCGGTGTTGGGCTGTGTGAGGAAGATCCGGTCACCGGAGATCACGGGGCTCGAGTTGCCCGCTTCGGGCAAGGCGACCCGCCATTTCACGTTTTTCTCCTTGTCCCATTTGGTAGGAAGATTGGTTTCGGAAGTTATTCCAGAGCCCGCAAGGTCACCGCGCCAAAACGGCCAGTCGGCAAGCGAAGTGGAAACGAGCAGAAGGAGGATCGAAGGAATGAGGACTAGACTTTTCATGGGTTGTAGTTTGATGGCAAAATTCGGCCTGCGCCACAATTTTCAGGCATCTCGAAGATTAAAATTCGGTTGAGGAAAACAGAAACCAGGCCCCTCACTTGTCCAATGGGTTCACTTGCTTTCCATCGAGCCAAGTGGAGAGGACCACGGTGGTTTTAACCTCGTCGACGGGGCAGGTCAGCAGGTTACGGTCGATGATTATGAAGTCGGCCCGTTTGCTTGGTTCGAGGGACCCGATTTCGGCTTCGGCCCGCATGAGCCAGGCATTGTTGATGGTGTAGAAACGGATCATTTCCCGGCGATTGAGAGCCTGCTCGGGGTGGATGGGCTCGTCCATCCAACGGGCCTTGCGGGTGAGGGTGATCCACATGCCGAGGAAAGGATCGTACGGATTCACGCTGCGGAGCGGGCCGATGCGTTGCATATGGTCGCTTCCGCCTCCGGCCTTGACTCCGGCGTCGAACAGGCTCTTGAGCGGAATGAAATGCTTGAGACGTTCCTTTCCGAAATGTTTCTGCAGGGTAAAGCCGTCCTGATGCAGCCAGGCGGGCTGAAGATCAATGCCGAACCCCACTTTTCCGGCAAGTCGGATGGCCTCGGGAGTCATGAAACTGGAATGAGTGATCGACGAGCGGCTGGGGGCCACGGGAAAATCCTTATCGATGCGCGCGTAGACACGGGCGAGGGTGGTCGTGGCGGCGTCGCCCTGGCAATGGGCGGTGAAGGCGAGTCCGTGCTGGACGCAGGCCCGGGCCAAGGTTTCCAGTTGCTCCTCCTTGACGTACTGCATGCCACGGTAGCGTGGATCCTTGATGCCGTAGATCTTGCTTTTTCCCCATGGCTTTTGGAAGTAGGCGCTGCCTGTGAGCATACCGCCATCTTGAAACACTTTCACGCCGATAATGCCGAAGCGCGGGTCGGGTTTCTTGAAATACGGATCGGCGGCGATGGCATCGAGCCGTTTCTCAATTTCCGCCTTGCCCCCCCCGGCGCTGACTCCTCGGGAGGCCCGAACCCGTAGAGTGAGCAGATCTGCATCGAGCAGGCGCTCGTACTGGGTGCGGGCTCCGCTACCGCAATTGCGGTCGATCACGCCGGTGATGCCTCGCCGGTTGTAGTCTTGGAAAAGCTTGATCAATCGTTGGTCGCGGGCGCTTTCGTCCAATGACTTGCAGGTCGAGTTGGACTTGGATTTCAACACCTTGGAGGCTTGGCGCAGGATGCCGTTGGGCTCGCCCGTGGAGGGATCCACCATGACGTGCTCCGGGTGCTCGGCGGCAAAGGCCTTGTCGATACCGTTTTCCTTAAGGGCAAGGGAGTTGGCGCTGCCATCTGGCCCCGTGCGGAAGACCACGGGATGCTCCGGCGCCGCGGAATCGAGTTCCGCTCGTGATGGGTAGCGCTGTTCCCTTAGGCGAGTGATGAATACTTGAGAGAGCCGGATCCATTCACCCTTGGGCACGATCTTGGCCCGCTTGCGGATGTAGGCCAGCACGTCGGCGATGGTTTCCATGGGAGGAATTTCGTGGTTTGCCTCGAACATGCTGGCACCGGACGGATGCACGTGGGAGTCGAGTAGACCGGGCAGGACCATTTTGTCCTCGAGGTCGATCACGCGGGTATCCCTGTTGCCAAGCTTGATGACGTCCGTGTTCAATCCAACTGCCTGCACCCTTCCGTCACGCACGGCCATAGCCTCGACCACTTGGAACTTTTCGTCGACCAATACGATCTTGCCATTGCGCAGGATGAGATCAGCCGGTTCCTCGGCGAACAGTCCAAGACCGGTTAGGTGAAAGAGAAAGACAAGGGATGATGAACGAATTACGGTCAGACTTTTCATGACTTGCAATGTGGTGGCAAAATTCGGCATGCGCCACAATTTTCATGCTTATCCATCACAAAAAATTTGAGCAAAAGTGGGTGGCTCGCCACCTTCACTGCTCGCTGGCCAAACAGGCGGAGACCTTTCCGGTAAAGCCGGCCGTGTCGATCCAGCGCCCGTCCTTCGCTTGAACGGCAGTGAAAAGTCCGAGGGATAGGAACAATATGCAGCACAAACTAAGGATCAACGTTCGCATCATCTCATTCCCCCTGCCTGAGAGCTTCCGATTCGACGTTCTGAAACGTGTTCTTCGAAGAATGCAATCCCGTTGAGTCCGCGCCGGCGAGAATGCCGAAGCGTCGCTCGTCCGCTGGCTTTTCGTGACCAATCGTGTTCTGACGGAATACCAGGTCATGGTGGTGGCCGCGAATGACGACGGCCGCCCTCTCTCCTTCGTCACTGGAACCGTTGTTCAAGACCACATTGCGCTCGAAGCGATTCCGATGAGCTCCTGCATCGACCTGTTCCTCGCGAAACTCGATTCCAGACTTGGCGTTGGCGATGATGCGATTGCCAACAAACGCGTTGTCCGTGCTCCGGCTCCCGATAGAGATGCCCGGGCCGGAGTTCTCCACGAGCCGGTTATCCTCGAAGCGGCAGCGCTTGACGGCGACGCATATGAATAGCCCGCAGTTACCATTGCGTCTGACAATGTTCCGCCGGACCAGGCTGTCGTGCGAGTCGCTGCCGGGATGAATGCCCATCCCCGAATTATCCTCGACCGTGCAATCTTCGACAGTGACGTTCTTGGAGTTCCACTGAAAGCTGATCCCGTCACCGTTATAATTCCGCACGGTGCAACCGCGCACCAGCACGTTGTGGCATTCGTGGAAGTAGATGCCACCACCGCGGCAACCGCCGATGTGTTCCGTGTGACCCTGCTTCCGGTTTCCTTCCACGATCAGGTTTTCCACCGCGACGTCGTTGACTTTCCAGCCGGTGACAATGGGGAAGGCTGAACGGACGGTTGCGTCGCGACTCACATCGTAATCGAAGCGAAGATACGTATCGAGAGCAAAGGCCCCACTTCCCAGGTCTTTGGCCAAGGTCGCCGTTGTCACCATGAAGCCTGTTGCGTTCTTCGTGTCGGAGATTGTTACACCGTCCCCTACCTTGTGATTCGACGAGTCAGCTAGCTTGATCTGTCGCACGAATCGTTTGCCGTCTTTCGCCAGACGCACGCGTGTTTTTGCGGGCGTCATAGCCAGAACGGTCTTACCCGCTTCGCCGACCAGACGGACGTTGTTGCGCAGGTGAATACTCGCCGAAACCGGATAGCGCCCCGCAGCAAGATGGACTGTGCCGCCGCCAGCTTCGGCCGCCTTGTCAATTGCCGACTGGACGGCTCGTCCATCGCCTGCCTTCACATGAATGTCCACTGGCTGTTTTTTGACTCTTGCCGCCAGCTTCTTCTTGCCGCGCCAGACGTCGAACCCATCGGGGCGTACGAAACCGACCTGCCAGTTGTCCTTGGTGAAACTGTTAACGGAAAACTTCATGCCGGTCCCCTCGAACGTGACGTGCTGGGGCGGTTGAAACTGAAACGCAAGATTCCACTTGCCGCCGGGGAACTCCAGTTCAGCTGCCGTGACCTTCAGTTTTGCGCCGGGCCGGACGTCGGATTCTTTCCCTTTTTCATCCACGCCGACAATCCGCTTCCAGCGCGGCGGACCACCGGGCGATTTCCAGCGGCCGGGAATCTCGAAATGCGCTCGTTCAAACTTGGTCCACTCCGGGATCAGTCGAACTGACATCCGGCCACCGTAGAAGAATGCCTGCCAGCGGCACTTTTCTTCAGCGTTCCCAATGATATTGGCGGGAGCTTCAATCGGCCAGGTGTAACCTTTTTTCTGCTTCTCGAACAGAAGCGGCGTCTCCCCGTCGGACATCGTGAACAGCGGCGAACCGTCCAGTCGCACCGTGCCGTCGTCGTCGGCGAGATGGGAGCACAGACCATTAAACATGGCAAACCGCGCGGTCAACTTGGGCGAGTGGAGCACGTAGTTGGCCTTCCGATTGGCGTACTCTTTGACCAAGGTCGGTCCGGCGTAAACAACCAATGGCTGGTCGGCCGAGCGTGTCGGAGTCGAGTCGTCGGTTGTCCAGAATATCCGGTAAGTCAGCGTCTGTTTCCCCTTCGCCGGATCACCCGTCTGGACCGTGAAAGGCAAGTTTGCCGATTCCCCTGGCGCGACCGACTTGAAATCAAGCCGTGCCGGTTTGATCTCGACACCCGCCGGGGTGGAGAACTCAACATGACCGGAAAAAGGCTTTCCTGTCGTGTTCTTGATTTCGAGAGCCGCATCGCGACGGCCCTGAGCGAACATATGTAGTGGACCGCTCGGAGCTATTGTCGCGGGGAAAGGACACTCTCCTGCTACTGCAACGGTTGGAATGTCTGCGGGCGCCGGTTCACCGAAGAGCAGGTCGTTGCCCTTGCGCGTCGTTTTTGCCTGTTTTCCGTTGAGGGTGAAGCGTCCTGCACGAATTGGCAGCTGGAAACCGCTCCAGTCGCCGCGTCCAATGACTTCGCCGGACTTCTTCACACGCAAGTAACCGTAGTCCGTAATCGAAGCAAACTGGTCATTGGCAATGACAAAGTGCAGCGGTTTGGACACGGTTTGATCCGCACCGAAACGCACGGCTACATAGTCGGTGAAGTCGGACGCATCGACTCGAACCAGCACCCCGTCGGGTTGCTGAGCAAGCTTCGTGACGCCAGTGATTCGCGGCTTCCGGCCGGCGCGGGTCGGTTCGTGCGTGGTGATAAAGGCCGTCTGTCGGACGTCGCTGCGACGCGTGGCCAGCATCGTCAGGTGGGGGAGCTTCGACTTTCGCTCCTCCACGAGCTTCGCGAGCTCGTCCCCCCAGCGACCGAGCGTGACCTGCGTATCCGGCTCCGCGGCCATATGCAGGCGGAGGCGTGCCGGCGCTTCGTCCTTGAGCACAAAATCAACAGACCACCCGCCCGATTCCTTCGCCGTCCGCTGATCGTCGACAAGCCAAAACCGTCGTTTCATCACATCAGAGGGACGAAACGCTCCGGGTCGCGCGGGCTCGGCTTGGCCGAAGCTGTGCAACAGGTAGTCGTAGGTGTGCGGGATCCTGCTCGACGCATGGAAGACGTCCAGCAGGTACTCGGGTGCGAGTGAGAGAGCCCGCGTCTGGTCGACACCCTCAAACACACCGCTTGCCGATGTTGCCAGGAACTTCACGTCCGGGTTGAAGTCGTGTCGCAGACCATTGGACTGGGCGTTGCGTGTATCCTGCTCGTCAACCAACAGGGTATTATGCGCCACGCTGTTCATCGTCCAGCCGATCGACGGTTTCTCGTATTGGAGGGCGTTGTAGTCGGGGTAGAAAAGTCGTCCGGCTCCGTGCAGTGTCAGGCTGAACTTGTCACGATGGTCATGGCCGTAGCCCTGCCCCATGAGCTGAAAGACGGCAATCGCATCGCCGCTAGTCCAGTAACTGGGAGACTCGTCTGATCTCAGCATCGCCAGCCCGTAACTTGGCCAGACCTTTGATGGAGCGGCTGGCAACGGCACCGGCTTTGATGGAAGCGGCCGCCTGTTCAGCAGGTTCGGCTTGTAGTCAGGAAGTAATGCGAGGAAAGCCGCGTAGCGTGAATCACCCGAAACGTGGTACGCGTCGGCCAGCCCATCATGGACCAGCGGACCCTTTCCTTTATCCGGGCCGGGATAAATCAGAAACAGATCACGGCCTCCGCTGGTTGAACCGTCGCCGTAGCTTGCGGCCCGGATGCGCCGCGTACTCCCAACCTTTTCCATTGGGTAGGCCGTGTCGATGTAGTAGTCCATCAACCCCCGAGGACTGCCTCCGTCGGGCATCTCGTGTCTGAACCAATCCTGGCCATCCACAAGTCCGAGATAGCGAGACATCTGCGCGGAGAGGATCAGGCCCTGGTGAGCGATCGCATAGATCGGGGCCTCGTGCCACGGGCCACCGTCACGTAGCATGTGATTGAGCACGGTAAAGTAACCGCCAAGGTGCGGGCCATGCGGTTTGGTTCGTCTAAATCCCCATTCCAGCAACTCCCGATCGCGTGTCACCAGTCCCGTCAGCGCGACGGCGAAGGTCGGCTTGAAGACGAGGTTCGGCGTGTGCCACCAGCGATCCATCGCCTTCATGCGATAGCGAGCATTGACTAACAGCCCGTCGCGAATGGTGCGGCGGTCGCCAGCAGACAGTGCGTCATACACCCAGTCGAAGGCAATGATTTGTTCCGCTTCGATACGGTAAAAAATAATTCCCATCCACGGTCTCCCGCCCGCGAAGAATTTGGGATCATCGAGTCTGTCTTTGAAACGCTTGACGCGCTGAGGAGCAAGCTTCCCGAGCAGCCATTTGGTCGCAGTGGGAACATACTTGGCGTCGCGCTCGAGCGCGAAGAGGAATGCCGCCGAATAGCCGTCGCCGCCATCCGCTTTTTTCTTCAACTGCTCGTAATCCTGCTTCGCCCATCCTTCGCGAGCTATGAGCCCGCGAATGCGTTGCCGCTCAGCCTCGGGCATCATATACGGTCGCCCATGTTTTGGCTCCGCCGGCAACGGCAGTTCTGGCGTCTCGGCAATCGCGTTGACAGCGAAAACAACGAGTCCCGCGAAACAGAGATTGGAAGTTATGGTACTTATGATGCGTTTCATTTCTTTTTCCTTTTAAAGCCTAGGCGTCTTCCAGTATTTTCAGGTGGACGAGTTCTTTTCTGTTGAGGGATTCGTTTCAGCGGGCTTGGACGGTAGCCTTGTGGCTGTGGATCTTGCCGTTGAATTTGTTCGGGATCTTGTATTGGCCGACCGGGTCCTTGAAGTCTTCGCCTAGGTATAGGCCAATGGCTGGTTGACCACGGAACAGTCCGGGTGATTCGCACCGGGCTACTTCCTTGCCGTCGACCGATAGGGTGAGCGTCTTGTCGTCAAGGGCCGCCGATAGGGTTACGCGTCCCTTGACCTTTTTCTTGGCCACCAGTTCGGTCAGTTCACCCCCGTTGCGCATGCAGAAGGCGGGCTTCCCCTTGTTAAAGTACAGGGCGTATCCGAAATTCACCCCACCGTGGGAAATCACGACTCCTTTCGGCTTCGCATGCTCGACCTCGGCGGTGATGGTGAAGGCTCGTCCCTTGACTTGGGGAGGGTTGGGCAAGGCGTCGGCCTCGGAGGCGTTTTTGTTCTTTGGGTAAACCATGGCCCGCTTGGCCCAAACGTCCCACTGCCCGGCCATCTCTTTGGTCTTGTCCGGATGGGTGGCCGCGAGGTTGTTCGTCTCGGTACGGTCTTTTTCGATGTCGTAGAGCTCCCAGCGTGAAGGCACGACCCCGTTGGCAGCG
>JAOLZO010000025.1 GCA_028343845.1 Verrucomicrobiota bacterium | reverse complement strand
ACCCCGACTGAGAGTACCAAAAACTCCTGTGCTACCATTACACCACCAGGCTACGCGAATCACTATGAACATCACTCCGCCAAAGTCAAGAATGTTGCTTTTGGGCTGACCTAACCGATGAAAGCGAAATACAAAAGAATAGTTCTGAAGATCAGTGGTGAAATCCTTGGAAGCCGAAGCGAGGGCGAACCCATTCACGCTCTCTCCCTTGAAAACATCTGCGAGGAGATAAAAGCTGTTTCCGACATGGGAGTAGAGGTCGGATTGGTCGTCGGAGGTGGAAATATCTTTCGGGGGTTGCAGGGAAGCGACAAAGGCATCGACCGAACAACCGGAGACTCGATGGGAATGCTTGCAACCGTAATTAACGGTCTCGCCCTTATGGACAGGCTTGAGAAAATGGGCGCTGTCGTTCGAGTCCAAAGTGCCATTCCGATGGACAAGCTTGCCGAACCCTACATTCAAAGAAGAGCGATCCGACACTTGGAAAGAGGAAGAATCGTAATTTTTGTAGCCGGAACCGGCAATCCATATTTCTCCACCGATACCGCCGCCGCCTTGCGGGCAAGCGAGATTTCTGCAGAGGTCATTCTCAAAGCCACGAAGGTTGACGGTATTTACGACAAGGACCCGCACAAGCACGAGGATGCAACGAAATTTGACAGCCTTACCTACATGGAATGCTTGGAAAAAAGACTTTCGGTAATGGATTCCACCGCCTTTTCGCTTTGCATGGACAACGGCATGCCCATTTTGGTTTTCGACCTCCAGCAAAAGCACTCGATTCGAACTGCAGTTTGCAAGCAGAGCATTGGAACGATCGTATCTTAATTCGAGAAACTTTGACGGAATTTCAACATAGCTCAGGAAAATAGACGCTAATCATTACAACAGGACACGTTATGGAAACTAAAGATATATTTGATGACATGGAGCGGGAGATGCAAAAATCCGTAGACCACGTCCTGCATGAGTTTGCATCCCTTCACACCGGGAAGGCAAACACCTCAATGGTGGAAAGCGTAAACGTCGACGTTTACGGTTCAAACATGAAGCTTAGAGACGTAGCGGCCATTACGACACCCGATGCCCGCACCATTCAAATTCAGCCTTGGGATAAAACCACGGTTGGGCCAATCGAAAAAGCCCTGATCGAAGCCAAGATTGGGATCAACCCCGTCGTAACCGGTGAACTCATCCGCCTGCCCATCCCCGAGCTGAGCGGTGAGCGCAGGGAGGAGCTATGCAAGATGGCTCAAGGCTTCGCAGAACAAGGTCGGATTGGTGTCCGGGCGTCCCGCAAAGACGCTATGGACGCGCTAAAGAATGCACAGAAGGAAGGTCTACCCGAAGATGATTTCAAGCGCGGGGAAAAGGACGTTCAGAAAAATACGGATGGTTGCGTAAACCAGATCAACCAAGCGTTGGCCGACAAGGAAGAAGACCTTCGCAAGGTTTGATATCTCCGGGCATGGATGCTTCCCCGGCAAATCGCTCTCGGATAACAAGGTTAACATAAAAAGACCGGGAGGACTGATTGAAGAAAATAGTGGTCAAATTGGGGACGGGAATTCTTTCTGCCGGGGAGGGTCGAATTCATTCGGATCGAATGATCAACCTTGCTCAGGGAATTGTTGATTTGCGGGCTTCCGGAATAGAAACCATTCTCGTTAGCTCAGGTTCGGTCGGTCTAGGGATGGGGAAGCTCGGAATTAGCGAACGCCCCAAAGACCTTTCCCTTCTTCGGGCCTGCGCATCCGTCGGTCAATGCCTTCTCATGAACGCCTGGAGCAAAGCATTCGAAAGCGTGGGCCTTGTTGCCTCGCAAGTCCTGCTTACCCGCGAAGACTTCAAAAGCAGGGATCGCTCGCAAAAAGTTCAAGAGACTCTCTCCGCCCTCCTTGAACAAAACGTCGTTCCGGTCGTCAATGAGAACGACTCCGTAAGCGACGAAGAGATTAAGTTTGGGGATAACGACGTACTTTCCGCCCTGCTTGCATCCCTTGGAAAAGCCGAGCTTCTGGTTATCCTTTCAACCGCAAGAGGTCTGATGACGCACCCGGACGTCGGTGATCTCGTCCCGTTCGTAGCCGAAATCACACCTTCCATCGAGCAAATGGCTCAAGGAACGAACAGTCCAACGGCGGTGGGTGGAATGACGACCAAGATCGAGGCGGCGAACATTGCGACCAAATCGGGATGCGCCGCATTCATAGGAAGCGGCGAAAAACCCCAAGAACTTGGTAAGATCGTAAATGGCCAAGCGGAAGGCACTTTCTTTGCTCCATGCGGACTCGAACTGAATGAGAGGAAGAAGTGGCTTGCCTTTTTCCCTTCGCCCAAAGGAAGCCTGCATATTGACGAAGGCGCATGCGAAGCCATTCTCCTGAACGGGGGTAGCTTGCTTGCCCGTGGCTTGA
This sequence comes from Verrucomicrobiota bacterium, assembly GCA_028343845.1. Taxonomy (GTDB): domain Bacteria; phylum Verrucomicrobiota; class Verrucomicrobiia; order Opitutales; family Seribacteraceae; genus Seribacter. Next base: position 34,604 of record JAOLZO010000025.1, on the reverse strand, counting down.
GTGAAGTGTCCGGGGACTTTGGCAAGGCTGAGGTTGTGGAAATCGTCAACCCATCGGGGAAAACGATCGCCCGTGGAATAACCCGGTTTTCCAAGGAGGAATTGCTTCTCATACAAGGGAAGACCAACTCGGAAGTGCTTGATGCTTTTCCGGGAAGAAACAGGCCCGAGGTCGTTCATCGGGATCATTTGGCGCCGTTGCAGACGAACCTCGACTGAATACGCTTGCTCGATTTGTCTCTTTAGGAGAAAGGTAGCAAACGTGTACGACTACGAAGATGAAGAAGAAGATATGTTCGGATCTCCGCCACCCGTCAAATCGACCCCGGAGATCGATTTCAAGACCGAACTGAACGCCGACCAGTTTCAGGCGGTAACAGCTCCCGACGGACCAGCTCTCGTTCTGGCAGGCGCGGGATCGGGCAAGACCCGGACCTTGACCTACCGGGTAGCCTACCTCTTGACTCAAGGTGTAAGCCCGGAGGCAATCTTATTGCTAACCTTTACCAACAAGGCCTCCAAGCAAATGCTCGACCGGGTCGAGGAACTGACGGGTGTGGGGGCTCACAGGTTTCTAGGCGGCACCTTTCATAGCGTCGGAGGACAAATTCTGCGTTTGTACGGGGAGTCGATCGGATTACCCAGAAACTTCACCATCCTGGACGATGGTGATTCCGATTCCTTGCTCAACGAAATCATCAGGGAATTGGATCCGGCCTTTTTCAAAACGAAGGAAAACCCGAAGGCCAAGCCAATCAAGGGCTTGATCAGTTACGCCCGTAACATCATGGAGCCCGTCGAACAGATTGCCAAGGGTCGTTACCCATCAAATACCGAGCTTTTGGCGAAAATAGACGATTTTGCCCGGGAATACCAAGACGTTAAGCTAGAGCGAGGCCTGGCTGACTACGATGACCTTCTTGTGTATTGCCTGGACGTGCTATCCAATAATCAGGAGGCCGCTCAGTACTATCAAAATAGGTTTTCACACATACTCGTCGATGAGTATCAGGACGTGAATTCCCTACAAGCTCAAATCGTGGACAAAATCGGGGTTCATCATCAAATTATGGCAGTGGGTGACGACGCTCAATGCATCTACACCTGGCGCGGAGCCGATCTTGATCAAATCATGGGTTTTCCCGAAAAACACCCCAACACTAAAATATTCAAAATCGAGACAAACTACCGCAGTTCCCCGGAAATCCTCAAGTTGGCAAACTGCATACTCGACAACCGGGCGGAGGAAAGCAGTTATTCCAAAATTCTCAGGCCCTCGTGCCCCCATCAAGGACTTCCCGTTGTCGTCCCGACGATGGATGGTTATCAACAAGCTGATTTCATCTTGGCAAAAGTCGAACAACTCGTCGACAGCGGTGCCCGGTACGACGACATCGCCATCCTCTACCGGGCCCACTACCACGCTATGGAGTTGCAGGTCGAACTTTCGCGCCGGGGGTTGCCCTTCGTCATAACCAGCGGGCTCAGGTTTTTCGAGCAAGCTCACGTAAAGGACCTGGTCGCCCAGATCCGTTTTGTGGCGAACCCCAAGGACTTGACTGCTTTCGTGCGCTTCGCCTGCTTGCTTCCGAAGATAGGGGACAAGACTGCGTCCAAACTCCTGCGGATGGCTGAAAAAATCTCGGGCGAACAAAGCATAAGAATAACGGATGCGCTCGGGCAGCCCGAACTCGTGAAAAAGGTGCCGACTGACGCGAAGGAGGATTGGAATGCTCTGGTGGAAACCCTCCAATCCATTGATAGCCTGGCGGGCAACGCAACTCCAACCAAGGTTGTCGACGAGGCTATCAACGGTTGGTATTCGGAATACTTGCGGGCCACTTATGAGAATTGGCCAAGGAGGGAAGAAGATCTCGAGAGCTTGGTCGACTTTGCAAGCAAGCATGAAAACCTTCACGAAATGCTTTCCCAACTCGTGCTGTTGAGTTCGGAATCGGGTGACCGCGTAGTCCGAAAAGGCGAAAGTTGCCTGCGTCTCTCAACCATTCATCAATCCAAGGGCTTGGAGTTTCCGCATGTCTTCATCATTGGGCTAGCAGATGGTCTTTTTCCAAACAAGCGTGCGATTGACGGTGAAAGTGACCTGGAAGAGGAAAGGCGCTTGTTTTACGTTGCGACCACCCGTGCGGAACGTTCGTTGCATCTTGTCTTTCCCATGCTATCAAATCAAAAAGGAACTCCGGTCCGCCTTATGCAAAGCCGTTTTCTCAAGGAACTGCCTGAGTCACAATACGAATTGCACAATGCACACTCATCCTACCGGCAACGACAGACCGGATGGAATCAATTCAGGCAAAAAGGCAGAGGCTACGGAAGATCGTTCTAGGGTTTCAGCGCCAGAAGCAAAGCCCGCCAGGCAAGCATGGTGCAATCATGCCTTTCGGGAAAACGGGCAATGGATTCGTACACCACCAAGTCTCCTGGCAGGATTACTTCCTTGCCCTTCTCGAGAAACCCAATCACCGACTCAGCCAAGGAGAAGGCATCGCCATGCGCCAAGCCCACGACCGAAGAAGCCATGAGCGAGGCAGAAGCAACGGCAAGTGCAGAACCCTGGGCCTTGGCTTGGATCTGCCCGATCCGTTCGTCTTCGGAACAGATTGATACCGAGCAAAAGTTTCCGCTCTTGGGACTCGTCCACAACGATTCCTTCGTCGGTCTTTCGAGGGGTGATTGATGGCTGGGAGAACGCGCGTGGTCCTCTAGGATTTCACGATGGAGAGGCTCTTCCAATACTCTAAAAGTTATTTTTCCACATCATTGATTCGACTGGCTCGGGGGTACGCTGGTTATATTTTGCCGAAGCCTTGCTTGCGTAGTCGACGTCCACGTCACCCTCCACCAAGAAATAAATCAGTTGTCCAATCGGCATACCGGCATAAACACGGACCGGTTGGGAAACCGAAATCTCAAGAGTCCAATGGTTGCAAAATCCTACGTCTCCTTTTCCTGCAGTTGCATGAATGTCAATGCCCAGTCTCCCGACACTCGATTTTCCCTCGAGAAAAGGAACGTAACGTCGGGTTTCCGTATATTCAACGGTTGAGCCCAAGTAGGTTCTGCCCGGATGGAGCACGATCCCATCATCCGAAATCTGAAAACGCTCCACTTGGTTATGCTTTTTCGCGTCAATCACCTCGTCCACGTAACAAGCGAGAAATGGAGACAGGTGAACGTCATAACTATTCGTCCCCAAACAAGCGCGATCATAAGGCTCGATCACGATATCGCCTTCTTCGATAGCTGATAATATAGATGTGTCGGACAGGATCATCTTGAATTTATATTTGGGTTAATCACACAAAGTTCTCAGGTCTTTCGCCCTTGGATGCAAAGCTGTCAAGGGCCTAGGAAAGCACAAGTCCTGCCCTTGCGAATCTACCGAATCAGGAAGGACTGGTAAAAAAACCAAAAACGAAGCGCCTTTGTGTAGAAAGGCTTTCTTTGAGTTTCGGTCAGCTAGATCAGGCAAACGGATTGTACTTGCCCGGGGCGGGAACCGGATAAAGACCGTCCGCATTAGGAACGACCGGTGGCTTGGTCTTGTATGTGTAGTTATCGATACCGGGAGCATATTCCCTTCCGTCCTTGAGAAGCTTGGCTGCATCGATCTCCTTGCCCGAGTAGCAGGCTTCGCGTCCGAGAATCGCCGTAAAGGTACTCATTGCTCCGTACTCGGCCTCGTTGTAATAGCCTCCCTTGTGAAGGTTCTCGATCAAGTCCTTTTGCTCCTGATAGTGACCTCCTCCGGCTCCTCGGATTCTCATGGGGTCGCCATGGCCTTCAAAGGGTTCGATGTGAGAAGCAATCTTAGAGGTGCCTTTGGAGCCGTGGGCATACTCGGCAACATGACTCCATCCTCCCTTGAGATGTCGACCCTGACTGTACATCTTGCTGCCGTCCTCAAAAGTGTACTCGACGAAGGTATGGTCGAAAATCTGTGACAAGGAACGATCACCGCCCATGCGCATTTCGCTACCCCCCATTCCGTTTGCCTTGACCGGGAAACCTCCCTTGATCCAGCAACCGACGTCGAGGTTGTGAATATGCTGCTCGCAAATTTGGTCTCCGGATGCCCAGGTGAAGTGATACCAGTTGTTTACCTGATACTCCATCTCGGTCATTCCATCCTGCTTCGGGCGATGCCAAATTCCTCCTCCGTTCCAATAAACGCGCAACAGGTTGATATCGCCTATCGCTCCGTCCTGAAGACGTTTGACGCAATCAATGTAACGCTCCTCGTGACGACGCTGTAGCCCAATGCCGACCGAGAGCCCCTTTTCCTTTGCCTTTTTGGCCGCGGCCAAAACCCGGTTCACTCCAGTAACGTCACTTGCCACTGGCTTCTCCATGAAAACTTTCTTTCCCTGGTTGATGGCATATTCGAACTGCTGGGGCTTGAAACCTGGAGGGGTGGCGATGACCACCATGTCGACTCCGCTGTCAATCGCCTGCTTGTAAGCATCCAATCCGTTGAAGATCTTGCCTTCCACGTCCACGCGGTCTTCGCCAAACTTCTTCTTGAAACCTGCGAGTCGTTGCTGGACTTTTTGTCCATCCGCAAAAGCATCGGCAACGGCAACGAGCTTGGTGTTGCACTTGATTCCCTTGCTTTTCTCCAAGTCTTTGGGGGCGCTTAGGATTTGATCAATTGCCCCGGAACCTCTTCCGCCAAGTCCGATAGCGGCAACGCGAATGGTATCGCTCTTGAGGGCTTCGCCCTTCGCCACATAGGGAAAACTGGCGGCGGCTCCAGCCAAAGCGGTCGAACCGATAAAACTTCTGCGACTAACGATTTCTTGTTCTTTCATAAGGAATGTATTGGGTTTGGTTATATAAGTTAGGAAGGTTATTTTGAATTTTTTGACTGAGGAATTGATTCGGACGGACCGTCAACGTCACCGAGGGCCCATTGGATACCGTCTAGAAAATGCTGTAACATGTAGGGGGTCCACCAGGTCGCCTTGTTGTGACCGAAATTGGAATAGAAAATCTTACCCTTGCCGTAGGAGCGAACCCAGGAAACAGGATAGTCATTTGTTTTGGAGTTTCCCTTCTTCCCACTCTTGACGGCGTCCAATCCAACCAAGATCCGGAGATTGGAACGGTCGTAACTCTTGTACTGGTAAATCTCATCGGAAAACGTAAACTCCTTGCCCTTGAAGGCTTGGTTGACCGGATGCTTGGCATCTTCCAAAAAGAAAGGCCACTTGCCTCCGGCTCCCCAAGGGTGTCCGGCAAAACAGCCGCCAATCATATCGGTGTACTCCTGCCACTGAGGCATACCTCCGTCCGAAGCCGAATGGAAACCGGCAAAGGCCTTGCCCGACTTGATAAATCCGAGAATCGCATCGCGTTGGGACTGTTCCTTGAAAGCCTTCTGCACATGCGTGCAGTTGTTAAAGATGATCATGTCGTATTTCGCGAGACCTTCCTTCGTGAACTCGGTAGTTTCAAGCGTAAAGGTCGCCTCGAAAGCCTTGGTTTTCTCAGCCATGACCCGAAGCGCCTTAATGCCCGTCGGTATGGAACCATGACGAAAGCCGCTGGGTTTGGAATAGACCAATACCTTGTGGCTTTTCTTGGGCTTGGCGGTTGGCTTGGAAGGCATTGCCTCTGTAATCTTTTTCTCCTCGTCATCCGCAAACGCAAAAGACGCAAATAGAAGGTGAAAGGCAAAGCATGCAAGGGTAAGGATTTTCATAGCGAATTAAATTTGGGGAAACTACAAAGTGAAAGGTTTGCCAACCGCAAAGCAAGAAAGTAATGCCAATAGTTAGGAGATTTAAATTTTCGACACCAGCGATTCCAATCTCTTTGCAAATTCAACCCAGACAGCCCGGCCCTCCCCTGAATCATCAACGTCCTTGCCCGCATGGATGGCAGCTTTGATATGAGGTTCGATTGAAAGCCAGCCATCATAGCCAGTTGCTTCCAAATCCCTAAAAATTCTCTCCTGCACGGGATCTTCATCGGCATGGCAGGTTACGTAATCTCCACCATCAGGCCCGGGTTTGGCGCACTTTACGTGAACGTGCGTAATTTGATCGCGACAGGCCTCATAGTAGTTCCAGGTGACCTCCACGTCATTGTCGTGCAGGCTGTTGTTACCAGTATCCAGAATCAACTGCAAGGCAGGGCTTCCGACGCTCTCCACCAATTCCAGGTAACCCTCGGGGTTGTCTCCATAACCATTGCAATTCTCATGGGCCAGCACGATACCCTCCCCCTCGGCAATCAAACACAACTCCTTCAATCTTCTGACCACCTCGTTTTTCCAAGCTTCCTTGGCAAGCGGAGACTCGGTATCGTTCGGATAGGACATGATTCTTAGAAACTTGCAGTTTGCCTGACGCATTCTGGGCGCAACCCTACGAATTTCATCCAGATCCACCTGGAAATCGGTCGTCACCGGGCGTGCCCAGTTCCCAATCTGTCCACCGAACCCCACGATTTCAATCCCTTCGCCCTGGAGGCTTGCTAGCGTTTGATCCCACTCCTCGGAAGACTGATCGCAAACGTTCTTCCCATCAATCAATCGAAGCTCGATCGCGGACCAACCAACCTCCCTGAGCGTTGAAATTTGACCGGCAAGGGTTTTTTCCGCCTCATCGGCGAATCCAGTGAATCGAAAGGGCATGGCTAAAAAGGGTTAAAGTAAGTATTTCGGGTTAACGGCGAAAGGAAGCAGAAAAATCATCTCCGGACAATTCGACAACCTTTTTCTCATGAGTGGAACCGGCTATCAATTCGTTCAGTTTATCTTCCCACGCCACCCCATCCATCGGCAACTCCAGCGGACCTTCCAAAAGTCCTGAGAAAAGCATCGCGTTGGCCAATTCGACCGAACCAAGCCCCTCTTCCCCCGGGGCAATCAGGTCCTCGCCCTTGAGGATCGCATTCGTAAAATTCGTCATCAAGATGGAATGAGGCGCTTCAGCGCCGGGGATATCGAGCTCCTCGACCGTTGTCTCGGGTTGCTTGAACCCGATCTTGGAAGTCTTGCACCACTCGTCCGAAGGAACGGCGTTTCGGGTGAAGACAAGACGGTCGTTCTCCAAAAGCAACCGACCCTTGGTTCCCGAAATCTCCAAGCGGTTACTGCCTGGAGTCTCCCCAGTGGAAGTAAGAAACAGACCCGAAGCCCCATGGGGAAATTCCATATAGCAGGAAACGTCATCCTCCACCTCGATGTCATGCCACTTACCGATTCCCACCTGGCTATTCACCTTGCTAGGCATGCCAACCATCCACTGCATTGCATCCAATTGGTGAAGGCACTGGTTGAGCAGCACACCTCCGCCTTCTCCCTTCCAAGTCGCCCGCCACCCTCCACTCTGGTAATAGGCATCGGAACGGAACCAATCGGTCATAATCCAAACTACGCGCATGAGTTGCCCAAGCTCGCCTGCCTCGACCAATTCCTTGATCTTGCGGTAGCGTGGTTCCACCCGAAGTTGAAACATCCCGGCAAAAACCAAGTCTTCCTTTTCCTTGGCCTTGGCTATCAAGCGCTCGGCATCAGCCTTGTGAGCCGCTATCGGCTTTTCCACCATGAGGTGCAAGCCGGCATCGAGAGCCTGCATACCCAAGGAAACGTGCTGATAATGAGGGGTAGCGATGACAATTGCATCGATCTCTCCGGATTGGATCATTTCCTCTCCGCCATCGAAAACCTTCAATCCTTGCTCGCCATACTCCTTCAACTTCTCTGGCGAGGTACTGGCTACCGCGACAAGCTCGCCACCATCCACCTTGCCATCCAGCAAGTCCTGAGCATGGAAACGCCCCATGTTTCCCATGCCTACGATACCGATCCTTACTTTTTTCATTTCTAGAATAATCTCATTTCACAATAAGGAATCAACCAAGAAACCTCAGGCGCAAGACGGACAAAGGCCGAAGACTTCCATCACGTGGGAAACCTCGGTGTACCCGAAACCCTCGGCCGCTTTTTCCAATTCAGGGCCCATGCAAAGGTCGATTTTTTCCGCAATTCCGCACTTTCTGCAAGTCAGGTGGTGATGGTGCTCATGGCCATGGCTTAGGCAATAAACCTTGGTTCCGTTTTCGCGCACTCCCCGCTCCACGACGCCTGCCTTTTCAAACTGCTCGAGGCAACGGTATGCAGTGACCGGATCACAAGTATCCACAGGAAGAGCGGCATGGGTTTCCTCGGCTGACTTGGGAGCTTCCGAACGGACCAAAGCCGAAAGAATCGCCCGACGTTGATCCGTAACCCGCAACCCCAGCGCCCGTAACTTCTCAAGAGATTCTTCTACCAGATTGCTCATTCAACAAGTAATGAAAGCATTTTGATTTGATTCAAGACCTAAAGCAACCTAGGGCAAATCCCATGACTTGCCGCAGGTTGTCATCAGGAAAATTTGCTTCAAACAGGAATTTGCTTTTGTCAAAGATCCACTTCTCCTTAACTTGTCTCCATGAGAACGCGCACATTTCTTTCTGTTTTATTCCTCTTCCTCGGTTACTTCGGGCTCTGCTTGGCGGAACCGGGAGATAAAATCTATCAAAAAGGCTTTCTTTCGATTGAAGATGCCAGAAAATCGATAGAGCTACCTGACGGGTACTCTCTCGAGCTCGTACTGAGCGAACCGCAAATCGAAGAACCCGTCGCCATGGCTTGGGACGGTGACGGCGTACTCTACGTCGTGGAGATGAGAACCTACATGCAAACAGCGGACGCCACCGACGAACAAACTCCCAAAAGCAGGATTTCCCGCCATGAGGATACGAACGGTGACGGCATCTATGACAAGAGCACCATATTCATCGATAATTTGCTTCTGCCGCGGATGGTCCTGCCTTTGGACGACCGGGTCATGGTAGGCGTAACCAACACCCTGGACCTATGGAACTATCGAGATTCGAACGGGGACGGCGTCGCGGATGAGAAAATCAAGGTTTTCGAGGGAGGAAAGCGCGGGGGCAATATGGAACACCAGCCAAGCGGCTTGATCTGGGCCCTCGACAATTGGATCTACCTGACCTATCAAAACGTTCGCTACCGATACGTAAACGGGAAGTTCGAGACGCAAAAACTTCCCCGAGGCGGTGGTCAGTGGGGACTGACCCAAGATGATGACGGGCGCCTATATTATTCATCCGGTGGAGGAGAAAACCCTGCCTTCTTCTTTCAACAACCCCCGGCTTATGGAATGTTTGACGTATCCGGTCAAACCGAAGCAAATTTCCGTTCCGTTTTCCCCATAGCAGCCGTGCCAGACGTCCAGGGTGGTCGACGCCGGGTCGGTTCAAACGGTGGACTCAACGTCTTCACCGGTTGCGCCGGACAAGGAATTTACCGAGGGGACCGCTTGCCCGAGGAACTTTACGGGAACCTCTTCATCCCCGAACCGGTCGGTCGGCTCATCCGTCGGGCCAAAGTCGATCGCAAGGATGGATTGAGCGTCCTGAGAAACGCTACGCCAGGGAGTGAATTCATGCGCTCGAAGGACATTAACTTCCGCCCTCTCGGAGCAGAGACTGCACCCGATGGAACGATGTTCTTCATCGATATGCATCGCGGCATCATCCAACAGGGCAATTGGACCCGCAGTGGGAGTTACCTCCGAGGCATAATCGACAAGTGGGAAATCGACAAGAACGTCGGCAAGGGAAGAATCTACCGACTCGTGCACAAGGACCACAAGCTCGGACCGCAACCAAGCATGCTCGGGCAATCGGCCAAGGAACTCGTCAGCCACCTGTCCCATCCGAACGGTTGGTGGCGCGATACTGCCCAAAAACTGATCATCCTGCGCAAGGACGGAAAGTCCGTTGTTCCCGAGCTTGAAAAACTTGCCCGTTCCGGAAAATCCGCCCTCGGACGAGTCCATGCCCTTTGGACACTGGAGGGAATGGATGCAGTAGACCCCAAATTGATCGTCGAGAAATTGTCGGACAACGATCATCGCGTGCGGATGACGGCGGTGCGCGTGAGCGAGCCCTTTCTCTCGGATGGAAACAAAGCTCTCGAGACTGCATTCCAGGTATTGGAGAAGGACCCCCATACCGATGTCGCCCTTCAAACCATCAACTCGATCGCCTATAGCGGTGCCACGGGCTCCGAGGTTCTTGCAGGCATTCAGGACAACCTCATCGAGAAACACATCGACAAACCTATTCTCAAGAGCATTGCCGGAAATCGTGCTAAGCTCGCTCAGGAACGGGCCCGCTTGGCGAAGCAGCGCAAGATGGACGCCCATTTCGGCAAGCAGATGGAAACCGGTGCCGTAATCTATAAGCAACTTTGCTTTGCCTGTCATGGCAACGATGGCAAGGGTACCCCCATGGTTGGTCAACCTGGCGTAACCTTGGCGCCGCCCCTACCGAAGTCACCCCGTGTGCTTGGCTCGGGTGGTAGCTTAGTGCGAACCGTACTGCATGGCCAGACGGGCGAGCTCGATGGCAAGACCTACCCGGGACAAATGCTACCCTTGGGGACCAACGACGACGAATGGATCGCCGCAATCACGACCTATGTCAGAAATAGCTTTGGGAACAAAGGCGGTCCCATTACCAAGGAATTCGTGGCCGGCATCCGCAAGGAATCGGGCGATCGCCTTCTGCCTTGGACGGAAGCCGAGCTGGAAGAACTCGAACCTCCTCTTATGCCGAACCGTAAAAAATGGAAACTCACTGCGAGTCACGGAAGCGAAAAGCTAGGAGGATGCGTGGACGGAAACGGAAAGAGCCGCTACGATACCGGTGCTTCTCAAGTTCCGGGCATGTGGGTACAGGTCGAATTACCCACGGTTTCCAAGGTCAACCGCATCCAACTTGACTCGAAAAATTCCACGCGCGATTACCCCCGAGGTTACCAAGTGGAATCATCCGTCGATGGCAAAAAATGGTCGGAGCCCTTGGCTATCGGCGTGGGCAAGCACCCCGTTACAGACATCTCCTTCCCTACAACGGAAGCAAAGTATCTGAAAATCACCCAGACCGGAAGAGTGAGTGGATTGTATTGGTCCATTCACGAGATGCAGATTTTCGGAAAACCAATACCACGGTAACTTTCGCTCCATGAACAGGTTTTTTACTCACAACCACTCGATCCCTTGCCAAATGAAATCCCTTTCGGCCCTCGCCATAATATTATTCATCGCGCCCCCGATTGCTAAAGCCAAGAGTATGCAGGAACTCATGTCCCCCTACGTTGCCGCAACTTGGAAAAGCCCGACTCAGGGTACTTTTCTCTACAGGCACTCTTCCCCTTCAAAAATGGAAAAGGGAACCAAGTACCCCCTTCTCGTGTTTTTTCATGGGGCCGGTGGACGCGGCAATGACAATAAAGGTCAGTTGGTGGATGCCGGTGGAATCGGAGCATTTGACAAGGCCGGCTTGATGAGTAAGCGGGGTTCACACGTCTTTGCCGGACAAGTCCCCAAAGGCGAGCGGTGGGTCGACGTTCACTGGAGTCTCTTGGGGCACAAGATGCCGAAGGTTTCGGATTCCATGCGCATGGCCTTCGAGGCGCTCGATGCCTACGTCGCCGACAAGAAGAATCAAGTCGATCCCAACCGCATCTACGTAATGGGTCTGTCCATGGGCGGTTACGGCACTTGGGATGCGATCCAACGAAGGCCCGATTTCTTTGCCGCCGCCGTTCCCATCTGCGGAGGTGGAGACAAGAGTTTCGGGGAAAAGCTCAAGGGGCTTCCGGTTTGGGCATGGCACGGAGACAAGGATCGCGTGATCAAGCCCAGCCGTTCGCGGGATATGATCGAGGCAATCAAGAAAGCTGGCGGAAACCCGAAGTATTCGGAGATTAAGGGACGCGGGCACAATTCCTGGACCGATGCATGGAATTCCAAGGAAATGTGGGAATGGCTCTACTCCCAAAAAAGGAAATAAGCTTCTGGCGATAGTCAAAGACCCAAGGCGCTTCTTGGGTTGCGATCCACGAGTTTGACTATCTCCTCCTTGCTCAGCCCAAGTTCTAGAGAAAGGTTGTGGAGGATTCTTGGCATCGTACTGGTGGAACCAGCAAGGTTAGCCGAGCCGGGACGGCGGGCAACCCCATCCTCGTCGACCTCAACCGAAATGCCTGAGATTTCATGCATACCCGGTCCAAGGGTGGCTGCGGAAATGGCATCGGTGGTCATGATCGAACGGTCGACCCCCACTAAATCCAAGTAATTTTTCAGGGCGAAAAAATCGACGTGCACCCCGTCGGGGATGAAGCAGAACCAAAGGTGTTCGCGCAAAGAAAGAAAACGCTGCAGAATGTTATCGTGGCGGGAAAGCTCAACCGGACAACCATTGCCGAAGTGGGTAACCATACTCAAACCACCGTCAATCGCCGCCTTTAACTGAGCGAGGGAAGGATCGCAATGCCCTGCCGAAACGACCACCCCCGCTTCGACGAGAAACTTCGTGACGACGCCTCCGGAATCCTGCTCGGGCGCGAGCGTAAGCAGTTTCACCAGTCCCTCGCCAGCCTCCAGAATGCCTTGGGCATCTTCCAGGCAAGCGGGACGAACGAGCTCAGGTTCGTGTGCCCCGACATAGCCTAGCTCAGGATTGAGAAACGGTCCTTCGACATGAAACCCGGTAATCACCTGTCTGGCCAGTTCGTCCTCCTCCCGCAAGCGAACCAAGTTCGAAAGCTTGGCCTTGAGACTTCTTAGGTCGTCGGTGATAAAGGTGGCGAGGACGCCATCCGCCCCATCGTCTGCCAAAGCCCGGCAAGCGACGTGAAGTTGCTCTGCGTCAAGGGTTGAGGAGCAGAAATCAGTACCTGCGTAACCGTTTACCTGCAGGTCAAAAGGTTTCACGTCAGGGAAGCGGCGGACGCATCCAGAAAAAGATGGCAATCGGGATGTTCTTGGAGAATGGAAGCCGGCACCTCCGGAGTAATGGTTCCCTGGGTTGCGTTTTTCACGGCCTCGGCCTTGCGCTCGTCGGGAACGGTGCAAACAATTGCGTCGCTCTTCATGATTTGACGAACGGACATGGAAATGGCTCTCTTCGGGACGGAGTCAAAATCGGGAAACCAGCCCTCGCCGAATTGTTGTTGCCGGCAAGCCTCGTCCAGATCGACCAGCATATATGGACGTTCGGTTTCGAAATCCGCCGGTGGATCATTAAAGGCCAGATGCCCGTTTTCGCCAATTCCCACAAACGCAACGTCGATCGTAGTTTCCTCTATAAGGGCGCTCGCCCGTCGGCATTCGCCCTCAGGATCACCTTCTCCATCAAGAAAGTGAAAGGCCGCGAGCGGGAGAGACAGTTTGCTCACGAAACGTTCCCATAGGTACTTCCGGAAGGATGCATCATGAGAGATCGGGAGCCCGACGTACTCGTCGAGATGAAAACCCGTCATCTTGTTCCAAGGCAAATCCGCCTTGGCCAATTCCGCCAAGGTCTCTAACTGGGACGCCCCCGTGGCCACGATGAAGGAGGCGGAACCTTTTGCGCTCAGAGCTGCCTGCAACTTGGATATTCCATGAGCGGCGGCCGCCGCGCCCATCTCTTGCTTGGTTGAAAAAATTTCCGTGTTCATGATTTTGCCATTCGACCCGATTGCCGTAGGCTTGTCCAAGTTAATAAGACTTACGGGTTCAAAGAATATTTATCCCATTGCGCTTTTCTTTTCCGGTTGATCCGATGACCAGGCAACGGATTTATCCGGCGGGTAAAATTTATCCCATACCTTCCGTGCCGTAAGACAGGCCAGAACACAGGACACCAAAAAACCCAGAACCGCCAAACCAAGGATCGGCTTGGGCACCTTTCTTTCCCCCTTCAGGTCTTTACGGGTGCCCAAATAGACAAGGGCAAGGGCGAGAGCCGGGATTCCGATGACGGTAAAGGCTTGGGCCAGCGTGATAAGCAAGACCGTGCTACCCTCCTTTGCCAAGGCAGCCATTCCCACCAGCATTCCCACCAGCAGGGCAACCGTGGTAAGATGAAGCGGCCAGCGGTCCTCGAGCCGGTATCCTTTTCCCAGTCCGTCCGACATTACGGTTCCACCGATCATCGCGTTGACCAAGAAGGAGCTCAAGGCACCGGCAAGAATACCGGTGCAAAAGATGATCTTCGCCGCAGAGCCGAAAAGCGGTTCCAACTGACGGGCGACGTCACCGACCGAAGCAAGAGTTACAGCGTCCGGATGGGAATGAAAACATCTCCAGGCGGTCACAAGGATTATGCAGGTCGTCAGTCCGAGAATGGAAATACTGACCATTGAATCGAGGACTCCCTTGCGGGCTTCGCCCAAGCCCCACCCTTTCTCCTTAACCAGATAAGCCTGATAAAAAGCCCCTGCAACCGAGAAGGTCGTGGCAATCATGCCTAGCAGCGGAATCCAATCTCGGGACTCAACGCTGGCAACGGGCTCGTAACCACGCGGTTGGCTAAAAATCACGAGGAAGTTAATGAGAAAAGCCAAGGCCATCAGGCCGACAAGGAGCTTCATGAATTGCTCCACTGAACCATAAAGGTTCCTCAGTTTGTACAGGCTCGTGATGAGAAGTCCGTTTACGGCAAGCAAAAGAGCGCATTTTGCCCCAAGGCTCAGTGGTTCATTCCCAAACATGGGCTCAAGGCCCCCAATCAATGCAATATTGTTCGAAGACTGAAAGAATGCGATCAAGGTGAAGAGAATGGCTCCTATGGCAATGGCCACTGGCCGACCCAAGCGCGCAGCAAGTTCATCGCATGGACTGCCCTCGTAGACCACCCCGATCCGGGCAGCCAGAGCCACCATCGCGATCATAAGGATTGTCGAGCAGATGATCACGGGCACCCCAAGCAATCCGAAGCTAGCCCCCACCTTCGAGCTAGTCAGAATCGAACCGGGCCCGAGAACGACTGCGGCGACCACAATGGCCGGGCCGATGGACTTGAGGAGATTCTTCACAATTTGCTTAAAGCTGGAAGAGGAAACAGAGAACAGGAACGGTCAAATTCATTTTATGATCTAACCTTTCGCGCTTCATTCAAGTCAATGCATTTTTGGTAAAGCCGCGGCCCCCTCAATGCGCATCCTTGCCAAAAAAGAGGGCTGCAAACCCTTTTTCGTTGCCAAAGAAGTCCTTTCTGAAACGAATTCGTTACATACATTTATGGAAACGATAGATTACATTGTGCTCTTCGGTTATTTCGCCGGCATGGCGGCCATAGGAATTTGGGCCATGAAGCGCGTGAAAGGACAGGAAGACTATTTCATGGGCGGGCGGCGTTTCGGGAAACTCTTTCAGACCTTCGCAGCCTTTGGAGCAGGAACGGGTTCAGCCGATCCGGTGAACACAGCGCGGGGAACTTTCGCCAGTGGCATGAGCGGCATGTGGGGGGTAATGTACTGGCTGTTCGTTACGCCCATGTACTGGATAAGCGCCGTTTGGTATCGACGGATGCGTTGTCTCACTCTCGGAGACTGGTTCGTGGAACGCTACCAGTCGAAACAAATGGGCGTGGCCTACGCAATTTTCGGATGTTTTTACTACATGGTCTACGGAGCGATGCTCTTCACCGCGATTGGAAAGGTCTCCGTTCCACTGGTAGGTCCCGAACTTTTCGGGGTGCAAACCGAATACGTCCTGGTCCCGATCGTAGCCATCGTCGTGGCGTTATATGGGGTACTCGGTGGGATCGCGGCCGCTTACTGGACCGATCTCATCCAGGGTTTGTGTATCATTCTGCTGTCCGTACTGCTGATCCCCTTCGGTTTGCAGGCGGTCGTTGAAAAATTTGGTTCCCCGGGGGATTCCTGGACCGATGGATTCCGCGTCATGCACGAACAGTTGCCCGCTAGCAACTTCACGATTATAGGTGGAGACGCAGCCAGCGAATTCCCCCTTTACGCAATCGTGGTCATCGTGATCATGAACATGATCGGCATCGCCCTGACCCCGCACTTCATCGTTACGGGAGGCGGAACAGCAAAGAGCGAACAAGACGCCCGTATCGGTCTTGTGACGGGAAACTTCATCAAGCGCTTTTGCACCATCGGTTGGGTCATAACCGCCCTGATCGTTCTTACTTTGTTTGGGGATGACATGGCCCTGATGAAGGATGCGGACATGGCATGGGGAGCCGCCACCAAGGAATTGCTCGGCCCCTTGGGCATTGGTCTCGTCGGTCTCATGCTGGCCTGCCTGTTAGCCGCCCTCATGAGTAGCGTGGACTGCTATATGCTGGTCTGCTCGGCCTTGGTCGTGCGTAACGTCTACGTCCCTTTTGTAAACCCCAAGGCAGGAGAAAAGGAATGTCTCTTGCTCGGCCGGGTGACTGGGGGGGTAGTGGTATTGGGAGCCGTGATCATTTCGGTCACGATGCTGGACATGTTCAAGCAACTTGAACTGACTTGGGTCGTACCCATGACCTTCGCGGCTCTCTTCTGGGTAGGTATGTATTGGCGAAGGGCCACGACCAAGGCGGGGTGGATAACCGTGGCGTTCTGCCTGCTGAGCTTTTTCGTTTTGCCGAGGCTGATCCCAACCGTTGCTCCAAGCTTGCGAACCGAACCTTCCCTTGTTCAATCCAATGTGAAAACGGAAACGGGAGGAGGAAAATCCATCTACTGGAGTGGCGGGGTGGAAGAGAAACAAGGCATAAGCACAGGTCTTGGTTCCTTCCGCTTCGATATGCTTATTTACGAAAAAATCCCAGGTGTGGACCTGACCAAGGTGAGTAACGCCGCCTTGAAGACGCTTGAGTTTCCTTTCAAAATCATCGCTCCATTCCTTGTCATGATCATTGCCAGTCTGCTGACCAAACCGAACGACAAACAGGCCCTTGATCGCCTTTACGTAAAATTGAAGACCCCGGTCGACCCGGTTCCGGAAAAGGACGAAGCCGAAATTGAAAAAAGCTACGCCCACCCTGACCGGTTCGACAAAAACAAGTTGTTCCCCAATTCCAACCTCGAATTCCAAAGGCCAACCAAGTACGACGTCATCGGCTTCCTGATATGCTTCGCTCTTTGTTTCGCGATTATCGGCCTTGTTTTGCTCGTTGCCCAAATCGGAACCTGAACGGTAGACCGGCCTTGTTCCAAACTCCGTCTCAATCCATGACCCCAAGTACCAAGACCTTCACTGCGTTGGCACTTCTTTTTCTGCAAGGGTTTCTTCTCTTAACGCTTTGGCTCGGCACGGTCTCCGCGCAACCCAAGAAACCGAATGTCATAATCTTCATGGCCGACGACATGGGGATCGGGGATACCAGCGCATACTTGGGGGTTCGATTGATGCCAAACACCAAAGCCATTGCCAAAACCCTGAAGACCCCGAACATAGAGACGTTCGCGAGGCAAAGCATGATCTTTACGGATGCCCATGCCCCCGCTTCCATGTGTAGCTCGACCCGCTATTCTCTGCTCACGGGAAGGCTCTCACACCGGTCCTACCTAAAGAAGCAAGGCTGGCTTCCGCACGGCCCGAACCCACCGATGATTCACCGCGCCCTGACCACCCTTCCCGAGATGCTGAAAAGAAGCGACTATGTCACCGCCGCTATCGGGAAATACCATGTCGGCATGGATTTCGATGACGGACATGGCGAACCTGCCGACGAGTTTGATTTTCAGGACGTCGATTTCACCAAGCCGATTCTGGACGGACCGACCCACCACGGCTTCGACGAATTCTTCGGCGTCCCCGGAAACACCGAAGACCCGCTCGATACCGAACCAAGGATTTACCTGCGAAACGACCGATGGACTTTTTCCGATCGTTCGAAAATGAAACTCATCGGCATGAAACACCGGGAGGGGCGAATCTTGGCAGACCCTGATTGGGACTTGGCTCAACTCGGCCCCGATTTCCTGCGCGAAGCAACGGCCTTTGTGAAAAGACAAGGCAAAGGTCAGACCCCTTTCTTTCTCTACTACGTCCCCACTGCGAATCATCTCCAGCAAAACCCAAGCGGACCTTACGCCGTACCCGAGACCATTGCCGGCACTCCTATCAAGGGGAAGAGCGGATATACGGATGGCTCCAAAGGAGGCGAGCGCGAGGACATGATATTGGAAAACGACGTCGCATTCGGGACCCTGCTCAAGACCTTGCGCGAAACGGACGACCCGCGTTCTCCGGGCCACAAACTGATCGACAATACCCTCGTGATCTTTACCAGCGACAATGGTCCGAACGTAGGGGACAACAACGCGCCCAACCAGGAAAGCGGAGGTTTGCGTGGCAAAAAGGCAAAGATTTGGGAAGGCGGGCACCGCGTTCCCTTTATCTTGTACTGGAAAGGAAACTTCGAAGGCGGGCAAATCAACCGCAACTTGTTCTCCCTGACCGATCTCTTTGCGACCCTCGCGCGCACCGTCGGGGAAGAGCTCTCCCCTGCCGAGGCACAGGACAGCTTGGATTCTCTCGCCCATTGGAAAGAACCGGGAAAAAGCGACCCGCGGACCCGCTATTTCTTTTGCCACCTCGGCCCCCCTTATGAGAACGATGCCATCGCAATAAGAAAAGACTCCAGAAAACTGATCGCCCAAGGCGGGCTCGCCCGGCCTTGGACGGAGTCCGGAACCAAAGGCGCATCCGAATCGATAGTCTTTCACGACCTCAGCAAAAACCCCTATGAGCAAGGAGATTTCTCCCCGAGCGGAAGCACGGAAGTGAGGAAGTTGACCAAAGAGTTGCTAAGAATTCACAACCAGGGACATTCCCGTCCCCTTGCAGTACCAAACGGCGGAAACCTGATAGTGGACGACGGTTGGCATAACTTGAGAAATGACCTGACCGGCTCCGTCGGATATGAGTTCGAATTGCTTAATGACCGAGTAACCACCCATCTGGGGATGTGGGATGACCATGACCGGGAACGTCCGGTTCGATCAGCCCGGGGCATTCCTACGGAGAATGAACGGGACCAGCCAAGCCGGACGGGAAAAAAGCCAAGGACGCTTAAAAGCCCGCACTTCATCACGCTTTGGGAAATAAGGGGCAAGATCCCGAAGCAAATCACCCGGGTGGAAATGAAACCGGGAAGCCCTGGAGAATTGGATGGGGAATTTCGATACCTTAAGCTGGGGCAAGAGATCCAAATGCAACAAGGAATCAGATACCTGGTTACCATGACTACAAAAGCCGGTGACGGAGATCATTTTCACGATCCCGTGGCTTATGACGGTCTGTCCCCCGTCATCAATCCAGGGGTCAGGATCATTCGTAACCTGCTTTTCAGAAATGAAAACATAGGACAAGCATTGGCCATTCCCTCCTTCGCCGATCTGCATTCCGAATTCTCCGCATTCCGGATTCCAGTCGGACCAACCATCCGGTTCAAAACAAGCCCCCTCGAATAAATTTTGACCCGAAGGTCGATCAGGTGTCCCAATTTGTCTTTTTTTTGATATATGGGTTATGATTGATATTTAAGATTATCTTCTGCTAGATTCATCGTTTATGAAAATCATCGCTTACTCGGTCATTCTTCTTTCAGCACTCGCGTTTTCCCTGCAAGCTCAGGATCCGATCGAACCTGTGCCCTTCCACGAGGTCGAAATGACCAGCGAATTCTGGCGCCCGCGATTGATCACCCAGCGCAAGGTACTCGTGCCATTCGCTTTCGAAAAAACCGAATCGGGTGTCGCTCACTTGCAAGCGGCTGCCGACTTTCTTGCAGGCAAGAAAGTCGAAGGCCACCGCCCGCACCGATTCATCGACTCCGACCTGTACAAGGTCATGGAAGGCGCCGCGTACCTCGCCCAGTTGAAGGATGACCCCGAATTGGAAGCCCAGTTCGACCGGATCGTGGACGTCATCGCTTCCGCCCAGGAACCAAATGGCTACCTTTATCCCTCCCATACCACTGGAGTGGGCACGGATAAGAATATGATGGGGAACAAACCATATAGTTTCGTCGTGCATAGCCACGAACTCTACAACATGGGCCATCTCTACGAGGCCGCCATCGCTTACTACCAAGCCACCGGCAAGGACAAATTGCTCAAAGTCGCGGAGAAGAATGCGCAACACGTCAACCGTGTGTTTTTCGTTGGTGATCCCAAATACAATGGAGGCAAACCCATCCGTCAGGCACCCGGGCACCAGGAAATGGAGCTCGCTCTCGTCAAGCTATCCAAGGTAACCGGCAAGAAACTTTACCTCGAAATGGCCGAGAAGTTTCTTGATGTCAGGGGGAAGACCTACGTCCCGGACGGAGAAGGGGTCATGTCTCCCACCTACGCCCAGCAGCACGCCCCGGTCGACAAGCAAAGCGAAGCGGTCGGGCATGCCGTCAGGGCAACTTACCTGTATTCCGCAATGGCCGACTTGGCCCACTTGAAGAAGAAGAATTCATACACCCGGGCCCTGCACAGAATCTGGGGAAACATAACGGATACGAGAATGCATATCACCGGTGGTCTAGGTGCGGTTCATGGAATCGAAGGGTTCGGGCCGGCCTACCTGCTCCCCAACGCCGATGCCTTCAACGAGACTTGCGCCGCGGTAGGCAACGTTCTCTTCAACTTCAGAATGTTCCTCGTTCACAAGGATGCCAAGTATCTTGACGTAGCGGAGGTTTCTCTCCTCAACAACGTGCTCGCCGCGGTCAACCTGGAAGGCAACCGGTTCTTTTACGTCAACCCTTTGGAGGCGGACGGTAAATATCCTTTCAATCATGGCACCATGGGCCGCGCACCCTGGTTCGGAACCGCATGTTGCCCGAGCAACATGGCCCGTCTCCTGCCTCAGGTTCAAGGCATGACCTATGCCCATGACAAGGAGAACCTATACCTCGCCATGTATGCCGACACCTCCACCGAAGTGGAAGTGGGCGGAACCAAGCTTGCGGTCTCGCAAAAGACGAATTACCCCAATGAGGGTCGGGTCGAGGTCTCGCTCAATCCAGAGAAGTCGGCATCTTTTAGCCTGCGAATGCGCATCCCTACTTGGACAGGCGAGCAATTCGTTCCCGGAAAACTATACCGTTATCTCGACTCTTCTTCCGAAAAGTGGGGCATCTCGGTAAACGGAAAAAAGGTCAAACCACGGACCGAGCTTGGTTTTGCCGTTCTTACCAGAGAGTGGGAAAAAGGGGACAAGGTCGTACTCGACTTGCCCATGCCGACGCGCCTGAACGATTGTGACGAACGGGTGGAAGATAACCACGACCGCGTGGCGTTCACCCGTGGCCCATTCGTACTTTGCGCCGAGGAGGTGGACAACGATGGGGCCACCCAGCGCTTCTTCCTGGATGAGAAACCGGCCGTTGGAAAAACCCAAGTTTCACGGGTCAAGCATCCGGCCGGGTCTTTCATCAAAGTGGTTTCTCAAGCAAATGCCCTTAAGGAATCGGGCTCACCGGAAAAGCGTAACCTTTCCCTCATCCCCTACTATGCATGGAACAACCGTAATCCAGGCTCCATGACCATTTGGTTCCCGACCAACCCGAAGCTTTCCATTTATGATCCGCACAAACTTCCCAAGGAGAGCATCTTCAAAACCCTAAAGGCTTCGCACACCTCCGAACTCGACACGGTGAGCGCCATCGGCGACGGCAAGGAACCCCGTTGGTCCAGCGGAAAAAAGGTGCCAAGGTGGACCAGTCGCCCTCAACTGGGAGTGAAGCAATGGGTTGAAGGACATTTCGAAAAACCTAGAAAAATACGCGACATAGGCGTTTACTGGATGCAGGATCAGCAGGACGTCAAGTTTCCCAAGGAATGGTCACTTGAGGTGCGCAAGCAGGGTGAATGGAAGGCGTTCGAGCTTTACGTCACCGATCGTTACGACAATCGGGCCAACCAGTATAACGTCGTTCACCCGGCCGCCCCACTCACCTGCGATGCCATCCGGATCAAAATGATGCCGAAGGAAGATGCGGCGGTTGGCATCCTCGAGATTAAGGTCGTTTTCGAGGATTGATATCTTTCTGTCTCGAATTAACCGAACCCACTTGGATCGCCAAATGCCCAGAAGCCTTGCGACAATCGTCTGCCTGATTCTTTGTCTGCTTTCCGTTCCCGTCTCCGCTGACAGGAACTACTGCGAATTTCTCGGGCAATCGATTCAAGGGAAAAAGCACGGCTTTATGGCTGGCAACCTGAGCTACTACGTCGGCGGTTTCCATGCCAGTTGGAAACCGGTTGAAGACGAAACTATCGGGCTGACTCATCCCATCCATCATGACCTCCGAAGCCGGGGCGTAGGCTTGCTGGAAAGCGGACTGAAGGGAACCGAGCATACCGGGACCGGTAACGACTACAACGGATGGGAGTTCTACAAGGACACCCGTGTCCTCTATGGAAGCGTAGTAATCGATGGGAAACTTTTTCGCAATCCCGCGCCCACCCGAATGATATGGAGGCCCGACAAGATGATATGCGAATACGAGATCGGGGGGGTCCTGATCAAGGAGGAAAAATTCATCGGCGCAAACGATGCCGCCGCTTCGATCATTACTTCATCCGAGCCCATAACGCTTCGATTCGAGGGGCATAGTTTTTTTGTCAGACACAGCGTCTCCTCGACTTCGGAAATCCGGTATGAGACCAAAGAAAATACCATTCTGATCAGTGAGGGAGGAACGGTACGCTCACGGCCTGATCCAGGTGAGCCCGAGCGGATCGGGCCCATCGTCTACGAGGGCATGACTACCGCACTTTCGTCTTCCAAGAATTTTTCCAAAAGCGTCCAATTGAAGAGAGGGGAAAAAGGAGAAAGCCGGTATCTTTTCGAGATCCCTTGCGATTCAAAAGGCACGACCATCTCCTGGGCAATGAATGACGATCCCGGCAAAGCTCTCCGGGCAGCCCGTGAAATCATTGCCAAAGATCGTCTTATGCTTGCTGAGAAAACTGCGGAAATGAACCGGTTGCTCAAGGAGGAGATTCCTCAATTCCGCTGTAGCGATCCAAAATTCGAAGAGATTTATTATTACCTCTGGTCGATCTACCTGATGTACTACATCGAGGTCGGGAAAGGCTGGGAGATGGAAAATCACACCCAAACTGCGGTGAACAATTTTCTCGGCATCCATCGCTATGATGCTTGTTTCCAGATCAAGGTCGGTGCCTGGACCCGGGACAAGCCTCGCTTCGCCTTTGGCAACGTTCTGACATGGAAACACCTGGTCGAAAACGGAAGATACCGCGAGACCCCCAACGGTGCGATCATGCTCTCGGACAACAAGGGCATCAACTGGCACTCGGGGGCGTACGGGGGGGAATTGGCGGAGCACGTCCTAGGCGCTTGGCAAATCTATGAACATTCTGGCGATCTGGATTTCCTGCGGAAATGTTACGAGGGCTATTTTCGAAAGGTTTTCTGGAAACGCCTTGGCGGCTTCGCGATGAATGGTTTCGAAGTTGCGGAAACGCTTGAGAAAATGGCTGCTCTGCTTGGGCATAAGGAAGACGTCTCGCACTGGGAGAAACTGGTCCGAAGAGATCCGGAGCGCATCCGGATGACGTTCGACCAAAGGTGGGAGGCCAATGGTCACAAGGACTATTTCATGGGACCGAAAAATGGAATGTTCATGACCAATGCATTCTGGTCCATGCGGTCGAAATATTTCCCACGGGAGTATGCCCAGAAAATGATCAACGCATGGGCCCTCAACCGGGAAGATGGGTTTTACGGAGAGTTCTTTCCCTTGGCCATGGCCAAGCGGTCGATGAGTAAGTTTACCTCTCCTCCCGATCTCTCCTTTGGCTACACGCCTGACACAGCCTATTTCACTCTGGACGGAATGTTCAGGCAAGGGTTCGCGAAGACCGCTTCCGAGTTAACCCTCAATCATCTCGCCAACTACAATTACCATGAGCAATGGGGCCTACCCGTGGCTCCGGAGGCTTACCGCAGAGACCTGACCTTGTTCGGGGATCAATATTCCAATTTCAACGCCGGAAAAATCCTCCTTTTCCTGGAAGGGTTAGCTGGCATTTCCTACTCTCTCCCTGATCAAACCTTAAGCGTCCGAGAATCCATGCCTTCCGCTTGGGATTGGATGGAGTTTGAAATTCCAATTCTAAAAAAAACCGGCAGGACGAAGATCAGGATCGAGCGCCAAAACAAAAATGGAGGTCTAAACAAGAGGATCATAGTTGAAAACTGCCCGCTCAAAGTGAAACTCGAACTCTGGCCGGAAGAAAAAAAGGTCGTTTCCTCGGATAGCGACCTTTCCGAAATCAAAGCTTCCCGTCCCCATTCCATTGCTTTTGAATCCTCAGGCATAAGCTCCAAGTCTTCCCTCTCCGTTTTTCTTAAATGATGATGAAATCAATCCTACACCTGCTCGCCCTTTGCACCCTCGGAATGCCATCCTTTTCCAAAGAGCGCCCACCCAACGTCATATTCGTTCTCGCCGACGACCTCGGGTGGGCGGAACTGGGGTGTTATGGAAACTCCTTTAACGAAACCCCTCATCTTGACAAGCTGGCCAAGCAGGGCCTCCGGTTCACCCATGCCTATGCCGCCGCTCCCGTATGCTCGCCCTACCGGGCCGCACTCTTGACCGGACAACACCCAGCCCGGGTTGGCATCCTCGACTACCTCCGTCCGAACTCTTCCAACGCCCTCCCCGTCAACCAGGTTACCCTCCCAAAGATTCTCAAACGCAACGGATATAGCACCGGGATGGTTGGGAAGTGGCACCTGACCGGTTACGAGTATCAGGACGCCCAGTTCGAGGTTCGCCCGACCGATCACGGTTTTGACTGGAATCTTGGGAGCGAAGTCAAGGGCGTGGGCAACGGGGCGAACTTCTGGCCCTATGTCTTCCGCACGCAACCGATTCGATGGCTTGACATACCAAATAACCGCATGGGAAAAAACGAATACCTGACTGACCGGCTCAATTTGGAAGCGGTTGATTTCGTCGAGCGCAACAAGGAAAAGCCATTCTTTTTATACCTCAGTCACTATGCTCCCCACACCATTCTCAACGGACGGCCCGACCTCGTCGAAAAGTATCGTAAGAAACATCCGCCAGCACCAAGTGACAGGAAAAATTGCTATCTTTGCCAGGATGCCGGCCTCGATGGAAGTACCTGTACTCATTGGGCTCCAAACCACAACCCCCACTTGGCCGCTATGCTTGAAAGTATTGACGATGGCATCGGCCTCCTGTCCGGAAAACTAGAAGAATTGGGACTGACCGAGAACACGATTTTCATTTTCTCGAGCGACAACGGGGGAGAAACGAACGTTACTTCCAACGCTCCTCTCCGCGGAGGGAAAAGCCAGCTGTATGAAGGAGGAATCCGCGTGCCTCTGATCGTGCGCTGGTCAGGAGGCAAGGTCCCGGAGGGCAAGACCTGCGGACAGCCCGTGGTCAACCACGACTTCTACCCCACCCTTCTCGAAGCCGCCGGGATCAAGCCCGATCCATCGCAAACCTTGGACGGGGTTTCCACGCTGTCCACTTGGAAAAACCCACAGGCCAGCCCCAAGCGAAATGCGCTTCATTGGCACTATCCCTTGGACAAGCCGCACTTCCTGGGTGGAGTCTCAGGCGGCGCCATACGTGATGGGGATTGGAAACTGATCGAGTACTTCGATCCGGCAAGGCCTGAGAAATTCGAGCTTTTCGACTTGGGCAAAGACCCTTCCGAGAAGAAAGACCTTGCATCGTCGGAACCCAAGCGGGTGAAAGAACTCCATCGCCAATTGGTTTCCTGGCGCGAACGCACGGGTGCCCGAATCCCCTCCCGACCGATGCTTGCTTCCCCCCGCAACCTTCATTTTGGGGAGCACTTCTCCGAAGGCCAGGTCAGTGAAAAATGGTTTTTTCAAAAGGAATGGCAAGTGGAGGACGGGGTTCTGCGACGAAACCAGTTGGCCGGCCAGAACAAG
Organism: Verrucomicrobiota bacterium; assembly: GCA_028343845.1. GTDB lineage: Bacteria > Verrucomicrobiota > Verrucomicrobiia > Opitutales > Seribacteraceae > Seribacter. The sequence goes on along the minus strand of JAOLZO010000025.1, from coordinate 8,797 downwards.
AGGCTCTTTTACAAGGAGCCCAATTTCAAGGATGCCTTCATCCGTTTCGAATTCCGGTTCGACGGAGCGAAGGATATCCGGCTTGTAACGGGAGCGTCCGGTAACTACAACACGGTCATCCACATCCGCCCGGATCACTTCTTCGTCCAGACCGCGCAGGATGAACGTGGTCCATGGTTTTCGATGCGGCACGGGGAATGCGCCTACGATTTCAAGCCAGGCAAATGGTATGTCATAACGGTCGAATTCATCGGAGAGCAAGTCGTTGCTCACCTCGACCACGAGCATCTTGCTTATGCCAAGCACCCAATCATCAACCAGGAACGTACCTACTTCGCCTTACAGGTCGACCAAGCCGGCGCATCCTTCGACAACCTTCAGGTATTCAGCGCCAGTCGACACCGCGACCGGGAGGAAAACCTCGCCCATATCAAAAACTCCAAGGGACGATTTCCCGTAAAAAAATCAATTCGGGACGAACATGAAATCCGCAAGCGAAACCTGCACGCCCGCTTCCACATGGACGATCCGGCCTACCGCAAGCTGGTCGGGGAAATAGCGCGTCTCGATGCTGAAAAGGTCGAACGGTTTCCCAAGGCCTTCAGTTCCCACAAGGCTTTTCAGAAGAAGATCCAGAAGTTGCGCAAGAAACTTCACCAGGAAGATCCCGTATACAAGGAAACCCTGTTCGCCACGTTCCGGGCAAAACGAGCCTTGGATCAATACCTAGTCGATAAAGAGCCCTCCATCGAGAAACAACCCGATACCCGCAAAAAGGCGGCCCTCGAAAAAGCCCGTAAAAAACACCTGGATGATCCGGACTACCGCAAACTTGTATCGATCGCCGAGGAGGCCCAAAGGAAGCTCGAGCACGACTACCCCCAGCTCTTCGTGAGCAACGAGGACATAACCGAAAAGCGCAACCAGGCCCGCAAAGAGCTCAAGGAAGATTCCAGTTTCAAGAAACTCGTCGAGGCTCGGGGCAACGCCTATCGAGCCCAGCAGGACTACCTTTACGAAAAAGACGGCAAGCTCAAGCAACTAAAGGCTCGCTTGGACGATGCTAATTAATTCGCTCCGATTGAAAATTGCCAGTTCGGATCCTTGCCGATAAGGATGTGAGCAATCATGGACGTCATCGAAAAGAACAAGCTCCGTATGAAGGAATTGACGGGAAGCAATCCCCAGCTTGCCAAACAGGTCGATGCTCTCGATTGGGACGAACTGGAAACCGCAGTGGAAGAATGCATTTTCAATAAGGACGAAACCGGTTTGCCCGAAAACTACGGCCCGGCCTCCTACTTCCCCTTAAACCCTGAGACTCCCGAGCAGGAAATCCTCTACGCACAGGCATTTGAGCACGGAGAGAGTCTCATTCGGGCAGGCAAGACCGCCGCCTTCATCGTAGCCGGTGGGCAAGGAACCCGCCTCGGATACGAAGGGCCGAAAGGCACGCTCGGAGTCAGTCCCATCAAAGGGAAACCCCTTTTTCAGCTTTTTGCCGAGCAAATTCTAGGTGTTTCCGAGAAGTACGGGGTGGTGATTCCCTGGTACGTCATGTGCAGTCCCTTGAACCTGGAAGCCACCATTGCTCATTTCGAGGAGCAGGAGTTTTATGGTCTAGGAAAAGACAACTTGAAGTTCTTCGCTCAAGGCGTGATGCCTGCGACCGATTTCGAAGGCAACCTTTTGCTCGCCAGCCATGACAGCCTTGCCCTTTCCCCCAACGGACACGGCGGATCCCTCAAGGCACTGATTGATTCCGATTCAGTTGCCGACATGGCCCGACGAGGGATCGAACACGTCTCCTACTTCCAGGTGGACAACCCTTTGGTCAGCGTAATAAACCCACTGCTGATCGGGCTTCACGACCTTCAGCGCTCGGACATGTCCAGTCGCTCCCTGACCAAGACCGGGCCGTTTGAGAAACTGGGCAACTTCGTATCCATTGGTGACCGGGTAACCATTATCGAATATTCCGACCTGCCTGAGGAAAAAGCTTTGGAAAAGGATTCTGAGGGACGGATCAAGTACCGGGCAGGCAGCCCGGCCATTCACGTTCTACGCCGTGACTTTATCGAGCAATTCGCCAGTGGAGAAATCAAATTGCCCTATCACCGGGCGGAAAAGAAAGTTGCCTGCTTGAACGAAACCGGAGAATCCGTCGATCCAGACCAACCCAATGCGGTCAAATTCGAAACCTTTGTCTTCGACGCCCTGCCCCTGGCCAAGAACCCCTTGATCCTCGAAGCGGACCGGTTGGAGGAATTTTCCCCGGTCAAGAACATGACCGGAGTCGATTCCCTGGAAAGTTCGCAAGCCGATCAAATCAAGCGGGCCAAGCGTTGGCTCGCAAACGCGGGGCATGCCATCAAGGAAGACGCAACCGTGGAAATCTGCCCCCGGGCTTTCCCCAACGAAAGAGCCCTTCTTGGCTCCGACTTGGGGGCCTACGATTTAGGGACTGATTCGATTTATCTAGGCTGAGCAACCTGCTCTCCTTTCCCACGCTCGTTCGTTTCGAGTGCCTTGAAACTTGCCCTCTCGATGAAGCGCTGGCAGTGCTCGAAGGTATCCTTGCAATTCATGATGAAGGTATGGCCATGGTGCAAAAGCAACCAGTCCGCCATCCCCTCGAGCTTGGTCGACTCGACGGTCACCACCGCATCATTTGGTTCCGAAAAGGTCAGACTCTGGCCCTTGTCCCCTGCAATGACACCGAAAGGCACCTTCGGGACCGGCAAGTCACGATAGAATTCCTCCTCCGAGAGTTTCTGTCCGCTATCCCCAGTGAACCACCGGTAAAGCAGGTTTTTTTTAAAGCGCTTGGCCAAATCCGCTGGCTGGTTTGGAGGGGCAAGCATGACGATCTTTCCCAAACCGTCCGGATAATCCCTGCGAAAGGCATTGCGGATAATGACGTTGCCCAGCGAATGGCCGATCAGGTGATAGTTGGAGGTCTTCACTTTTCTCCTGATGAACTCGATCAGTTGACCGGAAATCTCATCCAGTGAATCGAGTGTCTGATTGTAAGGAAAATGAAGCGTTTGATAGCCCGCGGAACTAAACCGGTTGCTCAAGGTCACCATGGACAGCCTCGTGCGGCCCTGCCCACTTAACAAAATGATGGTTTCATCCTTTTTCATGGAAGTTTTCTCCGTCTCAGGGTCATCCGGTTTTGAATCAATACGGTTTCCGGTAACGCATCCGGACCAAAAAATACACCCGAGGAGGAAGGCGGGAACATGTTTCATCGGCTTACAGGAACTGTAGCCCAAACCATTGGTTTTCTCAAAAAGGTGCTCATCTTCAATCATCCATGGATTCGCAATCTCATCCCAAAGGCAAGGAAAAGCTTGCCCAAGCAATGATTCGAAAAGATAAAAAATACATGCTCTGCAAATCCCTTATCCCGATTTTTTTCCTTTTTCTTTTCACGCCGCTTTTCGGCCAAAAGGTCGAGCCTACCTACAAGCACGTTTCCTATGGGCCGCACAAGGACATGGTTCTTAACTTCTGGAAGATCGATTCCAAGAAACCCACTCCCCTGCTCGTCCATATCCATGGCGGGGGCTGGCTCGGAGGAAAGAAGAACGAAACGACTTCTCCAAGCCAGCTCAAGAATGGATACAGTTATGCATCGATTGACTACCGGTTGGCCGGCGTCGAATTGCTCCCCGCCGCAGTCCATGATGCCGCCCGGGCCATACAATTTTTGCGGACCAAGGCCAAGGAGTGGAACTTCGACCCCGAACGCATCGCGGTGACGGGTGGTTCGGCCGGGGCCGCGTCGAGCATGTGGCTCGCCTACCACGACGACATGGCCGACCCCAAGAGCAAGGACCCTGTCCTCCGCCAGTCGTCCCGCGTTTGCGGTGCCGTCGCCATGGGTGGACAAACCACCCTCGATCCGTTCCTGTTGAAAAAGAAGGTCGGCTTGGCTTGCATCCGCCACCCCATGATCTGGAAGACCGTCGGTGCAACCAGCCACGAGCAGCTCATGAAAGATTGGGACAAATACAAGACCCTGTCCCTCGAGTGCTCGCCCCTCACTCACGTTACCAAAGACGATCCTCCGGTCTGGATTCGTTACGGCAAGCCCGCGCCCGTTCCCGTCATCAAGGGCGACGGCATCCATCACGCCGGATTCGGACGACTACTCAAGGAGAAGTGTGAAAAGGTCGGAATTCCATGCCACCTCTCGGTCACGGAGAACGAGCAACCCGAAATGAACAGCCACGAGTTCCTCAAACAGGTTTTTTCCATTGATAATCGAAAGTAGGCGAAGGAACTGGTTCTAGCCTAAGAAAGTAGGACTGACGACACGATCGGTTCGTTGTTCCAATCCTGATTATTTTTTCAAATCTGCACCTTAAAGACTCGTCTGCCATCCGATTCTTCGCTAACTTCCCCGAGTCTGCTCCTAACAAAAAAACAAACGAAAGATTCCACGATGTCCATTCCCAGATTCCTTATACTCGCCGCCCTACTCCCTTTCTCGAGCTTGCTCGGCAAATACTCTCTCCCTCCCATGGAAAAGTCCGTGGAGGACGAATCCACGGGACTGAACGTACCTCCGGGTTTCGAGGTCGACCTGGTCTATAAGGTCGATAAGAAAAAATACGGTTCATGGATTGCGATGGCCTTTGACGACAAAGGTCGCCTGACAGTTTCCGACCAGGGGGGTGCCGGCACCTTCTCCATCGAGATTCCAAAGCCGGGCGAGACCTTCGACGAAACCAAAATTAAAAAGCTCAACGTAAAATCGTCCCAGTGGGGCATGCTCTACGCCTTTGATCACCTGTACATGATGGGCAACCGCACCTTTTCCCGGGCCAAGGTTCTGCCAAACGGAGAGCTGGGCCCGACTGAATTCCTTTGTGAGATGGCGGGAGGCGGGGAACACGGGCCTCATTCCATCATCGTTTCCCCCGACGGAAAAAGCCTCTACGTCATAGCGGGCAACTACACCAAGCCACCGAAATTCCAAAAGACCCGCATTCGGGATAATTGGAAAGACGACTATCTCTTGCAAAACTACGCCTACGGGCATAATGGAAACGGTAAGGCACCGGGAGGATGGGTCATGAAGATCAGTCCGGACGGCAAAGAGCGCGAAATCATGAACATGGGCTACCGCAACCCAGTTGACTTCGGCTTAAACCGCGACGGCGAGCTCTTCGTATACGATGCCGACATGGAATGGGACATCGGAGCTCCCTGGTATCGTCCAACTCGGATCAACCACGGCGTTTCCGGAGGGGAAAGCGGATGGCGGGCAACCTCCAAGAAATGGCGCGAGTATTTTCCCGACACCGTGGGCTCGGTCGTCGACATCGGCCCTGGTTGCCCGACCGGCGTAATCGCTGGAACCAATACGAAGTTCCCCACCCATTACCGAGATGCCCTGTTCATCTGCGACTGGACCTTCGCCACCATGTTTTCCATCCACCTGAAGCCCAACGGCTCATCCTATACTGGAGAAAAACGCGAGTTCATCTCAAACACGAAAGGCTCGCTCGCCCTCACCGACGTCGACGTCGGCCCGGACGGCAACATGTACTTTTGCGTCGGTGGACGAGGCGGACAGTCCTCTCTTTACCGCGTGTCCTACAAGGGTTCGGCTTCTACCGAATTGTCCAAGCTCGATACCACCAGCGAGCACGCCAAGGCCCGCAAGACGCGTCATATGCTGGAGGCCTTCCACGGTCATCCCGACCCCAAGGCGCTGGCAACTGCTTGGCCCTACCTCAACGACGACGACTACCACTTGCGCTACGCCGCCCGCATAGCAATCGAGTGGCAGGACCCAAAAACTTGGGCAAAGAAGGCATACTCCGAGAAGAATGATCTGGCTGCCATCCACGCCCTGCTCGGCCTCGCCCGCAGTGACCTCGAGGGCAGCCTCGCCCCGAGCGTGAAGCGCCTCCTGACGGTCGATTTCAACGAACTCGATAAAATGGGCAAGCTTGCCCTCTTGCGCACCTACGGCGTCATCATGAGCCGTGGCGGCATGCCGGAAGCCGACCAAGTAAAGGCGATCGGCAACCAACTGGACACTCAATTCCCGGCCAAGAACGACAACCTCAACGAGGAACTCTGCCGCGTGCTCTGCTACCTCCAGCACCCCTCGGTGGTGAAGAAAACCGTTGCCCTCATGCAGACCACCAAGGCCAAGGTGCCCGACTTCGACGCCGAGGTCATGAAGCGCAACAAAGGCTATGGCGGCAAAATCCTGAGCTCGATGGAATCCAACCCCAACATCCTCAACATTCATTTCCTCTTTTGCCTGAAGGACGTGCAGGTTGGATGGACAATGGAGCACCGCAAATCCTACCTCGGGGAACTGAAGACCCTCATGACCAAAAAGGGAGGAAACATGTTCACCGGTTACATCCAAAAGATCAGGGATTCCGCCATCGCCTCGGTGCCGGAAAAGGACAAGGCATCCCTCCAATACCTGATGGGCGAAGTCAAGAGCATCGACCTTTCCAAACTGCCCAAGGCCAAAGGTCCGGGGGTTGCCTGGACGGTTGATTCCGCCCTCAAGATGCTCAACAAAGAACCCCTCAGCGGAAGGAGCTACGCAAACGGCCACAAAATGTTCTCCGCAGGACTGTGCGTAGCCTGTCACCGCTACGGCAAGGAAGGCGGGGGCATCGGGCCCGACTTGACCAACCTGGCCAAGCGCAGTGACTACAAGTCGATCCTCGAATCCACCCTACAGCCCAACCTGGTGGTTTCCGACCAGTTCGAGCAACACGAGCTAACCATGAAAGATGGGTCGCTTGTTTTGGGACGCATCGTAGTCGACGACAAGGACGAGTATGGGCTCGTCCAGTCCGGACTCGAACCCTTGAAGCTCAAGAAGGTCAAGAAGTCGGAGGTGGCCTCGAAGAAGGGGTCCAAGATTTCCATGATGCCCGGAGGGTTGATCAACTCGATGAATGCGGATGAACTGAAGGATCTCGTAGCCTATTTCGTTTCGGGAGGAGACCGCAGGCACAAGGTTTACCGATCGGGCAAGAAGCTGGAAATTGAATTGGTGAGCGCCCTATACGGCGAAGACGGCAACCCCAAGAAGCAAATGGACGTAAGGAAAGTCATCCAAAAGCAATTGGACGCATGGCAGTACGATTTTGCCATTACGAATAAATTGGTGGGTAGAGATCCTGCCGGCGGGGTATTCAAAGTTTTGCACCTCACCTACAAACACAAGGGGAAGACGGTTACCAAGAAAATCAAAGAGAACGCCATCGTCTCTTTTTACGAATAAGCGCCGCAAAGGCAACGGTTAGGCCAGGCGAGTTGCTATTTCCAATTGCCTGCATTTTCAGATGCAGTTAGAATGTCGGGGATGAATTGGTTGAGTAAAATTGGTCGCAAGCACGCCGATCAAATGATCAGGTAACCCCACCCGCACATGCAAACAGGAGGTTCGATTCAAGAACAAACCAAAGTCGCTCGAGTTGGTGCAGAGCGTGTTGCGGGCATGGATAGCATTCGCTTTATCGCCGCTCTGTGGGTAGCGTTCTATCACCTCGGTTTCTCAAATACTTTTTCCCTCTCGGAGCGTGTCTCCCTCGAGCAAAAGATTTTGGGCGCCGCCTTGGACTCTTTGTTCTGTGGTCCTGCCGCAGTCATTGTTTTTTTCGTGATATCCGGCTTCTGCATCCATTTCCCATATAGGAATGAGCGGAAGGAACTGGATACAGGCACCTTCTTGTTGCGCCGTTATATCCGCATTCTGGTTCCCTTGCTGATTTGTATCGCGATGATCAACATGATGGGAATGACTTACGATAGTGTTGGCCGCCTTGTCGGGTGGAGCATCGAATGCGAGCTCGTCTATTATACGGCATATCCTCTGATTCTTATTTTGGGACGAAAGGCGGGATGGACAAAGCTTATCCTTATCTCCTTTCCACTAGCTTTGGTTCTCGTATTGCCGAGAAACCCGACAGCCATGATGTATCCCAGTTTCGGCCTACTTTGGAACGCATTACTCGGTCTTCCTTGTTGGCTTCTAGGCTGCAAACTAGCAGAAGGTTTCAAAGCCGGGACAAATCCGTCACCGAAAACAAAACTCTTCTGGCGGGTACTGGTCATCGCATCCGGTTCGTTAACTTTCAGCCTTATGCTTCATGCAGGCGTGGGGTTCCCGTGGACCTTGAACTTCTTTGCCATAATCGCTTTCTTCTGGCTAAAAAACGAACTCTTTACCGACAAGAAAAAATGTTTTTCCATACTCGAATGGGGTGGAAAATGGAGCTATTCCTTTTACATGATGCACGGCCCGCTATCCACCGTATACAATAGGATCTCCGGATTCGATGATCATGAAGTTCTAAGCCCGACGCATTGGATACTACGGTTGCTGTTTGTCTTTGCCGGCAGTTACGTTTTCTATTTGGCCTTCGAGAAAACATCCCATCAGTTCGCAAGACGAATTACAAAAAGAACATAGCTCGTTTTTCTTGGTCAATAAATTTGGTCTTACCAAGTTGGCGTCCCCAAATCATCGCTCGGGGGACTTGGATTGCTGTTTTTCGTCCAATTCTTCGAGTTTGACCGAATCCTTGATCGCACCCTGAAACTCCTCGTCGAAGGAGACTCGGTTTCCCGATTCGGTCTTTCCTCTCCTTTGATGTGGGTGAGGTCGTGAAATCATCTTTCCACCAAGCCATTCAAGCTTCGCAAGTCTGGGGGACTTGCCGTTCCAATTGCTTTTCCTTGACCGCGGATCCTCCGTGCGGTTGGCCGGAGAAAACAGAAGCTCGGTCGCTTCGTCCCAATC
>JAOLZO010000024.1 GCA_028343845.1 Verrucomicrobiota bacterium | reverse complement strand
CAAGGGGGGTTTCAGCAAACGCCATGTCAGAATGAACCTCAAAGAGGACCTGCTCCCTAGGGCCAAAAACCGGTTCATAATGGGCATCCCTTGACCATGGTCTTTCGACAAAGCCCTGCCCGGAACCGAAGGGTTTTGAGATAACGTCTATTTCCAGGTTTTTTAATCTCGGATCGTCAAAGAAAACATCCGTGAGATACCCTTTTTCGTCGAAAACGGGCACTGCGTCGACCATTCCTCCCGTTCCTTTGAACTCAAGGAATGGTTGAATGTATCTCGACCCGGTATTTTCAACCAAAATTTCCCTGATCCTTCCACCTTGAACGATTGGGGTGCAATTGGCATCAAAAGCGATCCAGTCGGCGCGAGGTGTGCGATAGGGGTCATTGAGCAAAATAAAATCGGGTGGCATACCTCCGCAGGAACGAGAGGTAAAACCCCTGTTGTTGTGATTCGTGATTCCGGCATGGGAAGCATGGTTTCTGCAAACGACCGAGTGATTATCCCACCAGTTCGTATTGGCCGCATCGCTTATCTGTTGGGGGCCTGGCGGAGTTTCGCCAGGGCAGATTGCCGGAGGATTGTTTCCTTCATGAATATGTCCACAAGCAGCAAGAGCCCCACTGTTTAGTTTGCGCGGATTGGCGCATTGCCATCTTCTTGGCGTCTGGGTAAAGTAAGGGTCAAGCTGAGGTGGTGAACCGCGGACGATTACAATCGGGTCAACATAGCCTGTGCCACTCTTGGTAACAATGACCTTGGTTATATTTCCGTCTACCACTTTTGCAGCAGCAGCGGCGCCAGATCCTGAACCATTGCGGTCTAGAATTTCTATCCAGGGCGCCAGATATTGTGGGTCTTCATCATTTTTCTGAAAGACTGGCTTGTTAAGCGCTCCTCCTAAGCGCAATGCGATACTCGCATTTGATTCGCTGGCTGAAAGAATATGGTCATAAGTAAGCCTGGCGGCAGGCGAATTATTCGGGTCTAGGTTTTTATAGCCTCTTCCCACCTCTACTGGCAAAACGGCCGTGACTTGTCCGAGGGCAAAATCAACTATGGCCAGAGCCGTGGCTCCTACCCCACCTCCGCCGGTGACAGACACTATGGGTGCGCGAATATAGCCCTCTCCTCCATCGGTCACTTGATAAGATGTAATCCCGCCACTACTATCGGTTGAAGAGATGGTGACTTTCGCCTTTCTGAAGGTAGAGCTAACGTTCGCATCGAATAATTGCCCGCCATAAAGGTTAACTTTGGCTGGGATGGAATACCTGAATCCCGGATTTTGAACGACTACCTCGGAAAGGGTTGCATTAAAATCTAGATCGGCGATCCCCACATGTCCTTCCCATGCGGTGTTGGCCCAATCCGCAAAGATTGTTGGAGGAACATCCCAACCTGTATTGGTATCTGGTTCATCAGGGGACAATTCGATTCCGTTAATATCGAGAAGATTATTTTGGGGGGTTGAACTGTAAGTGTTTCTTCGTACCGAGCTTCCAATAAAATAGGGGCTGGTGGCCCGTGCGGTCGTGTCAAATTTTGGAAACGTCTTTCCAGATCCATCGCCAAGAAAGTACACCTGATCAGGGTTCTCCAAATACCTGCCCTCCCCCATACCGACTAATTCAACATCACGAATTTTGCCACCTTGAACGGAAGCCTTAAATTTGGGCGGACGATAACCTTCCCCAAAAATTCGAACGGCTTGGGCATCGAAGCCTTGGCCTCCAGGCACGCTGAGGTCATAGCCTTGGCCACCGCTAACGATTTCCACCGATGCATTTTCATCGAGGAAGAAAAGCGGATAACCAGAAGCATTATGCTCGTCCGGCCAACCAGGACTGCCTTCAATGAGAACCTCAGGGGGAGAGGTGTATCCAAAAATTCCTTTGACCGGTTGCGCGTCATAAAGAGTGTTTGGGGGTGGCATGACCTTGACGTATTCAACATACCTTCTGGAAACGTTACGGTCATCGGGAAGAGTTACGTCAACCAATTCCCGAAGATCCTTCGTGAGGAGAATTTTATCAACGGGGACGGGGCTTAGCTCGGCCGATCCGATGGCCTCCGTCGTAAAGTGAGATGGATCGGCATAATAGAAGCGAATTTCGGGCAGTTCCTTGTAGCCGGCTCCGGGTGTCGGAACACCGGAAAGATCGGTAAGAGCAACAGTACCTATTGCGTCTACGAAAGGAGTCAATGTGCCGCGCTCAACTTTAGTGTCATTACCAAGTCCGTAGAGATATTTGATTTCCGCTTCGGTCAAGACCCGCTTGTAAATCATAAGCTCATCGAGTTGGCCATTGAAGTAATTGGTGGCGTTAACGTCACTGGTTTGATGATAGCCCAAGGAAATATGGTTGAGGCCGTCTATGTCTGTGAAGAAAGCTCGGTCGTTTGCTCCTGCAACGACCGGGCTAATGGATTGTCCATCTATATAATAATTTACACCGGCATCGTCTATGAGAACGACCAAATGGTGCCAAGTGCCATCGCTCAGATCTACGGAGGCATCGGTTGAAACCTTGCTTAGTTCCGTCCCGTCGTTGAACAACTCCTGCCTGACGGTTCCGTTGTCTCTTACAAAGAGACGATAATAGGAATTATTCTTGTCAGCGTTTGCCGCGGAAAGGATCGTCATTTCCTGGGATGTAGTAGGCTTTAACCAAACTGAGACGGACCCCTTGTCCAGTGCGGACAGGGCTTTTAGATTCGGTGACAAATCCACATAACGGGATCCATTCAGGTCAATGGCGCGACCTAAGCCGTCCTTCTTTATCGGATCGAAAGCGCCGCTTGAAACATTGCCTGCATCGGATGTGGATTCCATCTCAAAACCCAAACCCATAGGTACGCCATGATATTTATTTCCCGAAAGATCGAGGTAGAGTCTTCCCGACAAGTATTTGATTTCGAAAGGGTTGAGAACGCGATCATAGATCATGACCTCGTCTAGAAGAAATTGGGCACCGCTGATCACAAGATCAGCAGCGAAGGTGGTCGCCCTTGAGCCCACTTCCTTACCATTGAGAAATACCTTGATATCAGATCCGTCATCGCAAAGGGCCAAGTGCGACCACTGTTCGACTGCGGGACTGGTTTCGAGAGAGACTCCATTTACGTTTACGGTGCCTGGAAAAGTGGCAGCTAGTGAAAAGGTGGCGGAGGTCAAACTGATGTTGGATCCTGCGGTGGATGGACGAAACCAAAAAGACAGGGTATTCTCGGCCCCAAATACTGCAGTTCCAGTAATCGAGTCACCTACCAGTAGCTCGATCGCCTTGTTTTTGAGTCCCCATTTGGAGCGTGTTGAGGGGTCGGATCCAGCAGGGGAAATGATAAGATTATTTGTCGCGCTAAGGTTGTTATCGAAAGAGGTAGCATTCTCTTCGTCCATCTGCCAATAGCTCTTGAAGTTCGTTTCGATTCGGTTGTTAAAACCAGATGTCGGCTTATAGCGAGCGTTGTCGGCTAACAGACTTTCGTCTTGGTTAAATGAAAAGTATAAAAAAGGATCCGTGGGATAAAGGGCAATGGCATGGGTTGAATTGGGGTCAAACCCAATTCCTTGGTCCGAAATGCTTACCCTGTCTAAAATTTGTGATTTCTTCTGGGCGGAAGTTGTGGCCTTTGTGGAAATGGTAACGTTTGCATCCTGTCCAGCTCCGAAGACCACAAGGCTTGGCCTTTCGGGATAGCCACTTCCCGAGGAAGTGACCTGGATCGTGCCTACGCCATCAACATAGGCAATTGCAGAGGCGTTGGGTTCGCTGTAATCCTCCCAATAGCTGGATCTCAATACACTGACAGTAGGACGATTGTAGCGACTTTGGCCGGTACCTCCATAATGCACGAAGAGCCCTGTTTCGGGGTCCGAGCTTGTGGGACGAACAACTATCTTCGTGATATTCGTATCCATCAGCAAGGACTTTGCCGAGGGAGGAGTGATCAAGGTGCCATTGGGCCCATAAGGTTGATTCTGGTAATCGTAAATTGTAGTTACGGTATTGGAGAAGTGGGTATCAAACATAGACCCTCCCTTCAATGTCACGAGCGGGGGTTCTTTATAGCCGTCTCCACCAAAATCGAGAATTGGTGTAAGAAGAAGGTTCAATTTTACTTCTGCCGGTGCATGGTCAGGTCGTTCGAAAAAGGCCATCGGCAATTTATCGACAGAATAATCGAAATATAAGCGGTGAATTTCACCACGGTTCACCTCGAGCCTTTTACCCTCTACGCCATCGATCGCAAAAACCTGATTATTCGAGAAGTGAGATGGGAAACGCGATTCTTCGAGACTGCCCAACGCACTCACTGTATGTTCAATCACATTCGCTTTCGAGATTAGAACCTTGGCTCCCTGAACGGGGCGACCCGAAGAGAGAACTTGGCCGGATACGAGCGTTTGGCTGGATTCGGCTGGTGTACCGATACGCAGGGTTATGTTCTGAGAAGAGATTCCTCCTCTCATATCCGAAACAACCACCTTTAGGATTCTCATGCCAACGGTGGAATACCTTAACTGAATAGTTCTTTTGTTTAGATAAGCCGCTGCATCCAAAGGGATTTCGTCCTGATACCATGAATAAGCGTAGTCGCTTACATTACCACTTGCAGGGTAAACCGATATCGTAATCAATTCGTCTATCACGGGGTTTGAATTACTGACTTGTAGCTCAAAATTTGGTGCAATGGCCGAACCATTTCCGACGGTGCCGACATTCACGACTGCCTCAATATAGGTCATGGGCGCAATCCCGCCCCGCCGGACAGGGGTGATATGGGAATCGGCCTCGTAATCAGAAAATGTTCGACCAAGAAGGAGGAAGGCATCGCTAAATACGCCTTGGGTTGATGGTGTGGTGTCTATAAGAGCATTCTCGCTAGTACCAAAACCCTGCGTTGTCGCATTGGTGATAATCAAGCCATTGTCGTTGGTTTTGTTATCGTCTCGATAGGATGCCCAGTAGGAACCATATGGGCTTTCTGCATCAGGCCCCCGAGGAACATATTCTGAGGCAGGTATTTCAACTCCGCGCAAACCACGATGGGCGGTTTGAGAAAAGTCCCTTAAGTCAGTCTGAAAATATGCAGTATTCGAAGTGCCGGCACGTTCCAAAATCCACCTTTGGTCTAAATTCAGGAGGATCGATTTATTATCCGTATCAAGCACCTGTATTATGGGAGCTTCAGAATAGCCTTTTCCTGCAGAGGAAATAAACAACTGGTAATCAGTGCCATTGTTTTCCAGCGTTCCTGCGGCTCCCTCGCCCGGTCCTCCGATTAGAAGCGTCAAAGGTAATTTGGAAGATAGGCCTTGGGGTTCAGAGGCTGTTGGAATCTTTACCGTAAAGAGGCCTGTTCTGAGCGGGTAGGGCGCAGAGCCATAATTATGACGGTATATTCTAAAGGTGTTGGGGCTTGTGGAATTAACCTCTTTTAGCAGACTGGTCGCAATTGCATTTGGTTCAATCAGGTGAGCTACATCCGTGGCATTGTTTGCTCCCGTTCCGCCTTTTAGTCCGAAATGTCCGATATCCTTGAGAAAAACTTTGCTTGGCACTGTAAGATCTCCGCTTATGCCACCCGAGCCCATTAATGAGTAGGGGTTTCCATAATCGATTGCCTCTCCCTCGTCGCTGTTCGGTCTTAGGCCTGCGGAAAGATAGCGGTTCGAATGCCATAGGCCGAAATTATGACCCAATTCATGAGCAACCACACCTGCGCCGGCAGGAACATTCACATGCGAACCCGGCCCGCCAACCACACCCAACCCTCCGTTGCCAGTTGTTGAAAGAACAACCCACGAGACTACTGTCCGCCCCATGGTGATATTGGCCGTAACCGGAGTTGGGTGGCCATCCAAGTAGATGGTGGGGGTAGAATGGTAAAACGCCCCGGGGTCAACTATCTGTATTTCAGTAAGTTGTCCGTTTGCATTAACTAGTGCGCGGGCTTGGGCAGGTTCGAAGTTGGGGTCGTTGATTCCAGAGGTGACGTTTACGTCACCTCCAGAAAAAATAACTCTTGGGGTAGTTTCAAAATTGCCGAATGGAGATGTAATTTCTGCACTTAGAACGCCTTGGAATGCTGGGCCTGCAAAGTCAAAATTTCTAGCAACTTGTGCAGCTGCGAGCTTGGCAGCCTCACCTACTACCCCTATTTCCTTGCCATCGCCATAGTCTATCTCTTCAGACCAATACGTTAACCCCGTGCTATCAAAGATTCTGTTGTCTACAGCATCCGCAGTGCCTGCAGCCACTCGAGCCCACTTGGGTAGAGTCATGCTGACTGTAGGTGTAATAACGGATTCAAGCTGAAACGTTCCATCGGAGTTTCGAAGATAAAACGCACGGACCTGATCCATAACGGCAGCGAGATCAGTCCGGTTCATAGGCTCGAAAGAATCCTCGCCTGAAGTTCCGTTGATCGGATTTCCGAAGGGGTCAAGGGGATTACTTGACGAGCCTGTAAAATTATTTCCTTCATCACTAAAGCGAGCAGGGATTATCAGAACCTTTCTTTTCCCGTATAAATGGGCTGATGGAACAGGGGTTAAGTCCACTTCATACTCTACAACGAAAGGGAGCCGGTAACTTGAATTAATATCATTCCATTTTCCCGCTGAAGTACTCCAGTTTATTGCGGCAAAGTCCTCGTTGGGGTTGACGGGAGTGACTCCCCCTTCCCAATTTTGATAAGAAGATGAGTTTATGTCATTACCGCTAAGCCAAAACCAGTTTCCCTCTGTTGCATTGAGTTCCAGAGTCATGGTTTGATTTGTGTCTTTATCAAAGTAGGTTCCGTTTTGATCTTCGAAATCTGTGGCTCCTATCCAGGCAAGTTGGGTCAATTGACTGTTGTCGGGCAAAATACCAAAAGCGGCGGCATCCTTGAGCAACTGGTAAACAATGTTGTTTTCGACCGCGGAGGATATCGACACTAGTCGCCCTGATCTGAGAGATGCATTAAGGTTTGCGTCATCCCAAGTCATCGGTGTGGTTATAAGCTCGTATCTCAGCTCATTTAAATTTGTTCCACCGCCTAAACTGGAAGCAATTAATGGAGACTGGAAACGACCGGTTCTGATCGCCTCGTGTTCCGCCTGACGCAAACGACGATCTAAACTTTTTATGCCGTTAAGTTTGTCGATTTTCAATTCATTGCCTGCGTATTCAATCAAAAGGCGATCCTCCTCTATTTCAGAGACGATTCGGTAAGGTATTTCCGAAATGGCCAAGTTTTCGTTTAGGGAAATTCCCGTTATCGGAACATCAACAAGACTCGGGATAAATTCTCGTTTTCCATATGTATATGCACGATAGGTTTCTCCATTTGGTAATGTTGCCCATCTCTTCACTTGCCCCTTGGTTGAACCCGGGTGAAAGCAAGTGTGTATAGCCTTTAAATTGGCTTTTGCACTATGCCAAACTTCCATGTTCTCCTTGATTTTGTCAGGGAGGTTGGCAATACGCTCAAGAGGGAAAGCAAGGGAAAGTGCAGTGCTCGGGTCGGATTGAATTAACTGATGAAGAACCTTGGATCTCGCGCGCGAAAGCTTGATTCCCAGACTAAGCTGTTCCAAATGTCTGCGCGGGTCATGACTGAGGCAATCTGACGCAGTTAAGCATCCGCGCTTATCGTATTGGTCCACCCATGCTGAAAACTGCTCAAAGACGGGGTCCTGAGCCAAAGCCGCATTTATTTCGGGTTCACACCATTCGTCAGACTGGTTCTTTGGGAGAGGGTGAGCACTTGAGAGACTTGAGTCTATGAGGGCAGCATCGGCACTTTCCTTGCTCGACACTTCTATTGATTCGGCTTGATGGCCTTTGGGTGATGAGCCTTTTTCGTCCGGGTTTCTCGAGTTATAAAATATAGCTACGAACAATACGATTGGTGCGAAAGTATATTTTAAAACCAAAACAAACTTTCTCAAAAAATGAGATTTGATGAGTTTGCTTGAGGGAAAGACAGACACTTTTTAATCTATTTCAAATGAGTGGGTTTTGCAAATGGTTTTGATTCGCTCTTTTATGGATTGGCGGGCCCTGTCTTTTCTCCTTTGAAAACTCTGCGAATGGTTCCTGTTGGTGTCATGATTACAGGATCTTTGAAAATGGATTGCGGACTGATATTCTGAATGACCTCACGCACGGGCGACCCCCCTCTGGAGACAATGCTTGCGCTCACGAAAATCAGGAGGTTTCTTTTTTGATAACTTTCCGCGGAGGACTGGAAGAGGCGTCCAAGCAATGGTATGTTTCCCAGTACCGGGATTTTGTCGTTCACGGTCTTCACTTCTTCCCTGGTCAATCCACCTATGATCACGGTCGCGCCATCAAATATGGTCACCGAGGTGTTTACTTTCCGAACCGAGAAAATGGGCATGAGAATGCCGGATGGTTGAATGACCATTGGCGGGGCACCTACCTGTGAGGTACCAATCATGGCCTGTTGTCCGCCGTATTCGATAAACCCATCAAATTCGGTTACCTTCGGATTGAGCTCCAATGCAATTGAATTGTACTTCTCAATCCTTGGGGTAACGTCCAAGACGACTCCGACTTCACGAAAGCCCGGTTGCTCGTCGTCGGGTGCTACCGTGTCAAACTGAGGAATCGCCGATTGTATCTGAATCGCTCCACCCAGCCCAGCACCACCTTGGTTATTGTTGCCTCCTCCTCCTCCCACAACAGGTGCGGGGGCAGGTTGGTAGTCGGTTGGATAGATAAATTCCTGAGCAATGGTAATCTGGGCAGGCTGTCCGTCCATGACGGTTATCCTTGGGGCGCTGAGCAGATCCGTTCCCTGCTTTCTCTTAAGAGCGCTTATAAGCAAGTTGGCTTGTGACCCACCCAATATCATGCTACCACCGGCTCCCCCCATGCTAAGCGAGTCCGAATACGCGTTTATCAACGGGCTCACGCCCTCCCCTATTCCTATTTTTCCAGGAAGACTGGGCACAGGGTTGGGCAGGCTCAAGCTGGCATCGGGGTTATCCGGTATGCTAATGATCGTATCCCTTGACATGCCTGTAGGAGAATGGGCCGAAGCCAAGGTCCGGGTATTGCCCGTGAAGGTTTTGTCAAAGGAAATCCTGGGGCGTCCGGTTGAGTCAATTACGGGGTTTCCCGAAGCAGGATCAACCGCATATCGCGGATTACCCCAACTGAATTGCCAATCAAAACTTATCTCGTCCAGCGCTCCCTCTTGAACTTCCAGAAATTTGGTTTCGATTTCAACTTGCCTGCTTGAGTCGGCATCCAGTCTTTCGAGAATTCTCTCGATCAAATCCAAAGAGCGCCTTTCGTGCGTAACGATCATTTGGAAGCCGTCGAATACGAACTTATGGCCCTTGGTATCGTCAAACGGAATGCCGGCTCCTTCCAAAAATTGCTTAATCTTTGCCCCTTGATCATCACCTCCGCCTCCGCCTCCGCCTCCGCCAGGTTGAGCGAACGGATCACCGCCTCCGCCACCAGCTCCAGCACCTCCTCCGGTCATCCGGTTGATGGTCCCTTGAGTAAGTTCGTAGAACTCGGTTTCCATAAGCCTTTGTCGTCCGCTGATCCCTCCTGTCTTGGACACTACGATTGCATCTGCCCGGACATCGTAAGTCCAATTTTTCGACTCCGTAATGAACTGAATCAATTGTCCGAGGGACATGGAATTCAAGGTAATGGTAACGTTCGGAAACGGTTCGTCATCATCTTTAATGGTAATGATGTTAACGCCTTTTTTGGCTGGGTCGGGTTCCGTTAAGTCAAATCTTTGCGCCTGCAATTGGAGCGTTTGCATAACTTCATCCATCGGGGACTCGAAGAACTGAACTCCGGGGATTTGAATGATCTTAAGCTTTTCTTCTAATTTGTTCGCTCCTTCCTTAACTTTTTCGACTTCATCTATCTGGCGATCGAAAACCTTCGGTCTCTCCCATTCGCGCTCAATTTCCTCTAGCATTTCCTGCCTCGTCTTCAGGTAGCCCAAGTAGCTTTCCTCCTGCCTCATGGTGGCAATTCTCCTAAGCATTTCCTTGGCTTCGTAGTTGTCGGAAAAACGTGTCTCGATCGTTCGGTAGGTTTCGGTGGCTCCGGTAAGGTCGCCGTTAATGAACTGTACCTTGGCACGCATAAGGAGTTCATTTAATTCCTCTCTGGCCGTTCTCCATTCCGGGCTGAACTCGGTTATGTCACGTCGGTAGGGGTTGGCCTTGTCCTTCTTGATTCGGTCTTCCATGCGATTCCCTTTGCCCAATTCCTGCTCCATTGCACCCTCACCCTTCGTGGCCTTAAGCCCCGGACGATTAAAGGACAGTGTATCTCCCTGAATATCGCGATCTTGGTAAAAACCCTTTCGATACTCGTCCAAATACTGATTTGCCAAATCCCAATTCTTTTCCTTGCGGGCATCTTCGGCCTTTTCCAAATTAATCTCGTTCTTTAGCAGCGATGCCTGAAGAATAATTGGCCAAGTTCTGGTATTTGGCTCCAAATAATTCTTTATTTTGAAAAGGGCTTTGTCCGCCTTTTCATATTCTTTCTTCTTTATGTCTCCCCTTGCAGCCGCCAACATTTCCTCAGCCAATTCGGCTTGTTCCTCGGATTTTTGGCGGGCTTTTTCCATCTCCGCGTCAAAGTCCAGTTCCTCATCGATACCCAACGTTTCGGCCTCTGCTTTTCTTCGAGCATCTTCCACTTCCTGGTATTCCACGACCAGACCTTGAACCTCTCCTACCTGACCCTTGAGCATAGCCTCCCCCATCTTGTACCAGGTAACCTGTTGCTTGGTTTTGTAGAGATCGCTGATCAAGGCGATACTGGAAACATTTGCCGGCAGGATTCCCAATGCTTCATCTACTTGGTTTATGGCGAGGTCATACTGTCCGTCATTGGCATCCTTTCTCGCCTTGGACAGTAACTGTTCGCCCCTTCTCATAGCTGAAGACATCTTTACCTTTTCGGCCTCCATCAAGCGTTCGAAATCAGGTTTTGCATCGTCCTCAGGCAAGCCAGCCTTCGCACGAATCTCCGCAAGATCCTTCTTGGCCTGATCCAATTCCTCGACAAGTTTTCCAACAAGGGAAACATCCTTGTTACCTTTGTTTTCCAAGAGGATTTCCCGCTTTTGTTTGCGCTCCTCCAAGTCATCATTGACGTTTTCCTTGTATCTGGCAAGAAGCTGGCTGGCCAAAGAATAATTCTCATCACGCATAGCTTGATTGGCTCGCCTGAAATAGAGTTGAGTTTCCTCCTTGCGTATTTGCCGGAGATAAAAGCTGTTTTCTTCCGTTCTACCTATTTTCTCCAAAGCGCGAGCAGCAAGGGATTGGGCAGAGTCCAGTTCCCCGTTCTTTGCCAAGTCACGAATGTCATCCAGCAGGCGGATGAGGTTTGTATCAGGTCCCAAGTTATATATGGTCGTGGGGTCGGAAACAGGTTGAATTTCTGGTGGCGTTGCTTGTTCGGGCACAACACTATTGGTTGGTTCCGGTAGAGTGGCGGCAGGGACTTCTCCCAAAATTGGGGAAATGACCCCCGAAGCGTTGTTTGCGTCAGGGTTTTGAGACCATCCGAGCTCGACATTAACGAGAAATACGAGCGTGACTAAGAAAACTCGGACGTATGGTTTGGTCTTGGACATTGAGGTGGCGGGCGGGGCTTTGAATCAAATATAAATCAAATAATTGAAAAGCTCAATTCCATAGAAACATCCTCTCGGGTCAATCCAATAACGTTCCCAAAATGGTTCCCCTTCAGGCTTTGAAAAAACTGTTTTTGACCGTAGGTCTCCCAAGCACGGTCTTTCTTTGCCAAATAACGTCAATAAACGCGAGTTTTCGGTGGAAAGTAATCGGGTCGGACAATACTCCGCATCTCTGGATAAGCTAATTTTCCTGCGTTAGGGAAGGACTAGTTTTTCCGTGCGTATATCATTCGGGCTCGGGCCTCGTTTTTCAATTAGCAAACTTTTGTCACTAAGATCTATTTCCTTGATCAAGTACTTTCTGCTACCAAATTCAATGGTTTTGCCGATTTCCTTGTCGGACAAGACTATTTTTTCATCGGCGCCCTCAAGGCGATAATTCAAAATGATTTCGTTTTCCCCCGCAAAAACCTCAGGCCATCCATGCCTGATTTCAAAGACTTTGCCACCCAGCTTGAAATCCCTAACCATTGCGCGTCCAATCGGGCGAACGCCCCCGCTCTTTTCGTCCTGCACGGTGTCCACCCTGAAGACTGTTACCATCAGAAGTTTATCCACATCGTCTTCAGTGGTAGGAATCAGTGAGGGGGTGCCTTTTTTTCCGTCCAAGTTTGACTTGTAAGGCGTCCCGGGAACCATTTTAATTCTGGTATTGTGACGTTTTTCCTTGTCGGCTGGATCCAAGTCTTCGAAAAAGGGGAATTCACTTGTAAAGCCCTTCATGCGGAAGCGGTAGGGCTTTTGTTGGAAATTATCCAAAGTTAGACCAAATTCTTCGGTTTTTACTACGGTAATTACCTCCTTTTCGGGAAGTTTGGTAGTTAAGTTGCCATCAACAAGGTAAATAATGGGAGGTGTAAAAAGATCATAAATGGATTCATTGGATTCCTCGGCCGATGTCGTCCAGCGGACCCGGTCTACCCTGGTATCATTATGATCTGAATCCTGAGCATTCATTCCTTGGTAAAGCGATAAAAAATGTTCGTCTGGGTCAAGTTCCTCTATGGGGTCATCAAAAATAAATTGTTTTTTTCCAGTTATGGAAGAAACTTGGGAAAGAGGTATTTGGGAGGGTCGTCCTGAATCAGGAACGAAATCCAAAACGGTTTTTGATTTTTTCCAAGTTCGATCTAGAAAAAGATCATTGTTTGACATAAGTATGCCATCAATTTTTTTTCCAGCGATTTCAAGGGTGTAAGAACCTCGGCTTCTCAGGACAATTTGTGCAATTTCTACAGTTTTAAAACTGGTTTCGTCTTCTTTTGACACAAAGGTGAGAGTATCACCAGGATTCAGGTGTGTTTCCTTGCTAAATTCCAATACCCGCTCTCCGTTATCGTTACTATCGAACCAAAACATATCGAGTTCGGTAGTATCATCTTGAACCACTGACTCTGGCGCTGTAAGCAAAGATATCAAGGAGATGACTGTCGCACAGAATAAACTGACGGCTAAGAATATCTTTTCGTAATGGTTCTTAAGAATCGTCACGGTCCTTAATGAATTGAATGAGCGGGTCGACCATTTTGGAGTGACCTGATTTTTGAAGAAAGCTCTTTAAAGAATCAAGATCCACTGAATCACGATTAAGTGTATCCTTGAAAAATTTTTCGTGGTTACGTTCTAATTCGGTAACATATTCTACAAGAAAAAACATATTTTGATTTTACCTCTTGAACAATAGGAACTTCGGTATTCTGGTCTACTGCAACATTTGGTGAAGTAAAAGCTGCGGGGCCGGTTAGTAAGTTAGAAGAATTATTGGAGGTGACGCGATTAGCGACGAAATCACGTAATAAATAGGGAGGAGTTAATTGATTCATGAAGGTTCTCGCGCTAGAAGTCTTTCCGATAAAGATGATCTCAAAACACATGCTGTTCACTATTTTATGGGGTTTGAGAAGTTTTTTATTGTATTGGCTCAAATCAAGCTTATCTACGCCAATGTTGCGCTCATCGATAGGTCCAACAGATTCACGTGATATACGAACAAGAGACAGGGGATGATTTGCCGTTGTTGATTTGGAAAGATATTCAACAATTTGTTTAATAATAGCCATTTGAATCCCTAGTTTCTGGGATTCCTCTTCACTAAAATTTGGCCAATTTCCGTCGTATGCACGAAAACCAAAGCCAAATTCGATTGTTGGACTTGGTGTGTTATCAAGAAAGGGTACAGAGGGGGAAGAATTGTTCTGCCCTGGTAAAATTACATATTTTTCTTTGCACAATTTGCGCAACTGACTGAATTGACGAATCAGGGTGGAGTTTACTGATTCAGAATCTTTGTTCTTCCAATTGTTCGATATGTTATTTTCATCAAATAGTACGCTATTCCACAACCTGTTTTGTTCGCGCTCAAGAATTGCAAGATTTTCTAAATCTTCACGCGCATTTTTCAACTCGAAGTCAAGGCCTACATATGGTGAGATTTCATTTCTATGATCATTGATTTCATCTTGGGTATTTTCTATATCTGAAATTAATTTTCTATTATCTGCCGAATAGCTCGAGGAAAAAACTGTCAGGCAAATGAAAATTATTGCACTAACGAAAAGTGCTGACACGAGGATTATGTTATTTTTGATGAAGTTCACACGTTTAACTAGTTTTCAAGTATGATTTCGAACTCAAAATAGACATAATACTTATTAAAGAGATCGCCCTTTTCTTTTGTCTGAAATTTCTTTTGTCTAATTTCTTTAATCATCGACAGCGTGCTAAGATAGTTAGTTAGTGCCTTTTGCTTGGCGCTATTCAATTGAATAAGGTTATCGGCAAGTGATTCAGAACTCACCGTCTTGACGTTAACTGTTGGTCGAACCAAATACCTGCCGGAAAGAATTAAGATTTTATCCTGCTCGGTTTGCTTCTTGTTGGCAGCCGCCCTTCGGGTTCCCTGTTCGGTTGAGCTGGTAATTCTAAATTCATCAAGCCACGTATCGGTCACTTCTTCATGGTTTAATGATTCTTGAAGTAAATTCAGTAAGTGTTGCGTGTTCCAGCAAGTTTTCCCTAGTTTTTCAAACTTTTGGTTTCTTTTTTCTACTTCGGTATTGAAGTGCTGGAGAAATTTAAGCTTTTCTTCCTTCTCTTCGAGTCCATCGAGGTCACTTGCCAGGTCCCGGTTCAGCGATTCGCGCGCTTCAAGTGATTTGTTCAAGTCTCCGGATTGAAAATAGGCAGACAACAGGCTCGGTAGCGGTGTCAGTGAAAGCAGAAGGGCTGCACCTAAAATCAATGGCTGCTTCTTCCTGAAATTAAGATTGGTTAACTTGCTCGCTGGTAGCAGGTTGATTGTTTTTGTAAGTACTGAATTATCCGTTGCGGGAGGAGCGAATATCGAGGAGGCCAAACCGACTGGTTCACTCAGCATGAACGGCAACAGGCTACGCATTTCCTGGCTCACCTTATCTGAAAGAGCAAGCGCTTGGAGTGGATCAAAATAGTCAACTGCCAAGCGTTGGCTTTGGCTAAGATATTCTGGCAGTTGGTTTAAGAGCGCGCCCCTTCCGGCAAGATACATTTTAGTTGGGGATTTTCCTTTTTTCAGTCGCTTGTAGGTTACAACTGAGCGAGTGATTTCCTGGGTTAGTCGGGCAAGGAATTGCTTAGAGCATTTTTCCAGGGTTTGAACGCTTGGATCATCTGCCGAAAAGGCAACTTCCCCGGAAAAGTAATTCTTTTTTACTTCTTCCGCTTTTTCAAACTGCGTTCCCAGGTTATCGGAAATGTTTTGCGTTAAAGAATTTCCACCCATGGAAATCGGCCGGATAAGGAATCCCGTTGGATTTAGAAACAGTAAGTTGGTGGACTTGGCTCCGATGTTCACTACAAGCGTTTCCCCGCTTTCCTGCCCAATTCCGGACGCTCGCATTGCATTGTAATCCAAAACCGGGGCTGGCGTTATCTGCACGGGATTTAGCCCGATTTCCATTACTTTTTCGCAAAAATCTTCCGCAACCTTGGGCTTAACCGCAAATGCCAGAATTTCTTGCTCGACCCCATCATCGTCAATTACCTGATAATCCCATATCAAGTCGGTCAAAGGCACGGGCATTTTTTGCATAAGCTCAAACGCAACTATTTTCTTTTGCCTTTCCTCCTCTACATGGGGGACTCTTATGGTTTTCGACAACAGGAGGCTACCCGGAAAAATGAACCGGGCATTTCCCTTTATATTCTCCTTGGCACACAGGTTCTCAAGTCCCGTGGAGAAACAATCCAGCCATTGTTCTTCATTGGATAAATCGTAGCGCAGGGTTTCAAGTCCAACCTGTTCGAGCAGAATATTATCACCATCCTGAGAGAAAACCCCCGCGGATACGTGAGATATGCCGCAGTTGATTATTATTTCCTTCTTATCCGACACTGGCTTGGGTTGCTGGGGTGAGGAAAGTTTTCCTTAATACTTTGAGTCCGCCTTCTGTTTGACTACAGTAGTGGGATCCAAATAATTTTGGCTGACAAGATGGGCTGGCAGAAGAAGTCCTTTGTTTGATTCTGACTTCTCCACCGCTTGCGCCTTGAACTTATTGAGAATATCCACCGTACGATATTTATCGAAAAATATATTCTCAGTCATTTGAAACGGCACGTCATTTTGTAAAATTTCCACTGCATATCCCACTAATTTCACATACCCGGCTTTATAGAACCCATCCCTTTCCGCCAAAACTGCGGGAAAAAGAAAGTGGGCGTTTTTGGTATCCCTATCCACTTTGACCGTAAGGTATTCCACTTCCGCACTATAGTACTGATAGTACTGCGCATCCGATAACTTAGCGCCTCTTAGGGCTTTCTTCTTGAATTCATTACTAAAGCAGAGATAAATCCTCACTTTGATGTTATTCATGAATTCCAAGTTAATAACGTCAGATAACCCGGTCGGTTTGCTTTTGGAATAAGCCTGCTGCTTGGGATGTAAGACTATTTCAAAAGGTACGGTTGCCTTGATCCACATTTCCGACTCCTTCGCGATGGTTACTTTCTTTCCCGTTGGGCCTGTCAATTTAACATATTCGTCCGGTGCCGAATAAAGCTGGCAGAAGAAACCGAAGGGCAAGAATAGAATTAGTTTTAACGCTAGGATTTTCATGGGTAGAGAAGTTAAGGTTTGGAGTAAGTATATCCTTTCTCTAGAAAGTTCATTTAAACAAGCTTAAATTCTATGGACTTCAAGATATCTTGCTTACTTTTCATTCGCAACACAAAGGATGAGATTCTCATGATCAAGCGCAACAAGACTCCCAATAAGGGTTTTTGGAGTCCGCCTGGCGGAAAACTTAACATGTCGGATGGCGAATCCCCATACGAATGCGCCAAGAGAGAGGCCCTTGAGGAAACCGGGGTTGCCCTGGAAGACAAAGATCTTTCGCTATTCGGATACGTATCGGAGAAAAGTTACGAGTCTACCACCAACTGGCTTATGTTTCTCTTTGATTGCACTCGGGTGATTCAAAGTCTTCCAAAAGATATTGAGGAGGGTATTTTTCGCTTTTTCCCGCGTGAGGCTATTTCCACGCTCAAGATTCCTCCTAGCGACCATCAGCTTGTATGGCCTTTTTTCGACAAGCGAAAGATGGGTTTTTGGGGGGTTCGGGCCGATTGTCGATCGAGTGGTTCACCCAAATTAAGCATTGAAGAATTTCCCGTCTAAGGGGATAATGAGCCTTACCCAAACTCCAATCGATAATTATGGAAGGATTACATCACGATACCAATCTTGACGAAGAAAAGACGGCGTCAAAACCTAAGGATGCAACACACCCAAGCGGACCTGAAAGTTCGGTTGAGGGTGATGGTGCTGCTCCGGAGGTTGTTGAGGACAAGCCCGACACCCCAGCGGCGGTTTCACAACCCAAGGATTCTGTCGCCCCAGACGAACCCGAACAGGTTGTCGGGAGTGAGGAGGAGGAATCGGATGTTTTTGCCAACAAGGCTGCCAACCAAAACCTGTCTCCCGGTTCTAAAATCGAACTGTATGAACAAATGGTCAGAATCAGGCGTTTTGAGGAACGCTCCTTGCGGGCCTATCAACAAGGTCACATCGGCGGGTTTCTGCATCTTTACATTGGTCAAGAGGCCGTTGCCGTAGGTTCGGTTTCCGCCATGTCCAAAGACGATCACGTAATCACCGCCTATCGTGATCACGGCCACGCGCTTGCCGTTGGAATGGATATGGACGAATGTATGGCCGAACTCTTCGGCAAGAAAACCGGTTGCTCGAAAGGCAAGGGAGGGTCGATGCATTTTTTCGCTCCGGATAAAAATTTTTGGGGTGGCCACGGAATCGTCGGTGGGCAAACCCCTCTTGGACTGGGCATGGCTTATGCCCTTAAGTTCAACAAGAAAAAAGGGGCCTGTCTATGCTTCATGGGTGATGGCGCAACCAACCAGGGCCCTTTCTACGAGTCTCTTAACTTGGCCTCTCTTTGGAACCTTCCCGTCATCTACATAATAGAAAACAACGGTTATTCCATGGGTACGGCCGAAGCCAGACACTCTGCCGGAGAGCCACTAGCCCGCCGGGGTGATGCTTTTGACATAGAATGGTCTGTTTCGCACGGTCATGATCTTTATGAGGTCCGTCATACCATTTCCGAGGCCTTGGAGCGCGCGCATGCGGAATCCAGGCCTTCCGTTCTCGAGATCATAACCTACCGATATCGAGGTCATTCAGTAGCTGACCCAGACCAAACTTATCGTAGCAAGGAAGAGATAGAGGAGTATAAGAAAAGCAAGGACCCCATAAGCCTTTTTAAGGAAAAGCTCCTGAAGGAAGGTCATCTGACAGAAGAGGTGGCTGCGGACATTGACAAGCGGGCAAAGGAAGAAGCCGAGGCTTCAGCGGAGTTTGCACAAGCAAGTCCGTTTCCTGAACCTGAGGAGTTGATGGACGACGTATATTGGGAAACGGACAACCCGGAAGAAAAAAAATCCTCAGGCACTATGTTTTTCGAAACCATTTGATCAATTTTCACCACTTCTACAATGGCCACTATTACTTATCGAGAAGCACTCAATCAAGCGCTTGCAGAGGAAATTTCCCGAGATGATCAAGTCGTTCTTATGGGGGAGGAGGTCGCCCAGTTCAAGGGCTCTTACAAGGTTTCCGAGGGCATGTTGGAAAAATTCGGGCCAGATAGAATTATCGATACCCCTATCAGCGAAGCTGCTTTTTCCGGGCTTGCCGTCGGGGCCGCGATGATGGGCATGCGACCGGTCGTAGAATTTATGTTCTGGAGTTTCTGCTATGTCGCTTTCGATCAAATTTTCAATAATGCGGCGAACGTCAGGTACATGTCCGGTGGGTTGATTAACGTTCCTATCGTATTTAGAGGGCCTGCAAACGGAGGCACTAACGTCGGGGCAACCCACTCCCACACACCAGAGAATTTCGCGGCCAATACACCGGGAGTAAAGGTAATTTGCCCAGCTACGCCCGCTGATGCCAAGGGCATGCTCAAGTCGGCCATTCGGGACAATGATCCGGTATGCATGATGGAAAACACCATCCTTTACAACCTGCAAGGGGAGGTTCCGGAAGAGGACGAATTTTTGGTTCCCCTAGGAAAGGCCAATGTCATCCGGGAAGGCAAGGATCTTTCCATTATTGCCCATGGGAAATCTGTGCACACGGCTCTGCAGGTTGCCGAAACCCTCGAGGAAAAGCATCGCGTTTCGGTCGAAGTGGTCGACCTTCGGTCCATCAGGCCACTGGACGTCGAGACCATTCTTTCTTCCGTACGAAAAACAAACCGTGTTCTTTTGGTTGAAGAAAACAAGCCCTTTTGCGGTGTTGACGCACAAATTGCCTTTATTATTCAGGATCAAGCCTTTGACCATTTGGATGCACCGGTAAAAAGAGTTTCCGCCATCGATGTTCCTCAGGCATACAGCAAGACTCTCGAGAGCTTTCAGATTCCTGATCATGATCGTGTTTTGGCAAAGGCAATGGAACTTCTTTAATCTTTTTTTATTTTCATCATGGCTACAATTATCGAAATGCCCAAATTGAGCGACACCATGTCGGTCGGAACGGTTGTCAAATGGCACAAAAAGATAGGTGATACTATTTCCAACGGAGATGTCTTGGCTGAGATTGAAACCGATAAGGCAACCATGGAATTAGAGTGTTTTGATGATGGAACTCTTTTGAAAATCTTTGTCGGGGAAGGCGAAGAGGTTCCCATAGGTAGCCCTTTGGCTGCAGTTGGGGAGGAAGGGGAAACCGTCGAAGATCTTCCTTCCGCAACAACCGGGGAAGAGGCGGACGAGGGGGTGACAACCCCGAGCGAAACAGCTTCCGAGAAAGAAGAGAACTCCGACGACAGTCAGCCCGAAGACGAGAGTGGGGAGGCACCTGCTACGACAGGTACGGTCCATGGCGAAGAGGGTGGTGAGACATCTGCTAAATCCTCCTCCTCCGAACGCATCATTGCTTCACCTCTTGCTAAAAAAATTGCCCTGGAAGAAAAAATCGATTTAAGCAAGGTTACCGGTACGGGCCCGAGTGGCAGAATTACAAAAAAAGACGTCTTGTCCTTTGTGCAGGCTCCTGCAGAAAAAGCCGTCGTCGTCCCAAGTTCCGACTCGCAGGAAAAAGTTGTTTCGACGCGGGTGGAGGCCGGTTCCTTAGGGAATCTTAAAGAGCAATCGGTTCCCGTATCGAAAATGCGTTCCATAATTGCTAGCCGGCTACTTGAATCGAAAAATACAATTCCACACTTTTACCTCCAGAAGGAAATCGATTCACAACCCCTTCGCCTCGCTCGCGAAGCAATGAACGAAAGGTTGGCCAATCGTTGCTCTCCGGATGAACAACCTCTCAAGTTAACCTTGAATGACATCATTCTGAAGGCATGTGCCGAAACCATTAAGTGGATTCCTGAAATTAACACTTCCTGGGAGGAAAAAGAGATTCGCTTTCACGGAAACGTTCACCTTTCGTTCGGGGTTGCCGTAGATGATGGTTTGGTCACGCCGGTCATTAGAAATGCAGAATCCCTTGATTTGATAACCCTTTCGCTCGAAGCAAAATCTTTAATAGAGAAGGCCAGGGGTAAAAAGTTGAGCCCGGACGAAATGTCAGGATCGACTTTTACCGTGACAAATCTTGGCATGTTTGGGATTGATTTCTTCAGTGGAATCATAAATCCGCCCAATGCCGCCATATTGTCCATCGGCGCAAGCGTTAAAAAACCCGTTCTGGACTCATCAGGTAATTTACGGGCAGGCGAGACGATGACCCTGGGTTTGAGCTGCGATCACCGACTGGTTGACGGTGCTGTAGCCGCCCGCTTTCTTAAGTTGCTAGGAGAAACGCTAGAGCGGCCCGCAAGCCTTTTGGTTTAACATTCTGACACGCTGGCTGCCAAGCACCTCGAGTTATTTTTCTTCACCCAATCGGGCCGTTGCATCTTCCGTAAGCCAGCTGGCCATAGATTCGACCTTTTGCGTAACTTCATTTTTGGATGCCTCTAGGTCGATCGCATTTTTTTCGCCACAACCGAAAAGATAATATTTGATCTTTGGCTCGGTTCCGCTGGGCCTAATGGCGATGGAATATCCGTTCTCCAGAGTCATGTGGAGAAAGTTTTCCACTGGCAGCGGGTCTTCGTCTTCATCTATATAGCCAGACTCTAAGAAATCCTTGGTTTTGGTCACCTCTATCCCGTCGACATTGGGAAGAGGGTTCTTTCGGTAGGAATCTGCAAGCCTTTTAATCGTAGCACTCCCCTCTGCTCCTTCAAAATATAAGTTTTCAGTTTTTTCGAAATGATACCCGTATTTTTTATAAAGTGTATCCAAGAAATCAAAGGGGGTGGACTGGGTAGATTTTAAAAATGCAAACAGCTCGGCTATTGCCAAGGCCGATGCATTTCCGTCCTTGTCTCGCACCACGTCAAGCGGCAGATATCCATAGCTTTCTTCAGCAGCAAGCACGACATAGTTCGAATATCGCAAAAGTATATCGATCCGGGCAAAAAGATCGGTGCCATCAAAATCCAATGACAATCCTTCTTTTTCCTTTAATTCCAGTATCGCATCGCTTTCATACTTTCCTAACTTTTCAGCCATCCATTTGAAACCGGTCGGGGTATTTACGCACCGTATTCCATACCCCTCGGCAATGCGACTTAGCATGGGAGTGGTTACGAAAGTCTTGAGAATGGAAAACTTCTCTCCCGCTCCATCCTCCAAAAGCTGTTTTCTCTTGGTAACCATTAGGCGATATTCAGCAAGCATACATGCAACCTGGTTGCCCGTAAGACAAACATAGCCACCGCCCTTTTGTTTTGCGGCCACCCCTATTCTATCGCAGTCGGGGTCACTACCCATAACAAATTCTGCCTTAGTCTTTCGGGCAACCGATATGCCTAATTTGAGTGCTTCCTCATTCTCCGGGTTGGGGGATTGGACTGTACTGAAATTAGGGTCGTGCTTGTTCTGTTCGTCGACCACCACTACTTCCACTCCATGATCCCAAAGGGCTGGTATGGCAGAAATGGCTCCTGTTCCATGGATAGGCGTAAAGACCACCTTGGGGGCATGCTGTTTGAGCAATTCAGGATCAAGAACGGCATCTTCGAGCGCCGCCCGATAGGAAAGGTCATCCCCTGCTTGAAGCAATGTCCATGGGGGAACGCCCGAAGTATCTTTATCTAGCAAGGGCAGGAGCTCGGAGATTGATATACTTTTGTATTTCTCCACCACTTTCTCCGCGTGATCCGGTATTAACTGACCCCCATCACCGAAATACGCCTTGAAACCGTTGTCATGCGATGGATTGTGACTTGCGGTAATTACAATACCGGCATGAGCATATTGGTGACGGACGGTAAAGCTCAGTTGCGGCGTTGACCGAGGACCGTCGAATATCATTGAGTAACCTCCCAGTCTAAACCACGCGTTTGCCACAAGCTCACAAAATTTTCTTGAAAAATGGCGAACGTCATGAGCTACCACCAAGCGTGGTTGCTCGAGTATCCCCTGTTCGGCCATCCATTGCCTTACGTAAAGAAAGAGGGCTTTAGTGGCACGGAGTGCTGTTATCTCATTGAGCGTGTTACTTCCCACGGCCGCATATTCTGGTGTTTCGCCCTTTCTGCTTTTTCCTCTCTCTGCGCGCGTTATCCTGTTGCCGATGGTTCTCCCCCTCATTCCGCCGGTTCCAAAGGCCAGGTTTGCATGAAAGCGATTGTTTAACTCCTCCCAACTTTGATCGCTTATCAGTTCCTCCAAAGAGTTTTTGACCCAGTCGGGCAGGTTTTCTATTCCAAGCAATTCGCTAATGTTTTCGTACGAGCTTTCGTAAAGCTCTCCGCTTTCCTTGGCTTGGTTGAGGTATTCTGTTGTGGATTCTGACATGATTGGGTGAATAAAATATTTAGTTACAATTATACAAAAAGGGTCATAGGTCACTCAAAACCTTTCCTGACAAGGCTATAATTTCTTGATACACGCACCTCGGATTACTTTAGGTAAAAAAGGTGCTTTCTACCTCTCCGGTTTTTTGCGCTTCGTCTGCCTTTTACTGCTATGTGTCAAGGTTGCTGAACCACTTGTTTTTCGTCCTCGGGTTCAGGGAGGCGATACAGGCGTTCGTTCTTTTTTCCATATCCCAGTTCCTTTCTGGCAATAGCATCTTGAAAGTCCGGGTCTCTTCGCAATCTATCCAGAAACTCCCTGTCCGCCCTAGCCTCTTCTCTTAGGTCTTCCAGTTCTTTTTCCAAAACAGCTTCTCTCGATCGCCAGTGTGAGTGTTCATCAAATGCATCTCGCAGTTGTTGCAAAAGATAACCCCCTGCGAGCAATGCAAGTAAGGATGCGGTTAATAGAATGATTTTCCTAGAATTCACGCCTCTAAGGTCTTTGTTGGGTACATATAAGCAGGTTTTGAGTATTTTCTCAAGAAACTTTCAGTTCCCGGAAGGTGTGTATATGTCATGAAGGCGAATCAGGCCGAGCAATCGTTGTGTTTTCTGGCAGGCTACCGGTAAAACGGATATTGGGGATTTGCGATCTTCCATTACCTTCAGCGCATCGCCCAATAAAATTTCTGGCGCAATGGTTTGCGGCGATTTCGTCATAACCTTTTCCGCAGAAAGTTGCAGCAGGTTTTCATTTTCGTTCAGGGCTCTTCGCAAATCGCCATCCGTAACAATGCCCAACAGTTTTTCTCCTTCCGTCACACAAGCTGCGCCTAGCGGGAATTTGGTCATCTCGATGACCAAGTCCTTTGTTTGGGTTTCTTTCGTTACGCATGCCGTTTTAGGAGGAAGGTGCATGACGTCGGAGACCCGCAGGGTTAGGTTTCTTCCAAGCTGTCCGGCAGGATGAGTTTGGGCATAGTCCTTCTCGGAGAAATTTCTTCTTTTCATCAAAGCCGACGCCAGGGCGTCTCCCAGGGCGGCAGATACTGAAAAACTGGCTGTTGGCACAATACCCAATGGGTCTGCTTCCTCGGGAACAGATGAATCTAAGAATGCATCTACCTTGGAGGCTAATTGACCTCCCGTACTGCCGAAGATACCGACTATTCTAGCTACGCGACCCCGCAGGATGGGTTCCAGGGCCAAAAGCTCTGGAGTCGACCCACTATTAGACAAAAACAAGACCGGATCGCCTTTTTGATGAATACCCAAATCTCCATGAACCGCTTCGGATGGATGAAGAAAGGCGGCCGGGGTTCCCGTGCTGCAAAAAGTTGCCGCTAGCTTTTTGCCGAGATGTCCTGATTTCCCGATTCCACTGACAACAACTTTTCCGCGTTCGGTATAAAGGTTATCTACCGCTTGAGAAAAGTTTTCGCTCAGACGATCTGCTGCCGCTGTTATGGAATCGGCTTCTTTGACCAAAACTTCTTGGGCATCCTTTAATTCTTGTTTGCTGTCCATATTCTTCGCTTTTGGTTGTACACCCTCTAAAGACAATAAGGGATGCTAACGATTTCCTTAGGTAAGTTTTCTCTAAAGCTTGTTTTCCTTTTTGCATTCACTAGGTTTGTCGTGCAGGGTGTTGTCAACGTTCTTTCCTTCATCAACATTTTTAGATTCCGGTAGATTATATGTTTCAAGTCACTTTTTCAGATCAAAGCCTTTCAGTTTTGAATTCTTTGCCACAAGCCGAACAACTTTCCCTTATGGACAAGTTGAGTTCGTTGACCAACAGTATCTTGGCTGGTTCCGATGCGGGTATTGGCAGGTTTCAGCGAAATGGAAAATCTTTTTATCGTCTTAGGCTCGAAGAGCTTAGGGTATACTTTGAAAAGATAGATATTGCTCTTCATTGCCATTTCATCCTTCCAAAAAATTCTTTGAACGACTTTTTGTTTCGTTGCAAGATGCCAGCCTCTGAAGAGGCGGTACTGGAGAACCATCAGAGTTTTTGGGATTATTTGGAGTCATTGGCCAAGAAATAAATATCGTGATTTCTTGTGAAAATCTTTTCAATTTCTCTCTTGTTGTTGGTCATTTTTCGTTTATCAAAAAATTTCTCTTTTGTTATAGACAATCCATCCTTTCGCTTTGTGCTGAAGAGCAAGGGGTTATCAGGTTGTTTGACTTATTCTCGAATATAAGAGTAATACAAATTTTTAGTTCTTATATCTTTATCAATAATTCGATATTGTGTACTCTTTCATTTTCATTCACAACTCAACTCGATGAAGTTTAAGATTAACAGAGATCATTTTAGTTCCGGTTTGCAATTGGTTACCAGTGTGGTTGGTACCAGAAAAACGATGCCCATTCTTCAAAACGTGCTGATAGAAGCACGTGAAGGAACCATCCGGTTAACAACAACAAACCTGGATCTAGGTACGCGATGCTCAATCAAAGCCGATGTTTCGGAAGAGGGTTCTGTTACCCTGCCGGTTAAAGAACTGGGAAGAATCGTAAGGGAGTTAGCAGACATGGAAGTCAGCGTGGAGTCTAGTGATTCACCCAAAGCAACGATCAGTACTCGGGGTTCTGTTTTTAATGTCGTTGGTATGGACAGCAAGGAGTTCCCTCCCCTACCAGAATTGGAGGAACGCAAAGAATTCAAAATGGACCGCCAGGAGATAGTGGCCATGTTAAAAAGCGTTTCTTATGCTCAATCGGTAAACGAAGAAAGATACATGCTAAAAGGTGTGTTCTTTCACTTTAGCAAAGGAAACCTATCCCTTGTTGCTACAGATGGACGCAGGTTAGCCGTTACGAATAGAGATATGAACGTGGCGGAGGGTGAAGAGGGTGAATTTATCCTCCCTTCCCTAACCGTTACGGAACTGGAAAAACTACCGGACATTGGTGAATCCATCAGCATATCATTTACGGATCGCCAAGTAGCTTTCGAGTTAAAGGTTGAAAACCAAGAAGACGAAACCATAGGTTTTCGGGAATCGGTATATCTCGTTTCCAAGGTAGTGGAGGGAAAATACCCCAACTACAATCAAGTGATCCCAAAGGATGATTTTAATGCGGCTGAGATAGAGCGGGAACTGATGCAAGAATGCGTACATAGAGCCGCACTGGTGTCGGATGAAAAGGTGACCCTCAGAATCAAGAAAAACGAGATGGAAATCACGGGACAAAGCACGCTCGGGGACGCCTGTGAGTCGATGGGCATAGTCTACGAAGGCGAGGAAGCAACAGTATCTTTCAACCCCAAGTTCTTGCTAGACCCACTAAGGTCTCTCCTTCAGGACAAAGTGCGTCTTGAATTCAGAGACGACATGAGCCCGGGAGTATTCAAGGTCGATGGAAGCAAAGAGTCCAGTCTGTCGTTTTTGTGTGTGGTAATGCCAATAAGAACGGACTAGGATACCTCAAAGGGTTTCCTTTCGGCAGGAAAGATTATTTATTACTCCGCGAAATCCAAACGTGCGGTAGCCTCAGCCCTTACCTTTGCTAAACGCGAGTCTATAGCCGAAGGGTTTGCCCAAATCGCCTGACCCTTCTCTTCCAAAAGGTGGATGGGATCATAATAATAAAAGATGGCGCCAGGCTTGGCCGCAGGCGAAGTCCATACAGATACGCCTATTTCCTGATCATAAAGAATGTAACTGGAAATTTCTCGCTTTCCTCCTCCGCCAGGGGCATCACAGACAACTCGAGGCGTGTTAAATCCGGCCATCGACCCCTGTAAACCTAGAGACATGCCCTCACTCTTCCGAACCGTTGTACGTAGATGTTCACACCCTGGCACCAAATCGTGTTGGTAGATATAATAGGGTTGTATGAGAAGGTTGGCCAATTTCTTCATGGTGTAACGCAGGCAATCAAGAGAGTTGTTGACCCCATTAATCAAAACGGACTGATTCCGTACGCGTACCCCGATATCAGTTAATGTTTTCATAGCCCGGGAAGTCCAAACCGTGATCTCTCGGTCCGTATTGAAGTGCGTATGCAACGAAACCTCCTTCATTAAATCCCTGCCAAGCCTGCTTACCTCCCGCAATGCTTCAACCCACTCGATGTCACTGGTAAACTTCATAGGCATAATGGCCACCCCCTTGGTCGCAAACCTAATGCGCCGCACGGAAGGTATGGACAAAAGCGATATGCCAATTTGGCTTATCTGCTTCGGACGCAGAAGAAGAACGTCACCACCCGAAATAACGATATCTTCAATTTCAGGATGATTGCTGATGTAATCAAACGTGCTGTCCCAACCTAATGGTTTTGCTCCATAAGTGGACTTGCTTTTTACCGCAGTACTACCACCAACCACACGGCTGCGGGTACAGAATGAACAATACACAGGGCAAAGAGTGGTTGGCAAAAAAAGAGCCTTGTCCGGATAGCGGTGAATGAGATATGGCGTAACCTTGTTACTATCTTCGGCCAGAGAGTCATCCATCGCAAGAGGGTGATCCGCTATAAATTGCGAACCCAAGGGGATGAACTGACGGCGTACCGGATCGTTTTCAGCATTAGCCCAATTTATGCGCGAAAAAACATATGGGGTTAATCGTAAATTCATCCTGGTTCTCATTAACCCAGCATCGATATCATCAATGAGGGTAGAACCCACGAGTTCACCAAGGGTTTCCCTAATGCGGGCTAAAGTGGTAATAGAATTACGTTGTTGCCAACGGTGGTCACCAAAAGTTTTTGAATCTATTTCACTCCAAGCAGGTATGTGTCTCCAGAATTCCGTATCATCGAGCTGGTAAGAGAAAGGAGCTCTTGCACCGGATTGAGTACATGGAGATTCATTTAAAGCAGATGAAAATTCATTCAGCATAAATTACGAAAACTAGTATTATTAGCGATTAATGCCAACAATATTGAGAGTATATGTGACAGGAATAACTTGAACAGAAGCTTGAAAACCATTGATTTAGTTTGATTGTGGAGATAGAAAGGATACAGAGAACGGCATCGAGAGAGAAATGCAAAAACCAACAGAATAACCTGAACATCCTCAACATGCGCAGTTGGAAAAAACAAGTTATTTTGTTGAACAAACTACTGTTGATTCACTTACTAACGGTTGCATTTCAGGTAAGGGTTCATTCTGGACAAAGCGAAAAACCGGTTTATTTACCAGAGTTCTCATTACAGGGAACAGACGGAAGGTTTTATTCCAATAAAGATTTTGAAGAAAACGATTTGCTAGCTGTTATCTTTTTATCAAACCACTGTAAAATATCACAACTGTTTCAAAATCAGCTGATAAAAATTGCGAAATTAATGAGGGACAAGAAAGTCGCAATAGTTGCCGTGTCACCAAATTATGATAAAGCGGTATTACCAGATGAACAGGCATACAGTGATTTGGGTGATTCTTTCATAGAAATGAAAAAGAGAGCATTAAGGAAGAATTATAACTTTCCATATTTATTTGACGGTGAAAAACAAACTTTCACAAGAAAAATGGGGGTTAAAATTACACCATCTGTTTTTCTATATAATAAAAACAGAGAAATGGTTTATGCGGGTAGAATAGGCAACCATGACCTGCCCGAAAGCCTTGAATCGTCAGACCTATATAAATTTATTATATCATACCTGGATAGAGGGGGTAATAAATACAAACGGACAAAAGTATTTGGGACGGCAATCAAGTTTTCGGACGATCTTTTGCTGGCTGAACAGGTACGCAAGCGTTATTCTGACGAGACGGTGAGAATTACTGCTGCGGATGAGAGGAAATTAAAGTTTTATCTTAATCACAAAACTGGAAAACCGAAACTTTTTTACGTTTGGAAGGAAACAGATACGGATTTAAGGGATAATTTAATAACAATTTCCACATTATATAAAATTTTTAGAAAAAGAGGGCTCAAGTTGATAACCGTGTGCATCTCAGAAAGACAAAACACCGATTCAGCAATAGAAGCTCTGGAACAAGCGCAACTTTCCTCAACAAACTTTATGGTATCCGGAAATCAAGTATCACCATTAACTACGATTATTCCAGCGGACATTTCGAGCATTACGCCCTTTTATAGATTAATAGGAGGAGACGGGAAAATGCTACAAGGAGAAAAGGGAAAGATCGAAAAAGACGACCTTCGCCTCCAGATACTAAGTGCCCTGAACAAGAATTGAATGAATAATCATTGAAGTCTGAAAATGTTTCAATGGTTTCATACTCAGCAAGCCCGAGTGAATCGTATCGATTGGCGTGCAGGGTCTCGGATATCGACTTAAGCGGGCAAGCTCAGGAAGAAGAGTTAGTTTGCCGACGCACGCTTATTGGTTTAGGGGGGGACTCTTTTGTCAGCAGCCACCAGGTTTGATTCTTCAGCCTCTTGATAAATGGCGGTATTTATTTTTTCCATAGTTCAGTTGAAAGTTGAATTCACAATGAGAATACTTGCTGGCAAGAAAGTTAAAAACGCAAGCTTTTGCCAGAGAGTTGTAAAGAAATCACGGGTAAGGACTAACATGAGAGGAATAATTAAATGAAAACTATCATGAGTATAGTAATCAACAGGAAAATAAAAATGGGTATACTTAATAGAATTAAAAAATTGAGAATAATATTCTATAACTGCGTAAGTTAACTCTGTTAAGTTAGAAATATATTCCATTGGGTATAATAATAATGTTATTAAATAGAATATGCATGCAATAAAAACAATAAAGATAAAAGGCATTAAGAGACCATTAACAATTATCGATAAGGGGTTGATATAATTAAAACGGTCTATAATTATAATTATACTACTACAAAAGGATGTATATGAAACAATAAAAGAAATTTTGAATAAATTAACAAAACTCTTTTTGTTACCTTGTTTGGGTAATACCCATAATATTGCCATTACGACAGTAAATGACAATTGAAAGCCTGTAGAAAATAACAAACTGTGATCTATAAGAAGAAGAAGTAATGCTGTCCAACCAAGAATAGAAAATGAATTTCTCTTCCGGCATAGCAAAATAGATATTTGCCAAAAGAACACCATTAGATATGCTCGGCAAGCAGATGGTGGAAAGCCAATTAACGAAACATAACAAAACAGTATAATTAATGTTATGGGCAAATACAACTGCTTTTGCCTTAAAGTAGCTTTAAGGCACTGATATAGAATTAGAAAAGCAATTCCTATGTGTAATCCGCTTACCGCAAAAATATGCATTGTTCCGATATTCCTAAACAATGAATCTTGTCTTTCAGTCATAAATTCTTTTTCACCAAATAAAAACGCGCAAATGAAACCTTGATATTCTTTTGTGGTGTGTTCATCATTTTTTATATTATTTAATATATAGGTTTTTATTCTACTTAAAACATTTTTTCTTTCTACAATAAATTGATTCATATAATATATTCTATAATTTATCTTTAAGTCATTATATTTTATAATTCCTTTAACTTTTATTACATCACCAGACTCTATGATTAAAGAATCTTTCTTAATTGGAAACATCCCTTCTACCGTTTTGTTTACTAGATCTTTTCTGGTTTCCGGTACTCTTGTAATTATACCTTTGAAATAATCATACTTACCATACCTCCCAAATTGATTATTTACATGGATCAATTTTATACTGCATACAACCTCACGCGGAGGGAGAGTCCGATGTATAGATTCGATTACTTCCTTTTCTTCCGTAACTACACCAATATATAACCAAACATTTAAGACTGCCCCAAATCCCAATGCCAAGATATTTATTCGATCAAAACTTGGTCTTTTGTTTATCCACCCCCTTATAATACTAATCATAATGCCACAGATTCCAATCAGCAATGACCCATAACCAGAATCGATTATAGAATTAGCAGTTATACCCAGGAGGAAAGGAGTAAGCGCGTAATAGATGGGAGCACGCATCCTTCCTTTTCAAAACAAAATTTTGTCGTTCACACAACAAATCAATTACAAATACTTTGATTCTACATTTGCCCCTAACTCATCCAGTGATAGATTGGATAGGTGCTTTATGACAGATCATATATGAAGAAACCGTTCAGCGGTGGAATAAATTCAATCATAGATAGGATATTGATTCTGCTGATCGCTTGTTTTGTTTTCCAATTATTAGTCGAACTCGCAGCCGGTTTACCTCACGGGAATGGAATTCATTTTAAAACTTTGGCTTTGAGCTCTCATTTCCTTGAAAGCGGATATTTATGGACCATCTTGAGTTATCCTTTTCTCAATCAAGGTCCTTTCATGTTGATAATGAATCTTATAGGCATTCATTTCATTTGCAGAACTGTTGAGCAAGAACTTGGTAAACGAAACTTTTATTGGTTATGCGCTTTGTCCACCTTGTCCGGTGGGTTTATTTGGTTAAGCCTTAATTATCAGGCAGAACAACAACTTTGTGGCTTCACACCCATTTTAATGGCAGGCCTCACGTATTTTTGCTTCAGCAATCCGGACCGTCCCATTACCCTTTTACTCTTCTTCGTTCTACCTATATCAATCAAGCCCAGATATTTGCTCTTAAGTCTCCTGGGAATTGAGTTATTTGGTTTTGTATTTTGGGAGCTTCGGGGCAATTTGACAGTAAACTGCTCAGCTCACCTAGGGGGAATGCTGTCCGGTGCATTCGTTTTCAGGTATCTGCTTTCCGGAAAGGAATTCCCCAAATTCGTTTTTGTTAACTCTCGCTCAAAAGAATCAAGTGGCGCTTCAAAACTTTTTCGAAAAAAACAATCAGTGAAGAATGCTAGCTATGCAGTGGATTTTTCAGACCAACAAGATCTACAGGAAGAAGTTGATCGTATTCTGGATAAAATCAACGAGAACGGTTTTGGCGCTTTGACCCAAGAAGAAAAGAACATTTTAGAGAAAGCAAAAGGCTTGCTTAACAGACACTAATGCTTTCAAGTTTTAGCCAATGAAACCCCCACAAAAGAATTATTACCCAAAGGCTTTGCTTGTTCTAATTGCTTTCATCTTACCGATTGATTTTGCATTATGCCAAAACGATGCTGAGGCAATCGAACCGTCCGCGCTCATGAAGCATGAGGCGAGATGGTTGGTTCAGGCATTGGAGCAAGCCCACTTTAGCAAGGTTTCCATCGAAAAATTGGATCCCAAGGATTTTTTGGCAAGTTTTGTTAAGAAATTAGATAAGCAAAAGCTGTATTTCACCAAGCAAGATATCGACCGATTCAACAAGGATTACTCACCGACCTTGATAACGTTCTTCAAGCAAGGTAATTTATTTCCAGGCTTTGAGATCTACAATGAATACAAGAAGCGATCGGTGAAGAGGTTGGACTGGGCGATTTCCTGGGTGAGCGGCTCCGGTGTGAAACTTGATACCAATGAGACCTACAACACAGACAGAGAGCATGCTAACTGGTGTTCCTCTGACGAGGAATTGGACAAGCAGTGGAAAAAACTAGTTTCATTTGAATTGCTCAATGAAACCCTTTCGCAATTAGACTCAAATGCCAGCGAAAGCCTCGATACACCCGAACTGCAAAAGATTATTGAGGAATCAGCGGAAAGAATTAGCAGTCGCTACAAGCGCTGGAAGAAAAACATTTTGGATTTTGAGGCAATAGACATTCAAGAACTCTACCTCACAACCCTGACCCAAATGTTCGATCCGCATACCACCTTCATGAACATAAAAGAGAAGGAAAAATTCGATCAACAGATGAACAATGAATTTGTTGGCATAGGTGCGGTTCTGCGGGATGAAGACGGATTTTGCACGATCAAGGAACTTTTGCCTGGTGGCCCCGCGGAAGGTTCACGCGAGCTTGAGCCCGAAGACATTATTCTCAAGGTAGCGCAGGCGGAGGGTGACTTTGTTGACGTTGTTGACATGAAACTGGCAAAAATAGTTGAACTTATCAAAGGGCCCAAGGATACCTTGGTTCGACTGGAAATAAAGCCCGTCAAGGATCCGTCCAATACAAAGGTAGTTCGAATCGTACGCGATAAAATCAAACTTACTGCAAACCTAGCCTCGGCAAGCCTGCACGAAATGCCCTGCGAGGAAGGAAATCGATTAATAGGGAGAATTGAACTGCCCTCCTTTTACGGTTCATCCGGAAATGGGCCAAAAGCAACCGATGACGTTGAGGAGTTGATAAACGAACTGAAAAAGCAAGGTGCCGAAGGTATTATTTTGGACTTGAGAAGAAACGGTGGAGGTTACCTCAGCGAAGCAGTCAATCTTGCAGGACTCTTTATTTCAAGAGGGCCTGTAGTCCAAGTTAAAAGTACCGATGGCAAAATTCGAAAGAAGTTCGACTTCAATCCGAAAATCGGATGGGACGGTCCGTTGATTGTTTTGGTTTCAAGATATAGCGCATCTGCATCTGAGATTGTTGCAGGAGCCCTGCAAAATCACAAAAGAGCCATTATAGTGGGTGACGAAACCACTCACGGCAAAGGTACCGTGCAATCTCTTATTCCAATGAACCTGCCTGTTCATTTAGCAGGTACCTCGAAAAAAAGGAGCGCGGCGAAAATAACTATCCAAAAATATTATCTGCCATCGGGGGGCAGTACGCAAATCGAAGGGGTCAAGAGTGACATTACTATGGACACGATCAATATGCATCTTCCCATAGGTGAGTCCGATTTGGATAACGCCCTTGCATGGGACCAAATTCCTGCGGTTAACTTTAGGAGGCCGAAAGAAGAATTCGTATATGACAAAGATAACTTGGACAAACTAAGAGAGCTTAGCCAAACCCGCCAAGAAAAGCTTTCGGAATTTCTCTATTTGAAGGAGAACATTGATTGGTTCAGGAAAAAAAGGGAAACAAAAACGATGTCTCTTAACCTGCCGGAAAGAATCGCCCAAAAGAAGAACGACGAAAAGGTTTCCGAGGAACTTCAGAAAACATTCAAGTCATTTGCCGAAAAGGCGTTTCCTCTCCGAAAGACAAGCCTGCAGGTTGTAAAAGATCAAGCCCGCAGGTCACTTGAAGCAAGAGGCGAAGAGGTAACAGACGACGAATCCCCCAAGGGAAAGATGGAAAAACCCAATGAATTGGATATTCGTTTGCATGAGAGTGTTCGTATAATGGCTGATTGGCTGGAATTGCTAGAAGGAAAAGAGATTTCCCTCAAAGACCTCACCCTGCCCGCCAAAGATTAGGAAAACACCAAGTTTTGTCCGTAACTTCGACGGGTGTTAAGTTAGGTTTTTTTTGCGATTGCAAAACGCCTGTGTCGAGAAAGGTCTTTTAAAATTTCAATATCTTTGAATTTGGGACGCAAGGCAGTCTCTATTTGATCAGCGTGGCAAATGCCGAACTCAAGAGCCAACAATCCCTCGGTAGCCAAAGTTTCGCTGGCGCATGCAATAATTTTTCGAAGGTCATAAAACCCTCCGTCTTCCGCAACCAGAGCAGGCTTAGGGTCGAACGACTTGACCTCAGGTTGAGCGCTTTCCCACTCCTCTTCGTCCAGATAGGGAGGATTTGATACGATAAGGCTGATATCGTCATCTAAAATCTTATCTTGATGCCAATCCAAATTCCTCAGGACAACTCTCTCCTGCAGGTTCAGCAAACGAACATTCTCTTCGGCAAGAGCCAAGGCTTCATTGCATTTGTCT
Organism: Verrucomicrobiota bacterium; assembly: GCA_028343845.1. Classification (GTDB taxonomy): domain Bacteria; phylum Verrucomicrobiota; class Verrucomicrobiia; order Opitutales; family Seribacteraceae; genus Seribacter. The sequence goes on along the minus strand of JAOLZO010000024.1, from coordinate 3,746 downwards.
GTTCCGATACCAAAACTTGAGGGTAATGAGGAACAAAGAGCGAGCAGGATGGCACCCGACCCTGTTCCCAGATCTAATATCTTACCCTCAAATGATTCAGGTATTCGATTTAGTATATATTCGACCAAAGACTCGGTTTCCGGTCTGGGAACGAGTGCCCGCTCATCGCTTTTGATTAAGAACCCGGCAAAATTTACGGATTCCAGAATATGTTGAAGGGGCTCTCTTTTTCCTCTGCGGACTATCATGCTCCTGATTTCCCGAATGTTTTGCTCCTCGACGATTTCTTCGGGGTGAAGGTACAATTCCATTCTTTTGATTTTCAGGCTGGTGGAAACAAGCCATTCCGAGTCACATTTGGGGCTGGGCACTCCTTTGGCCCGTAAAAACCCCGAGGATTTCTTTAGAACTTCAAGACGAGTGAGAAATTTCTCGCCTTTATTCATTGCCCAACTTTTCAAGCCTGAGCTTGAGGTCAACTTCGGCGAGTGCTTCGAGCAAGTGGTCAAGATCGCCGAACAGTGATTCGTTTAGGGCATGAGAAGTATAGTTTATTCTATGGTCTGTAATTCTGCTTTGAGGAAAATTATAAGTTCGAATGCGTTCGCTTCGATCACCTGTTCCAACCTGTTCCCTTCTATCTTGGGCATACTTTTCACGTTCTTCCGCCTGTTTGATTTTCAAAAGCCTGGACCGCAAAACGGTCATAGCCTTGCTTTTGTTCTTCAGTTGGGATCGTTCATCTGCGCAGTATACCGTAAGACCCGATGGCTTGTGAAGAATTTGCACTGCGGAGTCAGTGGTGTTAACCCCTTGTCCTCCAGGACCGCTTGCCCGACAAACGCTGATTTCCAAATCACTTTGGTCAATGCTGACCTCTACTTCCCTGGCTTCGGGCAAAACAGCAACCGTGGCCGTAGAGGTATGAATTCTGCCACTTGCTTCAGTGACCGGAACCCGCTGAACTCGATGAACACCACTCTCGAATTTTAATTTAGACCAAGCGTCCTCTCCCTTGATCATGAAAACGACCTCCTTGAACCCACCGGATTCGGAATGGCTTTGACTCAGGCATTCGAGCGACCAGCGTTTGCTCTCCGAGAACTTGCAATACATCCGAAAAAGGTCAGAGGCAAAAAGAGAGGCTTCGTCTCCTCCCGCCCCTGCCCTGATTTCAATAATTGTGTTTCTTCCGATATCGGGATCCGGGGGAAGCATGGCGACAAGCAGGTTTCCCCTTAGCTCTTCAATGCTTGCTTTAAGGGATAGGATTTCCTCTTGGGCGGCATCTGCGAATTCTTCGTCCGAGAGCAAGGTTTGGCTTTCTTCAAGCTCTGCTTCCAAAGACATGATTTTCTCGAAGGTTTCGATTATTCCCTTCACCCGTCCATGTTCCCTCGAAAGATCGGATGCCCGTGGGGCATCTTTGAAGACATCAGGATCTGACAACTTTTGCTCCAGCGCATTGTATCGTTGCCGAAAGGGGTCAATATTTGGTAAAAGATCCATTACACATATCCTTTAGCAAAAATCTGAGCACTCCGAAACCTTAAGTGAATCCAAATCGACAAAATCATCAAATTCACGGACAAAACATTGTAGCGTGTGTTTGGGACTTTGATAAGACCTTGATTCCGGGATATATGCAAAGACCACTTTTCGAACATTACGACATAGACGAATCGACCTTTTGGAAAGAAGTCAATCAGTTGCCGTCCCTTTATGCCGAAAGAGGGCTAAACGTATCATCCGATACGATATATCTTAACCATTTGCTTAGTTATGTAAAAAACGGACCACTTCGCGGACTGACTAACCAGAAGCTTATGGAACTAGGCTCCGAATTGGAATTTTGTCAAGGGTTGCCCGATTTTTTCAAAGACCTTTCACGGATTCCCGAAGATCCTGAATTTTCAAGTTTTGACTTCAAAATAGAGCATTACGTAATTAGCACGGGTTTGGCTCCGATGATCAGAGGAAGCAAAATATACCCCTACATCGAAGACGTTTTTGCCTGCGAATTCATCGAATCTCCGGTGCCTCCTCATTACATGAGTCAGACAGAACTATCCTTGCCGTTGGATCTAGAAATTTCTCAGGTAGGAATGACCGTGGATAATACGATTAAAACCCGATTTATTTTCGAAATAAACAAAGGTTCGAACAAAAACCCGGCAATAGACGTAAACACCTCGATACCTCATGCGGACAGACGCATCCCCATTGAGCAGATGATTTACGTGGCCGACGGACCGAGTGATGTGCCTGTTTTTACCGTTGTCAGGCAAATGGGCGGGAAGGCATACGCAGTTTACGATCCTAAAAACGAGAGAGAATTTGAGCAGACGTGCGAATTGGTCGAGCGATCACGAGTGCATAACAATGGTCCATCGGACTATAGATCAACCTCCCCAACGGCCATTTGGATGAAACAAAAAACCCGTGAAATTCTCCGGGCAATGATCAAAAAAAAGGCAGGACGAACTTAGCAAGAGAGCCGGCTCTCCACCCAAACACCTTACGGAAACCGAAGAAGAGCCCGATGGTTTTGACTCCAGACAATCCACTTTATGGAAGTGAAGCAATGGCATCGAAAATCCCTATTGGGGCTCGAAGAACTTTCGGTCGCCGAAATAGAATGTATTCTTCGACAAGCCGCCCAGTTTAAAGAAGACGTGCCTAACCCGGAGCGCAAGACCGACCATTTAAGTGGAAAGCGCATCGTAAACCTGTTTCTTGAACCGAGCACGAGAACCAGAATAGCTTTTGAAATAGCGGCCAAAAGCTTGTCTGCAGACGTGATTTCCATAACGGGCAAATCCAGTAGTCTGACCAAGGGAGAAACACTGAGAGATACGGCGATGAACGTTCAAGCCCTTGGGGCGGACGCGATCGTTGTCCGGCACTCATCGGCCGGTTCTTCTTTGTTCCTTTCACGCACCATAGACGTTCCTATCATCAATGCAGGTGACGGGGCTCACGAGCATCCAAGCCAAGCATTGCTCGACATGTTCACCCTTCAAGAAAACCTAGGAAGCCTGAGGGGAAAGAAAATAACCATACTAGGAGACATTCTATTTAGCAGGGTTGCCAGATCAAACCTTTGGGGGTTAACGAAAATGGGAGCGGAGGTAACCCTTGCGGGTCCATCCACATTGGTACCAAAACAATTTGAAGAAATGGGGGCCAGAGTTTCCCATGACCTCCGGGAATCGCTTGCGGATGCCGATGCAGTTATGCTTTTGCGCATACAGCACGAGAGGCAAAACTCGACCCATTTTCCATCTTTAGCCGAGTATACCACCATGTTTGGCCTGAACATGGAAAGAAGTAAGTGGCTTAAGCCCGATGCGATAATTTTACATCCCGGGCCAATTAACCGAGGGGTGGAAATTGATTCGGAACTAGCGGACTCATCGAGGGCAGTCATTTTGGATCAAGTCAAGAATGGCATAGCTGTTAGAATGGCCATCCTGTACCTTTGCGCCAATGCGGTAACGTGTTCACATAATGACTGATTATTGCCTAAGTGGAGCCCGGTTAGTTGATCCGTCGAAAAATCTCGATGAAAGTAGAGATTTCTGGGTAGTGGACGGAAGAATAACCTTCGGTCGACATGATGGCGAAACGGAAAACTTAGATCTTTCTGGAAAAATCGTTATGCCAGGACTGATAGATCTCCGTAGTCATTTGCATGCTCCGGAAAGCTTGTCGAGCGCTAGTGCGGCCGCGGCTGCCGGAGGGTA
>JAOLZO010000023.1 GCA_028343845.1 Verrucomicrobiota bacterium | reverse complement strand
GACCATTGCTTGGGTATCGACGAGTTCTCCCCGGGCGCAGTTTAACAGGATCGCTCCATCCTTGACCAAGCCAAGCGACTCTTCGTTAATCAGGTTGTAAGTGCTTTCGGAAAGATTGAGGTGGAGGGAGAGGACGTCGGAGCCCTGAAGCGCATCTTCCAAACTGGAAGCCCGTTCAATCTGGTGAGTGTTTGCAAATTCATCGTCCCAATAGGGGTCGTAGGCCTTGACCTCCATTTGAAAAGCCTTGGCCCGTACCGCTACCTCTTTGCCAATCCGCCCGAATCCGATTACGGAAAGCTTCTTGCCCATGATCTCGTTGCCCGTGAGTCGGGTCCACTCGCCCTTGCGGGTATGATTGACCTCTTCGCACAGGTTTCTGCAGATGGCAAGGAGCAACGCAAAGGTATGCTCGGCCACAGTCGTATGATTGACTCCCGGACAAAAAGTTACGGGAATCTTGTTTGCAGTGGCGTAATCGACGTCGACCTTGTCCAGGCCTATCCCATACTTTGAAATCAACCGAAGCTTGGGTAGTGATTTCTCGATGACTTTGGCCGTGATGGCGTCGTCCCCACAGAGAAATGCGTCGAAATCTCCGGCCAACTCGAGCATTTGCTCTTCGCTGAGCGGCCCGCGCTGGCGGACGATTTCATACCCCTGAGCTTCGAGAAGCTCGTGGTGCTTGCCCGGGGTATCTTGATAGGAGGTCGTGGTGAGAAGGATTTTCATCATCTAAAAAAGCCTGAAGAGTATCTAGCCGATTGAAACCTCGGCAAGTAGAAACGCAATTGCAGGCTGTTTATTTCTTTTCCAACTTTTGTAGCTTGAGGTCCAAGGTGTTTACCTTGGCCGCAAGCTTTGAGTTCTTGAGGTGAAAATGTCCAATAATGAGCATTATGCCGAATCCTATAAGGGCATATCGCCCAAATGGTATGTCTCCCCAAGTCTTGTTCCATGCCGTCAAAAAGGCGGCTGAACCCATAACTGCCAAGGCAACGAGCAACCCTGCGTTCCAAATGAATCGGCCTCTTCCAGTAGGTCTGTTTTTTCCCAGAACCTTCTTGCTATTGATCAGCAGGAAAAAGCTCAGATAAGCAACGGGGATCAAGGTAAACCCGAGAATGGAAGTGGGCACGGCAAGCCAAAACTTTGACTCGGCTCCCCATGCGAATGGTCCAACTACCCCAAGGCCAGCTACGAGAGCGCCTGCGAGGAACACGGGGCCCTTGTGGGGTTTGCCGAGAACTTCGCAAACGGCGTGTCCGTTAATCGTCATGAGAATGATGATGGTGGAAAGAGCCATGCCCACCACCCCGATTCCGAATACGTAGTGGGAGAAGGCTTTGCTTCCGAGCAAACCCTCGAGCGAAGCGGCCAAGTTAAACGAATCTCTCTTTACCAGCATGGCGGCCATGTACTTGTCCGCAACGGGGACGGTCTTGAGAATTTCCTTTTTTTCAGCTTTGCTTTTGTTTTCGTAACCTTCATGTTCATTTGCTAGACGCCCACTGATCAAGCTGTCGAAATCTTTTACGAGATTGTCGTGAAGAACGCGCTTCACGAGATGAAGAGACTTGGCAGTCATCGTGGTATTCTTGTCTACATTTAGGATTTCCAACTGACCCTCGCCGACATTTCGGACGACGATTCCGGGTTTCTTGGTGAGGGAGTTATAGACGAAATCACTTGGATCCAGAACGCGCTTTACTAGGTGCCCGGCACTGATGGTAATGGTGGTGTTCTGGTCTGCCTCCTCGATTTTCAACTGACCCTCGCCGACATCCTCAACCACAATTCCGGGCTTCTTGGAGAGGGCATTGTAGACGGAGTCTCCTGGCTTCAGCATGCGCTTTACCAATTGATCGGCACTGACAATGGAGGTGTTCTGGTCTGTGGTGGTGTTCTGGATCCAGGTGATTTCGAACTGACCCTTGCCGGAATCCTGAATCACAATTCCGGGTTCACTGGTAAGGGCATTGTAGACAGTGTCACCCGGTTTCATGGCCGTCGCCTTGGTTACGAGGGAGTGAATGTCTTCGTCCTTGTAAGCTGACAAGGGCTTGTTGTTGAATTGGGAACCGGCTGCGATTACCACGCAGGAGGTCGCCACGACATAGGGAATGAGCAAGGCTGTCCAAAGGTCGAACTTGGCCAAACCCCGGTGTTCGCGTCCCCAACGTCGGCGCAGGAGAACGAAAGGCATGAAGAAGGTCATGTTGATTCCCACGGCGGTTGCGGCGGCGGTGATCATGACGTCCCTTTGCAGACTAACGACCTTGCTTTCCCAGAAGGACCGAAATTCGCCGGTTTTCTCAAGGCGTGGTTCGTAAACGTCCGCGGGTTCGGAAATGAGGGAAAGGTCAGGCACGAAACCTTTACCGATTGCCTTCCATTCAAGTTCTCCGGAAAATGCCATCTTCACGACGACACCGAAGAAAGAAAGCACGACGAGGCCGACCATGATCTTCAGGACCAAGTCGAAGGTCTTGACCCCCTTGCTTCCGCGATCGTAGGCCCAAACGACCAAAATGGCCAAAGTCAGGAGAACGATGCAAACCCCGACTTTACCGCCCGTGTTGTTCAGTTCGGGAATAAGGTTCTGGGTCACTGCGGCCGTTCCCAGACTGAATTGCGGAAGACACCAGACGACGTTGGCCATGATCGTGGCGATTGCCCAACCCCATCCGAGGACCGGATTGATTTCCGAATTGATGGAGACGAAGGGGCTCTGTCCAGTGGTAAGCGTGACGTGACTGATGGCGCAAAGCATGATGACGCCTAGGACGATCGCGACCGGTTGTAACCAAAGGAGCGAATATCCTGCAAGTACTCCGAGAAAAAGACTGGCTGCCAAGGACCCTCCACCGAGCGTGATGGCGCTTTGAAGCCACCCAGGTCCGGAAAGTTTGAAATAGGCGCCTAATCTCGAAACGAGACCTGACGCTTCGGCATTGGCAAGGTATTGCTTTTCTTCTTCGATTGAGGACATTCCTTGTTAATCATCTTCTGGGGAGAAGATGTCAAGTTGTCAAAGCGCGGGAGGGAATTCCCGAAACGGAAGGAAGGAAAGCTTACTTGACCGTCATGGTACCCCGCATCAAGGCAAAATGTCCGGGGAAAGTGCAAACGTACTCGTAGGAACCCGGTTCCTTGGGAGCGGTAAACTCGATGGAGTCCGATTCCGCAGGTCCGAGGAGTTTTGTGGCGGCAATAACGTCGCCTTTGAGGGATTCTGGAAGCGCATTAGTGGCATTGGCGCCCGCGCCCAAGGCCTTTTGACCGAAGGCGACGGCGGTGATTCCCTTTTTAAGCACAACCAAATTGTGCCCCATGGCGATCTTTGGGATCTTACCGACGTTCTTGAGCGTGACCTTGACCTTGCTCCCGGCTTTGACCTCGAAGTTCTTTACGTCGAACTGCATGGTGTCGTTTCCTGAGATAACGACTTCCTGGGACGCCTTGTCCTTGTCGGCGGATTCGTTTCCCTTAGGCGCTTTGTCCTTGGCGACGGCACAGGACAAACCGAGCGTTACAAATAAGGCGAGAGATGAAAGCAATTTCATGACAAGCAACCTAATCCAATGTCACCCGAATGCAAGTCCGATAGGAGGATATTCGTACTTTAAACCTTCGATGAGGGCATGTACCGGTAGTAAACCTCGAGCATCAGAATCGTCATGGTGGTGCGGTAAATGGCGGTGTCTCCATGGTAATGCGCGCCATGCGGCCAATGTCCGTCGGAGGCTTGGGCTCCACATACGATTTGTTGAAATTCCTTGTTCCACGCTCTCCAATAGCCAGAGCCACCCGAGACTCCCGTTGCTTGGAAGCATGCCTGCGCATGGTAGTACCATTCGTACACATTAACCTGTTTCCACTCCTTCTTCTGGTTGGCCACGATCCATTCGAGTCCCTTTTTTGCTTCGTCGGATTTTGCGTTTTTCCAGATCTGAAGGCAAAGAACACCCGCTCCGGTCAGACTGGGTTTTCCGCCACCTCCCATTTTGTATGCGAACTTGCCCGTAGCGTCTTGGCATTTCTTAGTGTATTCAACAGCCTTGTCCATGGCTTCGTCCAGGCCGTCAATCGAGATACCGGTAAGAGCGGCCGCTTTGAGAGCTTGAATATTCCAACCGGTAACCGAAAGGTCGGTGTGGGCGGCGACACCCTTGCCGTAACCGTAAGCCCATCCACCATTCTCATTTTGACCCTTGATGACATGAATGGCGGCTCGCTTGGCGAATTCCTCCAACTTCTTGATCTTGGTCATCGTGTAGGCCTCGCACAAGGCATAGGTGCGAATGGGGTGAGAGTAGGACCCGGTATTTCCCCCGCCGAGTGGAGTTTCCGGTGGTGTCGAAGTGATGTATTTGATGGCTTTCTGGACGGTGGGGCCGAAATCAGGTGAATCCTGCAACTCGCAATGCCCAAGAAAGGCAAGCAGAGCCATTCCCGTCATGGCGTCCTTGTTGGTGGACTTGGGGTTTCCTTGATCGTCCTGGTCCTTTCCACCCCAGGAACCTTCGGGGTCTTGGTTGGCCTTGAGCCAATTGAGACCGCGGATGATGGCGGCTTCGGTCATGTCCTTCCCTCCGCCGGAACGCAGTCGGGCAACCCGTTTCTTGGGGTCGCAGCGTTGCTGCATGGTCTTGGGCAAGCTCAACCCGATCCCCTTGAGGGCGCTTTTCATGGCATCGTTGTTCATTCCTGCACCACCGGTCGATGGAGCGGATGCGTTGACCACGGGGGCCAAGTCCTTGACGTCGAGCTCATTGAAGTCGGGAAGTGTGATATCCGAAACGGCGGTGGTCCTGAAAGTCTGCTGGGTGGTTGGCTGGGTCTTCTGCTGGCGTTGCATTAATTTGACCACTTTTTGCTTTTCCTGCTTTTGCTGAGCAGGGGCCGCTCCGCCGTCGGAAAAGTCGGAGTCTCCTTCCCCGCCAATGGCTACGTAGATGATCAGGTTCCACATCGCCACGAAGAAAATGATCATGAAGAGCAACGACATGAGCAGACTGTTGAGCAACCGGTACTCTCTCAGGTACCTCGCAAACGCCCCTTCAAGGGGGGGCGCGGCCACAAGCGGGTCGTCATAGTTTGCCTCCTCTTCGGGTTCGTAGAGGGGTTCTTCGGGGTATTCGGCTTGCTGATCCATGGGCATACTTTACGACATGGGTCAGTCCTTTGTCAAAAGATTATGATGGGGTGAATCCGTCGCCGAGAGAAATTTTATCCTCTGAACCCCAAAGGAATTGCAAATTTCATCAAATCAAGCCATCAATAAGGGAATGAAAACAAAGCCAAGTCACCGGCTTGCCACGGGCATTCTCCTTTCGAGCCTCTTCTTCTGTCTGCCTTGCGCAAATTTCGCGGAGGACAATTCCTCCGCTCTTCCGAAAATCGTCCGGACTGAGGACGGTCTGTATAAGTTCGGGGACGTGATCATTGACCGGACTTCCAGGGAGATTAGTTTTCCGGGGATCTCCAATCAGGTGTCCGGGTTGGTCGAATACGGATTGGTTCACGAATCGGGGAAAATTCACGAATCCCTTTTCCGCACGAAGGTTAATCCGAAAATCATTCATACCTCATTGCTTTTGCTCAAGCTTAAGCCGGCCGAGGGGTTTTTCGAAAACCTTTGGGCCGAGAAACCCAAAAAGATCGATTACTCGGCCAACTTGGTGAGGATTACCGTCAGTTGGGATTTGAATGGCACGAAATCTGACGAGAGTCTCGAGAAACTGGCCCTAAACCAAAAGGACGATCAACCCATAGAGGGGAATTCTTTCGTTTTTACGGGGTCAAGAATCATCGAGGGAACTTTTTTGGCGGAGACCGGGGGTTCCATTCTGGCGGTCTATGGTGATGAAGATTCAATCATCAACAGTTCCGATCACGACAGTAACAATGATGACGTGTGGTACGGGAACAAGGAAAAGATGCCTCCTTTGGAATGTCCGGTTACCATCCGCTTCCACTTGCCACGGGCAAAGGGATCGGGTAAGGTAAAGGAATGAAATACCCAAACTCTCGGTTATCCATGTTGATCCGGTCTTTTTGCCTGCCGATCGTAATTCTTGCGTTTTTGGCCCAAGCCAAAGCTGATCAGAACCTTTCTCTCAAGCTGGAAATCGGTCGCGCGTTGGACAAGGGAGTGACTTGGCTGAACGGCGAGCAAAACGCAAGTGCAGGCAATTGGGGCGAACCCGAATATCCCGCCCTCACGGGGTTGGCCTTGCGAGCGACTTTGGGGCATCCGGAACCTGCGATGGTCGGGAGATTTGCCAAAAACCAAAAGGCCGGCTTTGATTTCATCCTGACCAAGGTACAGTCGGATGGCGGGATTTATGGAAAGGGGTTGGCTTCCTACAACACCTCCATCTGCATGATGGCTCTTCTGCAGGCCAAAGATGACAAATTCGAGGATGTCGTTCGAAAAGCCCGAAAGTTTTTGATCAACCAACAGTCGGACTTTGATAAAAAGGGCGAAATGGACAACACCTTTGACGGGGGTATCGGGTATGGAGCCAGATGGGCTCATTCCGATCTTTCCAACACTCATTTGGCAATGGAAGCGCTCTTTTATGCCAAGCGTTCGCTGAAGCCCAAGGAGGGGGATGCACTGGACCTCGATTGGGATGCGGCCATTGCGTTTGTTCAAAAATGCCAAAACCTTCCCAAGACAAACAAGGAAAAATGGGTCAGCAAGCATGAGGATGACCGCGGGGGGTTCGTTTATTTTCCCGGAAGCAGCATGGCGGGGGAGCGCGAAGCGGCAAACGGGTCCAAGGCCCTCCGTTCCTACGGAAGCATGAGTTACGCCGGATTGCTCAGTTTTATCTATGCGGAAATGAAGGAGGGCGATCCGCGCCTGGTAGCCGCCCTTGACTGGTTGAAGAGCCACTACACGGTTGAGGAAAACCCGGGCATGGGACAGCAAGGCCTGTATTACTACTATCACACGATGGCAAAGGCCCTCACATTGTCGGGAATTAAGGAGATCAAGGACGCAAGCGGAAAGAAGAGAGACTGGCGCAGGGAACTGGCCCTCGAAATTCTCAACCAACAGAACCCGAAGGGCTTTTGGCTAAACGAGAATGGCAGATGGTGGGAGAGAGATCCGGTCTTGGTCACGTCCTATGCTCTGCTTGCTTTGGAGCGTGTGTATTATTCTCTCTGATTGAATAAAAGCGGAAACACTTTTCCCCGTATGAGATTTCAACCGTCTTTCTTTTCTTCCATCCTTTTTCTGTTTGCGGGAATCGTTCCCTCGCTTGCGGAATCGCCTGGCATGTCGGCGCCGGACTCCGGTTTTATCTATGCGGATCTGAAGGTGGGCGATTCCCGGGAAGTTGTTCTGGATAAGTTGCGAAAGGGAAGTTTTATCCAAATATATGAGGAACGGGACCGGGGGCTAGTCAAATGTTCCGTACGCTGGAACGGTTTCCGCTATGAATTGACCTGCAAGTTGGTCAAAGACAAACTCACGCTTTGCTTGATCGAGGGGCAAAAGGGTTGGCAGTTCTCCTTTTACGAGGAGATTTTGAACCCTCAATGGAAAAACCTCCGGGAACGCTTGGTTTCCAAATACGGAAAGGATAGGAAAACCCGGGATTTCCCAAAACTCAAGCAGGTCCCGATGGGGGACCCCGGAGGATACGTGACGGATACTTGGGACTTGAGCGATCGATTGATCATGCTCACCGTTCAATCCTTCAAGATCAAGGACTGTTGCACCAATAAGATGGTGGAATATTCCTGTTGCACTCTTTTGATTCAGCCCAAGCAGGGCGACTAGTCCACGGTTCGGAAAAAACCGCCAAACACAGTTTTCACCGATTGATCATGGGTATTTTTTCACGATTCAAAAAGGGTTTGCAAAAGGGAGCCCAGGCTCTCCAGGGAGCTTTCGATTCGGTTACCGGAAAGGGCGGGTTGGATGAGGACAGCCTTCTGCAGATCGAAGAAGCCTTCTACGAGAGTGATTTTGGGGTCGAGACTACGGAGGAAATCCTCGACTCGATCAGGGAAGCGCACAGAACGGAGAAGGAATTCAAGGGGGAGGATGCGCGTAAGCTTGCCCGGACGATTTTAGGAAGGACCTTGGAGGGTTCGGAAGCGGAACTGAATCTGAGCCAATCGAGTTCCCCGGAAGTTTTGTGTATGATAGGGGTAAACGGTTCGGGCAAGACAACGACTTGCGCAAAACTGGCTCACCAGTTGAAAGCGGAGGGCAAGGAGGTCGTGCTTGGGGCGTGCGATACCTTTCGGGCTGCGGCGACCGAGCAGCTCAAGTCTTGGGCTGACAGGCTTGACTTGGAAATCGTGGTGGGACATCACGGGGCTGATTCGGCGGCGGTTGCCTTTGACGCTTATTCCGCTGGGGAGTCAAGGGGTAAGAATTTGGTTATCATTGATACTGCAGGTCGATTGCACGTGAAGGACAACTTGATGGACGAGTTGGCGAAAATGAAAAGGGTTTTGCAGAAGAGAAACGAAAGCGCCCCTCAGCACTCCTGGCTTGTGGTCGATGGGTCGACCGGTACCAATGGCCTGGCGCAAGCCAAGGTCTTTCACGAAAAATTCGGCCTCACCGGACTGGTGGTGACAAAACTTGACGGGACGGCCAAAGGAGGCGCATTGGTATCGATTTTCCGGGAACTCAAATTACCAATTTATTTCATCGGGCTTGGCGAGTCTCCAGAAGATCTCCAACCTTTTTCGGTCGAATACTACCTCGATTCAATCTTCCCTGCTGCCGAAGGAGAAGGAGGGGAGTAAGAGGAAACCTGGCTAACGGAAAAAGAAAGAACAGAGAAGATGCAAACAGATGAAAACAAAAGCTTGAAGGTTGAATTGGGCGACCGCAGTTACCCGATTCTGATTGGCAAGAATCTTGAGGATTCCTTGTTGGAATTGAAGGAAAGGCATCTGAACGAAGGGCGTAAGGTCGTAGTTGTGGTGGATGAAGGACTGAAGGTGGCAAACCCTTCCTTTTGCGAACGGTTCATGGCAGACCTGCCCATTTTCTCAACGCCTTCGGGAGAGGATACGAAATCGCTCGGATTCCTTTCCGGGATCTGGGATTTTCTTGCCGCGCAAAAGGTCGATCGCTCGAGTGTTCTTTTCGCGCTTGGTGGTGGAGTGACCGGAGATTTGGCTGGCTTTGCATCCGCGTCCTTTCTTCGTGGCATCTCCTTTTACCAAGTTCCCACAACCTTGCTTGCAATGGTCGACAGTTCGGTGGGCGGAAAGACCGGTATCAATCTGGTCGCAGGCAAAAACTTGGTTGGTGCCTTTCATCAACCCGAGGGCGTGTTCGTTGACTTGGATTCCCTCCAGTCTCTTCCTCAGCGGGAGTTTTCGGCGGGGATGGCCGAAGTCATCAAATACGGGATGCTTGGCAACGCCGAGCTCTATGATAAACTCGCAAGCCGAACTTCACCCCTTTGCGTTTCCAGCCCGGAATTACCTGACGTTATCTTGAGTTGCTGTTCGGACAAGGCCCGAATTGTTGAGCAGGACGAGAGGGAGAACAGCGAGGGGGGCGGGGGGAGGGCATTGCTTAACCTCGGTCATACCTTCGCCCATGCCATCGAAGCCGTATCGGGTTATGGGAATTATCTTCATGGGGAAGCGGTTGCGATTGGTCTGGTTTGCGCGTGGAGGCTTTCCTTTCCCCGTGGTGGCTGCTCGGGGGTGGAAGTGGATAATCTTTTGGCTTTGCTTCGAACTTATGACCTGCCGACAGCCCTTCGGGAATCTCTTCCGCTTGCAGATTTAATGAAAGCGATGACTTCCGACAAGAAGGTCGTTGCGGGAAAGCTGCGCTTCGTGCTGATGCGCGAAATCGGGGATTCGCACGTGGTCGGTGACGTGGAAAGCTCCGAAGTTGAGGTCATTTGGAAATCGGTGGGAGCGGACTAAGCCAAAGTTGCCATGGACATCGAAAGGGAAGTGATCGAGGCGTATTTCGAGAGCAATGGCTTTCTCGTCAGGCAGACCGTCCGCGCCGAGGACCCTTCGTCCAAGAAGAAGCCTGGCAAGCTTCCCGTTTTGGCAGTTTTCAATCCCCTTGTTCAGGAAAACGATACGGATTTGGGTTTTCGTTTGTTTACCGGAGATTTGTCAAAAATACGTTCCGGATTGGTCGCGCTTCTGGGTTGGGGAAACACGTCCTTCTCCAATTCTCTTCTCGCGAGCGATTCCCGCTTGCTCAAGCATTTCAAGCAGGAGACGAAAGATGACCGGGTCGCAGAATCCTTTGACGTGGGACCCGAATTGATGGGCGGGGGGTTCGGAAACTTCCTGCGCTTGCTTGTGGTTCCGGCGCTACCCAGATCCGAGGGGAAGCTTGGCGAGACGTTCTCTTACTTCAAGGGGTTGGGTCTTGACGGGGTCTTTACCCTGCGCTCCTTGTTGGAAAACTTGCTGCGCCAGTCCCTGCCATCCAAATCTTACCATGGAAAATCCATCTTCCAAGTTCTCCAGTTGATGAAGGCTTATGAATTGATTCGCGAGCCACAGCTTGAAATGTTTTCGGAGTGAAATAGGTATGGCTGAATCAATTCATTCCACGGCAATCGTAGACTCTGGGGCGCACTTGGGCAGTGACGTCTCCATTGGACCTTATGCAATCGTCGAAGCCGGTGTGTCGCTAGGTAACGGTTGCTCGCTGGAGTCCCATTCGGTTCTCAAGAAATCCACGATTCTTGGAAAGTCCGTTCAGGTCGGGCATTTTTCCGTTGTCGGTGGGGATCCTCAGCAATTGTCCTTTGATCCTTCCACCCCTTCGGGTGTCGAGATTGGTGACGGGACGAGGTTGGGGGAAGGCGTAACCGTTCACAGGTCGATGTACGAGGGCGGAATCACCAGCGTCGGGAAGGAGTGCTTTCTGATGGGGTATTCTCACATTGCTCACGATTGTAAGGTAGGGGATCATGCGGTCCTGGCGAACGCCGCCTTGCTCGGAGGTCACGTCTTGGTGGGCAATCATGCCTTTGTAGGTGGTGGCGCCGGGTTACATCAGTTCACGAGGGTGGGGGAGGGAGCGATGATCGGCGGTTTGGCTGAGGTTTCCGCTGACGTGCCTCCGCAGGTTACGGTTACCGGGAGAAACCGGGCCTGCGGTTTGAACCTGATCGGTTTGCAAAGAAGGGAAGCGAGTCAGGAGGAGATCAGGGAACTCAAGGATTGTTACCGGGCAATCCTTATGAAAAAAGGAAACCCGACCCAGCTCGCCCAGAAAATCCTCGATGATTGCTCATCCCCGCAAACGGAACTGGGTCTTTCGTTTGTGAAATTTTTTCTAGAGGGAGATCGAGGCTTTGCCAAAAGCCGTTCATCCCAAAAAGATTCATCCTGAATTTGAACAATCTGCATAGTTCCGATAATATGAGCGATTTGAGCGACGTGATTGAATTTTCTCCCGAGGTACGATTGGGAAACGAGAAACTCGTGAAAGTCACGATTCCCGCTGCCCAAAAGCTAACCGAATTAATGGATAGGGAGAAGAAGGGCGGTTTTCTGCGTATCCGGATAACCGGAGGCGGGTGTAACGGACTTTCCTACAAAATGAAATTCGTCGGTCAGGATAAGACGGGTGACATCGGAGTGCTGAGCGAAGGAATTCACTTGCTTGTGGACTCGAAAACAGCGCTTTATTTGCGTGGTACGACCTTGGAGTTTTCCGATAACCTGGTGGGCGGAGGGTTCAAATTTTCCAATCCCAATGCAAAGGCAAGTTGCAGTTGTGGAGAAAGCTTCAATTTATGATTCGAGAAGTTGAAATTAAGGCTTGCCTAGTTGAGCCAAAATTCTGATTTAATGAACCTTCGAGTACATCACTTCCTTTATTATTTTGATCATAACTACCCTCAGATAACCACATGGTAAGGAAACCAGGTGGAAAAAACAGAAAACGGTATCATAACCGTGACTACATAAGGAAGAACGACAGGATCCGCGCTCGTGAAGTTCGTGTAATCGGTCCTGACGGAGGGATGTTGGGCGTCATGCCACCCGAAGAGGCGCTTAAGATAGCAAAGTCCCATGCCCTTGATCTTGTAGAGGTTGCGTCCAGTGCAAACCCTCCGGTTTGCAGGATCCTTGAGTTCGGCAAGTACAAGTACGAACTGAGCAAGAACAAGAGAAACAAGGAAAAGACCTCGAAAAGAATAAAGGAGGCGAAGTTTCGTCCGCGTATCGAAGAGCATGACTATATGACCAAGGTCCGTCGCTCCGAAAAATTTCTTCATCAAGGTAACAAACTGAAAATCACTTTGATGTTCAGGGGGCGCGAAATGGAACACATCAACTTGGGAATGAATTTGGTCCGTCAAGCGATCAAGGATTTGGAGGGCGTTGGAAAACCTGATGACGAACCCAAGTTGAATGGTCGTTTCATTATGGTCAATCTCTCACCTCTTCCCCAAAACCAAAGGGTTTTACGCTTCAATTCTCTGGAGGAAGCGGAGATCGAGGAACCTGATGACGAGCAGGCGGAGGAAATGGAGGATGAGGACGAGGCTGACACTGACGCCGAGTCCGGGGAAGAGTCCGAGTGACCCTCCTTTTTTCCTAAAGCTTTCTTCTCCCATGGGGATCAAGTTTTTTCTCTTGGTAGCAGCAGGAGGTTCTTGCGGTTCTGTTTTGCGGGCATTGGTTGGCATCCTGATGAAATCCTTCCTGCCCTGGCCAACCCTCGTCGTCAATTTAGGAGGGGCATTCTTAATCGGATTGCTCGTCAAGTTTTCAGAGAATTCCGCAAATGCAGAGTCTTTTCGAGCGTTTTGGATCATTGGGCTTTGCGGAGGTTTCACAACCTTTTCAACCTTCGGAATGGACATGGTCAACTTCATCAAGACCGGCCATTGGACAGGGGGGCTGATTTATATGAGCCTCAACTTTTTCGGGACTCTTTCAGCCATTTATCTTGGATTCAAGGCATTCTCTCTTATCAGCCCGTAGACGCTTGCCTCTTGCTACGTCGTTCACTTTTTGCCAAATTGTCAGTATGTACGGACGTTTTCTAGGCCTGCTCATCGCATTGATGCTTTGGCAAAACTGCGTTTGGGCTGCTCCTTTTCGCACTCCCGGGGAGCATTTGAGAGGACCGTCGGCTTCCGGAAGATCGAGTTTCCGTCCAAATAATATTCCTCAGCGACCGCAAAAGCAGCAGGATCATTCTCAGGACGTTGAGTTTCGTGGTTATTTCTACTTGAACGGAATGCCCCGGTTTTGCATTTACAACGTAGAGGCGCAGTTCAGCGAATGGATTACCTTGGGAGAAGCGACTTTCGAGGAGTTTAATGCGAGTGGTTTTGATTTGGATTCGGAAACCCTAACTGTCACTTTCAAGAACCAATCCTTTAACCTCAATCTTTATGGCCCAACCAGTTCTCCTCCTTCTGGCCCGTCCGGGAGAACTCCGCCCCATCCAAGGACTTCAAAAGCTCCTGGTCCGAGTCAACCCACGCGCATGCCTCCCGTGCCCAAGTTCGTACCTCAGTTGCCTGCAGCGGTAACCAGTTCGGTTCCGCCTCCTGCAATTCCACTCTCTCAGCAGGTTAGCTCTTCTGGTAACAGGGCTCCCCCTCCATCGGGAAGTTCTTTTCCGGGTTTGCCTGGCCCAGTGATTCCCGGACCCATGGCAAGACCCTCTTCCCCCGTTTCATCTCCCAATGCAACGCCACCTTCGTCTGTCAGTGCACCGGCACCCCCGGCACAGTCGTTTGCTCCTGCTCCAACCGTTAGTCAAACACCACTCCCGGGATCAAACCCGAACCCTGGAGCGGGAGAAGGAACGGAAATTGACTTCAGCAACCTTCCGCCCCCACCACCGCCACCCAATATTTTGCCCCCAAGTGCACCACCGAACATTCAGCCATCACGGGAAACGGAATAAGCGACCCTTTCGCTGGGCGGTTCTGCTTCTTGGTCTTTGTGCCTTTACCTTACAGGCAACGAATCGAAGGGTCGGGAAGCTAGACAATCTTTCCTGGTCCCCTTATTTTGATCTTGGGCAAAATTCCTCCATCTACTCCTCCGTCACGCAGTATCCGGACTTCTCTCCGGTCGGGGCCCTTTACTCAAATGAGGGATACCTTGGCACGGGAACTTTGGTCGCGCCCTCGGTGGTCTTGACGGCGGCTCATCTGTTCAGGAACAGCTTTTCCAGTCCGACTCCTGATCCGTCAAGTTGGGAGTTTATCCTTCATGCCCCGTTTACCGAAGCCTCAGCGAAGCAAAGATTCGAAATCTCCCAGATTAATCTCCATCCCGGTTGGGAGGCAAGGTTGCCAGAATTAAACGGGAAGGGAGATGGCGATATGCTTGGGGTCGATTTGGCAATCGTTATTTTGAAAAAGGAGGTTTCAGGGGTTTATCCAGCCAAGCTGCCCGTGGGAGGATCGGAACCATTGGGGGAAAAGGTAGTTGTGGGAGGGTTTGGCAATTTGGTTGATGGAGCATCGGGTGCCGAAGCCGTTCAAAACCAAAGAAGGGTGGGGGGACTCAATACGCTTGACCGGGTCGTGCTCCAAGTTGACAAACCGAACGTCCCGACCGAATATCTCGGTGGTTTGTTGGCAATTGACTTTGATTCCCCTAAACTGGATGCCAATAGCTTGGGAAGCGGAAACCCTCCGATAGACAATCTTTCTTCAGGTGATAGCGATCCTAATCCCGTCGAATTGGAGGCCAGCACGGCGGTGGGAGACAGTGGGGGACCGGCCTTCATGAAGATCGGGAATGCATGGCGCATCATAGGCACGGTTTCATACGGAACCTCGGACTCGACTTATGGCGACGTAACCGTATTTACCCGGTTGGCATCCCATGAAAGCTGGATTGCCGGATACCTGCCCTCCTGGAAGCAAGCTCGCAAGACGGGTATGGAGGGGTGGCTGGAATCAGATTGGTTTGGTTACTTCCTCCCTTTGCCCTCAAAATGGAACTTCCATCCTTCTCATGGTTGGGTTTATTCGTCCGGCGAAAACGATGAAAGCTTTTGGGCATGGCAGGAAAACCTCGGATGGTGGTGGTCCGATTTAACGGTTTATCCATTTATCTATTCGAGTGAAAGGGCAAGCTGGCTTTACTTTGATCTTTCGCGTTCAACCCCTCAAAAAATCGTCTTTTTCGATTATGGAAAAGACGATTGGGTTCAAGTGCTTTGATTTTACTTGATTACTCTCGTACTTTTTTAAGCTTTCGATAGATTGTAAGGCTACATGGAACCGATTATTAGCCTATTCAAGTATAGGGATTTGCTTTGGCAATTTCTCTTGAGACAAGTCAAGGCCAGGCATCGGGGGAGTATGCTTGGCGCTCTTTGGTTAATTATGAATCCATTGCTCATGCTTGGTCTTTATGTCTTTGCTTTTGGGGTGATTTTCGGTGGTAAATTCACCGATTCTCAGGATGAGTCAACTTTGGACTTTGCTCTCGGGATCTTCTTGGGACTGAATGTGCTGGGTTTGATTTCAGGCGTCATAGGAAGCGCGCCTTCTGTTATCGTCGGTCATTCAAATTTTGTAAAAAAAGTGGTGTTTCCTGTGGAAATCCTGCCTGCAGCTCATGCGGGATCCTTGTCTTACGATCTAATTATCGGATTTGGTCTGTGCCTAACCGGTATAGGCATTCTTGGTCCCGGATTAACTCTCGCTTTGCTTTACGTGCCGGTTATCTTAGCCCCGGTTATTCTTATGGCTCTCGGTTTGTCATGGTTTTTTTCTGCGTTGGGGGTCTTTATTAGAGATATAGGTCAAATCAGTTCTTTTCTCGGTTTAGCTCTTCTCTATGCGAGCGGAGTTTTTTATTCTGCTGAAAATGCAAAGAAGGCTGCTCCTGAGATATGGAAGTTCTTACAATGGAATCCACTGCTTCAAATCATTGATTCTTTGAGACAAGTTACGCTTTGGGGAGGAGAGTTGGATTGGGGTAAGGTAGGTTATGCTTGGGCTTTCGGCATCACTGTTTTTTTCGGCGGAGCTTGGTTTTTCAAACGACTGCGGCCTACTTTTGCGGATGTTCTCTAGTTTCCGACGTAAAGTTGCATTGCAACTTCTTCCCAAGAGTGGGTGCTTGCCCATTTGATTCCTTGGTTGCCCATTTTCTTTCTCAAGTCCTCGTCTTCGATGAGTTTGCTCATGCATTCAGCCAGGGCGTTAGGCTTGTCAGGACTTATTAAAAAGCCATTTTCTCCGTGCCGTACTGCGTCCTTTACTCCACCGGTTTCGTGGGCTATGACAGGCAAACCATGGGAGGCGGCTTCGAGGTAAACGAAACCAAATCCCTCGATGCTTTTTTCTCTGGGCATGGAGGGCATCACAAAAAGGTCAACCTCCTGATAAACGTTCCTTAGTTCGTCGTCCTGAAGATCCCCGAGGAATGAAATTTGACAATTGAGGCCGCTAGCGATTTTTTTCAACTTTTCGTAGAACTTTCGTTTTACGACTGGACCGACCAACAGGCACTGAATCTTGCGGGTCAATCTATCGGAAAGTTTGGAAACGGCTTCCAATAGGCGGTCTTGACCTTTTCTAGGATGAATTCGCCCTACGCACAGTATTTTGATTTTTTTATCTTTACCAGGCGCTTTCCTTACTCCTTTTCCAGTCAGGCGACGGGCAGGCGCTCCGGGAAAAAGAAGAACCCGCTCCTCCACTTCAGGAACAAGCTTTAACAGGGCGTTTTTGTTGAAGTGTGAGAGAACATGAATCCGTCGAGTCTTTTTCAGAAAGCGCTGAAAAAGAAATTTCCCAAACGGATTCGAGCAAAACCTGAGTAATTCAGAGCCATGAATCGTAACGATTAAATCCGGCTTTTTACGGAGTAACCATCCAAATCGGATGAAAGCACGCAAGCTTCCCGGTTCGGCGAGATGGATGGTTGCTTGTGCCGTACCCTTTTTTAGTTTTTTGGCGATCGTCAGAACCGACTTGATGGAGCAGATCCAATCCTGAGTTCCTTTGATGGGCAAAACCCTGAATTTCTCGGATTTCAACTTACCCGCATATTCGGGAGCCCAAACTTTCAAGGGTATGCCTAATTGATCACAAGCAAATACCAATTCCTCGCAGTAGGTTCCTGCTCCGCCGCGCTTTGGGGGATACTCATGGGTTACTAAAAATACGGTTTTATCAATCATTGAAAGATATTCCAATATTCGAAATCTTCAGCTTGGCTGCAAAGCCCAAATTTTGCTAGTCTTCAAAAAAGATGGAAAACAAAACTGCAATTGTAACCGGAGGTTCCTCGGGTATCGGTTTGGCGATTTGCGATCGATTGCTTGCCGAAGGCATGCAAGTCCACGCGGTTTCCAGAAACCCCGAACAGAGAAGCGACACAGATTTTTTTCACCCGGTTAAACTGGATCTGTCTGATTTAGAAGCTGTTTCAAAATTTGGAAAATCTTTTGTCGAGGAAAACGGGATACCCGATCTTTTGGTTAACAATGCCGGTTATGGTGCGTTTTACGAGTGGAAGGAATTCCCTGAGGATGAAATGATCAGGCAAAGCGCGGTTTTGTTTTCCGCCCCTGTCCTGCTCTGCAAGGCTTTTGCTCCACTCATGTCTAAAGAGCAAAAAGGGTGCATCGTTAACATGACCTCGTTGGCCACACTCTATCCTTTGCCCTATATGCCCCTCTACAACTCGGGGAAATCGGCTCTGTCCAGTTTTACCCAATCCCTTATGCTGGAATACCCGAATTTCCCGAAATTGATCGATTTCCGCTCGGGGGACGTCCGAACTTCCTTTAACCAGTCCGCTCCGAAACAGGCCTTGGCCGATCAGCCTCTATCGATGAAGCGGGCATGGACGCAAATAGAGAATCAGCTGGAAGATGCACCGGGCGCACAACTTGTTTGCAGGCAGTTGTTTAGGTCTATAGGAGGAGGCGGGTCCGGGGTTCGTTACGGGGGAGGTTTCTTTCAGGCCCGCATTGCCCCTCTGCTTCATCGAGCCTTGCCTGATTCAATCCTTCGGATTGTACTGAAAGCCCGGTATGGCTTGTATTCAAATAGGGCTTGAGTTTCGGTCCTATCTTTGTGTAAATTGGAGTTGCTTTAGCTTTGCTACCATGAATATAGTAAGGTTTATGACTATGCCCTCAAAATTAATAGTTTTTCTTTTCGGTTTCATTTTAACCGGTTCTGTCTTTGCAGCTTCCCCGATTGAAGACTACAATGCGAGCAAGACATACTCTACTGGCGCTTTGGTTTTGGAAGGTCAGAATTCCTACATAATGTCCGGCTCCGGCACTTCTTTGGGGCAGGCTCCGGCATCCAATCCAGCCGTATGGACAGACCTATCCGTTGCCGCCACGGCTCTAGAAATTCCTACTGATGAAGTGCCCGACCTCTCCACTGATACCATTTTGAACTCCTTGCCTGGCGCTGCACCTTCTGGTTCCGGTTCTTTGTCCGGAGGGAAACTCCTGAACCTTTCTACTCGTGGATATGTGGGCGATGGAACGCAAAGGCTTATTGGAGGTTTTAAGGTTTACGGGGGTACTTGTAAGATTTTGGTGAGAGCATTTGGCCCATCAAGGGCCAACTCCGATAATTTGGACAATCCTTACCTGACATGGAAGACGAATCCGACTTCTCTGTTACCGAGTACTTCGGGGATTGTCAGTGAGGTGGGCGATGCATCCTCAAACTCTAGGCTTAGCGGTCAGGATACTAACACAACTGCCTTGATCAATGCCCTTATTTCCCTGGAGGAAGCTGATATTCAAACGATTTCCAATTGGGATGATAATTATAGCTCTGGGTACACTGCCTTTATTACTCCTGAAACAGGAACATCTCCCGGTGTCGGTAGAATTGGCATTAATGACGTAAGCGATGGAAGCGGTGGACAACTTATCAATATTTCAACCAGGGGGTATGTTGGCTCTACGAGTGCCCAATACCTAATTGCGGGATTTCAAATACGTGATGGTAGCGTAAGCGTGTGCATTCGGGCATTCGGACCTTCCCGCACGGTTTCCGATGCGCTTTCCGATCCAATTATAGAATTGATCCAGCAGGTTTCGGCCTTCCATTCAGTAAAGTCCACCATTGCAATGAACGATGATTACCAGAGCGACTTTTCGGGTGTCTCCACTGAATCAGGTGAATCCGTAACCACAGCCAAGGCAAGTAGTATACCTACCTATTTAAATAATCTTATTACCAAAGAAGCCGCCATCATAATGACTCTTCCTCCTGGAGATTATACAGCAAGGGTTTACGGAGTGAATGGGGCAGTTGGAATTGGTCGAGTTGGTATTGACAAGGTGATTGAGTGAGATTCTTCCTTACTTCATCCTGAATCATTACACCACGGACAGCATATTTAGTAGCCGGCCCGCATCGTAGCGGAACTTCTTTAGTCGCTGGTTTACTTGGGAGCTCGGTAGGTAAGTTGCCAACCGAATTAATGCGACCGGCTCTCAGCAATGCAAAGGGCTTTAACGAATCGTGGTCGATTGTTCACTTTAACGAATCAATTTTTAGCGAAATCGGAATAACTTGGGACAGTGTTGAACCAACGGGCAAGCAAATCTTCAGCGAAAGCTTCAAGAAACGGTTCTATTCCAAGTGTCGAGATTGCTTCAGTGAAAACTTTCCTGAAATTAGTAAGGATGATGTTGCGAGCATAGTCCTGAAAGATCCGCGTTTTTGTCGGACTTTTCCAGTTTGGAAGAAGACGTTGCACGACCTGCAATATGAAATCAAAGTCGTTATCCCTCTTAGGTCTCCGATAGACGTCATGCATTCCTTGATGAAGAGGGACGAAATCGATTCAGCTTCGGCTGTTTTAATTTGGTATTGGCATATTGTCGAGATACTCATTCATACCGAAGGTATGGCCGTTAGTTTAGTATCTTACGATCAACTGTTGGATAACCCCTCTGAGCACATGCATATGTCCTTGGGTATTGAAATTAGTGATCGCGCGGCATCGATAATCGATAAAAAGCTTAATCATTCGAAAGCATCTCAAGCACCGAATGCAACTTTCTTGGAAGACGAACCGTTTCATGCGTCAATGATGCTTTATGAAAATCTCTTGAATTCTTCCTCGCCTGATTCCCAAGTGATTTCAGGTGTGAAAAGCAGCTATTTTTTCAATCATGTTTTGAAAGCCAATCTTGAGAAGAAAAGCACTTCCCTTCACAAGAGATTGATTAGAGAAATCAGCATTTTAAATGGCTTACCGGTAAGAGAGAATGAGAAGAGGTTCAAAAGTGTTAATTCTCTCGATCATTCCATTTCATCGGATAGCTCTGAAATTCTGGAAAAACGAAGCAAGAATACTAGTAAGTTTTACAAATTATGGAATCTTTTCAAAAATCCTTAACCTAGCAAATGAAATGAGCTTAGATACAAATAACGTCCCCATTTTTATCCTTTGTGGTGGATTGGGAACGCGAATGAAGGAGGAAACCGAATTCATGCCGAAGCCGATGGTGCTTGTTGGGGGAGAGCCAATACTAATCCACATCATGAAAAGCTATGCCTTGCATGGTTTTACAAATTTCGTGTTATGCCTTGGCTTCAAATCGGACTATGTGAAGAAATATTTCCTGACTCGTAGATATTTAGCGAATGATTTTTTGATTGCTGGTGATAGTGAACCGGAAATTTTATCATCTACACCAAAAGACAACTGGAAAATAAGGCTCATTGATACGGGAGAAGAATCAATGACTGGTTGTCGTATCGCAAGAGCGATGGATCGTTACGATGACGGCTTTGAGCATTTTGGCGTCACTTATGGCGATGGTCTATGTAACTTGGATATCTCCGCTGAATTCCGTTTCCATTTGGATCATGGTTCCGTCGGAACCATTACGGGAGTTAATCCGGTATCTCGCTTCGGTCAAATTGATGCGGAGGGAAACACGGTCCAAAAGTTTATGGAAAAACCCAAATTGAATGACGAGTGGATAAACGGGGGTTATTTTTTCTTTAAAAAAGAATTTCGCTCCTACCTAAGTGACAAGTCTACTTGCGTTTTGGAAAGAGAGCCTCTAGTAAAATTAACCGAAGATGGGAGTCTTCGCGTGTACAAACACTCTGATTTTTGGAGATGTATGGATACGCACAGGGATAAGGAAGAATTGGACGGGATGTTTGCAGAAGGCAAAATAAACTGGCTGACAACTTAAATAATGTGAAGAAAAGAATTCTGGTTACTGGATCCGAGGGATACATCGGGCAACACTTGGTAGAGCTTCTGCTAAAGAAAAACTTTGAGGTTATCGGATGTGATCTAGGTTGGTATGACGAGGCATTTGTTTCGGAGAAGATTGCAGGTTACGAAATGGTAAGAGTTGATTTCGATCAGCTAACCAAAGCTGACCTTGAGGGCGTCTCTACGGTATGCCATCTTGCTGCGATTTCCAATGACCCGATGGGCGATCTTGATCCAGGCATAACCCTTGGCATCAACGAGGAAAAAACGATAGCATTTGCCGAAAAATGTTCCTCCTGGGGAGTTGAAAAATTCATCTTTTCAAGCAGTTGCTCGGTTTATGGAGAAGCAGTTTCGGATATTGTGGATGAAGAATCGGCCCTGAACCCAGTGTCGCTTTATGCAGAAACAAAATGTTCGGTTGAAAAAGCCCTTACCGCTTTGACTAGTGAATCTTTTTCCACGACTTCCCTCAGAAACGCTACTGCCTATGGGCATTCTGCGAATCTGAGGCTTGATTTGGTAATCAATGATTTCGTTTCCACGGCTCACTGTACAGGAGCGATTGAAATGCTAAGCGATGGCGAGGCTCACAGACCACTGGTTCACTGTAGGGACATTGCTCATGCTTTTGTTGCCACCATACAAGCAAGCCAAGAGGATACGCACGGACTGATTGTCAACGTGGGACCACCGGATGCAAACCTCAAGGTCGTCGACATGGCCAAGATGGTCCAATCGGAGTTTGGAAATTGCTCACTAAAGATCGGTGAGGGAGCGGGTAGAGATGCGAGAGATTATGCAGTGGATTTTAGCCTTTTTTGTAAAGTTTTTCCTGAATTCAATTTCGAATATTCTCTCGAATCGGGAATTCAAGCTCTTAGGAAAAGCTTGGACCAAATCAATTTTTCCAAATCAGATCACAGTGGAGGAAGATTCAAAAGATTAGCTCTTTTGCGTCAGGCCTTGTCGCTTTAGGATACCCTTATGATCTTCTCAGAAACAACTTTGCAGGATTGCTTGACGATTAAGCTTGAGCGCCGAGGGGACGAGAGAGGTTTTTTTGCCCGATTTTTTTGTCTTCAGGAATTCAGCGAAGCTGGCTATCCGATTGAAATAAAGCAAGCAAACGACTCCCTGTCTGCTGAAAAGGGGACACTTCGCGGAATGCATTATCAAATTGGTGAAGCTTCCGAGACCAAGATCGTCAGATGCCTGAAGGGGGCCATATACGACGTCGTGATTGACTTGAGGTCGAGTTCCCAAACCTACCTTAAGTGGGAGGGGTTTCATTTGGATGCCGAGAATAGGGATATGGTAAGAGTTCCCAAAGGTTTCGCTCATGGTTTTCTGACTCTGGAACCGGATACGGAGGTTTTCTACCTTGTAGACAATGAATATTCTCCTGATAGTGAACGGGGCGTGAGATGGAATGACCCTGCCTTCGACATTGATTGGCCCCTTCAACCCCAAGTGATTTCAGACAAGGATGATTCTTGGGCTGATTTTGTGCCCTGATAACCGTTTCGACTTGAGCAAACGAATATTACTCACCGGCGTATCTTCATTTACGGGTTGCTGGTTTGCAAAAATTCTTCACGAAAGGGGTTACGAAGTTGTCTGTCCCTTACCGCGTGAAAAAATCTTCTACGATGACTTAAAAAAAGAACGTTTGGAATTTCTTCCTTCGGGCATAGACGTCTTGTTTGATTGCCCGTTCGGTTCAGATTTGTTCATCGATTTGCTTGACCGGGAATTTGACTTGTTGTGCTTGCATGGCAGTTACGTGCACGATTATGGCAAGAACACTTTTCTTTTTAGCGAAGCGATTAGCCAAAACCTACGTCGCGTAGAGGAGGTGCTGAGAAAGGCCTTGGAATCCGCCGCCAAAGGAGTTGTTTGGACCTCGTCCGTATTTGAGAATGCAGTAGACTTGAGCAAGAGGAATTCTCGACCACCCCCTTGGTACCGTTATGCTTTGTCTAAGAAAGTTTCCGGTATTTCATTGCAACATCTGTGTTGGGAAAACGGAATGGAGTTCGGTCGCTTTGTAATCAGTAATCCATTCGGTCCTTTGCAGGATAGGAAACTCGGGCATCACCTTGCCCGAAGTTTTCTGGAACAGAAATCATTTGAATTAAAGACTCCGCATTACGTCAGGGATATGATTCACGTCAGACACTTGGCCAGTGCATATCATCGAATGGTTGATTCGTTTTTCACTCCATGTCCGACAACCTCCCTAGATCCCTGTGAATATGTTTCGAGTCTTTTGGATTTCAGTAAAACCTTTTATGGCGAATTTTCTCAAAGACTTGGTTATTCTTGTGATGTTTCCTTTTGTGATATGGATTTCATTGAACCACGTTCCCTTGTAAACAAGACTGAAGTTTGTAATTTGATTGAAGATTATGATCCTGGCTCCTGTTGGGATGAATTGCTAAGATACTATGAATAAAAGGATATTGATTGTATCGCTTGCGAGGTGTGGATCCTCTGCCATTTTCGAATTGGTGAAGAAAAACCTAAGTAGTGATTGCGTGGGTTTTTTTGAACCGCTCTATGACTCATTCCTCAAAGAAGTCATGCCCTGCCTTGATAAGGGCAAGCAGGTTTGCGTAAAAGTTCTTCTGCGTCCTTACCTTGATTTTAAGACTGATTTTGAGGGTCGGTTCGATCAAGTGATGGGACTGGTTAGAGATCCCAGGGATAATTTGATAAGTCGATTGCTTTTCAGGATGGTAAGCCCTGCTTTTGTCGGAAATGGCGAAGTATACAATGATATGCTGCCACTTTTTGAGGAAAAGGTGGAGAACCCCGATTCGATTTCAGTGTGTGATTTGTTCAGTCAGATGGAGAAAACGAAATTGATGGAACCAATGATTCAAAACAGAGCTCGGGAAAATTTGGATCTGTTTATGGATTGGCATTCCAACTCGCCCGATTGCATTATCTATAAGTACGAAGAATTTGTTCGTGGTAATTATGATAAGATTGCTTTGATAACACAGCGAGTCAATGAAGTGGATGCAACTCCAGTAGAAACAATTTACCCCCAGATAAAACGCTCTGGTAAAACTGGCGATTGGCGGCAATGGTTCCTCCAGTCGGACGTAGAATTTTTCCGCCCCCGATTTTCGAAGTATATGAAGATTTACGGTTACGAAGACGAATGGGATTTGCCTGAAAAACAGCGGATTGATCGAAGTACTTCGATCGATTACGTCAGAAAGTATGCCAAGTTATAATTTCCGCCTTCTTTAGAATGGATGACAAAGAAAAAGCGATTAGCGTGGCGAATCTCTCCAAGAGCTATCCTCCCAAAATCATTTCGTTGCTCTGGAATGCGCTGAGCGGTAGTAAGACGAATGGCGAATTCGTACTCAAGGACATAAGCTTTGACGTACGCAAGGGTTCCTGCATGGGGATAGTTGGGCTGAATGGGGCCGGTAAAAGCACCCTTCTGCAGTTGTTGGCCGGAATTCTTACCCCTACGCACGGAAAAGTCAGTGTGAACGGAAGACTTTCTGCGATTCTAGAATTGGGCAGTGGTTTTGAGGATAGGTTCACGGGAAGGGAAAACGTCGAGTTATATTCCCGCGTAATGGGGTTTAGCTCGGCTGAACTTTCGAGAAACGAAAGTAACATCAAGGATTTTGCCGAACTGGATGATTACTACGATAGGCCATTAAGAACTTACTCAAGCGGGATGGTGGCTAGGCTTGCTTTTGCAGTCCGAGCCTTTTTGGACTTCGACGTTCTTCTCCTAGATGAGGTTTTGGCGGTGGGCGATGCTCATTTTCAGAGGAAATGCCTGAGGCTTATCGACGATCTCAGGGAAAAAGGAAAGACCATCCTTTTTGTATCGCATAACATCAACCAAGTGCTTGAAACTTGCGATGATGCTGCCCTTTTGAATGACGGGCAACTTGTTTTCAGAGGATCTCCTAAGGAATGCGTGTTCAGGTACTATCAAATCTTAAACGAGAAAAAGTTAAGTTCGGCCAAGCTCGCTGTCGGAAGAAAGGGACTTTCAGGCGAATACGGTTTGGGATGCGCGGAACTGCTTGAATGTGTATCTGCCCAAAGCGAGGGACAGGGGAAGTTTGTCTTTCAATTCGGTGGGATGGTCGAGATAACCTTCAAAATACTTGTGAAATCAGAACTCAAGAAGGCTAGTTTCGGACTCTCCGTCCGAAACATTGGAGGAGTAATCGTAACCGGCAAGAATCAAAACTTGGGCGACAAGAACGAGGGTGAAGTCATTTCCATCGAGGTGACCATGGACTGCCAACTCAATCCAGGTAGCTATTTCTTGTCCTGTGGTTTGAAATCGGATGATGGGGGTGAAGTCTTCCAATTCCGCAAGTTGGACTTTCGCGAAATTCAAATCATTGACAAGAATATCGAGAATAGAGCGCTTCCATACAACGGTTTGGTTTCGCTTATCAAGGAAGTAAAGAAACCCGGGTGAAATGAATAGAAAAAAGTTTTTTCAAAAGGGGATTTCCAAAAACGATTTTATTTTGGAGATCGGACCTTACGTAAATCCTTTGTTTCCCAAATGCGAGGGATGGAACGTAATATCGAACGATGTTTTTTCTTATGATGAACTGATCACGAAGGCCAAGGGAGATGACAATTTGGATGATGAGGCAATTGCCCGGATCGAATCCGTAGATCATGTCGGAGAACCAACAAGGATATTCAATAGTAGTTCGGAATTGGACGAAAAAGTTGATTATGTGATTTCATCTCATAATTTGGAGCATATTCCCAATCCGATCAAGTTTCTCAATACATGCGAAAAAGTACTAAAGAATGAGGGGCTTCTTATCTTGGCTCTTCCCGATTACAGGTGTTGTTGGGATCGCTTCAGGCCGCTTACTTGTTGCGGGGATTGGCTGCAAGCCTACTATGAAGACAGATCCAAGCCCACAGCTAAGCAAATTTTCGTTCAAAATTCCATGCATTGCAGATGGAATGACAATGGCACACTGAGACCCACCATGCCTTTGGCTACGAATACAAAGGAATTAGTTCCTTTGGAGACTTTGGAAAATGCTTACGAGCAGTTTGTGGCAAATTTCAAGAAAGGCGCTTCTTTGGAGTATGTTGATACTCACTGTTGGACGTTTACTCCCGATAGTTTTTCTTTGATTTTATTGGATTTGTTTTTTCTTAAGCTAACCAAACTCTCGATAAGGGAGATTGAATCCCGCAATGGTTCGGAATTCCTTGTTAAGCTTGAAAAAAGTGAATCGAAAGGGATGGAAAAAAAGGAATTCTTCCGCCAGAGGAAAAAATTGTTTTATCGCATTGCTTCATTTTATTCCGATCAACTCTAAGGTATGAGGAGACAATTGTTTCTTACGGGATGCATTCGAAGCGGTACCAATTGGGTATTCGATATATTGTCAAAGTACTATTGTTTTTCTCACTCCGAGTATTTTGAATATTTTGATTTGGAAAAGAGAAAGAAAGCATTTTGCGGCAATGAGTCTCTCTTGTTCAAGATAAACGAGGACATGAGGAACCTGCCCTTGCTCGCATCCTCTTTTCCCGAAGCCAAGATCGTAATCATGCTTAGAAATCCGATTGAAGTCTTACACTCGATTTACAAGCCCAATAGGCAATCTCAGCCATTCAGGCCTTTTAATGACTTGGAAGCCAGATGGGCGAAGGAAGGGGACCTCGACCGTCTTCCCGCAGCGATTCGCCGTCTTCAAAGCTATTTCCCTTCAGATACGCTTGAAATCATAGGAGATCCCAATTTCAATCATCATATCCTTAGGTATGAAGACTTGTTGGCGAGATTCAATTCCACCTTGAATCTGCTGTTTGATTTCTGTGAAATAGAAGTAAGACAAAGGAATAGTGTTTCCAACAAACCCATGACTACGACCAACCAAGGAATGAAACTTAAAGATTTTTCATCCGAACATCAGAATTTAATCAATTTATCCCAAATACCTTACCTGAGCAAAGTAATGGGTTACGCCAATTTGTGATCATTGATCCCATGGATCTTTTCAACAACGGAATACTTGGTATTAATTTGGATCAGGCCTCTTTTCGGACCAATGAAAAAACAATTCTGATCATAGGTCAGGCGAGGGCGGGTACGACCATGGTAGCTTCGTTGCTTAACGAAATTGGTATCCACATAGGCAAAAACTTTGGTCCTGTTCATGAGGATAATGATTTGGGTAAACACGTAGGGCAATTACTCAACGGTTCTGTCTCCGAGGACTTTCTTGAGGAAATAAACAAAAGGAATCATTCATATTCAAAATGGGCGTGGAAAAGGCCGGACATGTATCTATACCTCGACAAATTGTTACCAATGCTCAGGAATCCACAAATTGTTTGCATTCTTCGGGATGTAGTGAGCGTCTCTCGCCGCAATGAGATCTCTTTGGATCAGGAATCGGATAGTTCCGGTGGCATTGCGAAAAAATTAATAGGAACCTTGGAAGAACAGAGGAAATTATTGCAGGCTGTCGAAATCTGCAACGTTCCCGCCTTGTTGTTGTCGTATGAGAAAATTATCACAAAGTCCAAGGGTTTCATTGTCGATTTCCTGGATTTTTTGGGAGAGGACAAGTGCGAGGCTAGCATTCCCAAACTGCTTTCGATGATTTCTCCAAACCATGCTGGCTATTCTTTGCGTGCACGAGCTAATGAATATGTTTCCGAAAAAGGTCAAGCTTGCCTCATCGGAATTTTCGATGGAAGCCTTCATGGGAAGGTAAGCTATGCTGGCAAGACCGATGGAACTTCATCTCTTGAGCTTAGAATTGACGGAGTCGTAGTGAAAAGAGAAGTGATCATTTGCTCCATCGATGATGGCATTTTACATTTCAAAATTAATTTAAGGAAGGATTTGACGAGGAAATCCCATCAAGTTTCTTTGTATGCTCCATTGCAGAACGCCAGTTTCGAAAACAGTCCTTATATGTGGTATGCTTGAGATGGCGGATCTACGGAAAAATGGACTTTAGTCAGTTCTGGAAAAACAAACCATTTTTTGATTTCTGGGGTGTCGCCAGTCCCCAACGTAGCTAACGTTTAAACCGGTTTGCTGCCCCAGTTTCTCAAAGCTTGCGAAAGTCTGGTGGAAAGGATCTTTATCGGGGTAAGAAATGATTGATGAGGGTTTTTGTTCAACGGGATTGGCAAACTGGGAGTTTTCTGCTTCGAAGAAAGACGAAAAGTAAAGACCATCTGGCTCGAGTGAATCACGAATTTTATTCAAGCATTCGCTTATTTTGGGAAAAGGCAAATGAGTGAAGAGAGAGACGGAAAGAATGAAATCGAACTTTAAACCAAAATCCTGGATGTTGAAATTACTGGAAAGCATAAGTTTCGGATTCTTGAATTCCAAAGCTCTTTCCAACAGTTCGACACGTGCGGCCTCAAGTAGAGAGCGATTGATATCAAGACCGAAATAGTGGCCTTTCTCAAGGAACTCGAGAATCCGGATTCCACCTCTTAGGGCTCCGCATCCCAAGTCCAGAACTTTGTCAGTTTCTTGTAATCCTCGTGAAAGAAGAAAGTCAAATTGCAGGGAACCCATTTCCTCCCACAAACCGCCGACAAACTCTCGATGCTTTTTTCGACTGATTTCTTCCAAGCTTAATTCCTTGTCGTAAATATTATAGTGCATTTTAGCTACATCTTTTGAGATGCTTTTTGATTTGTAGTGACAAACTTTTGTTTTTTAATCCAATTGCTTTTCTTATTTTATCCAAATCCTTTATTTTGGAAGGGTTGAGTTTTAGTAATTCGATTTTCACAAATGGGAAATCGTATTTTTCTAACAACAACTCGGCAATGTGATGGGTGGGGTTTAAATGGAGTCCTTTCTCTAACAGTTGGTAACCTGATGATTTATTTTCTATTGTCTCAGAAATCAGCCTTTCGTAATCATAGAAAGCTTCAATCTTAAATCCATAACGGGTAAAGAGCTGAGAGAACCCAATTTCATTTTTGTAGATTATCTCATCTTTTTCACTTTGGTAATGGAAAGTGTTCCAAAAGTGCTCAAAAAGTTTGTGCGAACATAAATTTTCTTTGCATAAGATAAAGTAACTTTGCAAGTGGTTTCCATATTGAAGGGAGTTTGTCATCCCAATCATATCTGCTTTGGAATTTTCGCTGAATTTAAAAAAGTCGAAAAGATCACCGATGGGTCCATAAACACTGTCGTTTGCGAGCAAAAGGTTCTTAATGGGACCTGTTTTTCTGGATCTTGCATATCCTATGGAGTAGTTTCCCCAGTCCCTTCCCTCTCCACGAGTACCAATCAAAACGGATGCCAATTGACTTAACTTGTCTCTTTCTTTCTTCATCAGTGTTCCGCAACTTGTGACGAATACAATGGACCAGCCGTATTTCTTAATGGAGTCAAGATAAGCAATTACGTGATCATCAACGATCCGATCCGGATCAAAATGGGAGAAAATACAAACTTTATCCAAGTTGAGAGGCAATGGCATTGACCATTCGTTTAAGGGAACCCTGTCCGGGGCGACGCCTGGACTGTTTTCTCTCCAGTAGAATCGATTGTTCGGTGGGTATGCCAATTCAAGGTGAGGAGTTTCTCGCGAAAGATTAGCTGAGTAGAAATTGTCTTTTTTCGTGAGCTCGGCGTATCTTTTTAAGAAAAGGGAAACCTCCTTTTGAAAGGTTGAAATTCTTTTCCGGGCCAAGGGAGGACCGAGGTTTACGGATTCATGATGGTAAATTTTTGATTTCGTGGACAGAACTACGTTCATACCGATTGCACGCGCTCTGAGGCAGAAATCGACGTCGTTGTATGCTTCTGCAAATTTCTCATCGAGGCCATTGAGTTGATCGAAGGTATTTCTTTTGGCAAGAAGGCATGCTCCGGTAACGGCTGTGATACTGTGGGCGTATTTTGTAAGATGATGGGTTTTGGGGCATCTTAAGGAGTTAAATCCTTTCTCGGCGTGTTCGCATAGACCATTGATCCCAAGTGTTATGCCTGCATGCTGAATCTTTCGATTTGGATATAGCAATAGGGCCCCTACGATCCCGGTATTTTCGAAGTCCAGCCATCTTAGCATTTCTGATAACCAAGTTGGGTTCGTGAACACTAGATCGTCGTTTAATAGGCAAATATATTCGCCTTGGCAGTGTGTTAATGCGTTGTTGATTATCTTGGAATAATTAAAAACTTTGAATTTATGCCGTACGATAACGATATCGGGCAATTGTAGTTCATCCAAGGGCAGTTGGGCCTTTGCCCTATTGTAATCATCTTCCTCGATCGTCAATATAAGTTCAAAATTCTTATAGTCCGTTCTCTTGGAAAGTGATTCCAAAAATGGGAGCAAGTATTCGAGGTTTCCGGGAGAAGGCACAACCAAACTGATCAGAGGAAGGGCATGAGGTAATTTGGGTTCCAGGGAAATTGCTCCACGATTCTGTTGGAATTGCAAATTCTGTTCTGGTAACGATTTAAGTTCAGCAAGATCGACTTTGTCCCTGTTGTACTCGCAATTAACCCTTTTGCGTTCCCTTAAGATTAAAGGTAAATGGCATATTCGGTCTGCTTCAATCAACGCTTTCTCGCTTATAAAGTATTTATAAGTGTCACTCAGGGAATGAGGATCCAATTCCTTATTCTGTTCGAGCAGAGATGATTTTATGACATAGGAGGATCCAATGCAATTTCGTTGAAGTGCGAAAATCTTGTCAAAATTATGCCTGAATTCGTAAGACGAATCGTCTCCCTTGGAATAAAGGGAGTCGAAATAAAAAAAGTCATAGGGTTCCCCATTTAGTCTTTCATTTATTGCTACAAAAAAATCCTGTGGAATTTTGGTTTGGGCATCAGTCCAAAATGAAAAATCATATTCCTGGAGGAATTTTTTTTCGATTTTGCTCCATTCCAATCGAAAGTCATGCCTACAGTGAACGAACTTGATTTTAAAATCGTAAAAATGCTTTTTGATATCATTGCATTCGCTAAATAGAATGATTTCGAAATTTTTGTGAATTTGATTGGAATAAACCTCCATGCAATCCTTTATTTGCTCATAATTACAGTTTTTTGCATTAATTATTACAGCGTACTTTAGATCAGATACAGGTATGTTTATTTTCTTATTAATCTTGGAATAGATATTATTCCATTTCGAGAAGCTATTGAAGTGACTTGGGTGGAGTTTGGAATCTGATGAAAATTTGTTTCGAATGGCCAATCTGAAACCAATGAAGGATTTGTTGAAATCCGAGTCTATTGAAAAAAACTTAATAAGCTTGAAGCCTTTGCCTATCTTTACTCCGATATCCATGTTTTGATGATTTGTGGAATCGAAGAATTTCTGCGTATTTCCAACTGAAACCAAAAATTTCTTTTGATCATTGCCTTTGTCTTTTTGAGTAAGTTTAAATTCCAAAAGATTCCTGTTTGTCATGATGAGCAGTGACTCAGGATTTATGGAGATCGATTTTTTTTCCCAGAATCTGTAAAAAGATGGTATGGAGAATCTTAAGGAGAGTATTATCTTTTTGTGGAGTAAGTACGTATGGGTGTCGCTTTTAACGTAAATTTTAACAAAGCTAATCGCCTTTTTTAGTTTAACGGATACATCGTATAAACCGTTTTCTTCATATGTCCGATAAGTATGCTTTCCGTTGCATTTAGTAATAATATAATTCGGTTCGATATGATCAAAATCGGACTTTGCAAGCTTTGCTTGGAAGGTTTTGCTTCCCGTTAGAATTATGGGCCTTGTTGAGATCGTAAGCATATATATGTGACGGTAATAGGCACTCCATGGATACAAAAAAAAGGCCTCGCGATGCGAGGCCTTTTTTATTGAGTTGAGTTAAAGTCTTTATTCGACCTTGTTGATACCAACGCGTCCTACTCCGGTAAGGCCACCGGTGCAAAATCCCCGAACCGTGTAATACCCAGTTTGATTTGAGCCTCTTCACCTGCGGAATTATCCTTTTCCAATTCTTAGAGTTTTTCGTCAATGGACGAACGTTCCTCGGAAAGTAGCTCGATAAGATCTTGCATGTAATTTTTCGCAAGCTCCCAATCCGAATTTTCTTTGGAAAGAAGTTTTTCATGGCGATCCACTCCTTGAAAAGTTCCGTAGATTCGGGAAGTGAAGGGGACTGCTTCGACGAAGCTTTTGATGCCTCCAAAAGGAATAGGGTGAATGCAGCAAACAGGAAGGTTGTTTTAAAAGTTCTCATGACTGATCTATTGCTAGTTTAAGAAAGTGAAATTTGACTTCTCAGCTTTGATTGCCCTTCTCAAATTAATTCCATAAACAAGGCTAGTAAATTTGCGCTTTCTTTACATATTTGGCACATAAGCTGATTTTGCTACTAAAACGCATCTAAAAGAGTTTGGGGGTTCCCATCCTTTATTGAGACGAATCAGACCACAGCACCTTTGTAATCTTTCGTTAATCGAATTAGTAGTTTGTATCTGATGCCATGATTCATCCGCAATTGAAACTTCGGGAGTTATATGTTGTCAGGCGGTTGCAAATTCAGTAAGTTTGGATGTTGTAATGCATACTGTCGCAGTCTTGGGATACAATGGTTATTTGGGCTCGCATTTCGTTCGCGGAATCGAACGCCGAGGCTGGAGTGTTCTAGGTCTTTCCAGGAGCGAAGTTAATTACTCCGAGGTCGATTCTTTGTCCTCTTGGTGCCGCGATAACAAACCGGAATTTTTAATCAATGCCGCTGGCTACACCGGAAAGCCGAACGTTGATGCTTGTGAGTCTGAAAAATCCGAGTGCTTGTTCGGCAATGCGGTTTTACCCGGTCGGATCCGGGAGGTTTGTGAGGATCTCGGAATCAAATGGGGACATGTTTCCAGCGGTTGCATTTACTCGGGAGAAAGACCCGGGGGAGGGGGTTGGAAAGAGGAAGACGAGCCGAATTTTTGTTTCAGTCACCCTCCCTGCAGCTTTTACAGCGGAACCAAGGCCTTGGGCGAGGAGGTTTTGGAGGGGGATGAGAATTCTTACGTTTGGCGCTTGCGAATTCCCTTTAACGAAGAGGCCAATCGTAGAAATTATCTACAAAAGCTCTTGCATTACGAGAATCTTCTGGAGGCTGAAAACTCAATTTCTCACATGGATGAATTTGTGGAGTCTTGCCTGAAATGCTTCGAGTTGAAACTCCAACCGGGAATATACAATTTGACCAACCAAGGATCGATTACGACCAGACAGATTACCAACTGGATGCATGAGGAAGGAGTGACGGATAAGGAATTTTCCTTTTTTCAGGATGAGACTGATTTTATGGATAGAGCCGTCTCGACTCCTCGCTCGAATTGCGTGCTTGATACGACAAAATCCGAGCAAGCGGGTGTGGGAATGCGACCGGTCGAGGAAGCGGTAAGAGATAGCCTGCGGAAGATGAAGCAAGGATGTTTAGTATTTTAGTATGAAAACCGTGCTGGTGACTGGAGGCTTGGGTTTTATCGGGTCAAATTTCATCCGGATGCTTTTTGGTTTGGCTCGGGGCTTGAGGGTAATCAATCTTGATAAGCAAACCTACGCGGGAAACCCTGAGAACTTGGCTGGTCTGGAGAAAGACGAGAGATATCAAGCCGTAACCGGTGATATTGGCGATGAGGGACTGGTTTCGCGACTCCTTGATGAAAATATGCCGGATACGGTTGTTAACTTTGCCGCCGAGAGCCATGTCGATCGTTCCATTGACGGGCCCGAACCTTTCATTGAAACAAATGTCCTTGGTACCCTCCGCTTACTCGAGGCGTCCAGGAAGTTCTTTGCCGAACTTACTCCTCAAGAGAAGGAATCCTTCCGTTTTCTGCATGTTTCCACGGATGAGGTTTACGGAAGCCTAGGTCCTGAAGATCCTGCGTTCTGCGAGAAAACCCCTTACGCTCCGAATAGTCCCTACTCGGCCTCCAAGGCAGGTGCCGATCATCTCGTCCGGGCCTATTTTCATACTTATGGTTTTCCTGTTCTGACGACTAACTGCTCGAATAATTACGGCCCCTTTCAGTTCCCTGAGAAACTCATCCCGCTGATGATTCTAAATGCTTGCGAGGGAAAGAACCTCCCCCTTTACGGTGACGGGGGGAACGTGAGGGATTGGTTGCATGTGGAGGATCATTGTTCGGGTATTGTCGCGGTATTGGAAAAAGGGCGGTTGGGGGAAACCTATTGCATCGGAGGAAACTCGGAAAAGACAAATTTGCAAATCGTTGATGCGATCTGCGCCTTGCTTGACGAAAAGCGTCCCGACGGAGCCCCTCACGTTGATTTGAAGACTTTCGTAAAGGATCGACCTGGCCATGACCGCAGGTATGCGATCGATTGTTCGAAGATAAAAGAGGAAATCGGATGGGAACCGCGTTATTCCTTTGAAGAGGGAATAGCTCAAACGGTGGATTGGTATTTGGACAACTCGACTTGGTGTGAAAACGTAACGTCAGGCAACTATCAAAGGGAAAGGTTGGGTATATCATGAGCGCTCGCAAGGGAATCGTACTGGCTGGAGGAGCGGGTACCCGCCTTTATCCATTGACCATGGCCGTGAGTAAGCAACTCATGCCGGTTTACGACAAACCCATGATTTACTACCCGATTTCCGTCCTCATGCTAACCGGGATAAAGGAGATTCTGATCATATCGACCCCGAGGGACTTATCTGCATTCAGGGAGCTTCTGGGAGACGGATCCAGGTTCGGGGTGCGTTTTGAATACGCCGAGCAACCCAATCCCGAAGGCCTGGCCCAGGCCCTGACCATAGGAGAGGACTTTCTTGATG
Source organism: Verrucomicrobiota bacterium (assembly GCA_028343845.1). Classification (GTDB taxonomy): domain Bacteria; phylum Verrucomicrobiota; class Verrucomicrobiia; order Opitutales; family Seribacteraceae; genus Seribacter. The sequence continues at coordinate 3,655 of JAOLZO010000023.1, read as the reverse complement.
GCTCGCCCTCCAGCTTGATTCTTGGCGACAATGTCTTTTACGGCCATGAACTCGAGAGGATTCTATCCGACGCCGATGAGAGCACTGAGGGCGCCACCGTATTCGGTTATCACGTTGCAGATCCATCAAGTTACGGTGTGGTGGAGTTTGATGCGCAAGGTCAGGCGGTCTCTCTCGAGGAAAAGCCGGAGAACCCCCGTTCGAATTATGCCGTTCCCGGACTTTATTTTTATGACGCCAACGCGCCGGCCCATGCCAAGGCCTTAAAGCCTTCTCCACGGGGAGAACTAGAGATCACCGACTTGAACAGGGTATACTTGGAATCCGGGCAACTTTCGGTCGAAGTGCTTGGCCGGGGGACTGCCTGGCTTGATACGGGGAGTCACGAAAGCCTGGCCTCGGCTACCGATTTTATCAAAATCATCGAGCGCCGGCAAGGGTTGAAGATTGCCTGTCTTGAGGAAATTGGCTTTGGCAAGGGCTGGCTTTCGCCCGAGGGCCTTGAGCAGGCCGCCGATAACCATGGATCCTCCTCATACGGAAATTACCTCCGGTCGATTCTTGAACGCGACTGATTGCGTCATAACGCATCAACATATCATGATGCGTTGATGAATAAACTTGATTAAGATTATTGTCCCTGTTGTAATGCAGGGATGTCAAAGTCATTCATTTTTTCTTCAGAGTCAGTAGGCGAGGGGCATCCCGACAAAGTTTCCGATACCATTTCGGATAGCGTGCTGGATGCCTGCCTGGAGCAGGATCCCAAAAGCCGGGTTGCATGTGAAACCCTCGTAAAGAGCAACTGCGTGACCATTGCAGGTGAAATTACCACGGATGCCAAGTTCGACTACGAAAAGGTCGTCCGTGAAGCCATTCGCGATATCGGGTATGTGAATGACGATGACATATTCCATGCCGATCACGTGTTCATCACGAACCAACTGACCGCTCAGTCACGCGACATTGGTCAAGGCGTCGATGCCGCTTCCGCCGAGGGCAAGGAGACAGACGAACAGGGCGCGGGTGATCAGGGAATTATGTTCGGGTATGCATGTAACGAGACGGACGAGCTCATGCCGGCTCCCGTCATGTTTGCCCATCGGATCCTCCGAAAAATGGCCGAAATCCGCAAGGCCGGAGAACAAGCCAAGTGGTTGCGTCCCGACTGCAAATCCCAAGTCGCTCTCAAGTACGAAGACGGTCAGATGGTGGGGATCGAGAATGTCGTGGTATCCACTCAACATGCGGCGGACGCGGACAATGACACGATTAGAAATTTCATTATATCCGAAATCATCAAACCGGCCCTCCCTTCGGATTTGATCAATGATTCCACTCAGTACCTGATCAACCCGACGGGCCGATTCGTGATTGGCGGTCCCCAAGGCGATTCGGGGCTGACCGGCAGAAAGATCATCGTAGATACCTACGGGGGTTGGGGACGGCATGGCGGAGGCGCTTTCTCCGGAAAGGATCCCAGCAAGGTGGATCGTTCCGCCGCCTACATGAGCCGGTGGGTTGCCAAGAACGTCGTGGCCGCCGGATTGGCTGACCGGGTCGAAATTCAAGTTGCCTATGCGATCGGGTATCCCAATCCGACCAGCATCACAATCGATTGCTTCGGTACGGAAAAAGCTCCTGAGGATAAGATTCAGGATGCGATCAAGCAGGTTTTTAACTTCAAGCCCGCGCAAATCGTTGCCCAGCTCGACCTTCTCCGGCCTATTTACCGCACCACGACCAATTACGGACATTTCGGTAAGAACGAACTTCCCTGGGAGCAGACTGACAAGGTCGAAGCTCTTCAGGGTGCGGTCGGTTAAGAAAATTGCATCAACTTTCAATCCACGCAAGCGCTTGGATCGTTATATAACTAATGACTACAATGACAGAAACAATCGCCCCCACACTCGACTATAAAGTTGCCGACATCTCCCTCGCGGAATTTGGTCGCAAGGAAATATCCATTGCCGAGCATGAAATGCCCGGCCTTATGGCAACCCGTCAAAAGTACGGTCCCTCCAAGCCATTGGCGGGTGTCAAGGTCATGGGATCCCTTCACATGACCATCCAAACCGCAGTTCTCATCGAGACCCTCGTAGAGCTTGGAGCGGACGTTCGCTGGTGTTCCTGCAATATTTTTTCCACTCAGGATCATGCCGCCGCAGCCATCGCGGCCGCAGGCGTTCCGGTCTTTGCATGGAAAGGGGAAACCCTTGAGGAATATTGGGATTGCACCTACAGCGCCCTTACTTGGCCCGATGGATCGGGTCCCGACCAGATCGTGGATGACGGCGGAGATGCCACTCTTCTCATTCACAAAGGGGTTGAATTGGAAGATGGCAGCGATTGGGTGAACACCTCTTCCGAAAGCCATGAGGAACAGGTCATCAAGGACTTGCTCAAGAAAGTGCATGCCGAAAGCCCCGGTCATTGGCATCCGGTTGCGGACGGAGTGATCGGGGTTTCCGAGGAAACCACAACCGGGGTTCACCGCCTGATTCAAATGGAGGAGGAAGGAAAGCTTCTTTTCCAAGCAATTAACGTCAATGACTCCGTTACCAAGTCGAAGTTCGACAACGTATATGGTTGCCGGCATTCCCTCGTGGACGGAATCAAGCGTGCCCTTGACGTGCTCATATCCGGCAAGGTTGCCATGGTATGTGGATACGGAGACGTCGGGAAGGGTTCTGCGGATTCCTTGGCCAATGAAATGGCAAGAGTCATGGTTTCGGAGATTGATCCGATCTGCGCCTTGCAAGCCTGTATGTCCGGATACCAAGTTACGACCGTTGAGGATGCCCTTGAAACGGCTGATATTTTCGTAACCACGACCGGGAACAAGGATATCATTACCGCTGAACACATCAGCAAGATGAAGGATCAGGCAATCGTTTGTAATATCGGACACTTTGATAACGAAATCCAGGTTGCCCAGCTCGAGGCTATGGAGGGTGTGACCAAAGAAGTCATCAAGGACGACAGCGTTCCCGGAGGTCCGGTCAGCCGGTTTACCTTTCCTGACGGACGCAGCGTGTATTTACTTGCGGAAGGGCGTTTGATCAACCTGGGTTGCGCAACCGGGCATCCGAGTTTCGTGATGTCCAATAGCTTTACCAACCAGACCATTGCTCAGATCGACATCCGCAAGAACCCGGACCGCAAGGTTAGCGTTTACCGGTTGAGCAAGGAGCTTGACGAGGAAGTCGCCCGTTTGCACCTGGACAAGCTTGGAGCCAAGTTGACCAAGCTCAGCGATGAGCAAGCTGGCTACATCGGCGTACCCGTCGATGGACCTTACAAGCCCGAGCACTACCGCTACTAGACGGTTGGTCTATCCCGATGCTTCCGGTGGATCCCTTTTCGATCCTCCGTTGACCCCTTGATTGTTTCGGGCTACGATTGCGTTTCCAGATAGCTCATGTTTTACGATGATACAAAGGTGTTCCTGAAGGCAGGTGATGGCGGCGACGGATGCATGAGCTTCCTTCGCCAAAAATATATGCCTGCTGGTGGTCCGAACGGGGGGAACGGAGGCCGGGGAGGGGACGTCATCCTTCAAGCGGACGAGAACGTATCCGATCTTCGGGCGTTTCACTTTAAAAAACATTGGAAGGCCCGTAATGGCGAACCGGGCAGGGGGAGTGATCAG
>JAOLZO010000022.1 GCA_028343845.1 Verrucomicrobiota bacterium | reverse complement strand
TTCGGCCGCTAGGTCGACGATGACCGATCCACGCTTCATGCTCTTGACCATGTCCTCGGTGATCAGGACGGGAGATTTTTTACCCGGAATCATGGCGGTGGTGATGATGACGTCCACTTCTTCGGCCTGTTCGGCAAAGAGTTTCATCTCCGCCTCGATGAACTCCTTGCTCATCACTTTGGCGTAACCTCCGGATCCGGCTCCATCTTCCTCGAAATCAAGTTCGAGAAACTCGCCGCCCAAGCTCTTCACTTCTTCCTTTACTGCCGGACGGGTATCGAAAGCGCGTACGATGGCACCCATGTTACGGGCCGCTCCGATGGCCGCCAAACCGGCGACCCCTGCCCCGATCACGAGAATCTTGGCAGGTGGAACCTTTCCGGCGGCGGTGATCTGGCCGGTAAAAAATCGTCCGAACCGATGAGAGGCCTCGACCACGGCGCGGTAACCCGCGACGTTGGCCATGGAACTCAACGCATCCATGGACTGAGCCCGTGAAATGCGCGGCACGCAATCCATGCCAAGGAAATTGATTTTTCGCTCGCCAAGAGCCTTGAGTAAATCCTCGTTACGGGCTGGGTAGGCAAAACTGATCAGGGTCGCACCCTCTCGGATCATGGAAGCTTCTTCCATGGTCGGCGGGTCTAGCTTGAGAAGCAAATCCGCCTGGCTCCAGATCTCGGCCCTGTCGGACACGATGGTTGCCCCGACCGACTCGTAGGTCGAATCGGGGAAATTTGCGGACTCTCCGGCACCGGCTTCCACCCGCACCTCATAACCAAGCTTGGCGAACGCAGCGACGTTATCCGGGGAAATCGCGACGCGTTTCTCCGAAGGGTCTGTTTCTTTAGGTATGGTGACGTTCATCTGGGCAAAGGTGGGTTAAACAATGGAGTGGATCAAATCAAAGGCTCTGTAAAGAAAAAGTTCTTCAATAATCCGATAAATGCAGGGATTACCCGAAAAACCATTCAAAAAACCCCTCTTTGGCTTGCCCACGGCAAGATCGGGAAACAAGAATGAGCTTTAATTATGAAACCCTTTCTTTCTTTAATCGTCACCTGGTTGGCCATCGGCCTGAGTGTTCAGTGTCTTGCAGGACGGAAGCCCAACGTCTTGCTCATCATGGCGGACGACGTGGGGCTCGAGCCGATCGGATGCTATGGCGGGGAATCCTTCGACACCCCTCAAGTGGACGCCTTGGCCCGCAAGGGCATGTGGTTCGAGCATTGCTACAGCATGCCGGTATGTCACCCGTCAAGGCTTGCCTTGATGACGGGACGCTACCCCTTCCGCCTCAAGACCGGCTGGGGTGGCTTCCCCAAGGAGGAGGAGGACCGGTCCATCGGTCGAGTCATGCAGAAGGAAGGCTATGCGACCGCCGTGGCAGGCAAATGGCAAATGACCTTGTTGAAGAAGGACCCCGGACAACCGGGGCGCGTAGGGTTCGACAAGTGGCTTCTTTTCGGTTGGCACGAGGGGGCCCGTTTCCATGATCCCTTCCTGTACCGCAGGGACAAACCTCCCCGCACCGAAAAGGGAAGCTATGGACCCGACCTTTACGCCGATTTTCTCTCCGCCTTCATGGAAAACGCCCACAAGCAAGGGAAGCCCTTTTTCGCTTATTTCCCTATGGCACTGGCCCACGACGTGACTGATGACCTGAAGTGGCAGGTGCCCTATGTCCCGGGCAAGGACCGTTGGATGGACTACGGGGAAATGATCGCCTCGATGGACTCAACCGTGGGCAAGCTCGTGGCCACCCTCGACCGGTTGGGAATTCGAGAGGAAACGGTTGTCATCTTCACCGGAGACAACGGTACTGCGTCCCGTTCCAAATTGAGACACCTCGGTAAAAAAGGAGGCAAGTACGAATACGAGAAAGTGGTCGTCACCCGAAAGGGAAAAAACATTCCGGGAGGCAAAGGTTCCTTGCGGGACGCCGGTACCCGGGTCCCCCTGATCGTGAATTGGCCCGGAACGGTTAAGGCCGGGGCGGTAAACTCGGACCTGGTCGACTTCAGTGATTGGCTACCCACCCTGGCCGAATTGGCCGGAGCTAAGCTAGCCCCCGGTCGGCCCTTGGACGGACAGAGTTTCGCAAACAGCTTTCGTGGGAATGAAGGTCCCCGCAGAGCCTATGCATTCTCAGAATCACGCGGGAAGCAGGGCTTCGTTCGCGACCAGCGTTGGAAACTTTACGCCAACGGAAAAATGTTCGATCTCAAGAATGATCCGGCGGAAAAGAAGGCTTTGCCTGAAAAACCCGAAGAAACCGAAGCTCAAAGAGTCAAAGTCCGGTTGGCCCAAGCTCTCGACAAACTGAATTTCAAATGAAAACAAGTTACTTTTTAATCGCGGCCTTGCTCGCCGCAACCTCTTTGAACGCGGCCCCGCCGAATATCTTGTTCCTTGCGGTGGACGACATGAACGACTGGATCGGTTGCCACGGCACCACCCCCTCCGCCATCACCCCCAATATCGACCGTCTGGCCAAACGGGGGGTAAACTTCACCAACGCCCACACCGCAGGAGTCTTCTGCGCCCCGTCCCGGGCAGCTATCTTCTCCGGCCAATTCGCTTCCACCACCGGATGCTACACCTCGGCCCTTTACTTTGTTGACCATCCGGAAATCTTATCACTCCAGGGGAGTTTCCAGAAAGGGGGCTACCGCACCATGGGGACGGGAAAGCTCTTCCACCACCCTGCCGGCGCTGTCGACCTGCGTGGCTGGAACGAATTCAGGGTCCGTTCCAAGCGTCAGCGCGAGACCGGATACCCCATGGATTCCTGGTCCGACGAAGTTCCCTTCCCCAACCCTCGCCCGTACGGGACCTACCAACGGGTACCGGGTGCGCCCAAGACCAACAGTGGGTTCATGGAATTCGGACCGATCCCGAATGAACGCGCAGGTGAGTTGGCGGATAGCATCCGAGCCCAGTGGACAGTCGATCAACTGGGCAAGAAATGGGACGAACCCTTCTTCCTTGCGATGGGACTGTATGCCCCGCACTTTCCGAATTATTGCCCGCAAAAGTACTTCGATCTATACGAACGCGAAAAGATCGAACTCCCCCCCTACAAGGCTGACGATTTGGACGATCTGCCTGAGAACATCAGGCGCATCAAGACCAACCGTTCGCGAATCCACAAGCGTTTGGTCGAACTCGGCGCGGTCAAGGAAGCCCTTCACGGCTACCTCGCCTGCATGAGTTACGCCGACGCCCTCATCGGACAGGTGCTGGATGCCCTTGACGCCAGTCCCTATGCAAAGAACACCATCGTGGTCCTGTGGTCCGACCATGGCTATCACCACGGAGAAAAGGGAGACTGGGGGAAGCATACCCTTTGGGAGCGCACCTCCAACGTTCCATTTATTTGGGCCGGGCCGGGCGTGGCCAAGGGCGTCGATTCCGACGTCACCGTGAGCCTGATCGACATGTACCCCACCTTCGTCGAGCTATGCGGTCTTCCGAAAACCCCTCAAAAACTCGAGGGCTCTTCCATTGCAAAGACTCTCGCCAACCCATCGAAGGCCAAGGATCGAAAGGTCTACCTGCCCCATATGTTTCCCGAGTCCTATGCCATCATGAACCGTGACTGGCGATACATTCGCTATCAAGACGGAAGCGAGGAACTGTATGACGTCCGGAAGGATCCGAACGAATGGAACAACCTGGCTCAAAAAGCTGAATTTACCGAAATCAAGAAGGGCTTGGCTTCCGCAGGACCCGAAAAATTTGCCGAACCCTCCCCCAAGCGTAGCGCCAAGCGCAACTTGATCTTGGAAGGAGAGACCTACCGCTGGAAGAAATAGAGCCAGGCGAACCCGCTACGCAAGAATCGGTCTGACCACCTTTGCTTTTTCCACCCCGGTCAGGCGCATGTCCAGACCCTGGTACTGGTAACTGAAATTCTCGTGATTGATCCCGAGCTGATGGAGCATGGTCGCATGAAGATCGCGCACGTGGACGACGTCTTTCTCGGCATGATACCCAAGCTCGTCCGTAGCCCCATGACTGATGCCCCCCTTGATTCCACCTCCCGCCATCCACATGGAAAAGCCCTTGATGTGATGGTCCCTTCCGGCACCGCCCTTGCCTTGGAACATGGGGGTACGACCGAACTCGCCACCCCAGATAACCAAGGTGTCTTCGAGCAGGCCGCGTTGCTTCAGGTCGGTCAGCAGAGCCCAAGTGGGACGGTCGGTCAGGCCGCAACAAATCTTCATGTAGTTGGCCAATCCGCCATGGTGATCCCACCCACGGTGGTACAAGTGAACGAAGCGAACGCCCCGCTCGACCAAGCGACGGGCCAAAAGGCAATTGGATGCATAGCTGCCGTCTCCCGGCTTGGCGCCGTAGAGCTCAAGCGCAGAGGCGGGTTCGTCGGAAACGTCCATCAATCCGGGAACGCTTGACTGCATGCGGAAGGCCATCTCGTAAGCCGAGATCTTGGTATCGACTTCGGGGTTGGCCCAAAGCGCGTTTTTCTTGCGATCCAAGGCAGTGATCGTACGAACGAGAGAAGATTGGGTTTTCAAAGAAACCCCGGACGGATTGCTTACGTAGTGAACCGGATCCCCTGCGGAATTGAATTCCACTCCCTGAAACCGGCTGGGCAAAAAGCCCGAGGACCATTGACGGGAGGCGATCGGTTGCGGGTTGCGTCCGCCCACGCTGGTCAGGACAACGAACCCGGGCAGATCCTGAGATTCAGAACCCAAACCGTAATTGACCCAGGAACCCATCGAGGGCCGACCGCTTATTACGGTCCCGGTATTCATGAAGGTGTGGGCTGGGTCGTGGTTAATCTGTTCGGTGACCATCGAACGGATGACCGCAATATCATCGACCATCTTTGCCGTATGCGGGAGAAAGTCGCTCACGCGCTGCCCGCAAAGTCCGTACTTGCGGAACTTGGTTTGATGCCCAAGGACGCGGAGAGCCTGACCTTGCAGCTGGGCGATGGGTTGACCCTTGGTGAAGGAATCGGGCATCGGTTTGCCGTCCATCTGGTCGAGCTTGGGCTTGTAGTCGAAAGTTTCGAGGTGAGACGGCCCGCCGGACATGCAAAGAAAGATTACCCGTTTGGCCTTGGCCAACATGGGAGAGAGACTTTTCTCCAGAGAAGCGCCCGAAAGATCACGGGACAACAAGGAATGAAAGGCAGTCATCCCCAAGCCCAAACCGGCCTGGTTAAGAAAAGTCCTTCTCTTCAAAGCGGTCGGGTTGTTCAGCTTATTCATTTCAGTTTCGGATGGTGGTTTCACCCAAGTTGAGTATGGCCCGGGACACAATCGTCCAGGAAGCCAGTTCCAAGGGATCAAGGGAGGCATCTCCTCGTGACAAGCCGACTTGGAGGAGATTCTTGGCCTGCTCCGGATGTTCGGCATATTCTTTCGCGCTTTCCTTGAAAAGGGCGACTAAAAGGGCAACTTCATCAGCCTTGGCCTCCCGGGACAAAACGGTCTTCCAAGCAAACTGAACGCGTTCCTCAGGGGTGCCCTTCCTTTCCTTGATGATGCGGGCGGCGAAAGCACGGGCCGCTTCAACGAAGGTAGGATCATTAAGAAGAGCAAGGGCCGCGTTGGGGGTGTTGGAACGGGGACGCTTGGCGGTGCACTCCTCCCTGGACGGAGCGTCCATAGCCTTCATCATGGGATGCAGAAACTGTCTTTGCCAATGCAGGTAGACCCCGCGCCTCCACTGGTTCGCATTCGAGTCATGGCGGTAGGATCGCTTGGGAAAGTTCAAATGACGGTAATATCCGGCGGGTTGGTAGGGCTTGGAAAAAGCAAAGTCATCACCTTCCTGAAGCAAGCCACTGACAAAAAGAGCATTGTCCCGGATCATCTCGGCGGGCAGGCGGTACCGGGCCTGTCGGCCAAACCACTTGTTCTCGAAATCGAGACGGGCATGTTCGGCAGAGACAAGGGAGCTTTGCCGATAGGCCCGACTGGTCACGATTAGACGGACGGTCTTCTTAATGCTCCAGCCGTTTTCGATGAAGGCCACGGAAAGGTTGTCGAGCAAAGGACGGTTGGTGGGAGGTTGCCCCTGACCACCGAAGTCTTCCAAAGAAGGTGACAAGCCTTCCCCAAAGAACAGATACCAAAAACGGTTGGCGAAGACCCGGGCGGTCAAGCCACCCGATCCGTTTTCCGGATCGGTCAGCCAATCCGCCAAATCCAGACGGTCCAGACGGTCGGCTTTCCTCGGTTTGCGCACCCCCATGAATTCGGGAATGGAGGGAAGCACGACCTCGCCACTGTCATCCAGCCAGTTACCACGGGGCAGAATACGGATTTCCCGGGGAGCCTTGGCCTTGGTGATCATGGTGTTTTGGCCGGACTTGCTGAGGATTTCGAGTCTTTTTAGTTTTTCAAGGTACCCGGACAACACCTGTTCAGATACTCCCTCGGCTCCCGATTTCTCCATCTCTTGGAGTTCCTTTTGCAAGGTCGCCTTCTTTTCCTTGTTTCGTTCCTTGGCGAACTTTGCCCGCAAACCGGCATGCTTGGCGGACCATGTCTTGAGGGCATTGCCGTTGGACGCTTGGTGCAAACCGGCAATCTTTTTGTCAAGGAGACTCATCTCATCCCGGATCTTTTTCGGAAATGCCTTCAGGTAAGGAGGGCGAACGGTGGGCAAGCTGTTTCCGCCAAAGCCGTCGTCGTGAATGTCGGCAAAGAAGGCGGACAACTTGTAAAAATCGCCAATGGTGTAGGGGTCGTACTTGTGATCGTGACACTGGGCGCATCCCACGGTTGCCCCCATCCATACCGCCGAGACGTTGCGCACCCGGTCGGCGGCATAAATGGCAAGGTATTCCTTGCGCTGAATGCCGCCCTCGTGGGAGGTTTGCAACAACCGGTTGTACCCGGTGGCCACGAGTTGTTCATTGGTTGGCTTTTCGAGCAAATCGCCACCCAATTGCTCCCGGGTGAATTGATCGAGGGAAAGATCGCGATTGAAGGAATCGATCACGTAATTGCGGTAAGGCGCAGCGGGGTGATCCTGATCACCATGATATCCAACGGTGCTGGCAAAACGGACCAGATCCAGCCAGTAGGTGGCCATCCGTTCGCCAAAGGCAGGCTTAGCCAACAAGGCATCGACCCGGTCGGTCACCACTTGGTCAAGCGGTCTCTTGTCTTGAATGAAGGATTCAACCTCATAGGGATGAGGGGGCAAGCCGGTAAGGTCGAAATGCAAGCGGCGAACAAGAGTGATGCGGTCCGCGTCGGAGGAAGGTTTAATCCCCTTCTCGCTGAGCTTGGCAAATACGAAACGGTCAATCCAATGATCCGACCAATCCGTTCCCGAAGAAGGAACGGGATTTGCTCGGGGCGGCTCATAGGCCCAATATTCGTCGTACTTCGCACCCTCTAGAATCCACTTTTTGATGATTTCGCGGTCCCCGGGTTTCATCACCTTGTGAGCTTCGGGGGGAGGCATCAGTTCGTCGGGGTCCGAACTCGTAATGCGGGCCCACATCTCGCTTTTTTCCAAGCTACCCGGAACCAAGGCGGCATAACCTCCAAGGTCACGGGTTGCTCCCTTCTGGGTATCCAGACGCAGGTCGGCTTTGCGCTCATGAGCATCCGGGCCGTGGCAGAAGAAGCAGTTGTTCGAGAGCACGGGACGAACCTCCGCATTGAAATCCACCTTCCCAAACGCCGCTACCAAAGGGAGAAGGCAAAGAAGCCCCATGGCCAATGGTTTAGAAATGAGTGGAGAAGGCATGATCGAATGTGCTTATCCCTGAATTTTTAGAAAAAAACGCGGGATTACCACCAAATTCCAATCCCCTTCCGTAAAAAGGAGCGCCAAGCCTACTTCAGGCCGTTGCGAGACAAGTGTTCCTTGAACCAGGCATTGGTCGGGGCTGAACGAACGGATGGATGATAAGGAGCGTCGTTCTTGGGCAGGGTGGCGCGGAACTTCTTGATTTCACCAGCATGCTTCTTTTTACCGGCGAGATTGGTCCACTCATTGGGATCCGTCTGGTGATCGTAAAACTCCTCCGTTCCGTCCTCCATACGCAGATAGCGGTAGCGCTCCGAGCGCAACGCATGATTTCCCCTGGCATAGGTGGTGAGAACGGCAAACCTCCATTCCTGGGACGGGTTGCGCAAAAGCGGCACCAGGCTCATTCCTTCATTCTTCTTGTTTGCAGGCAATCCGCACATCTCGAGAAGCGTTGGATAAAGATCGATCAAACCAACCGGTTTGGAGCAGGTCACTCCTTTTTGCCCGAAATCAGCAGTCTGTGATTTGGCCGGAACGACGACCAAAGGCACGCGGGTTGACTCCTCCCACAGGCTGTGTTTGCTCACCCGGTCCTTTTCGCCGATATGATATCCGTGGTCGCTAAATAAAATGACCGTGGTGTCCCCGGCATGGGGGCCTTGATCCAAGGCATCCAAGACACGACCGACCTGATGATCGACAAATGCAATACAGGCCAGATAGGCGCGTACGCACTTGCGGAACTGCTCGTCATCGTTTTTGCGCAGGAAATCGAGATTGGGATACTTGGGCAATTCATGCATCCGGCGGCTCGTCTCAGGGACGTCCGAGAGATCGTCCATGCGCACGGGTGGCAACTTGATTTTATCCAGAGGAAACAAATCGAACCATTTTTGCGGAACGTAAAAAGGGACATGGGGGCGCACGAAGCCAACCCCCAAAAAGAAGGGCTTGTCTGATTCGCTCCCCAATCGCTCGACTGCCCAGTCCGCCACTTTGTGATCAGTCATGTCCTCGTCACGCTCGGGGAATGCCCCCCAATCGGTCTGCGTCCCGGTCCACGGAACCTCGGGGGGGTAATAGTTGAACCGCTTGCCATTGGGCGGCTTGGGACCGGATCCCGAGAACTTGCTCCCGTAGACGTCGAAAAGCTTCTTGTCGGAATATCCATGAGCAATCTTCCCCACACCCCAAGTCAGGTAACCGTGACTGGAAAAATACTGGGGAATCATTCGGCCGTGGAAGAACTTGCTATCCTTCTCCATGGCCTTGCCCCCGGGTTGTTGATAGATACCGGTCCGGTGCGGGTAAAAGCCCGAGAGCAAAGAAGCGCGTGAGGGTCCGCAGATGGGACCTTGGCAATGCGCATTGGTGAAGAGCATGCCCCGCTTAGCCAACCGGTCGATATGAGGCGTACGGGCTTGCGGATGGCCATTCATGCAACCGACCCAGTCATTCAGATCGTCGATGGCGATCAGAAGGGCATTCGTCTTGGCCCGGACGGACCAATTGGCAAAGGCTAAGAAAAAAAGGACGAATGATAGCGATCTCTTCATGGGATGGGAATCAGCCAAGCGAGCCTGCGCCCTTACAGTTTGACTTGGATTTTCTTGCCCTTGCTTGCCTTCGCTGACAGCGACTTGACGCCTTTGAAGGTCTTGAGGTTCGACCCCTCGCCCACCTTGACTGTGTAGGCACCCTGGGCGAACACCTTGGGTTGGAAACTCTTGCCCTTGATTCTCAAGGTATAGACGACCGCACCGCTTTTATCGTCTATGACCTGCACCACCTGATCGGGCTTGCTGATCTCGAGGGTGGGCAAATGAGCCACCGCCTTGCGCCCGTAGTTGTCAAGCTGGTTGAAGGTATAAGGCCAGCCCGGGTAAGGCTTGGCGTCCTTGGCCGAAACGTCAATGTTACGGGGCCAGCATATGAAGGTCACGTCACGAGTCTTCTTGTCAATGCGCACGACACCGAATCCGGCAGCCCGGGTGCTCAGCCTGTCTCCGCCCTTCTCGGGAGTCGGGTTGGCCACCGCAATGGCGGTGAGCTTGTTGTCGAATCCGTCGACGTGATCGCCGAGAATGGGGTCCTGTCCGGGCTTGCGGTTCTTGCCTGCCTCAAGTGGCTTCCACCATCTCAAGTAAAGATTGGCGATCGATGGAACGCAGAAGGAATAGATCGAATCCCTCCACTCGTCGATTCCATGGTGAAAAACCGTTGCCAGGTGCTGATCTCCGGCAAAATGAAAGGCATAGGCCTTGCGCAAAGCGGCGATAGCCTTGTTACGCCCGGTCTGGGGCCAACCATTGGAGTCCAGATCGGCATGCAAACGTCCGCCGACCCTCCCATGGATATGAGCCCCACCGCAAAAGATGGTCTGGGAAAGAGCGACTTTCATGTCAGCATCGGTCCAGTCTTTTCCCCATTCCTCAAGAAACTTGAGCTGACGCTCTCCCAAAAGGCGGGCCTGAGGAACGTCCACTGACTTGGGATCGTAATCAGGATTGCGAATGTGATCGGGACGGGGACCCTGCTTGGGAATCATGCCGGCCGGACCGGTCTTGAACTTGCGGTCCTCGATAATGGCAAAGCTAATACGCCCCCAGTTCAGGTGGGTGTAATAAGTTCCGATACCTCGTTCGATGGGGGTCGGGTCGTATGGATCAGGCAAATGACTGGTCTGAGCCCGCTCCACCTCCTTGACGTATTCGACGGGCATGGAATATCCACCGTCGGAAGCCCCCCCAAGGGTTGATTTCTTACCATTGTGGCCCCAGATGTTGGGCTGTCCCACGTCATGGTCATCGGGAATGCTCACGGTCGGGAAATTCCTGATCACCTCTCCGAAATCCCGGCCGAACCTCAACCAGGCTGCGTAGTGGCGGCGATGATCGTAAACTTGGTCACCGGAAAAGAAAAGGAGGTCGGGCTGGAGCCTCTTGATATTCTCCACCAAATCCTTCTTCGGTATGTCGCCTCCATGACCGGGGTTGATTGAGTTGCCGGTAAAACCGACGGCCACGAATTCCTTCTTGTCAATTGGGTTCTTGCGTATGATCCCTTCATAGGTCGCTTTTTCTCCATGCCTGACCCGGTAGGAAATCTCTTGCGAATCATCCCACTTCTCTACCCGGAAGGGAACGGTCCATCCTCTCTCGATCACTTTGGCTTCAGCTACTTTTTCCCAGTTACCACCACGTTTGACTTCCAAGGTTGCCTTGCGTGGTTCGCCCTCCTTGAGCGGGTAGAGTTGAGCCGTCAATTTCAGGGTCTTCGCGTGAACCGTGTACAGCGCGAAGCAAATGACTTGATCGCGGGTGATTTCAGGAATGGCCAAAGGATCCACCCTTTTCTTCTTCTGCCCAAAGGCAGGTACCGCAAGAAGCCAAACGGAAAGCGTGAGAAGGAAAAGCCTGATGAGTGGGGAATGAATCATGAAACGTAGTGGGGTTAAATGGAAAGAATACCTAAACATAGGAGGGAGCAGGGCGAAATCAAGAATAAGACTTTGGAACTCACGATATAGTTTGGAGAAGACGAGAAAGGCGAAGGGGCGACTGGCTGATTTTCACGGAATGAAACGGGTGTTTTACTGCTCGTCTTTTTTCGGAAATACTATATGGTCAGTCTATTAGCCATGTAAAAGGACAAGGGCTCACGTGTGGTCAATGGATGGACACGGAGTGATAGTGAGCGATCGTTCGAAGACAAGGCCCAACAAACAAATAAGTCGAACGATACACGTCCCATGAACGAAGAAGATGCCATTCATGCGCAAACGGATGCCCGTATGCGCTTTTCTGACCTACCCCTCGCCCCTCCAATCCTAAAGGCCGTTGAACGGGCGGGTTACGAGACACCCTCACCGATTCAGGAAAAAGCCATTCCTCCACTCTTGGAAGGTTCCGATTTGCTCGGGGTTGCCCAAACTGGAACAGGAAAGACCGCGGCCTTTGCCCTGCCCCTGCTCTCCAGAATCGATGAATCCGTAAAAGGCGCCCAGATTCTCTGCCTCGCCCCGACTCGCGAGCTCGCCTTGCAAGTTGCCGAAGCCATCGAGGGTTATGCGGAAAACTTGCCCAAACTACGAGTCGTACCGGTTTACGGAGGGACTGGCTACGGCGAGCAAATCCGTGAGTTCAAACGGGGAGCCCAAGTGGTCGTAGGGACCCCGGGGCGGATCATGGACCACATCGAAAAAGGGTACCTGAAACTCGACAACCTACAGGCACTCGTACTCGATGAAGCGGACGAAATGCTTAGCATGGGCTTCATAGACGACATCAACTGGATTCTCGAGCACACGCCTGAGGAACGCCAAACTGCGCTTTTTTCAGCCACCATGCCCAAACCAATCCGCAAGTTGGCGGAAAAGCACATGCGTGACCCGGTCGAAATCACGATTAAGGTAAAGGCGGAAAACTCACCCAGCATCAGGCAACGGTTCATCAAGGTCAGGCAGCATGAGAAAAGAAACATGCTGATCAAGCTCCTCGAGATCGAACGTTTCGATGCCATGCTCATTTTCTCACGGACCAAGAATGCCACCATGGAAATCGCCGAAGGGCTTCAAGGGAGGGGCTATGCCGCTGAGCCCTTGAATGGCGACATGCCTCAGAATCTTCGTGAAAAGACAGTGGACCGGTTAAAAAGAGGCAAGATCAACGTTTTGGTCGCAACGGACGTCGCGGCCCGGGGGCTTGACGTCGACCGGATTTCTCACGTTCTCAACTTCGACGCCCCCTTTGACCTCGAATCCTATACCCACCGGATCGGAAGAACGGGGAGAGCAGGCCGTGAAGGGGATGCCATCATTTTCGTCACGAACAAGGAAATGAGAATGCTCAATGCAATTGAGCGCACTCTCAAGGTCCCATGCGACCAGTATGTCTTTCCAACTCTGGAAGAAATGAACGAGCGACGGGAGGAAGAATTCTTCGCCAAGATAGAAGACGGGATGAAGGGAGACATAGGGGATTACCGCAAAGCCCTGCAACGTCTGGTCGAGGAATCCGGGCAAGATACGCTGGACGTCGCGGCTGCCCTAGCCTTCCTTGAGGCAGGCAAGAAAGGGTTGCGCTATGAGGATATGCCGACCCCTCCACGCAAACAAAGGCGGGATCGCGATGAGAGGCCCGACCGTTCCTCAAGGCGCAATGACCGAGGGGACCGCCGGGACCGTGGAGAGAGGGACGACCGCCGGTTTGCCAAAGATGATCATCTGCGGAGCTATCGTCTTGAAGTCGGGGAATACCACGGGGCTCAAAAAGGAGACATCGTCGGAGCCATTGCAAATGAAGTCGGGCTCGACCCGAAAAACATGGGCAAGATTCGTATGTTCAAGGATCACACCTTTATTGATCTGCCCAAGGATATGCCTCGAGAAATCCTTGACGCCCTCAAGACCGTTTGGGTTCAAGGCCACCAGTTGAATATCTCCGTTGACAAGGGTCGTCCCCGCCCGGGTGGCAACAAGGGAGGCAAGTTCTCCAAAGGCAGGGGATTCGAAAAGCGGAAAAAATTCGGGAAAGGCGGGAAGGACCGCAAGGGTGGGAAAAAAGGCTACAACCCGGATAAATTCAGGACCTAGGCAACCAAGGCGTTTGCCTTTTACTCCTCGCCCTGATTACTTGCTTACTGGAATTTCGTTAACCGTGTAATAGGCCTGCCTATGAAGCAGCGCTTCACTCCCGGCATCGCGCAAAGTTCCCAAGTCTAACTCATAGACGTGACCTGGGGTAATTTCCGAAACCTCGATCCGCGCTTCCATACCGTCCTTCGACAAGTTTACGCTTTGGACAACCGGTGCGGTCTGATCGACCTCCGGCCCGCCATACCCACCGTGGTAAATATGCGTAAAGGTCGACAAACGGTAATTTTTAGGATCCATTCCCGAACTTCGATGAACGGGTTTGGTAAAGGTTATGGAGAATCCTTCCGGGGTGATCGATACTTGCTTGATTTCAAAAGGCATCTTGCCCGTCCAGTCGATTCTCTCCAAGGCAAAGGGTTTCCTTCCCCGGACCGGCCAACCACGATTGGTTCCACCGGATAAAAGATTCCCGGCCTGAGTGAACTGGAGGTTGAGAATGCCCGTGGAGAAACCTTCGCGGAAAGGGTAACAAGCACCCTGCCAGACACCGTTGATTTTTTCGGTCGTGGCCCGCATCACGATCGACTGGGTATAGTCACCGATAAAGATCTGGTCCTCGAACGGGCCGAACTTTCCCTTCGTCCGGTTAACCACGAACCCACTGATTGAGCGTCCCATCCGGATATAAGGGAAGATCACCGCATAAGGAACCAGTTCCTTCACTTTCTTCTTCTCGGTCACGATGCGCCCTCCTGACTCTGGATTCTTTGGCGGGCCCTCTAGATTCTTGGCATATTCGTACCAGTTAAAGCTAACCGGATGCCCCATGAATCCTCCCTCCTTCAAGAATTTGAGGCTGCAGGAGGAGTTCCACGGGCCCTGGCTTTCGATGTAAAAAAGAGCCCCGTGCTCGTTTGGCCCGATCCCTCCCGGACTCCTCAGCCCACTGGCAATAGGGATGGTTTTTCCTTCGGGGGTAATCTTCATGGCCCACCCCCGGAACAAAGCCCGGGAATGGTAGGAATTGGAAAGACCGAGAGCGACGTAAAGATTGCCCTTGGGATCGAATTTCGATCCGAAGGCATACTCATGATAATTACCATACCCCCAGCCATCGGAGATCGTCTCGAATTTGTCAGCGCGACCATCCCCATCGCGGTCCGTCACCCGGGTAAGCTCGCAACTCTGGGTAACGTAAAAAGCGTCATCCCTGTAAGCCAAGCCGAAGATCTCATCCAGTCCCGACGCAAAAAGCTCGAATGTAGGGATTGGCTTTCTCCGATCGATTCCCGACGAAATAAAAATATCTCCTCTCCGAGTGCCAATCGCGATCCTGTCCTCAGGCAGGGTAACGAAGGCACCCGATTCGATAACCAAACCCTTGGGAATGGGGATTTCGGTTATACGGTAGTAGGCTCGCTCACGCTCGGCCGTCCCCCACCACTCCCCAACCTCCTCGCCCCAGGCAGGGGGAAGGAGAGGAAAGAGCAACAAGAGAAGTTTAGCGCAGGGCTTCATAGTCTAAGACGAATTCGGATTTCCCCTTTTTCAGGGAAAGCTCGATGATCAGCTCATGGTTGCCATCCAAACCATCTCTCAAACGGGGTTGCCCATCGAGAATGCTCAAGCGAAGTTCAGGAGTCACGAATACGCCTTCTTTCTCCCTTTCGATTTTCCCGACCAAGGCCCGAAAAAGAAGGCCTTCCCGGGCAGGGCTCGTTATCCGAAGCGTTCTTCTAAGCAGATGAGCGTCGGGAAGTGGTCGGGGGCGCGAGAAATCCTCAACCGCAAGTTTCCCGAACTCATAGGAAAAAGTAGGGACTCCATGATCATCGAGAGAATATCCACGGAACCTATATCCCAAGTTCTTCGGGTAAAGCGGATCAGGATTGACCGGGTTCTCCTTGGTCATCTTCGGCAGGGTTGGCCAAGGCTTGCCCCTTTGACTCACGGGCTGAAAAGCAAGGTCTTGGGAAAGCTGGACGGCTCGGGACCGGGGGTTGAAGTTTCCCGCGCCTTGACCTCCCCACCCGACACTCACGAATTCACCTCTCCATAGAGCCGAAAGGGCTCCCGTCTCAGCATTGAAAGCATAATGTATCCCTTCGGGAAACCCCACTGAGATCCCACGATAACCAGCTACCCGGCTACGCCCGCGATAAACGAGGGCTCTGTCCGCAATCTCAAGGTTCGTCCCCGGGTTTCCAATCCCGGAGGGAGTCGGGGCTCCCTGTCCATAGGAAAGAAAATGCCAGATGGCATGAAGCTGAGCGGAGGCATTGCCATCGAGGGTTTCCTTGTCAGCCGATTGTCCTCCCGCCCAGTAGCTTGGCATGACGATACCGGGGCGGTACTTAGCCGGGTCACGCATGAAGGAAGCAAACCAATTTGGCGTCAACCGATCGTAAGTGGCGAGCAGATCGAGTCCCTGAAATCCTCCGGCCGATTTTCCGTTAAATACGTGACAAGCCACGCAATTAAGCCCCTTGTCCCCGACCAACTTGTGTCCGGCGCTCCTCATTTCACCTCTTTTCTTTCTTGGGATCTCCGGGAATTTCATCTCGGGAAGTTGATCCGCTTGGCTAAACAAGGTGGGCAGAAAGCCCAAGTTTCGCTCTCCAAAACTAGGCATCCTCGTATGCATGTAAGGACGGGCGGACTCCCCGTCGAACATCACCTTGTTAATCCAGCCGGGCTTCAGTTTCGCACCGACCAAGCTTAGGGACGGGGGAAACCTGCCATGATCTCCCAACCCTTCCTGTGAACTTTTCAAAGACAACTTCAACTTGGCAGACGGACCTCCATAATCATCCCGCTCATGACAAGCGATGCAGTTAAATGCGCTGAGCGCTCGCTTGATCAATCCTCCGGACTTAAGTCGGTCCGGGCGCCCCGCCAAGGCCTCGCCAATCGCTTTCCTCTGAAATGCGGAAAGCCCGTAGTCCGGCACCCCCTGCGGTTTTGCAGATAGGCAACCACGGTCCCGA
Source organism: Verrucomicrobiota bacterium (assembly GCA_028343845.1). Lineage (GTDB taxonomy): Bacteria > Verrucomicrobiota > Verrucomicrobiia > Opitutales > Seribacteraceae > Seribacter. The sequence goes on along the minus strand of JAOLZO010000022.1, from coordinate 25,571 downwards.
CGTAACTTCGTCATGGGCAAGGAAGGCTTGCCCACGGGCATGTCCTCTAGCCTATGGCAGGCCACGCAATTGAGTTTCACGAACAATCCCCTCCCCTCCTCTATTTGCTCGGCAACAGGCTTCGATGCCGTTGCATCAACCGGTCTTCCCCGGACAAGGTACTCGGCCAAATCATTAGCTTCCGAGCGCGTAAGATGAAAGTCCGGCATGCGCCCTGATTCCCGCACCCGCAAAGGATCATGTAGAAACGCCGCCAAGGCAGGGCGCGGATACTTGCCCGACAGGTAACCAAGAGAACCGATCCGATCTTCCTTCTCCGCAACGGCCTCCTCGGATGGTGTCGCGTGGCAGGCCATGCAACCCACTTCCCCAAAAAGAATCTTTCCCCTCTTTGGGTTTCCCTTCTCCTCCCATTGAGGAAAACTCTTCTCCTCACCCAGACTGCGCAAGAAGGCGCTTAATGCCGCAGCCGAATCCTTGCGCTGACCGGCATTCATCGAACTCATCAAGTCGGGCATCTTGGTCCCCCCGTGCGCTTCAAGCGGATTGGAAAGAAACTCGAGCAGGTAACCTGGCGCGAGCCTCCGTCCTACCTCGCTCAAATTCGGACCGCGCTTCCTTGCCAAAGGATCGTCGCGCTCTCCTTCATGACAATTCGAACACTGCAACTCACCGATCAGAACATCCCCGGACTCCTGCAAGCTGAGCGAGGGGTTTCCCTCCAAGCCCGGGACAAAGGGGTGGGCATCCAAACCGCAGGCAAACCAAAGAAAGAAAAGCGTTAAATGAAGAGTTCCTCTCTTCATTCGCGTGCCCGCAGCGAAATCCTTTTTTAGGACGTAACTAAATAAGAAGGACTATTTCTTCGCAGTGATCCACTTGACCGCATTGCCCAACATATCAAGGTACTCCTTGGTCGACATGGTGGAATTGTGGTGGCCAAGCGTGGTCGAGAAAATACGGCCCTTGCCATGGGTATTGATCCATACGCAGGCTTGGGGTTCCTTGGCCTTTCCGTTTTCACCATGGGCAAGAACGGTCGTTCCCTCATAAACTTTCTGGACGTTGTAAAGCTCGCCTTCGGGCGTCAACCAACCATCGGGCAAATCCTTTACGATCGGGTGGTCAGCATGCTTCTTTACCTTTTTAACCGTAATGGCGGCCTTTGGTCCATGTCCCTTTGAACTGGCTCCGAGCATTTCAGGCCAAGCCTTCTTGTTGTCGCCCTCGGCCGGAATGCTCCAATGATAGGAATGCATGGCGCAATGGAGAGCCAAGGCAGGCTTGCCAGCCTTGTGTATGTCGGTGATCGATTTTACAAAGGAAGCATCCTTTTCGTGGGCAAAGCAATGATTGTAAACGATGTAATCAAAACCATCCGACCAACCCTTCTTGCTCAAGTGGGCCTTGCTCTTGGCCTGATCCATCTCGAAAAAGATATCCCACTTGGTCTTGACGCGCTCGGTTATCCCTTCGCTTATGATGTTTTTTTGGTTCTTGTAATCGTGACAACAACCGCCGGTTATCATCAGTGCCTTGAGTGGTTTCTTTCCATGATGATCGGCAAAGACCGTAAGTTGGAAGACAAAAGCGAGGGCAATGAACAGTAGTTTCATAAGTTTGAATAGTTTGGGATGAACAGAAGGGAAAGTTTCGCATTTCAGGAGAACTCAGGCAAGCATCATGTGCAAGAAAGACTTTGCCTGCCAACCGCAAAAAATTCCGGGACTGCGATTAGCTTCTTGAGTTTTCGAACCCCGAATATCTTAATGAATTCCAAGACCCCATGCATTTACCCCTGAAGATCCTCGCGCTAAGCGTATTGTTGGCGATTACTACGTCCTATGCAAAGGACGGAAATCGGATCGTTCATCTCGATGAGCCAAACAACCCGTGGCAGTTTAGTCGGGAATCCCCCAAGTTAATCACTCCTCAATGGATCGGGGAAAAGGAGGTATTGGCAGTGGCCGTCCTGGCCATTGACGATATGTCCGGAGACGGTCAACGCTTTCGCAGCTACCTGAGCCCGATCCTTTCCAGACTACAGGAAATCGATGGCCGTGGCCCGGTGAGCATTACCTGCAACCGGCCGGACCCCGAACACCCCAACATGCAATGGTTCCTTAAGCAGGGAGTCTCGCTGGAGGCGCACACCACGACTCACCCATGCCCTTTGTTGCAAAAGGGAGCGTTTGAGCGGGCGGTGAGTGATTTCCACCGGTGTGTCGATCTTCTTGCCAAAATCCCGAACAGCCGGACGATCGGGTTTCGGTTCCCCTGCATGGACGGGCAAAACACCCCAAGCCCGAGAGCCTATGCTGAAATCATGAACGGGAAAAGCCCCGGGGGGAATTTCGTCTCCATGAGCACTAGCGTTGGCGTTGTCTTTACCCCCGAGGACAAGCAACTCGATCAATCACTATTCCCAAAGGAATCCGGAGGCCCGAAAAGGTTTTCGAAATACCTGATGAACGGGTTTGTCAATTACGTTGAAAATTATCCCTACCCCTTCGTGGTGGGCAACAAGATTTGGGAACTTCCCTTCGTATATCCAAACGATTATACCGGGCAAGTCCTGCACGGGAAAGGAAACCAAATCACCATTGATGACTTCAAGGCGGCCCTCGACGCGACGGTCGCTAAAAAAGGAGCAGTCTCCCTATGCTTTCATGCAGGATCCTGGATGCGCAGCGGACAGATGGTCGAAGTCGTTGACTATGCCGACAAGACTCATGGTAAAAAAATCAAATTTCTCACTATGCTGGAGATGCATGACCTGATGAGAAAAAACATGCTCGACGGCCATAGCCTCAGAGATAAGGACGGGAAGGATAACGGCGTCAGGATATTCGATATCGACAAGGACGGATATATGGATGTTCTGATCGCAAATTCCGAGGCCCGAAAGTGCCGGATATGGAAACCGGACAATTCTTCCTGGAAGGAAATTCCATTCCCCGAAAGAATGCATCCGGGTCTTAGGTTCGGTTTTGATGATAAAAAATTCAAAACGTTTGCTTTCAGCGCTGACGCGAAAGGAGAACTCAAGGCCTGGTCCTTCCAAAAAGATTTCTGGATTCAGGAAGATACGCTCACCAGGGGACTTGAACGCGTTGCATCCCATTCCGATGGCAGGGATGCGGGTGTCAGGTTCAGAGACATTGACCGGGACGGAACCTGTGAACTGATCGTGGGAAGTCCCGCCCGGTCGGAAGTATACCAGCTAAAGGAAAAGGGATGGGAGTTGTTGCCCTTCTCTCTCCCCAAGGGCACCTCAATCGTCACCGGCGAAGGGCAAGACGCAGGTCTTCGTTTCGCAGACCTCGATCAAGACGGTCTTGAGGACGTCATCTTCTCGAATTCCGAAAGCTACGGAACTTGGCTTTTCAAGTCGTTCAAGGATGGGTGGAGCCTCCGAGGGATCGGAGGCAAACGGGGGAATTCCGGAACGGGCGAGAACCACCCCAGAGAACGAAAGGTTCTCCCCCCGATCGTCAGGAGCGACGGAACGAACAACGGAGCCTGGATCAAGCGGGGGAATCTCTATTGGCAAAATGAAGACACCGGTCAAACCCTTCCGCATCACATCGACCAAAGATCCTTTTCCGATATCCTTGGCGATCACGCTCAACGTCCGAAAAGCCCGCAAACTTCCTTGCAATCGATTGAAACGAGGCCTGGGTTCAGAGTCGATCTGGTTGCCTCCGAGCCTCTCGTCATGGATCCAGTCGACGTTGCATGGGGACCGGACGGAAAAATGTGGGTTGCCGAGATGGCGGACTATCCGCTTGGCATTGACAACAAAGGGAAGCCCGGAGGGCGCGTCGCCACCGTATCGGATAGCGACGGGGATGGGAAATACGACAAGAGAGTGGTTTTTGCACAAGGTCTCGAAACAGCCAATACGGTTCTTCCATGGCGGGACGGGGCCTTGGTTGTCGCTCCTCCAACCATTTGGTTCATGCGTGACCAGAACGGTGACGGCATTGCGGATGAAAAAAGAATTCTCTACGAAGGCTTCGGGCGGGGGAACGAACAGCACCGGGTGAACGGGCTTGCCTGGGGACTGGACGGTTGGATCTACGTTGGCAACGGAGACAGCGGAGGAACAATCAGATCCAAAATCACAGGCCAACAATTGGTGCTTGGCGGATCAGATCTCAGGATCAGACCCGATACCGGGGAACTTGAAAGAGCCACCGGCAGAACCCAGCATGGCCGGAATCGGGATGACTGGGGAAACTGGATCGCCGGAAACAACTCCAACGCCTGGCATATCATTTTGGAAGACCACCATATCCGTAAGAACACCTTGATCTCTCAACCGAACTCCAGAAACCCCATCACAGGCGTGATCAACCTTTATCCAGCCAGCCAGGTCCTGAGCCATTGGAGTGGATACAGGCCCCCTCCTGCCGGTTCACCGGGGAAGCTGACGTCCGGTTGTGGCTATACTTTTTACAGGGGCTCGCTATTCGATGGAATCGTCAAGCCCTCAATTTATTTCTCATGCCCCGTGCACAACTGCATCCACCGAGAGGTCATCGAATGGAATGGCGTCCGGATGAAAACATCCAGAGCCAAAGACGAATCAAACAGTGAATTCCTGCGTAGCAAGGACTCATGGTTCAGGCCAACGGCGATAAGGAACGGGCCCGACGGAGCTCTCTACGTCGCCGACATGTACCGGCTCGTAATCGAGCATCCCGAATGGATCGACAAGCAGCTCACGAAAGAAATGATCGAGGACGGAAGACTACGGGCGGGTCATGACAAGGGAAGAATTTACAGGGTTTGGCCCGAAGGGCGCAAACTGCATCCGGTCAGGAAACTTTCCGGAATGAACGCCGAGCAACTGGCCGAGGCAATCGACTCGCCAAACGCATGGCAACGTGACACCGCGCACATGATGCTCACCTGGTTAAGGGAAGAAGAACGAAAGAGCGCGGAAGCTCCGCTCAGGAGAACCGTTTCCCTTGGGAAGAGCGCCGCCGGAAGGGTTCAGGCGTTGAGCGCCCTGGCTGATCTTGGCTTGATCACCAAAAAAGACGTTTTGTCAGGCTTCAAGGATCAACACCACGGGGTCAGGCGCAACGCGCTAAGGGTGGGCTCGCAATCCCTTAGTCAAGATCCGCAATTGGCAAATGGAATGATAAGACTGCTCGAAGACAAAGACAGTCAGGTTCGAAGGGAAGCCGCCTATGCCTTGGGAAATTATCGCAGTAAGGAAGTTGCCAGGGCGCTTGGGAAATTCATCGCCGCGCATCCGAAAGACCCGTACCTCAGGACGGCGGCCCTTACGGCGGCAAGCAACTTCCCTGAAGAAGTCCTCCTTACTGTTTTGGATTTGCAAGAAAGCCCGGAGAAATCGGTCATCATCAATGAACTGATCAAATTGTCAGGCAGTAAATCCAAAGAACTGATTTCAAAAATAATTTCAAGATTCTCCGGTGAAAAGCTCAAGGACCCTTCGAGAATCAAAGCTCTGGCAATGATTCTGGAAACGGCCGGAATAGACGAACGTACCAACCGGGAACTTAAGGGCGTGCTCGATTCGACATGGAAAATCGCGACGGACCCCGATCATGATCTTGAGGTGAGAATTGCCTCGGTGAATTTGATCGGACTGACGGGAATTGAAAGTGAAAAGGACAGAAAAGCTCTTTTCGAGCTTTTGAACGTAAGCCAGCCAGCAACTTTGCAAGCAAGCAGTTGTAAAGCTCTGCTCAGAAAGGGTGATGCAAAAGCTGCTGGGAAAATGCTGCAGGGATGGAAAAATCACAGCCCGGCGTTGCGTCAGGTGATGATCGATGAAATGGTAAGGCGAAAGAGCCTGACGATGCTTTTTCTGAAAATGGCCAAGGAAAACGACGAACTGAGAAGCTCCATTGATCTGACCCGAAGGCAACTGCTCCTGACCCATAATGATGATGAAATAAGCAAGCTTGCAAAAGAGAGTCTGCAGGAGAATTCCAGGCCTGCGAGGGCGGAAGTTCTCAAGCGGTACGGCCCGACGATCAACAAACCGGGAGACAAGCTGAAAGGAAAAGCTCTTTTTGTCTCTCACTGCTCGAGTTGCCATCGTCTGGACGGAACGGGCACCGCCTTGGGGCCGGATCTGGCCGCCCTGAGCAACCGGGCCCCTCAAACCTACCTCAACGGAATTCTCGATCCCAACCAAGGAGTGGATGGCGATTGGATCCAATTTATAGCAAAGACAAAAAAAGATCTCACCTTCATGGGATCGGTCACGGAAGAAACCAGTGCCTCCGTGACCATAACCGGCATTACCGGTGAAAGAACAAAAATTCCGAAAAATGATCTCGTCTCTCTTGTTTCGACCGGCCGGTCCTTAATGCCGGAGGGTCTCGAATCGGTGATCAGCATCCAGCAGATGCCCGATCTTTTGGCCTACCTGCAAGTTGCCGGAGAAAAAAGAAAGGAATTTAAAAACAATCAGCCAACGCTTCTTTATGCATCGGAAAAAGGAATCGTAAGACTCCCCGCTGGGTCTGCCGAGATCTACGGCCCAAGCATTGTCTTCGAGCAAAAATACAAGAACCTCGGTTTTTGGCGCAGTGAGGCGGACCGGGCGGAATGGACCTTTGAGATCGAAGAGGCAGGCGCTTATGACGTTTGGATTGACTGGGCGCTTCCCGATAAAGGCAAGCGAGACAGATTAAACCTCACGGTTTCGACTTACCTACTGAGCGCTCCCGTTCCGGGTACAGGGTCTTGGGACAAGTACGAATGGGGAAAGATGGGAAAGATCGAACTCAAAAAAGGGATTCACCGGCTCATTGTCCGGATCGACGACAAGTTGAATTCGGGGTTTCTCATGGACCTGAGGGAAGTACGCTTGCTCCCGCAAGATGCGGAACCTCCCGAAAACGGCAGAAACTGGACGAATTCAAAAACCGTTGACCTATCCCCAAGCCGATAGCGACCTTCGGAGCCCCCGCTTCAAACTCATGAAAACCTTACGCCTGCCGCTGTTCTTCCTCGCCGCTTTGCTGCATGCCGACAAACGGCCCAACATCCTCTTGGTCATGGTCGACGACATGGGTTGGTCCGACCTAGGTTGCTACGGCGGTGAAATCGATACGCCCAACGTCGACTCGCTGGCAGCGGGCGGCTTGCGCTTCACCCGTTTTTACAACAACTCCGTATGCGGACCTACCCGGGCCTCTTTGCTGTCCGGCCTTTACTGTCAGCAAACCGGTCACCGGGGCAACAGTTGGAACCATCCGAAGAATTTTTCGAAATGCGTGCTCATCCCCGAACTACTGCAAGAAGGAGGATACCACACCGCCATGGTCGGCAAGTGGCAAGGACGAGACCTCGCGGTGAAGCGCGGCTTCAACCGTTTCTTCGGTCCTAACTGCCAAGGCATGATCAGCTATTGGCATCCCGTCGCGCAAAACGATTTCTACCTCGATGACAAGCCGTGGAAATTCACCGACGACTTTTTCATGACCGATGCCTTTAACGATCATGCCGTAACCTTTCTCGAGGAAGCTGTCACCGGCAAGAAGCCTTTCTTCCTGTACGTCGGATACGTGGCCCCGCACTGGCCCTTGCACGCCCGTGAAAAAACCATAGCGCCCTACCGCGAGCGCTACCGCAAACAAGGTTGGAACGACTGGCGGGCGACCCGCTTCGAGCGCCAGAGTAAGATGGGGCTCCTGCCGGATGGGGCCAAGCCCGCGCCCTATCCAGCAAACATACCGGACTGGGCTAGGGACAAGCATAAGGACTGGCAGGCCGAGCGCATGGCGGTCTATGCAGCCCAAATATCCAACGTCGACCGCGGGGTGGGACGGATGCTCGAGGTACTTGATGAATCCGGCCAACTCGAGGACACCCTCATTCTCTTTCTCTCCGACAATGGAGCCGCTCCCGACGGGGGGCTGGGTCCAAGCGGCAGTGGTTTTGGATTCAGTCCGAGTTCTCCAAAAAAGAATTGGCGCAAGGACAAGGTGGTCATTCGTCCCGGCAGTGGTCCGAAAGTCATGCCCGGGTCGCACGATACTTTCGCCGGCTATGGATTGGCTTGGGCTCTCACCAGCAACACCCCTCTGCGCAGCACCAAGTTGTCGTCCTACGAAGGAGGTATCCGGACTCCGCTCATCGCGCACTGGCCCAAGATCATCAAGAAAGGAAACGGGCTCACCCGGCAACCCGGACACGTCATCGACGTCATGGCCACTTGCCTCGACTTGGCCGACCTGAAATACCCCAGCGAATTCCGCAACCGCAAACCGCTTCCCATGGAAGGCAAAAGTCTTGTCCCCATCCTGCGTGGCGAGAAACGTGACGGTCACGAGACCTTGGCTTGGGCCAACCCCCGCGGTCGAGCCCTCATCATGGGCGACTGGAAAATCGTTCGCCCCGGGGACAAATCACCTTGGGAACTCTATGATCTTTCATCCGACCCCGGCGAAACCGCTACCTTGGCCAAGCGTCATCCTGAACGCGTCAAGGACATGGCCGCCCGCTACGAAACCTGGCGGCAACGCGTCGGTGCCCGCTAGACCCTGCCTGATCATGAAAATTGTTTATCCCTGCCTCGCATTTTTGCCGATTACCTTAATCGCAAACGCCGCTCCATTCATCGTCAAGGACGGGGAAGCCCAAGCCGAAATCGTGTTGACTGAGGACGCTCCGCGCTCGACGCGTTTTGCGGCCCGGGACCTGCAGGTTTATCTGGAAAAGATGTCCGGAGCCAAGCTGGCGATGGTGCCGAAGCCGAGCGGGAAAGGCTTGGTGAAATTGTTCGTCGGTGAAAGCTCGGGCACGCGGGAATTGAAGCTCTCTGCCAAGGGGCTGGAGCATGGGGCTTACCGCCTGGTTTCGGGTTCGGACTGGTTGGCCTTTCTGGGGGATGATACCGACTTCGTACCAACCGAACCATGGGCCAAGCGGAATACCGACCGCGTCTCCGGCAAGTACCAGCGGGAATGGGAGCAGGCTTCCGGGACACGCTTCGGTGTGCCCAACGGCGGCATGTACAAGAACAGCGAACGCATGCCCGTCGAGTTGGCCCGCGAACCGGACGAGCGCTACTGGACCTTCGACGAGCGCGGTTCGTTCAATGCAGTGTGCGGTTTCCTCAAGCAGTTGGGCGTTCGTTGGTACCTGCCTGGCGAACTGGGCGAGGTGGTGCCCAAGCGCGAGACCATCGCCCTCCCGAAATTGAATATGGTCGTGAAGCCGGATTTTCCGTTGCGGCAGTTCAGCGTTCGCTTTGGTACAGCCAGCGATCCCACCACCATGTGGATGATGCGTTTGGGCACCCGCAACCCCTACGGCCTGATGGTGGCCCACGGGATGCACACCATGACCCACAACGAGCACGTCTTGAAGAACCACCCCGACTGGTTCGCCCTTTACGGCGGCAAGCGCGCCACCAAGCTCGGCGAGCGCCTCAATCACCTCTGCTACTCCAACCCCGAACTCTTCCAGGCCACCGTCAAGTGGGCCCGGGCTCAGTTCGACGTCTACGATTACGACAGTGTATCCATCATGCCGCCCGACGCCTATGGCTCGATCTGCCAGTGCAAACTTTGCGAAGGCAAGCAAATCGACGAGATGGGTTCCCGCGGCAAGCTCTCCAACCATGTTTGGGACTTCGCGAACCAAGTGGCCAAGGAAGTCATCAAGACGCATCCTCAAAAGAAAATTCTTTGCTGCGCCTACGGGGCCAACACCAATCCGCCCACCAACATCGACAAACTGGGACCCAACGTGCAGGTCATGATCGTGGGAGGCCGGCGTCCCCGCAATACCTTGCCCGAGCAACGCGAAGCCATCGCCCAGTTGCAGGCCGGCTGGCGGGCCAAAACGGACAACCCGATCATGATCTTCGAGAACTATCCTTTCTCTTCCCGTGGTTTCTATTTGCCCGCTTTCGTCTCCAAGGTGCAGGGCGATAGCATCAACGCATTGAAGGGCTTTTCCCTCGGCGAAGACATCTGGTTGAGCATGGGGAAGAACTTTGATACGGTCGACATCGGCTTCAACCACTTCCAAGTGTACTTTACCGCCCGGGCCTACTGGGGCGGCAAGGCCTACGATCCGGTGGCCGAGTTGGCCGAGTATTGCCGCCTCTTCTATGGTCCCGCCGGAAAACCGATGCAGGCCTTCTTCGAGTACTGCGAACCGAACTATCAGGCCATGGAAAAGGACAAGGCGAAGGTAGACCGCGCCTTGGCCCTGTTCGACGGTGCCAAGGCCGCTGTGCCCCCCGATTCCGTCTACACCAAGCGCCTCGGTCTCATCGACGTTTTCCTCAACACCCTCCGCAGCAAGTCCAAGCTGCTTGGCCGCAAGCGCGGACCCGTTCCCTACATGCGCACGGTAGGTTCCTGGGAACCCAAGGAGCCCATCGTCGTCGACGGCAAGCTCGATGACCAGCATTGGGAACGGCACCGTAACTGGTCTGTTGGAAAGCTCCGCGAATTGCAGACCGGGGCCCAGCCCGTTTTCGGGACAACCGTGATGTCGGCTTGGGACCGCTCCGGACAAAACCTCTACTTCGCCATCCGCTGCGACGAACGCCCCGGCGAAAAGCTCAACGTCACCACCACCCGACGCGAAGATCAATCCCTTTGGTACGGGGACTGCGTGGAAATTCACTTGGAGACCGATTCCCACAACTACTACCAGATTGCCGTCAACCCCGCCGGCGCTCTCGTGGACATCGACCGCGGCGCCAACAAGCATTCCTGGTATCGGTGGGAATCCCAAGCCGAAGTCGCCACCCAGGTCGCCAAGGACCACTGGACGGTCGAGATCCGCATCCCCGTGACCACCGACCAGAACGACCCGCTCAACTTCGTCGTCGGCCGCAAGCCATCGGTCAGCCTGCCGTGGCACTTCAACGTCTGCCGCCAACGCATTCGCGAGCATGGTGCCGAGTACTCCGCCTTCTCCCCCACCGGAACCTCTGGTTTCCACGCCCCGCGCAAATTCGCCCAATTTTACGCCGGGCATTCCACCCGGTTCGAATTCGATCCCGAGTACGTCGATTACCTCGTCGCCGGCAAAGCAGCCGATGCCCTCTTGCGCGGCCGCAAGAACAAGGAAGCCCTCGCCGCCTACGTGGCCCTCGCCGCCACCGAGAACGCCACCGACCTGCAGCAGTCCTCCGCACTCCGTGGGGCTGCTTCCGCCGCCCGCAATCTCGAAGACTACGCCAAGGCCGAGGAACTGGCCGAACGCATCTCCCTGCCTGCCGTGGCCACGACCGTCCGCATGGAAAACCTTCTCGCCCAACGCAAAGCCTCCGAGTTGCTCCGGCAATTCGGTAAAGAGGATTTCTCGAAGTGGCCCTTCCCGCACGTCGCTCCAGCCGCCTTCGCCCGGGCCCGGGCGCATCTTCAAAGCAAGAATGGAAAGGCCGCCGAAGACGACCTGCAAGCCGCTCTTGCCCTTACATCCGACAAACGCCTCCGTACCAGCATCCTCGTCAATCTTGGCCATAACCTCGAAACCAACCTGAAGGACGACGAGGGTGCCCTAGCCGCCTATCGCCTGAACTTTGATGGCAAGGAACGCATCGGTGGTTCCGAGGAATTCCGCTCCGTTCAGCAAGCCGCCCGCATCCTATCCCGTCAAGGCAAGCACGACGAGGCTCTCCAAACTATCGCCCGCATCGACGCCGCCAAGCAAACCGGCAGTTGGGGTGCCACCACCTTCGCCATCCAAGGCGATCTCCTCACCGTCGCCGGTCGCAAACCCGCAGCCCGCGCCGCTTACCAAAACGCCCTCGCCAAACCCGACCTGCCCAAGGCCTGGCGCGAGGCCATTAAAAAGAAAATCCGATAATCATGAATCCTTACTTTGTTTTGTTATCCTTTGTTTTCCTTCTTGGCACAATTTCTTCTGCGGCCAAGGCCCCATTTAAGTATGTCTGGGGAACGGCCCATCACATCTTACCGGAAACCCACTCCGATGAATCCGGATACTTTTCCCTTTGCGAAGGAAATGACGGACGCATTTACGTCGGAACCGCCAAATATGGTGAGAATGCCTATTTGGTTGAGTTCGACCCGGTCACCGAAAAACAACGCATAGTGGTGGATGCCCACAAGCTTTGCAACTTGGATGCCAAAGGATTTGCGGCCCAAGCCAAGTTCCATACCCGCAACTTCGTCGGACCCAGCGGTGTGATCTACGTCGGCACCAAGCAGGGCTATGCCAAGAAAGGGGATGATTCGGAATACCCCGGGGGGTACCTGATCACCTACGATCCTCGCAACGACACGGCCCGCAACCTGGGCATGCCTTACAAAAAGCAAGGTATAGCCGACGTCGTGGCGGACGAGTCGCGCGGACTAATCTACGTCGTGACCTGCGAGGACCAGCACTGGATGCTCTACGACACAGCGACCAAGAAGTTCACCGAACTCGGGCCCATGCTCACGCCCTACGCCACAACCTTGATGGATGGGGACGGCAAGGCCCACGCATTGACCAAGGATTTTCAGTTGGCGACCTACGACCCGGTGACCAAGAAGGTCACCCAGCGCCCCATCGAGATCGGCGACAAGACCTTTACGCGGGAAAGCCGCTCTGCCATCCCCACTTGGAACCTGGACGCCGACGGGCGCACCGCCTGGCTCATTCTCATGAACGACGCCCACCTTCTGTCCATCGACCTTTCATCCAAGGGTAAGAAGGTCAAGGGCACCAACCATGGGCTCATGCTGAAAGGCGAAAAACCCGATTCACGGAGCGCCCTGACCATCGCTCCGGACGGCAGGATTTATACCTTGATCAGCGTGCAGAACAAAACCGGCTTCGGAAAAGGCAAGTTGCATCACCTCTGTCGCTACGATCCAAAAAAGGGCCGGCACGAAGACCTCGGTGTGCTCGCGGTCAAGAACCCTGACTTCTTCGACTTCAAGCCGGCCAGCGGCAAGAAGCCACCCTGGAGCCATGGCTACCATACCTTACCCGACGACACCATGACTCCCCTTCACAACCACATGGCCCTGATCGCTACCCGCGACAACACCCTCTACGCAACCATTATCTATCCCTTCACCTTGCTCAAGATCGATGCCTTCCGCACCAAACCCCAGGCTGCCAGCCCATCCAAGAAATACCTGCGCTCCATTCACCAGCACATCGATCGCATCGAGAAGAATCTTCCCCAATTCACCGAGCTGGGGGAAAAGACCGCGGAGAAATACGAGCGAGGAGGCTTGGTCGGGTTCCATTGGCTCGGAGCGACCTTGGAACAGGAACTGATCGGACGCAGCGGGGGCCTCATGCACGTCGGGTTCGACCGGCCATGGAAGGACAAAAAGCTTCGTACCGACGCCGAGAAGGCACACGACATGGCAGTGGTAGCCTGGGACGCCGACCCCAAGTCCAACGACTTGAAGCGACTGCAAAAGTTCAAGGAATCGGGGCAATTCATTCTCGGGTTCGGCTCCAAGCGAAACCCCCTCCTGGCCGAGCATGCCAAGGTCTGCGATGCCTGGGTGGACTTGGGCACCGAGCCCAAGGACAGTGATCCCGGCAAGTTGAACCATGTCGTCGGAGCCATCTCAGGATGGGTTTGGATGGCCGAAACTATTGCCGCCCACACCCGCAAGGGACGAATGCCCACCATGTGGAAAAGTTGGGCCATGAAGGATGGGCGCGACTGGTCGGACCGGTTCTTCAGAAAAGTGAAATACCACAAGGAGTATTCCGTCGCCCCCATACCCAAAGGGGTCTTGGGCAAGGCCTTTCTTTATAGAATTCGATCCCAGTTGCTGGCCTTGGAAAACACCCAGTTGCCCACGCTCCGCGACTTCGCCAATTCCATTGCCAAGGAAACCAAGGCTGGACGGCGCACCGTTGTGGCATCGAGCGGGCACATGGTCATGCATTACGTGGGCAAGTATTCCGACTCCGCCTGGGCCGACAACATCGAGGTGCACGAAAACGTGGAGTCTCAGCTGAACAACTTCAAGACCAAAGCCCCCCAAGGCGGTCTTGTTCTGCGCCTCGGATATTTCGGACTCAGTCCAAAGGTGGACGATCTTTTCAAGGCCAAGAAGAGTCGGGTCCTGCTCATGGCCGCAGAAAACCCGCGACCCGAATTCTCCTCACACTTGAACTATTCCGACCGTCTCGACTTGGGCCTCGCGTTTGGCGACGCCTGTGTCCCTATCGAAGGCTATCCCATCCCCTTGTTTCCCCCGAGCGGTATCGTCAAGGCCGCAGCCTACGAATCCCTCAACTTGGAAGTCTTGCGTTTGCTCGGCAAATAAGAGAAGGTGAACGGAATCAGCCGATCCGCCTTCTCATTAGTTTACAAAGCTTAGGGTAATTTTTTATTTGTTTCGTCAGCCACTTATCGTAAGATGATATCCATGACTGACAGTGCTTTGCGCAACGGGCTCTGTCCCGGGCCCTTGACCAGGAGATCTTTCCTGCAAATAGGAGGTGCCTCCTGTGGCATGCTCGGGCTTTCCAGTCTGCTTGAGGCCAAATCCAAAAGCGACGAGGAAAAAGACACCGCTGTCATTTTCGTTTGGTTACCGGGTGGCGCTCCCCACATGGAGACCTACGATATGAAACCCGATGCCCCCTCCACCCATCGGGGTGAATTCCGTCCGATCAAGACTAACGTCACCGGCATGGAGATTTGCGAACTTTTGCCCATGCACGCTAAGATCGCAGACAAGTATTGCCTCGTGCGGTCCGTCCACCACGATTTTGCCGATCATGGAGGCGGACACAAGAGATTCCTAACTGGACGGGATCCCAAACAACCAACCGGGTTCGTCAACGACTACCCCTGCGTTGGCTCCATGGCTCACAAGTACCTTTCCGATCAGGGAAGGGTTGGGGACATGCCCGGATACGTAGCCCTCGGCAATGGTCGTGTAAACAACGTCGACACCTTCAGTTTCGGTTCCGCTTATCTCGGTTCGGAAACCCATCCCTTCGCCATATCCGCCGACCCAAGCGAGAAGGATTTCAAAGTTGAAAACCTAGGTGTCGATGCTAGCTTCGCCGATCGATTGGGCGACCGCATGAACCTCCTCAAAGGATACGATTCATTGAGGGATTCCCTTTTCGCCAAGGAAGAGTTTTCCGTTTTGGACAGCTTTAACGAGCGGGCTCTTTCCATGCTCACTTCCAATCAAGTACGCGATGCATTCGACCTGAGCAAGGAAAGCAAGAGGACGCGTGAACGCTTTGGGTCTCATAATTGGGGGACACGCGCCCTGTTGGCCAGAAGACTGGTGGAAGCCGGAGCCAACTGGGTAACCGTTGTCATGGAAAACCCCTATGGAGGCACTGGGGTTCCATGGATCGACGAAGGCACGTATAATTGGGACAGTCATGCGGTAAATTCCCATATTTTCAAGGACGCCAAAGTACGCCTTCCCATTTACGATCACGTCATTACTGCAATGATCGAAGATCTCTATGAGCGTGGACTCGACCGCAAGGTCCTTCTCGTGGTGACCGGTGAATTTGGCAGGACACCCAAAATCTCAGTCGGCAAGGGAAGCAAAACAAAAGTTGATCAACCGGGACGCGACCACTGGCCCAAGGCCATGAGCATGCTGTTATCGGGAGGCGGAATGCGAACCGGTCAGGTAATCGGCTCAACCAACAGCAGAGGAGAGGAACCCATCGACCGACCTCTCACCCCGAATGACCTTTGGGCAACCGTATACCAACACTTGGGTGTAGATTATCATCAGAGCTTTCTCGACCACAGTGGCCGGCCCATGCCCATCCTGCCCTACGGAAAACCCATTGACGAATTGCTTCCCGTCACCTGATTATAGGGATATGAATCAATCAATTATTCAGGTTTTTCGTTCTTGGGCACTTGTTCTTATAGTTGCAGTTGCTGGCATCTCCTGTGGTGGAAACGATCCTGCATTGGAAGGAACCTACGAAGGAAGCTTGGCCATGGAGGACGAAACGGTTCTGATTACGCTGAAACTGATAGACGGAGGGAAGGCAAGCCTGACCGGACTTTATGACGAATCGGTTGAAGGGACCTGGAAAGAGGAGTCTGTTGGGGATGGGCTCGACAAAGATGGAATTTTCGCATCGTTTGAATTTTCAGATTACGAAATCAAGTTGAAATTGCTCACGATCAAGAACGGTTTTCAATTGATGGATTTTACGGGCCGCAAAAAAAACGCAGGCATGACGATCCACAGGTCGTTCAAATTGAAAAGGGCCAACCCCAAATTGCGTCGCATTTCCCGCTGACCCCCAGTTAGCAAGGCTTGTTTACTTGACCCTCGGGACTGAATGAATTCCGCCCAAAATTGCCCAATCCCCGCATCCCGAAAAAGATCTCTTATAGTAAAAAGAATTTGTTTTCGTGAAGAACGCGCTCAGCATTTTAACTCCTGAACAAAAGATCTTTTGAGGTTCGTTTGCGAAGACAAAGATTTTTATTAGAATTACTAATTGACAAATTATCAAATCATTAGGATTTATGCTGAAATTCCAAACTTCAATCACTTATAATCGTGGCTAACAAACTAGACATATTTTTTGGTACTGAAACCGGTAACTCCGAGACCGTCGCACGGGAAATTGCAGACGAACTCACTGATCTTGGCGTAGAGAATGAAGTGATCGATCTTTCCGAGTATTCGGTTGACGATCTCTCTTCCGTAGAGAAAGCCCTCATCGTCGTTTCGACGTGGGGGGACGGAGAGCCTCCTGCCATGGTTGAGGACTTCTACTACGATCTGGAAGACGGAAAGGCAGGCGACCTGCCCAACCTCGAGTACACCATCGTGGCGCTTGGAGACACTAGCTATGATGAATTTTGCGGGTGCGGACGGAAGATTGATGACTATCTGCAAAAGGCAGGGGCCAAGTGCTACATGGACCGTCTTGAACTGGACACCTACTACGACGACGAGGTTGCCGAGTGGAAGACCAAGTTCTACCCAAAGATTCAGGAAATTCTCGCTGCCGGATAAACGCTCAAGCGTTTTAGGAAAGAGTCTTTTTCATTTCTCGGTCACCCTTTCGATCGATAGCAAGGCGCTGTCTATCAATTCCATGGCTGATCCAAAACGCTCGTCGACGTAATAGATCGCCCATTCCTCCTTCCCCTCCTCGTTCTTCTCCTGAACTGGGTATCCAACCAACTCGAGCAGTTGAAACGTACGCGGGTCGAAGTTGTCCACTTCGACCTGATAAATCAAGGACGGCTGATCCTCCAACTTTTCCGTAGGGTCAACGGGTTGGTTGATCTCGATCATCACCCGGTAAGGCATGGATGAATTGGTCTCTCCCGGAACAATGTAGTCTGCCGGGTCAAAGGAGCCGTTCTCGGTGGCTCCGGAAACTGCATCCACGGTCTCGTTCAGATCAACCCCCTTTTTCTCCGCTTCCTTTTTCGCCTCTTCCCATCCCTTGAGCTTGAACGCCCAGTAAGGAAGCATTTCCTTCGCATCCGTCGTTTCGGAGGCGTAAAGGGTCTTGATGTGATAAAAGGATTGATTCTCCAACCACACCGCCAGACGGGGTGGATTTTCCAGAGAATAGGTGGAACCGGTTCGGATATCCAAAGACAATTTGTAGGAAGGCGAGGGAACGAAATCGTACTTCATCCCCTCTTCGGTCATCTCGAAACGGTCCAAAGCCGGGCCCAAATTACCGCTCAAGCCAAGAATCGATTTGATTGGGCTTGGCTGGATATAAAAAAGAGCCCCCAATGCAATCGTAAGCCCCGACACCAACCACACCACCCGGTTTTTCAAGTACTTCTTCAGGGGCGCGAAATTATTCGCGATATGCAAACCGATCACCGCAATGAAGATGAATCCGGTCAAGGCGTGCAACCCGATCACCTGAATAGAAAAAGGTTGAGCGAACGCCCAAACCCCCGACCCTGCCATCACGGCAAAAAGCAGAAGATTGAAAAGGGAAACGAAACGGCGTTTTTTCACACCACGAATCAGGCTTTGCCCGGTATGATCGCTCCGTGCTTTTTCAACAACCCATGAATCTGCGCCAAGGGCACTTCCGAAGGAGTCGTGTTTCCTTGAACCGCCAAGGTGGCCGCCGCGGCGGCGGCCTGCCCCATGCCCATGCAGGACGCCTGCACCCGCAGACCCGAATTGGCCAGGCGGTCACTGCTCACGCAACGCCCTGCCACGATCAAGTTGCGACTCCCTTTCGGAACCAAAGCTCCAAGGGGGATGGACGGAACGATTCCCCGCTTGAGCGGCTTGGGTCGGACCCCGGTCTTGGTGTGCAGGTCCACAGGATAAAAAGCATGGGAAACGGCATCGTCAAAAAGCTTGCCCGAAGTGTAGTCCTGCACGGTGATCAAAGTTTCGCCCTTGATTCGATAGCTCTCCCGGAACCCCGTCTCGGGCTGCAAATGCATCAGGCGCTTCTTGTCCTTGCGGACTTTTGCCAGAATCGACTTCCGACCGGTCAGGTTGGCCAAAGTCGCGGTGCGTGAATTGGTCGAGTCCGCCCCGTGAACGTACAAGCGGTGCAATTGCTTGCTCGCCGGATTATGAGAGCCACCCAATTGGAACAGGTAGGACCCCGGTTGCCGTTCCTCCTCCCGCAAGCGCTCGAACCCAAGAAGGCCCACAACCTCGGCTCCGCCCGTACAGTCAATGATCTGCTTGCAGTTAACCTGTCTTCTCGTCCCGAACCCAATACAATCGACCTGCCAACCGGCATCCGTCTTGACGACTGCTTCGGGAAACTCGTAGTAGGCGAGCTCCACCTCAGCCTCCCGGCATTTCTCCTCCGCCAAAAGGGCATACACGAACTGATTGACGTGCACTTGGTTCATCCAGTGAGATCGAGGAACCTTGGCGAAGTTGGGAAACTTTCCACCATCCAGCTCCACACTCTCTTTGACCAGTTCCCAACCGATTCCAGCAATGACCTGCTTACCCCAGGCGTCGAACAAGCCTGGGAAAGCCACCCCGCCCGTCGTCGTCGCGCCGCCCAGTTGAAAGTTCCTCTCCACGAGGAGAGTTTTCGCACCTGCCCTACCCGCTTGGATCGCGGCGATTACTCCTGCCGTTCCTCCTCCAACCACGAGGACATCCACTTCATTCGTAACCTCGCGCTTGATCGTTGCCTTGTCGCTTTCGGCCATCACGACGGATGAGCTTGTTGAAACGGCAAGACCAAGACCGGCGGCCCCGAACATACCGCTTTGCAGGAAATTCCTACGGTCGGCCGTTGAACTTTTTTTATCTTTCATAAGGAATGAATGAGTGAAGGTGAGAGTAAATTAAAGTAAGGAGAACATTGGTAACGGAATGTCGCCTAGCTTTGCCTTGTTACGGAAAAAGACAAAGATGAAATTACTTTTCAAGGGAGAAAGACTTCAAAATAAGTTTGGCTACTCAAGGATTTTTAAACTTCACTCGGTTTTTTTTTTTAATTACCTTAGTCATGTGCATACTCATTCATGCAAAGTCCTTCTGTTCAGCTTGGCCGGCTTGATCTCAACTTTTGTAATTCATTCCGTTCGGGCGATGGAAACCGATGAGAAAAGCAACTCCCATCAGTTTTCCGAAGAGCAAAAGAATTGGTGGGCCGTTCAACCCCTTCGATCAGGAAAGGTTGATGCCCCGGGCAACCCAATCGATTTCTTCGTCCAAAGAAAGCTCAAGGGCGAAACCCTGAACTTGGCCGAAGAGGCCGGACCCTACGAATTCATTCGGCGGGCCAACTACGATCTCCTGGGTTTACCTCCTGGCCCCGATGAAATCGACGCCTTCGTCCAGTCATGGGAAAAAGATCCCGCTACATCCAAGATGGAACTTATCGATCGATTGCTTGCTGACCGAGCGTACGGCGAGAGATGGGCAACGCATTGGCTCGACGTCGTCCGATTCTCCGAATCCGACGGGTACCGGGCAGATGGTTTTCGTCCTTCCGCACACCTCTACCGGGACTACGTCGCGCGCAGCTTGAACGAGGACAAGCCCTACGACCAATTCGTTCGTGAACAGTTGGCGGGCGACGAGATCAATCCGGACGATTTCGACCACATGGTCGCCACGGGCTTCCTGCGACATGGCGTGTACGAATGGAACCAGCGCAATGCCCGTATGCAATGGGAACTGATCCTCAACGAGATGACCAACGTCACGGGTGAAGTCTTTCTCGGACTGGGCATTGGCTGCGCACAGTGCCATGACCACAAGTTCGACCCCATCCTTCAGAAGGACTACTATTCCCTGCAGAGTTTCCTCTCCAGTGTTTGGTGGCCCGAGGACGAAAAACTAGGCAAGGCAAGCGACATGGCCAAGCTCAGGGAATGGGAGAAGAAAACTATTCAGGTCCGTGATGAAATCCGCAAGATGGAGGACGAGGTCTTTCAGGGAGATATCAAAAACGTGGTCAAGCAGTTCCCGCAGGACGTAAAAGATATGTTCTACAAGAAAGCGGAGGACCGCTCGACCTACGAACAACAACTCGTGGAACTGATCAACCGCCAGATACGCACACAAAAGACACGGAAGAAATGGGACAAAAAATTCGAGAAAGACGAGGAGCTCAAAAGCAAATACGAGAAACTCCAACTCAAGCTCGATAGCCTTGGTACCAAACCCTCATTGCCCCAAGCCTTCATCACCACGGACCTCTCCGATCAACCGGCCCGAACTTTCATACCCGGCAAGAAAAGAAAGGAAACCTCCCCCGCCTTTCTGACCCTCCTCGGCTTGCCGAACCCGAAAGTCAAGCCCACCCAGCACGGCACCACGGGCCGAAGGTTGGCTCTGGCCAATTGGATCGCTTCTCCGGATAATCCTCTTTCCACGCGGGTCATCGTCAACCGCGTTTGGCAGAAGCACTTCGGCAAGGGCCTGGTTGGAAGCGCCAACGACTTCGGTTTCTTGGGCGAAGACCCCTCCCATCCGGAGCTCTTGGATTGGTTGGCCACCTCCTTCGTCGAAGACGGTTGGAAACTCAAAGCTCTTCACCGCACAATCATGCTCAGCGAAACCTACGGTCAGACCGCCCAACGGGAACCCACGGATAAAGAAAATACAGTAGACCCCGAAAACCACCTTCTATGGCGCTTCCCGCCCCAACGCCTCTCCGCTGAACAAATCCGGGATGCCATGCTGGCCACTTCCGGTGAATTGAAGCCCAAATCGGGAGGGTCCTCAGTAGACGACAATTCCCCCCACCGGAGTGTCTACCTTAAGAAAAGGAGAAATTCACCTGACTCCATCCTCGCCGCCTTCGATGCCCCCTCTGGTTTTTCATCTGCCTCGGAGAGGCTCAATACAACCACCTCGACTCAGGCCCTTCTTTTGCGCAACAACCCGTGGCCTCATGCCCGGGCTCGGGCCATGGCGAAGAAATTCTCGACACACCGAACCCTTGAATCCTCCATTGGGGGAATCTTCAAGGCCGCCTATGGTCGCCCTCCCGCTCAGGCCGAGATAGAGCTTGCCCTAAGCTTCCTTGATCAGATGATGGCCAAGCCAATCATTCAAGCAAAAGACGACAAGCCCGCAAAGGACATGGAGGAAATTCGTAGACGCTTGGCTCTTTCCGGAGGCAAAACCATCCGGATTTTCAAAGGCGACAACTTGGATCTCGGAAGCAGTTGGACCATAGAAGCCATTGCCCGCCTCGACAGCATTCATCCAAACGCACACGTCAACACTCTGCTCAGCCAATCGGCATGGAGCCACCAGAAGCAAGGCTGGAGCTTCGGGATCACGAGTGCCAAATCCGCTTACGAACCACGCAACTTCATCATGCAACTCACCGGTGAGAACGTAGGGGGAGACGTCATCTACCGGGTGATCGACTCCAACCTGCAACTTCCCTTGGACACTCAACTTTACCTTGCTTGCAGCATCCATCTTTCTACGGATGGAAATTCAAAGGCCCGCTTTGCCTGGAAGAACCTGGACGACCCACAATCCAAATTACGGGAGGCCAACGTGGAGCATGAAGTCGCAACCCTGTCTTCCGATCCAAAGGATGGACAATTCCTCGGCGGGCGCTCGAACGGCCAGCACTTCTGGAACGGAACCCTCAAACGCCTACGCATCTCGTCTCCCGCAATCGACAAGGAACCCCGGATCTTCAATGAGCCGGACAGTAAGGAAGAGAAAATTTCTGCCCAACTCGATTTGAATTTCTCCTCCAACCCGGAACAAGTCCTTGAGAAGAAGGGGTTCCGCTTGCTCTCTTCCGGAGCGAAGGACGTTTCGTCACCTCGATTGGAAGCCTTGACCGCGCTTTGCCATGCCGTCCTCACTTCCAATGAATTCCTCTACCTCCACTGAGTATGGCTTGTAATCGAATCGACACCCCCTTCAACCGCCGGGACTTCCTTTCCACTGCAGGAGCAGGATTCGGGGCAGTCGCTCTTTCCGCGCTGACCAACGAACCTCTGCTTGCACGGACCTCCAGCAACCCCACCCTTCCAAAGATTCCCCACCGCTGGGGCAAAGCCAAGAACGTCATCTTTCTCTTCATGGAAGGTGGTCCCAGTCACCTCGATCTCTTTGATCCAAAGCCCCTCCTCAACAAATTGGCCGGCAAACCCCTGCCCGATAGTTTTGATCGGCCGGTGACCGCCATGGGAGAAGTGAATTCTCCGCTCCTCGAATCAAAGAGACAGTGGAAACAACATGGCGATAGTGGTCTTTGGATTTCCGACTGGTTGCCCAATCACAGTCGCATTGCCGATGAACTCTGCGTCATCCGCTCCTGTGTATCCGACGGCATCAATCATGCCGGTGGAGTCTGCCAGATGAACACTGGATCTGTCTTCGGAGGACGCCCCTCGCTCGGTTCTTGGGTATCCTACGGCTTGGGTACCGAAAACCAAAGTCTGCCCGGCTTCGTCGTCATCAAGGACACCAGTGCCATGGTGGTCAACGGAACGAGATGCTGGGGCAACGGGTTCATGCCCGCATCCCACCAAGGAGTACTTCTTGAAAACGGCCCCGAACCGATTGCCAACCTCAAGCCACAGGCATCGAAAATCAAACAGACCGAAGACCTCAAGCTGTCCTTTTTGCAGAGTTTGAACCAGCGCCATCTGCAGGGCCGTGAATCCAATTCGGAATTGGAAGCCCGCATCCGCAGTTATGAGCTTGCCGCCAATATGCAGATGCACGCCCCCGAATCGGTCGACCTTGAGAAGGAGTCGGCGGCTACCAAGTCTCTCTACGGCCTGGATCAAGGGGACACAAAGGTCTTCGGCCAGCAGTGCCTGCTCGCCCGCCGACTGGTGGAGAGAGGGGTTCGCTTCGTACAACTCTATCACGGAGCCGGTAGCAAATGGGACAGTCATACCAAGATGGAGAACAACCATTCCAAGCTTTGTAAGCAAGTAGACCTTCCCATCGTCGGCCTCATTACCGACCTCAAGGCCCGTGGCCTCCTCGACGAAACCCTCGTCATTTGGGGAGGTGAATTCGGGCGCACACCCATGAGTGAAAAAGGAGACGGGCGCGACCACAACCCGACCGGGTTCACCATGTGGATGGCCGGTGGTGGCGTCAAGGGAGGTCAGGTCATCGGGGAGACGGACGAGCTTGGCCTGCATGCGGTCAAAGACAAGGTTCACGTGCACGATTTCCATGCCACCATCCTCGGCCTTCTCGGTCTCGATCATACCGAAGTCGTTTACATGCACAAGGGACGACCCGAACGGGTCGATCTCAACGAAGGACACTTCAAGAGTCAGGTTCTCAATTCTTCCTGAAGCTCCGTACGGGAACGCTCGATAAAAAGATTTACCAAGGCTCGAATTCCACTTGCTCGAAATGTGCATTCGAGTGAAAATTTACAATAGTTGAATCGTTCCCATCCATTTTTTATTGCCCTGAGTCTTCTTGCCCTTGCCTTCCAAGGCAGTGCCAAGGAAATGCATTGGTCATTAATTTTTCCAAAAACCGGGTCTTCGTGCCAAAGCATTGACGAATTCATTGAGAAGAAGCTGTCGCAAAAGGGGTTGAGGCATTCGGATGAGGCATCCAAGAGAACCTTGATCCGTCGGGTGTACCTCGACATGTTGGGCTTGATACCAACGCCTGAAGAAGTGGAAGCTTTCGTCAGGGACGAAAGAAAGGATGCCTACGAACAGCTCCTTGAGAAAGTCCTTGAGAACCCAAGTTACGGAGAACGCTGGGCCCGTCATTGGTTGGATGTCGTACGCTATGCCGACAGCGCCGGCTTCGAGACTAACCACGAGCGGCCCAATGCCTACCACTACCGCGACTACGTCATTCGGGCTTTCAACGAGGACAAGCCCTACGACCGCTTTGTCTTTGAACAAGTGGCCGGGGATACGGTGGGGGCAGAGACCGCCACCGGCTTCCTCGTGGCTGGCCCCAAGGATATCGTGGGTGGCAAAGATCCTTTGCTCCGGAAGCAACAACGGGCCAACGAATTGGCCGACATGGTGGGCGTGACCGGTTCCGCTTTCCTTGGCTTGACAGTTGGGTGCGCCCGCTGCCACGACCATAAGTTCGACCCCATTTCCCAAGAGGATTTCTATTCCATGCAGGCGGTTTTCGAAGGCGTCGTCCATGGCGAGCGCAACGTACCGCTCAGGGACGAGGTTAAGAAGGAGATTGATGAGCTTGGTGCGGAAAAGAACCTTTTGCAAAAAGAACTCAGCCGCTTCATCCCCGAGTCGACCACAAGTTTCGTTCTGCTGGACGATGAGAACTCGGATCAAGTGGAGTTTCTCCAAAAAACGGCCGGCAAAGGGACCAACCCCAAGGGCACTGATCGCGGCTACCTCAACGATCCAGGTGACGCCAAGCGCTCGCCCAACCTAAGTGGCGGAACCTACACTTGGTGGAAGAACAAGCAAGGCCTCGACCTCGCCGTCTACCGCCCCGGCGTCAAGGGACGCTTTCGCATCTGGCTCTCCTGGGGAAGCGGATCGGGCTCGCACGGCAAGGACGCGCTTTACCAACTGGATGCCGACGGCGACCCCGCCACGGACAAGGATCGTAAGACCATTGCCACCATCAACCAGCAATTGTTTGCCAAAGGCGAGGGCAAGGTGGTCAGCAAGCCCCTTTGGAGCGGCTTTCAAAATGCGGGGGTTCACGACCTGGAACCGGAGTCAGGGATCGTTCTTCGGGCAGGAAACACGGGCAGCGCGGTCACCGCAGACGTCATTCTCTTGAGAGCCGACGAAGGAGGGAAAGCCCCTACCCGTCCACCCGCCCTTCGCCCTGCCGTTAATTCTAAGCACAATTTCGAGTCCTTCTCTCCCAAGAAAGTTCGTTTCGTCCGTTTCACCACCGAGGCCACTACCAACGGTTCCGAACCTTGTATCGATGAAATCGAGTTATGGACTATCGGTGAGAAGTCCCGCAACGCGGCTCTTGGGGCCAAACTTAGCTCCTCTGGAAACTACGCCAACAACCCAAAACACAAACTCGTCCACCTCAACGACGGAAAATACGGAAACGACCGCAGTTGGATTTCCCACCAAAAGGGCAAGGGATGGGTTCAGCTCGAACTAACTGAATCCGCCACCATTGACCGGATCGAATGGGGGCGCGACCGGACGGGACGCTACAAGGACCGTACCCCCA
>JAOLZO010000021.1 GCA_028343845.1 Verrucomicrobiota bacterium | reverse complement strand
TCCTCTTTTTTCGTTAGAATTCTCAAACGCATTTCAAAGTTTCGCGAAGACCGATCGACCGTGGGAAAGATCGATCGACTCGATGACCTTTCTTCTTCTCAGATCGGGCTCGAGCAGGAGGTAATGCAAATGCCTCATTTGTATGCGATAATTTCTCGGTGAGAAGCGAAGTTTCTGAACCTTTCCGGAACGTACCATTACGTGCGCTCCCGGATCATCCTCATCGGGCCTCTCATAGGAAACGACCTTCCAATCTTGGTAAATTGAGGGATACTCGGCTCGAACAAGTTCGAGAAGAGGAGCGACCCGCGGGATACCAGTCAATCGCTCGTATCCATCCCCATCCTTTCGCGAACGTATTTGGGTCGGATCGATGGAAAGGGAAGGCAAATGGGACAGCGTGGACCTGGGATAACCGGTTCCAAGGTACAGGGTACCGTCACCCGAAACCAGCCAATCCCTTACCTTTCCATCTTTCGATCCAAGTCGGAGGACAAGCAGGGGTTGCCTTTCCTTGAGTTCTATCCGCAGGACGTCAGGAAATTCTCGCGTGACTCTGGCAAATGAGATTTGATCCTCGGTCATCAGATCCCCGTGGATCTTATCGATATCAAGATCCATAAGACTACGTCCGCGCAATGGCCCGAACCAGTTCATAAACCATCGATCGCTAAGGACGCCGTCCGTCTCGAAGGCAACTTTGGAAATCGCAACCCCCGGACCAGTTATGTCAAGAGGCCCCTGACTCGAACGCCCTAGCTTATCCAACCACCAGAACCCGTATCCAAAGGCTACCAAGGCAACAATCAGCAGGAAAAACTTCCCCACTGCGGAGAACCTCTTTTGCAAAGCAGCGCGGGAAGCCGGCCGGCGTGAGGATTTAGGAACAAGTTTCTTCCAACTTGCGCCGAATGCTTGATTTTTTTTGGATTTCTTTCTCATGACAACGGAATCAGGCGGAGAGAAGTGAACCGCGAGCAAATCGCTCGAGCGCAGGTTCGGCCAGATGAACGGTTAATTTGTCAAAGTCATACCCTGAGCAAGACGCGCTCTTGGGAAGAAGGCTGGTGGGGGTCAAACCGGGCAAGGTATTGATTTCGAGGAAATGCGATTGCCCGTCCTCGGATACAATGAAGTCCACTCGCCCAAAATCCCTGCAACCACAAGATGAAAAGGCTGTAGTGGCAAATTCCTTGAGTTCGTTGTTAATTTCGCAGGATAAGACCGCAGGGTATCGATACTCGGTCGAACCTGCCGAATATTTTCTCTCGTAATCATACACTCCACCCGTGGGAATAACCTCCACTACGCCCAAGGGAGTATCCCCCAAAATCCCAATCGTGACTTCCCGGCCAAAAACTCGACGCTCGACCATCCAATTGCCTTCCCCGATTTCGGATAGCGCATCCGTAAACTCATCCTTCCCGTTTATCACATAGAGCGCGACACTGCTCCCTTGATCGGTGGGCTTAAGAACGAGATCAGGACCCAATTCAGACAAGACCCGATCCACTTCAACCTCCTTCGGATCTATGAACACCAAGTCACGAGCAACCCGAACCCCGGCATCCCGGACAACTTCCTTGGAAAGATGCTTATCCATGCAAAGCCTGCTGGAATCAGATCCACTTCCGGCATAGGTAAACCCACCTTGCTCAAGCATGGTCTGAAGTGTTCCATCTTCACCAAAAGTTCCGTGGATGGCTGGAAAAATAATTGTGTTCTCAGGATCAAGCCCGTCAGGCAGAACGGGTTCGGTCACATCGATCATTTGGGCTTCGAAGCTCTTCCGGAGGGCTTCGGTCAAAGCCCTGCCTGTGGAAAGCGAGATTTCCCGTTCAGGACCTATCCCTCCTGCAAATACCGTTATGCTTGGATCAGTTTTCATTCGTTTCTTAATTCAGGATAAATATTCGTTCCACGATTTCCCCATTAGGGTAACCTCAGGTTCAAGCAACAGTCCGTTTGTCTCCCTTACCCGTTCACGCACTCGCTTGATTAACGCAATGACTTCCTCTGCCGAAGCGTCTCCTTCGTTAATGATAAAATTCGCATGTTTTCCGGAAACGACCGCCCCACCCTCACGCTCGCCCTTGAGCCCTACTTGGTCAATGAGCAAACCGGCGGAAGCTTCGTCCGGGTTTCTAAAGATACAGCCTGAGCTTGCTTTTCTCGGCTGACTGGACCGTCTCTTTTTGGCCAGCTTGTCGATTGCCTTGCGGATGGCCCGATGATCTGAACGACCTTCCGCCCGAAGCTTTGCCCTAAGCGCAATTCCCTCAAAGGCTTCCTTGCAGTAACGATACCCGACGTTCAGATCGGTCCCGGGAATTTGCCGGACGCTTCCGTCTGGCAAAAGAAAGGATACCCATTCTACCAAATCAAAAGTTTCCCAACCCATTGCTCCGGCATTCATTCTCAAAGCTCCGCCCAAGGTACCAGGAATACCCTCTAGAAATTCAAACCCCTTAAGTCCCAGCTTGCAAGCGGACCGGCAGACCTCATTTAGCAAAGCTCCCGCCCCGACGACCAATGAGTCCTCGGTTCGAGGACTTATCTCCCGCCAAAACGCACCTTTCAACCGAATGACCAATCCGCCAAACCCTTCGTCTGGAATAATAAGGTTCGAACCCCTACCAATCATGGCTCGCTGAACTCCGAACAGATTGCATGCCTCAACGATTGATCTGAGATCTTCCGAATTCGCGGGCTCGGCATACCATCGGGATGAGCCGCCCACACCCATCGTAGTCTTTGATGCAAGAGGTTCGTCCGCAAGCAAGACCGTGGAGGAAGACAGACGTGGAGCCAGGTAACTGGAAAAGGCCTGATGCTTTTCTCCTCCAGACTTTTCCCAAGCGGCAAAGGCATGGGCCCAACGCTCGAGATTTCCTGCTCCGACAAAAAGGACTTGATCCTTCGCTTTTACAGAAGGTTCCGGGCCAATGGCGGCCCGCAACTCCGAAAAATCCGAGAATATGCGCGTCCGATCCCGCAACCTGGGTGGCAAATACCCCAAAAGGGCATCGGCAGAACCGGCTGGGTCGAAGTCTTCGAAGGCGCCATAGGTGGGCATCAGATGCAGGTCGTCGGCTTGGGACAATTCCTCGGCAAATCGCTTGGCCAAGGCCTGAGTCCGGGAAAAACGATGTGGCTGGAAGATCACTTGCAGGGAATGGTCGGAAAGTAGAATTCTTCGCTGACTGAGAAAGGCCCGTATCTCGGTTGGGTGATGCGCGTAGTCCTCAACGACACACCGTTTCGAAGTCTGGTGCAGGATCGATTGCCTGCGATTCATTCCTGGGAAAAGGGTGAAGTCGACACCTGACAAATCAACCCCCATAGCTTTTCCGGCGGCAATCACGGCCCTGCTGTTGGTCTCCTGATAGCCAGCTGGATCGTTTATTGGGTCGAAGGTAAGAAATTCGCATGACAAACTGTCCCTGCTCGTCCACTCATCCGCTTCGCTACCATTCGGAATCACAAGTGTATCCTTCGTCCGCGCGAAAAGAGCCCGAAAGGCATTCGCCAGCTTCTCGGTTGATTCGTAGCGGTCCACGTGATCCCAATCGCAATTCAAGGCCAAGGTAATCTGCGGGGAAAAGCCTTCGATCGTTCCGTCACTCTCATCCACCTCGAGGACCACCCAGGAATTCCTTCTGAATTTGCCAGGCAAAAGAGAACCATCCTGAAAGGATCCACCGACAAGGTAGGAACAGGGAAAACCCACTTGATCAAGCGCCCATACGAGCATTCCCGTAGTAGTAGTCTTTCCGTGACTTCCAACCACTGCCAACAGCTTCCTGCGGGAGGTAAACTTTGCGAGAAAATCCCCTCTGCGGTAAACGGAAACTCCTTTTTTTGACCAAGAAAGAACTTTCGGGTCCTCCTCCGGGATGGCGCTCGAACGAATAACGCAATCCGGATTACTCGTGGGAATCGGTTCGCCAAGCACCTCGATACCCTCGGCAATCAACTGTGAACGCATTGGCTCGGAAAACCGGTCGTCGTAAGCCTCGACTTGAATCCCCGCGCCCTGAAGGTAAAGAGCCAAAGGAGCCATGCCCATTCCGCCGGCGCCAAGGAGAAGCACTCTCTTTGGCTTTCTCATCCCACCATCCTCAGGACCCCACCCTGCAAAGAATCGTCCAGCCGGTTCTCCTTGAGACATTGCATAAGGTCATCGGCGAGACCGGCAGAGACGTCTCCCTCATCCATGGCAAAGAGGTTTTTTCTCAATATCGCGCGAAACTCCTCGTTGAACATAACTTCGCGAACCTCGTCCAGGAGTACTTCTTCCATTTTATCCTCCAGGCAAATGATCCCACCGCCTTTTCTCTCAAGGTAACTTGCGTTCAAGTATTGGTGGTTATCCGCGGCATAAGGATAAGGAACCAATATGGAGGGCACTCGACAGCGGACGATCTCAGAAATTGCACCCGCGCCAGCTCTGGAAAGAACGAGATCAGCGGCGGAGAGAACGACGTTCATCTCATCTGTAAAGGATACGAAGCGACTGGTTACCTTTTGCCCGTTGGGTCCTTCCATCTGAATGACTCCCGAACTTTCATTGTTCATTCCAGTAAGACAATAAACCGAGAGACCCTCCTTTGCGAGGGACTCGATGTTACCCTTCACCCAACGGTTCAAAGATATCGCTCCTTGGCTTCCCCCTAAAACAACTAGCAAGCGATCAGCCAAACCGATCCCAAGTTGCTTACGGGCGCGCTCTCTTGGAATTCGTCGAAAATCATGGCGCAAAGGATATCCGAAATTACGGATGATTTCTGGCGAGATTCCCTCCAATTGCATCCCCTCGGGAAGATAAAGACGAGTCGAACGCTTGGCCAAAAAACGGACGGCCTTTCCCACCGCCCGGTTGGCTTCATGAATAAATACAGGCATGCCACGAGCACGGGCAGCCATTGCCGGACCGAAGGAAGAGAAACCGCCAAAGCCAACAAGAGCGTCCGCGCCAACTTTCTTGTAAAAGCGATAAGAGCGCAGAAATGAAAAGGCAAACCCATGGCAAAAACGGGCCAATCCGGCGGGGGACTTGATCAGAGGAGCTCCGGGAAGAGGAACGAAAGATAAGTTCGGGTATTTGCTCGACAGCCTCGAATCAACCCCTTTTTGACTGATGAAAAGCCAGGACGGACAGCCTTTTTCCTCCAGGCTTTGGGCAAGGGCAATGCCTGGCGTAAGATGCCCCCGTTCCTCCGCATGCAATAACGACGTTCCTCATAGTACTCGTGGTTTTAAGGATTTCGGATTATCCAACCGTCGGAAAACGTTAATCATCAGTCCGACAAAAACAAAAGTAACCATTAAGTTGGACCCTCCATAACTAATGAAAGGCAAGGACATGCCTTTAGTGGGCATTGAGCCAGTTACCACGCCCATGTTTATAATTGCCTGGAGGCAGACAAACAGGAGAGCGCCCATGACCAGCAGATACTCGTAAAGCTTCGGAGTCTGACGCAAACGCCATGAGACCCAAACAAACATCAGGAGGAAGCAGGCCACGATTCCCAAGGTGCAAACCAAGCCCAGTTCTTCCCCTATTACGGGAAAAATGAAATCCGTGTGAGCCTCGGGTAAAAAGTGCATTTGCTGACGTCCCATGCCCAAGCCCACTCCATTCACTCCGCCAACCCCAAAAGCCAGCATTCCTTGCCAAAGTTGATAGCCGCTGTCATGGGCATTGGCCTCGACGTCGAGAAACGAAGTCACCCGGCGAATTCGATGAGGGTCAAAATAGATCAGCAGGGAAAAGACGAAAATGGCCAACCCCGCTAAGGGAAGTAACCAACGCAGGCTAGTACCCGCCATGAACATCATGCTTGCAGCCACGGCGCCACAGAGAAAGCAGGTCCCGAAATCGGGCTGAAGAATAATCAGTCCGCAGATCAATCCAACAAGAACGGAAGGGATAAAAAAACCATGAAGCAAGGTTTTGATTTCACGCTGTCTTGAAGAGAAATAGGCAGCTAGTCCGAAAACCAGTCCGATTTTGGCAAATTCGGAAGGCTGAACGCGCAAAGGACCAATACCAATCCATCTTTGGGCACCATTTACCTTGATCCCGATTCCAGGGATCAAAGTAAGGAAAAGAGCGAGCGCGCAAAGGCCGAAAATCCACCAGGTATGCTTCCTTAGCCAATCCAAATTCATGAAGGCCACGTATAAGCCAAGCAGGAAAGACAAAGCCAACCAAATGATTTGCTTGACCAGCAGACCGTGCGGACCAGTAAAACGTTCGGCAACACCTGCGCTAAAAAGCATGACCAGACCCAAGGTCGTAAGGCCCAAGGCAACTGCGATCAGGTAGATCGTTATCAAGTTGCCCGGTTTCGCTACTGCTCGCTCTATCGTTGCCTCCGCCACCCTTTTGTGTCCACACCCGCGTTATTCATTTTCTTTCCTAAAGATCTGTTATTCCTTTATGTCGATTACCGGTCTGTCCTTGTCGACCTTACCCTCGAAGAAGTCCTGCAGACTGGAATCCGGATCATCAGGAACGATCACCTCCGGATCGCTTGGTGAGGGGGTGGTTGAGCCTGAATCAGATACGATTAAGTTTTGCCCGATCTGAATTTTCCCCGGATCGGAAAGACCATTCAATTCCATGACCCTTTTGACGGTAGTACCATAAATGGCGGCGATTCGAGTAAGGTTTTCTCCCTTTTTTACCGTATGCGTCAGAGCGCCGGAAGGAACTACGATCGAGGGAGCCGAAACGGCAGGGGAAGCCCCGCCTTCAGGAATAATCAGATTTTGCCCAGGCCGAATAATCGAACTTTTGCTCAAGCCGTTGGCCTGAAGAAGAGAACTGAGGGAAACCCCATTGACTTGAGCTATCTTGGTCAGGCTGTCTCCTGATTTGACAACGTAGGAACCAGCTTGTCCATCGGTTTGCGGAACAACCACCTCAACCGGAGCTTCAGTGCCAGAACCTCCGTCAACCGGAAGAAGTATTTCCTGTCCTATGGCTAGCCTTGAATTCTTATCCAAACTTTGGTTAGCCTTCAGCAAAACGCCAAGCGAAACACCGTTCTTTTCAGCAATCGCCCAAAGAGTATCTCCACGACGAACCTTGTAAACACTGACGTCTGTCGGCGTAAGGTTCAAGTCTCCACCCGGAGAAGGATCCTCGGGAACGGGTGTCAGTCCGGGAACGATTATACCCTCTAGGTCAGGCCGAGTTGGTTCGGCAAGTCCCGGGCTCGATACCTGACCTTGATCCGGAGCTGTGGACGGAGAGGAATCTTCGACTCCTTGATTGAAAGCAGGTTTCCCCGATGGCGGATCCTGCGTTCCTGTGGGTTGATTCGTGACCGGCTGTTGTTTTTTATCAGTTGTCTGACAACCTGGTTGGAACATTACGAGCAGAATCACTACTACGTGGAGGGATAGAACGATGCCGAATATCTTGGTTAGTTTCATGTTTTTATTCCTTGCTTGAGTACGATCAGTTAATGCATTCTTGAGTAGAGCCAGAAACGAGTTTCTTCAAATCGAAAACGGATTCCATGAACGACTTCCCTCTCTCGACGTAATTTGAAAAGCAATCAAAGCTGGCAAAACCAGGACTAAAAAGTACATTGGTTCTTTCGTTAACTTCTTCATATGCACTGTTAACGGCTTCCTTCAAAGAGTTGCAAAGAGTTGCCAAAACCCCATGCGCTCTCAGGTCTTCACCTAGAGCATTCCCCATCTCTCCTATTAAGAATGCCTTCTTGATCAAAGGCTTAAGACGCAGACAAAAGCTAGCAGAATCTTCACCTTTGGACTTGCCTCCTCCGATCCAAAAAATATTTCCCGAAAAATTTCTACAAGCCGCTACAGCAGCACCTGCATTCGTTGCCTTCGAATCATTCCAAAAAGTTGCATCTCCGATCGTAGCAACTTTCTGCAAACGATGAGGTTCGGGCCTATAATCCACTATTGCCTGATCGAAATCCTTTTCGGCAATACCCTGTGAATTCGCGAACCCTCTCGCTATCGAAAGGTTTTCCAATTGAGGAAATGATGTCAGAAAGTGGTCTTCGGGCAAATTTATGGAGCATTCTCCATTCCGTTCAACAACCTCCGTCTTCAACGGCAAATCATAATCAAATTCCCGAGCCTTTTCCGATACGCTTCTTCCCACAATCACGCACCCCTTCCCCACCTTCTCGACAAGGTTAGCCTTCGCTAGAAAATATTCCTTCTCATCCTTGTGGTGGTCGAGATGGTCTGCTTCGAAATTCGTCCACAACACGTTATCGGGTCTAAGGTTCTCCATCGCTTGGGCCTGAAAAGAGCTCACTTCAAGAAAAACAACGGCATCCCGGTTCAATCCGTCCGCCAATAATTTGCAAATCGGCACTCCGACGTTCCCCGCTGCTACTGCCGAATTGCCCAATGCCTTCCATGCATGCGTAAGCATAGTTGCCAAAGTCGTTTTACCATTCGTTCCAGTAATGGCAATGACTGGATTGTCTAAAAAACACGCCCCGAAATCCGTTTCACCCATTACGGGAATATCATTCTCCCTCGCCAACTCAAGCCAAGGATGAGATATCGTAAAACCCGGACTAAAAACGACGAGCGAGCATGCCCGCGCTTCGGTATAACCGAAGTCGCGGCCTAGCTCGTCGTACATTTCGTATTTCCACTCAAGTCGGTCTAGCAGGGCACCAACCCCGCGACCGCTAACACCCGCGCCTAATACTGCGACGGGCTTCCGTCGCAATTTTTCCCAATCTTGAAAATCGTTCCTCATTCTACCTTAGTTTCAAGGTCGCCAAGCCGAAGATTGCGAAAATCAAGGATAGGATCCAAAACCTGATCACTACCTTCGTTTCCTTCCATCCCTTGAGCTCGAAATGGTGGTGAATAGGAGACATCCTGAAAATTCTTTTGCCCCGTGTCTTGAACGACGCTACCTGCAAAATAACCGAACCTGCTTCCATCACGAAAATACCGCCCACAAGAATTAAGGTAATAGGTTGGTGAACCATCAGTGCTATGATTCCGACCAAACCACCTATGGCTAAAGAACCAGTGTCCCCCATGAATACCTCAGCCGGATGAGCGTTATACCACAAGAAGGCAAGACTGCCTCCCACCAATGCAGAACACACAACCGCTAATTCCCCAGTACCGGGAACCCAACTCACCCGTAGGTAATCTGCGATAATCGAATTTCCTGAGGCATAAGCCATTACCCCGTAAGTCAGGGCCACCGTAACCGTGCAACCGATTGCCAGCCCATCCAAGCCATCGGTCAGGTTTATCGCATTGCTGGATCCGCATAGAGTTACCAGAAACAAGAAAAAGACCAAAATAACATTCATGCTCTGAACCAGAACCTCCTTGTAAAAGGGAACCCAAAGCTCCGTCATTTCCGAGGCGCTACCGACTGCTTTCCCGTGAACGCCAGTCAGGAATTCCCCCAACGGGCCAAGCAAGAAATACAATGCTACCAAAGCTGTAATTAATTGCCCCAACAACTTGAATTTCCCCGGCAAACCCTTACTGTTCCTTTTCGAAATCTTAAGGTAATCGTCGGCAAATCCAACTACAGTGAGAAGCAGATAGGTAACCATTGCGGTCACAACATAAACGTTTGGTTCCGCCCAAAGCAAAGTGGACAGGAAAACTGAACCAAAAATCAAAAGCCCTCCCATGGTCGGAGTCTTTGCCTTTCCTTCGTGAAGTTCAGCAAGCTTCCCGACCTCTTCCTTTTCCCGAAACGCTTGCCTGGCTCCAAATGACTGAAGGGCTCTGATGATCAGCGGCCCAAAAAGAAAACCAAGAAAAAGAGCGGTTACACCTGCAAAAATCGCACGAACGGAGATAAATTGAAAAAGTCTTAGTGGACCAAACAAATCCTCCCCGAATTGCAGATAGCTCAACATCCGGCAGGAATCTCCACATTTTCCCGATCAACCGCCCAGGCAGGCAATAATTGCTCCAATTCGTTTAAACGGCTCCCCTTGAACAAAACCGCCCCATCAAAATCCTCCACAAAAGGTCTCGCATCATCCAAGTTTGACAGAACCATCACTTGGTCCTCATTGGCACCGCCATCCAGCAAACCATCCGCCATCCAGCTCGCCTTTTCTCCCATCAGTATAAAGGAATCATTTTCCTCGATGGATATGTCCGAAGCCACCTGCCGGTGAAGAATTGGTCCGTCATCCCCTAGCTCCTCCATGCCACCAAGCACGAACAAACGCGGTAACCCCTTGCACTGATCCGTGAAGTAATCGATTGAATCCTTCATCGATGCAGGGTTGGCATTATAGCAATCCACGAAATAGGTTCGCCCTCGGCCTTGGAGGCGTCTGCCTCGCAAGGCCGAAGGGCGATATTGGGGTAGGCGTTCAGAAATTTCTTGGACCGAAACCCCCAATTCGCATGCAGCAAGAACTGCGAGCGCAACATTCCTTGCCATGCCCGCCGACAGGGCGGGCAGCGGTAAGGAAAAAAACGGAGACCCGTGTCGCCAAAGCCGTAGCGACAGCGAGTCTCCGTCTTCGTTTGTTTCAGTCCAAATGGAGTAAAATGCTTCATTACTTTTCGGAGAGCCAGAAGGCTCCCCTTCCTTGAGTACTATATGATTCTCACCATCCTCATATACCTTTGAAAAGCTCTCGAAAGTCAGACAATCCTCTGGAAATATAACGAGTGGGTTTACCTGTGAATGCTCAAAGAGCATAGCCTTCTCCCTGGCAACGTTTTCAACACTGCCCAATCCTTCAAGATGGGAATGTCCAACTAGCGTTACGATCACCAAATCCGGGGAAATCGTCCTTGCCAGCATGCTCATCTCGCCAACTTGGTTTATCCCAGCCTCCACGACAGCATATTTGTCTCTGTCATTATTCATTCTGAGGATTGTCAATGGAACCCCGAGATGGTTATTCAGGTTTCCTTCCGTACACAAAGTTTCTTCCTCCCCCATGATCAGAGCCAAGGTGTCCTTAGTAGACGTTTTCCCACAACTTCCGGTCACACCTACAACCGATCCATCGAACGTACCCCGATGACCCTTTGCTATTCCATGAAATGATGTCAACGTCTCCGAGACAACCAATTGCGGCATAGGAACACTCAAATCAACCCTATTGACCAATCCCGCACACGCCCCATTATCCCAAGCCGATCCTAAAAAATCGTGACCATCCCTTTCCGCATTTATTGCCACGAACATCTCGCCCTCCGTTATAGTCCTGCTATCAATTGAAAAACCGCTTATCGGCTTAACTGGAGTTTCCTTCCATTCCCCCATCGCCCATTCGGCCAATAACTGTGGATCGAATTCCAACATTATGCAGACAACAATTTTGCGCTAAGCAACTCGCCTGCGACTATTCGATCGTCAAAGGGTATCGCTGTGTACTGAACCTCCTGAAACGCTTCATGACCCTTCCCCGCAATAAGAACAATGTCCTTAGGTTGTGCGGCATCCAAAGCCAAACTTATCGCACGCCTTCGGTCATCAACAAAGGAAACCTTTGCTCCCTTGGACAAACCTTTCCTCATGTCCTTGAAAATTTCGTTTTGCGATTCCGTACGTGGATTGTCCGCAGTAGCCCAAACCTTGTCTGCTCCCGCACAAGCAACCCTCGTCATCTCAAGACGCTTACCCTTGTCTCGATCTCCACCACATCCAAAAACAAGATGGACTTGCCCTTCCGTACATTCGCGCAACATCCCCAAAGCATTTCGCAAGGCATCAGGTGTATGAGCATAATCCACCACCACCTTGTAGTTTTGGCCACGCTCGACCGCTTCCATTCTTCCATCAACGCCTTCAAAAGCTCCCACTTTTCTCACCGCGTCACTCACCGAATGGCCCAAGCCATGCAAAACTGCAAACGAAGCAAGAACGTTCATCACGTTGTAACTACCAATCAGCGGGGTCGTCACCACCATTGATCCAAAAGGGCCTTCGAGAATAAATTCCGAACCACCAGACTGGAGACTTACGTTCCTTGCCCGAAAGTTATTCTCTTCCTCAAAACCGAAAGTCAATATCTGTACTTGTGGAGGAAGTTCTTCGGACAGTCTCCTTCCATAGGGACAATCACCATTAATCACGGCAACCTTTGGCAAACTGCCATTATCACCATTGAAAATCTTCCTCTTCTCACGGAAATACTCTTCCATATTCCCATGGTAATCAAGATGATCGCGCGTAAGATTCAGAAAGGTCGCCACCTCCATTTCAAGTCCGGCAACCCTAGCTTGGTGAACGCCATGAGAACTTACCTCCATAACGGTTTCCGAGCAACCGGCCGCAAGCATACTTCGCAACAAGGCAAACAAGTCGGAAGACTCGGGGGTAGTTTTGAATGAGGGAACTTCCCTGTCTCCCAAATGATACCTTACCGTACCAATCAAGCCAACTGGTCGGCCCGGTCTTTCAATTAAATGACGCACCAACGAACTGACCGTCGTTTTGCCATTTGTTCCGGTAATTCCCACAACACGCAAAGAGCGGTCGGGCGATCCATGGTAACGCTTTGCAAACTTCGCAAGCGCCAACCTCGAATCATCCACTTGCAATCCCGTAACCCCAAGCGGTAAATCCAGGCCCTTTTTTTCGCTAACGACAACCTTCGCACCGCGATCCAAAGCCTCCTTCAAATGTTCGTTCCCGTTGGTACGGAGTCCAGGCAAAGCAAAAAAGGCTGACCCCGGTGTAACTCGGCGACTGTCCGTAACAAGTCCAGAAACGTTAACTTTTCCAGTCCCTTGCAAGTAGTTTGCAGTGGAACCCGCGAGATCACGCAAGGTCATCGAACCGCTAAGCCTTTCATGAATCTCCTCAATCGAGTCCTTTTTGTTTTTCTGTGTTTTCATTTTTTGGAGTTGCGAAAAACTTATAATGCCGACCTCTGATCTTCAGAAGTTATTGCAAAGGATTTTCCTTCAGGCTGATTTGGTTTCAGTCCCATATATGCGATAATTTTTTTTCCTAATCGTTGGAAGGCAGGAGCCGCGACGCTCCCACCATATCCAGTCAGTCCCTTTTTCATCTTCGGCTCATCAACAACCACGGTGATGACGATTTTTGGATCATGAGCGGGGAAAAAGCCCACGAAGGAAGCCACGTGATGACGATTCGAATACCTTCCTTCTATCAATTTTTTAGTCGTCCCAGTCTTTCCCGCCACGTCAAAACCGCTCAGCCTGGCCCTCGTCGCCGTCCCCTCATTGGATACCACGCTGACAAGCATTTTGTTTAACGATTTCGCCACTCCCGAATGAACGACTCTTCTTACGGGTTTGGGATTGAATGAAACAACCGTCTTCCCTCGCGAATCAAACGCCCGGCGCATGAACTGAGGCTTCATGAGAATTCCATCATTTGCTACCGCTGACATCGATGAATGCACCTGCAACGGAGTCGCGCTTACAGCATGCCCCATTGGCAATCGGGTAATTGTCAAACCGTCCCATCGCTTGGGATGGTGCAACACCCCCTGACGCTCGCCACCGATGCCAATGCCTGTTTTTTGGCCGAAACCAAATGCCCTGCAATAATCGTACAGCTTTTGAGGGCCTAGCTTGATCCCCAATTGAGCAGCCCCTCTGTTACTTGATTTTTGTACAACCTCGCTCAACGATATTTCCCCCAATGGATGATGGTCACTTGGTAACCTCAAGCGCCTTGATCCGCGTTGGACTGTCGAAATCGAACAATCGATCAAGTCTTCCGGTCCTACAAGCCCCTCATTCATAGCCCCGCTTACCGCAACAATCTTAAAAGTCGAACCCGGCTCGTAAACGTCGGACAGAGCACGGTTTCTCTGATCCGACAACTCCGCCTCATTAAAAAGATTAGGATCAAAGTCTGGAACATTTCCCAAAGCCAGAACATATCCGGTTTTGGGATCGCTCACGATAATACTCGCGCTTATCGGGTCAAACTCCTCAACAATTCCCTTGAGTTCCCCTTCCACCATATCCTGAATCATTCTGTCTATGGTCAACTCCACATTCAGACCGTCATGTTCAGAAACTTCAAACGATCTATGCTGGGGCATCTCATGCCTCCGACCATCCTTTTCACTTTCCTTCCATCCATCCTGTCCCTTGAGATAGTAGTTTGCATATCTCTCCACCCCCATCGCGGGAACACCCTCCTTATTCACGAAACCAAGAACATGGGAAGCCAATTGCCTATTCGGATAAAGCCTAGAGTGCTTGAAATTACCATATACACCCTTGATTTTAAGATTTTGGACAAACCTGTAAGTTTCTTCGTCAACCTCGTCCTTTAACTTCACCCATCTTACCTTGCGTACCTCCTTTCCTTCTCTGCCTCCTCGCCTGGTGAGCTTTCTGGCCGCTTCTTCAATCTCACTCTGGGGAAGCTTGAGCAGATCTGCCAAAGGGCCGAATTTCCCCCAATCCTCCTGCGTTACCGAATGAGGATCAACTCCGATTTCCACAACCGACCTAGTCGTGGCAAGCAAGTTCCCTTTGGAGTCGACGATATCTCCCCTTCTGGCCTTGACCTCAATGAAGTTCTTCCGAGCGCCACTCGCCAGCTCGGCATAATCGGTGGCCTTGAAGAGTTGAAGGTATACCAACCTTCCGCCCAAGGAACAAAAAGCAAAAGAAACAGAGAAGAAAATAAAGTAGAAACGAAAAGGGGAAATAAAATAGCTTTTCATCCTACCGGGTTCCGGCAAACTCCCTTTGTTGCCTGAACAGGTTATCTTGTTGGATAGCTCTTCTTTTCCCCAGTCTTCGATTCATATCGTTACTCGAGACGTAAATTGTTTTTTCCGGTGTTGGCATCAACAATCGCCCCGCAACCATAGACGCCAAAGTCGATGGGCGTAGAGAGCGCGATTTTTGCCCCCTCAATTCCTGAACTTCCCTTGAAACTATTTCTCTTTGGTCCTCAAGTTGCCCGCAACGCTTTGCAACACTAGAGATTTCGACCCGCAACCACACAATCGAAAGCGCCCCGCCCCCGAAAAGAGTTATAACCGACAAGGCGCATATCAATGGCAAGCGGCTCCCTTTTCTTTTAGCAACCATCAATTAGAGACCCGGTTGGTTTAATTTTCGAAGCACTCGAAGCCTGGCAGACCGGCTTCTCGGATTCCGCTCCACCTCATCTTTTGTAGGAAAGATAGCCTTAGACTGAAATAACTCAGCAAATACCTGACGGTCCTGCTGGAACCTCGAATCCGCCCGATGCTCAGGTCGCCCGGCCATCTTGCGCATGAAGCGTTTCACAATTCGATCCTCCAGCGAATGAAAAGAGATCACCGCCAGTACGCCACCGGATTTAAGAGACCTAAACGCCATTGGCAATGCCATGGCAAGAGCCTCCAATTCACCATTGATGGCAATTCGTATTCCTTGAAAAGTTTTGGTTGCCGGATGAATCCTCTGCCTAAACTTAAGTCCACCGACTGCCTTTGACACAACCTCGGCAGCGCTCTTTGTCCGCTGGAGATCGCCCGTGCCCCTCGCCGCCATAATAGCATTCACCACACGATTCCACCGTCTCTCCTCACCATACTCACGCACCGCCCGGACCAAACTCTCTCTAGACGCCGTCTCTAGGAAATCTGCAGCGCTCTGGCCCACCCGCGGGTTCAACCGCATGTCAATCGGAGCATCCAATCGAAAGGAAAAACCCTTTCCCGCTTCCATCAACTGGAAAGACGAAATCCCCAAATCCATAAGCACGCCATCAAACTCGCTTGGAGAGGAAACCTTGTCCATCTCCTGAAAACCAAGGTCGTGAAAAGTAAACCGTTCGCCAAAACCCTCCTTCAACTCCTCGGAACGCAACACCGCATCCGGATCACAATCGAACGAAACCAAGGTGTTTTCCGAATTTGCCTTCAGAATCTCCTGGCTATGACCACCACCACCAAAGGTAAGGTCCGCAAAGGAACCGCCTGAAGCAGGATCAAGGTGATCCATGCACTCATCGAGCAATACAGGGACATGCCTCACCATCGAAGGCAAACAGACGAACTCAACAGCCCCACAGTACATTTCCACCCCCATTTGCCCATAATCCCCCAAAAAATGAAACGAGAGAGAGAGGGGCATTCCTGGCACAAATTCCCCTTCGCTGGACGACCACCCTAAAAGTCGCCCAATCCATGTACCGTAGAATCATAGCCCCAACTCCCTCATCGCATCAAAAATATTTCTCTGATCGGTCGAATCCCTGCCCATATATCGATCTGCTGACCAAATTGCGTAAGCCGAGAGGTTTCCGACCAGCACTGCCTTCCCGCTAATCCCAGCATGCTCGATAAGCTTGTCATTCAAATTGATCCTCCCCTGCTTGTCGCACCCAAAGGAATGGGCCTTGGAGAACAACTCCATGAACAAGGCCTGCTGACTGACGTCGCTCAACCTGGACGCCGCAACCTTCTCCTCCAGTCGAGCGACCATCTTGGGCGGGTAGACGGTTATGTACCCGCCCGGATTCGGAAGACCGAGATAAGTGTTGTCGCCTCCCGGGATGCGCCACTTCGAGGGTATGGTCAACCGCCCCTTGGAATCCAAGGAGTGGGTGAACTCTCCCACAAAATAGGTTATTGCGCTTTCCCCCATAACCGAACGGCATCTTATACACAGATTTGCATTATGCCCCACTTTGTGACATTTCCACCCACCATGGTCAAGTTTTTTTTTCTTTTTCTTTCTCACGGCAAGAGAAATCGCACCAGCGCCAATCGAGAATTGCCCTTCCGCGCAATATGCGATGGGATTTCCCAAGTGAAAAAGGCAGGCAAGCTAAGGGCGGACGAACTGGTCGTAAGCTTGGGACTGTGCGAGAGCCGGACTCAAGCTCAGGCTTATATCCTCGCAGGCAAGGTAAAGATGGGGACCGAGAGAATTGACAAATCCAGCAGGCTTCTTCCCGCAGATGGAGTCCTTTCGCTGGAACGCCCGCAACCCTATGTAGGCAGAGGGGGTCTCAAAATGGAAAACTTCCTGAAAGAATCCGGGCTGGAAGTTCGCGGGTTGAAAATCCTGGACTTAGGGGCATCAACCGGAGGGTTCACCGACTGCCTGCTTCAGCGAGGAGCGACCCAGGCTACCTGCATTGACGTCGGCCACGGACAGCTCCACTACAAGCTTAGAACGGATGTTCGGGTCACCAACTTAGAGAGAACGAACCTCAGGCACTTGAGCTCGGGCAAGCTAGCCGATGCGCCTTTCAAGCTGGTGGTCATGGACTTGTCCTTTATTTCTCTGCGCAAGGTATTGCCCCAAGCATGGTCCTTCGTCCAGCAAGGCGGTTGGTTGATCGCCTTGGTCAAACCTCAATTCGAATGCACTAAAAAAGAGGCCGACCAAGCCCGCGGCGTAATCCGTGACAATGAAGTGCAGCAAAGAACCCTCGAGGAAATAATCAATTACGCTGAAACCGAGCTAAACGAATCACGCCTTTTCGCAAATTTCGAATCGAGTCCGCGGGGAACGGAAGGGAACCTGGAATTCTTCCTTGGATGGGAAAAACAATCCACTGAGGCTACTCCTTCTCTTCAAGCTCCCGGCTGATAATATCCCGCAAGAGCAAATCTCTTCCTCTCTGGGCTCTGGCAAACTGAAGGTCTCCGGCTCTCGATTCGATCTCCGAAGCGTCGAGTTCACCAGCCCTAAGAGTATAAACCTTCTTCAGGCGAACGAAGAACGAGGAGTTCTCGGTCCGCTCGAGTTCCGACCATTTCCCATCGGGGGTCAAATTGGAACAAGCCTCCGACAAGCGCATGACAAGGCCCATCTCTTTGTTAACGTCAGCCTGCTTCTCTCGAATGACTTCGATCTCAGCATCAATGGCTTCCTTACGCTCAAGTTGATCCTTGGTCGCATTCGATTCTCTTTCCGCAGAAGAAATAACTTCGCGTTCTTCCTGGAGTTTTTCAAATTGCGAACCGATCCTGCGGTTGACGCCATCGAAATACCCCCGGGCCAACCGATCATTCCTTCTCTCTATTTCAACCTTTAGTCCTAGCGACGGAAGGGATGTGTTATTGTCTCCCTGAAGCCCTTCCAAAGTACGATCGGCAAGCTTGACGAATTGATCGGAACGCAACTGCCTCGCATATTCTTGAAACAAAACGGAAAAAGAAGCGTCAGCGAAACTTCCGGGACCTTTTTCCTTCTTGCCTTTGAGCAGAAAGACTGCGAAGCCATCTCTGGTTTTGCGTGAACGAGAGAAGAATTTCTTCTCGGTCAAGGAAGCGACCTCTTCAAGAACAGCCTTTTTTTCGAGACCGTGAACCCGGACCAAGTCTTCCATCTCCTTTTCGGAAAAGTCAACAGGAACACGAACGCCCCTGGCATCTTCGATCAACTTATTCAATTCCACCGAATCAAGCAATTGATCATAAGAGCTATACTTCGCCCGCAACTCGTCTCCAAGATCGTTGACGGCTATAAGAAAATCCAGAGCCCTCTTTCTGGCCTCGCCCTGGGCATCTCTTTCAGCATTGATTCGATCCCCTTCAATGATTCGTTGACGCACTTCCTCCCGAACGTCTTCAAAGGCTAACTCTTTGGTTTTCGTAACGTTAAGATCCGCATCCGGTACCAGAGCAGGCAAAAGGTCGACCTCGCCGGTGGCGTTCGTTTCGTTTTGGCCCACCGGACCTTGCTCCCCCTCGGGTGGGACTGAGGTTGCGTTCGCCTCGGGCTTCAAAAGCGGAGGCGGAGGAGGCAAATCAAAAAACTCCTTGTTACGTTCAAAATAAGAACGCATCCGGGCTTCGTCAGGCGGCTTGGTCGCATCAAAGAAATCTTTGGATCGGAAAGCTACCATGGAGGCCAAGGTGCGGGCAGGCTCCGCAAAGACGTCTTCGTTTTTTCTTTCCTTATGAAAAGCCTTCAGCGGCTCGACCAGTTCATCCGAAAAAGAGA
The DNA here is from genome assembly GCA_028343845.1 of Verrucomicrobiota bacterium. Classification (GTDB taxonomy): domain Bacteria; phylum Verrucomicrobiota; class Verrucomicrobiia; order Opitutales; family Seribacteraceae; genus Seribacter. Next base: position 23,831 of record JAOLZO010000021.1, on the reverse strand, counting down.
GAACTGGGGAGGATGACTGAAAGGAAGGGAAACTCACAGGTAGCCTGGACACGTCAGGCGAGAAAGCCAAGGTCGTTGATTCAACAACCGAAGCAGAAAAACCAAGATCCTGCTTCTCTATGGACTCTGATAGATTCTTAAGAAAGGCGGCGACGTCCTTGCCCCGGAGAAACTGGACGTCACTCGAATTGAGATCACTCATTTGCTCTACGCAAATAAAGTTTCTTTTTTGATCCCCATAGGAAATCGTCAAGGAATCTCCGGTCCTCGGCAATTCGCTTACGGCAAGCTTTGCCAAAAAAGGTCCGGTATCGCCCAGATCATCAAGACCTAGAGACAGAGCCTCGGCGTCCCAAGCGAAATCGTTCAGGCTCAAGTCCATCTTTGCTTCCTCTTCCAAAACAAAACCCGCATCGTAATATATCTCATCAACTAGACTGGCTCTGAAATATGAATATGCGATATCCTCGACTCCCTGTGCCGAGATTCCGCGGAACTTCCCGATTTCCTCAAAAACTGAGGAACGATTTTCCTCGAGTGCAAGGTCGGGATTAGAAAGGGCTAGGGATTCTACGAAGGACTCGTTGGCAGCAGGGATATTATCCTGCAAAGGAATCAGACCCCATGCATCGGCTTGGGCATCCATAACCAACTTCACACGTAATGATGACTGGTCAAACTCAGGTCCCACGGGAAGACGTCTCGCGATAAAGTTAGCTTTCCCGTTCCTCGATGATTTTACCCATTCCTCAAAACTCTTCCTCATCTCTAGGAATTGAGTAATAAGGTTCTGTTCCGCTTGAAATGAAAGTCGGTTTTCAAGGAAATTCAGGGTTGCTTGGTATTCTTGAGAAAGCTGCTCGGTTGGATTTCTGATGACATCTCCGTAGGGACTGATGGCAACGCTCAAATCAAAAGCAACCCTGTTTTGGAGGTTAAGCAACCTCCTTTGCTTGGGATCGTTAAGGTCGTAACCATAAAACTCCTGTTTCTCAATTTGATCATCAGACAAAACATGATCCCACATGCTTTGTCCGCTGTCAGTAATGGTAACGAAGGCAATAATCACCAATATGAGAAGACCGCCAAAGATGACGAGGCCCAAGCCCTTGGACATTAATTTTTGAAATGAGATAAACATAGCGCGACTAAATGCAAAAGGTATAGATCATGAAGATAGAAACAGGAACGTCAAACCTTTGAGAGTGCTAGTTTGCGAGACAGCTTTTTCAGTTTTGCTTCAATCTCGGCCGTTCCGTAAACTTCAGAGAACTTATCCAGTTCTGTCTGCTCTTGGTACGGTCTTTATTGAAGATATGCTTCAAAACAACCATTTTATCGAGCTCAAGCTCGTCTGGTAAATCATCAGCCCAATTGAGGTAGTACTTGTAGACTTCAGGTTGTCCGGTCGGACCCTCGACTCCCTCCTCGCCCGGGAGCGTAACCTTTACTAGAATATCGCCCGAACTCCATTTCCATTCGCCAGGCAAGTCTTGGGCAACTGCCCCTCCGCTAACCATTGCGTTCCCTTCTCCTTCAAACGTTATGCGGAGAGGATAAGCCGTCTTGCGCGAAAGACCCTCATTTCTCATGAGCAAAACCAGACTCCCATCATCATTGGTTATTTCGTTCTTGCTTTGGAAGGCAAAGCGAGCCCCCCTTTTAATAAGAAAATATTCGGAAGGTTGCTTTCCATCGGAAAACCTTATGATCCGCTTGCCATCGCCCTCCTCCCATTTCCCGCCACGCAGAATATCCTCCTTGCCCGATGGACTGAACTTCATTTCTGCAAGCATGCCGTCAGGTGTTTGCTTGAGAATGACCTGCAGACGATTGGTTTTTCCATCTGCGATCAAGGTCCCCTCGAACACTTCATGCGCCCAATCCTTTATGCTTCCTTCATAGGTACCCTCGGGATCTTGCTTAGAGCAGGAACCAAAGGCAAGCAACGTCAGGAAGACGGGAAACTGGGCAAACTTAATCTCAGCAAACATTTTTCATATCTCTAAAAGAAAGATTATCCACTACACAACACTTTCCTCCTGCTCGAGTTCCAGCTTCTTGTGCGCTCGATGGTAAATCGAGGAGGCGAGGAGAAAGCCGAATCCCAAAAACAAAGTCCAATTAATACCCTCCTCCTCCGCGCGAAGGAAGGAAAGTTCGGTGGGAACGATCTTTCCCTTGCTTTCCTCCAAGAGCTTTTCCGGATAAAGCTTGAGTTTCTTCCCGCCCTCTCGGGTCGAGACCAGAACAGGTACTAGAAGCCCCAAGTCATCAGCCTCTCTCTTGACGAGAATAAGAGCTTCCCTCGACTTGTCATGCCTCAAGTAATCATGCCAAACATGATAATCTTCCGGCTTCGTTGCGCCGGGGGAAAGGTACTGCCAACGTTTTTTCCCGGATTCATCGTCATTCGTTTTCTTGAACTCTCTAAAGCTCAACTTAAAGAGGCCGTCTTCCCGTAACCATTTTCCAGTGGCGTCCTTTCCCACGGAACCATCATTCGAGTATCTCAGAGGAATCATCCCGTAGGCCTGCCCGCTAAATACGCCAAAACCAAGCTTGTACCGCAACTCAAGTTGACCTGAAGCGTCAATGTATTCTGTCCAAGGTCCGGGCATGAAATAGAGATAGATGCCTGAGCACAAAGAGAACAACAGAAACAGCGAACCGAGCAACCCCGTCATGTTTCGGCGGAATCGGACGGAATTCTCTTTTTCGGCCAACGCCCATTTGCGTTCCCGTCTTTCGCGAATTGCTTCAAGCTCTTCGTTGGGCTCATCGCTCAAGTCATCGACTTTGATTCCGTAGTCCGAAAGATCACCGATTCCAGGCAAGCCTTGCATGGAATGAGCAATCGATGGGAAGGATAGAGAAAGGTCCGCTTGGGCTGCTTGCTCGGCCCAGGACTTCCATTGATTCCATTCAGAGGGGTTCCCCTGAGTCTTTTCAAGTATCCAAATGACGACCTTCCCCAAGGCATGAATATCCCAACTCTCATCAGGCACAGAGGTTTCACTCGAGTTTGCTGGGCGGAAGCGGTCTCCTTCTTCGAGAGAACTCCGGCCATCCTGGTTAAGAAAAGTGATTTCGCGAGCACGATTTTCATCACCGCCGATAGGCTTGAATTTACTCAAGCGGAAAAGCCCCGTCTCGGTCAGCCACGCTTCCCCCTCCCCCTTTTCGTTACACCTGACAAGCAAGTTGTTGGGCTTTACGTTACCATGAGCTATCCCGGACTGATGAATACGATAAAGCCCGCAGTGCAATGAAACCATGAAATCCAACAGAAGGTCGGGTGTCAGCCGACTCGGGTCGACTTCCAGCAAGTCGTTCAGCGAGCGAATGGATGAAGGACGAACTTCTCCTTCTTCATTCCCAGCATCTTCAGGCTCTTCAACTGGCTCTCCCTCAAGCCATTCATAGCCTATCCAATGCTTCCACTTCATGATCCCAAAAGCCTTTACCGGCCAGATCCCACGACCTTCCAGCTGCTCGAGCATCTGACATTCCTGAATGAAATGATCCTCGAACCCGTTCATCTCCGAAATCTCCCGGGGAATGAGCTTTACGTAAAAGTCTTCACCTTTGAAATCCCCCTCCGTTGCTTCACATTGGTAGCTTTGTCCAGTCGAGCCCTCACCCAACCAAGACAAAATCTTGGTTGATCCGATTCGCGTACCTGAGGAAAGCATGACGGGTGATCTACTTGTTCATTAAGTAAGTCATCCCCATTTCAATTTGTTTCGCAAAACGTGAAAATGAGAATGTCCTTGCTCTTCAAGGAGCGGAAAACTTTCCTCTGCAACGGTTATCTCCAAAGGAAATTGAGGGGAGGCGTCAAAGGCTGGTTGACCATCTGCCGAAACGAGAGGCTCATCCGGGTTTCGTTCCGGTTGGACCTTAAGGGTCACCCCCGAAGGAAAGACGACGCTCCTGCTCGTCAGGGTATGCGCGGAAATGGGAGTCATGAGAATAACCTGAGCTTCGGGATGAGCGATGGGGCCGCCAGCGGCCAAGTTGTATGCGGTCGATCCGGTCGGAGTTGCGAAAACGATGCCATCGCAAGCATACTCAGCCACTCTCTCGTTTTCCTCAAAAACCGAAAATCGGCCCAATCTCCCGTTTGTCCCGCTCTTCACCACCAAGTCATTCAACGCACATTTGGAAAAACCGCTTTTGTCACGATAGCTAAGCATGCTTCTTCGACTGATTCGGTATGAGCCCTGAAAAATCGGAGGGATTTTGTTTTCCATATCCTCAGGGGAAAAAGTCGCAAGAAATCCAAGCTGGCCGTGCCTGATTCCGGCAACCGGGACGTCATGCCGGACCGCTTCCTCCATAACGTTAAGCAAGGTACCGTCTCCCCCAACGACAAAACAGGCATCCATTCCTTCGAGAAAATCACGGGGCGGGGGAAACTCGATCGTCGCAGATGCTTCCACACCGTTTTCTTCGGCCAATTCCTTTAAGCGCAAAGCGGCCTTTTCCGCTCCTGCCTTAGAGGCATTGGCGATAATGCAGACTTTTTGAAGTGGTTTCATTCAGTAAAGGGAATGGAAAAGGAATTGAGGGTTCTTTTATGAACTTAGGCAGAGGATGCCCCTTCGGTCAAGAGCCCGAACACCATTTTAATTGATCTGCACGGACAAAGGAGTTGGCCTCCAGCTGCAGGCGGGCCTCGGGCGGAAAGCGTTTGCGAAACCATTTTCTTTGCTTTGCAACCAGTTGGCGGGTCGACGTACAAATGGATGGAAGCAAGTCGGACCTTGAAATTTCATTACGCAAAAAGGCATGCGCCTCCCGATAACCGACTGAATTCAGAGCCGAATGATTGGACAAAAAACCTTGATCGAGCAAAGTCTCGGTTTCCTCGATCAGTCCTTTGCCAATCATCACCTTGGTCCTCGCCTCAATCCTGCGAGCAAGATCTTCATCCGTTCGATCAAGCCAAATACATTGCTTGCGAAACGAAGGATAGGGTGCAGGCAAAGCATGAAACCGGGACCGCAGTTCGGACAACTTCATCCCTGATCCCAAACAACGTTCCAGGGCCCGCTGCAAACGCTGCGGATTTTGTTCATCCAGTCCCAAAGGTTCGGCCTCGTTCAATTCATTCAACCGTTCGATAAGCCCTGAAAGCCCTCTCTCCTTATGAATCTCGGCAACCTGGATGCGGATCTCGTCCGTCACGTCGACTTCATCAATGATCGGCTCAAAGAAGGACTGTAGATAGAATCCGCTGCCGCCTGCCACCAGAAGCGCCCTCCCTCGGGCGCAAACCTCGTTCACGACCTGCTGGGCGTAACGTTCGTAACGGGAAACGTCATAGCCTTCGCTAACCTCTACCAGATCAAGTCCATGATGAGGCACCCGCATTCTTTCCTCGGGCGTCGGCTTGGCCGAACCCAGATCCATCCCACGGTAGATTGCGATCGAATCACAGGAAAGAATTTCTCCTTTGTGATTTTCCGCCCACTCCAGCGCCAGCTCGGATTTACCGGAAGCCGTTACCCCTGCGAGAAAGTGTAGAGTCTGATCTTCCTCCATCACACACTCTCATGCAATCAAGCGGAAGTCAGGCCAGCCACCAGTTCGGCTGCGCGGCTACCGATCGCCTGAGGTATTGCATCCGGGGTCAAAAGGTTTTCGGAGATGCAGTTAACCAAAGCACTCCCCACGACCACCCCATCGGCCGCCTTGCCTACCTCGCAAACCTGCTCGGGGGTGGAAACGCCAAAGCCGACTACAACTGGCAACTCGGAAAATTTGCGTATCAAGCCAACTCGCTCGGCCAGATCACCGGCAAGATCCTTGCGGGCTCCGGTCACCCCTTCTCTTGAAACATAGTAAAGAAAACCAGATGCGCTCTCGACAATCGTTGGTATCCGGCTATCGGGCGTGGTGGGTGCAACGATGAAAATATTCTTCATGCCTTTAGCCTTGGATACTTCGACCAAGTCGGTAGCTTCCTCGGGAGGAAGGTCCAAGGTCAGAAGACCGTCCACTCCGGCGGCAAGCGAGCGAGCGACGTATTCCTCTACCCCTTGTGAAAAAACCAAGTTGTAATAAGTGTAGAACACAATCGGGATCTCGGAAAACTTCCGGATTTCCTCGACCAACCGAAAGACGTCGTTTTGGCAACAACCTGCCTCCAAAGCTCTCTGGGCAGCCAATTGGTTCGTCAACCCGTCGGCCAAAGGGTCGGAAAAAGGGACCCCGAGCTCAAGTAAGTCCACCCCGTTGTCGATCAATGATCGACTAATCTCAAGGGACGTGTTGAAGTTCGGATCACATGCGCACACGTAGCCAACGAAGGCGGCACGACCGTTATCTTTGCAATCCGAGAAAAGTTTCGCGATTCGATCAGGAGTGTCCATAAGTTAAATCCGTGAATCATTCCCAAAGCAGAGCCTTTTTGGCAACGGTAAAGAATCACCGGTTGGTTGTTTCGTCGTGATTTGGTTCTACCGGATTGCCTTCCCTTTCGTCGCCTTGCTCTTGGCTCCGAAATACCTGAGCCGCATGCTCAAGCGAGGAGGATACGGTCGGAAGCTAAGCTATAGAATCGGCCTATGGCCGAAACTCCCGCCAAAACGGGAAGGAATCAGGAGAATATGGATCCAAGCGGTCAGCGTGGGTGAACTGTCTTCCATTGGCAAACTATTGGACGAACTCATCGCCAACCCTGAAGTGGAAGTCGTTCTGAGCGCGACCACAAGTACGGGCTTGGCGATAGCCGAAAAAAAATATGCCGGAAAACTTCTCGCCCAGGGGCCCTTTCCACTTGATTGGATTCCCTTTTCGGCACTCGCCTGGAAACGCATCCGCCCCGATCTTGTCGTTGCGATTGACAGCGAGCTCTGGCCCGAACACATGAAGCAAGCGGCCCAAAGAGACGTCCCGTTTTTGATCGTCAATGCCAGGTTGTCGGATCGTTCGTACAGGCGTCTTCAGTTCTTTCGCATTTTCCATGGAATCCTGCTCCCACCAAATTTAATCGTTCTCGCATCATCCGAAAAGCAACACGAGCGATGGATGGACCTTGGACTGGATCCTAGTGTGGTTACGGTTACGGGAAACTTGAAAGTCGACGTCGTTTCCAAAGGCCTCCCCGATCCGGAAATCAAAAGCAAGTTACTCGAGGATTTCGGGTTTGGAAAGGCGAGCATCGTGCTTGCAGGCATTTCCACCTGGCCCGCAGAAGAGGGTATTCTTATCGAGTCGGTCAAGAAGCTACGCGAGGAGGGATTCGACGCCCGCCTCCTGCTCATTCCGCGGCACGCCGAAAGACGTGCGGAAATCCGAAAGACCCTGACTTCATCCGGCCTGAGATTCAATTTGAGAACGGAAGAGGTCAGAGCCTCGAGTGAAACAATCGTATACCTGGCCGACACGACCGGCGAGTTGCCTCACCTGATCAAGGGGGCGGACTTTGCGTTTTTGGGAAAGACAATCCCGCCCAATAGCGGAGGGCAAAATCCGATTGAGCCCGTTTCCATCGGATTGCCATTGATCATTGGTCCGGCCTACCAAAATTTCCGAGAAACTTGCGCAGAACTTTTTTCCCACGGAATCGCAGTCAAAGCTGGAGACAAAACCGAAGTCGAGCGTTTGATTTCCGAATTCACCCAGGATGGAGAAAAAAGAACCCGGGCGAGGGAAGCCTGCTTTACATGGATTGAAAAACAGGGCTCGCCAACCAAATCGACCTTAACTCTTCTGCAGGGCTACCTTGCCAAAGATTAGCCGGCTTGAAACCAGAGCAAGCTTGAATTAGAAACAGGGACACTCATGCAAGAAAAACAAACTCTTTCCAAACTCCTCGCTTCACTTTGCCTTGCTGTATCTATCCTCGGACTGCCCTCCTGCGCAGACGAGGAAGACGGTTCCGCAACAACCGTTTCCGGAAAGGAACTCAGCCTGAAAAAAGTAATCGTATCGGTAAAGGCAACCGATCAGCCTGAAAAACTTCTTGCCGCAAAGAACGACATGGAAAACTTCCTCTCGGAAAAGCTTAAGCGGGTCGTTGAAATCAGCATCCCCACCAGCTCTGATTCCGTTTCCGGTTCCCTGCTTGAGGGAAAGATCGACATCGGCTTGCTCAGCCCGACAGATGCGGCCCGCAACCTTGAATCGGGAATCACCTCCGTCCTCCTTGGCCGAACCGAAAAAGGCAGCTTGAGCTACAAGAGTATCTGGGTCTGCAAGAGGGAAAAGCAATACTCCGACATGGCAGACCTAAAAAACAAACCCATCGCGTTTGCAAGCCGCTCGAGTGAACCGGGTTACCTGATCCCTGCGTGGGACTTGGCTAAGAAAAAATTGATCGGGCCGAACATGGCTTTGACGGACTATTTCTCGCAAGTCCTTTATTGCAACGGACAAGCTTCCGCTGTCGAAAAAGTTCTCGCAGGAGATGCGGAAGCCGCGGCAATCGCAGATTTTGCACTGCAAGATGGAACCGACTTGCTAAGCGAAGGGCAAAAGGCTCAGCTTAAGACATTCCAAGAGCAAGGCCCGGTTGCCACGGATGTCCTATGCGTCAGGTCTTCCCTTTCGCCAACGGACAAAAAGCTACTCAAAGAGGCGTTCTTGAGCTTGAACACGGAAAAGCCCGAACTCTGTAATCGCGCGTTTCAGGGAAACCTTGAGGAAGTGAATGAACGCGAACACCTCAAAATCACCTTGGAAGCAATCGAAATACAAAATTCCTTGAAGCATTGAACGATTGAGGAATCCCGGGTCCAAGTCGGCTATTTAGGGTTTGCAGGGCTCTCATCCCCACTGGCGGGGGTATCCTTGCTAGAACTGAACCTGTCCACAAAGCCAAGAACGTCGGTAAGCAAGGGCTTTGGCCAGACATGCCAGGAAGTTGTCCTTCGGATTAGGGAAAAATGCCCGTGAGATGCGTAGACCTTGCTTTCGGCAAAACCACCCGAGCCGTTCATAGCTTTGGAAAACTCCTCGCTCAATTCGTACCTAATCAGAGGATCGAAGCGACCATGCATGAGAAAAAATGGAGGAGCCCCTTTTTGGGCTGCAAAGTAAGCGGGCATGGTGGAATTGTGGTCAACTTGCGACGGGAAAAGATCGCGATAGAGAAACTCTTTTTTGGGATCGAACTTATAGGGGACAGACATGGCGATTACTCCCCGAATCCAATTCGGATCTCCTTTCCAAACCGCCAGGTAACTCGGATCCAAGGCGACCAGGCTGGCACTATGCGCTCCCGCGGAATGCCCCATTAAGAAAAGGTTCTTCCCGTCTCCCCCATAAGTGACGGCATTTTTTCTAACCCACGCCACGGCCTGAGCGACGTCTTGCGGGAAAGCGGGAAAACGCACCTCGGGATATAACCGGTAATTGGCCGTAGCGAAGAGGACCCCCTTCTTGGCAAACTGTTTTCCGATTTCCCGATGATAATCCTTCTGCCCCCATCGCCAACTGCCTCCATGAAAGAAAAGGACGACTGGACCTGAGTGACAGGCGTCCGAAGTCACGAAATCAAGAACCTGCCTGGGATGCTCTCCGTATGAAAGGTTTAACTTTTCAAAAACCTTGGGCTCAACACCACTTGCCTTGAAGGTAAAAAAGGAAAGGAATATCAAGAGAAAAAAATGGGGCGATAGACCGGATTCGAACCGGCGACCCCCGGCACCACAAGCCGGTGCTCTAACCAACTGAGCTACTATCGCCATGAAGGGACTTGAACTTAAACAACAGGGGTTTTTCGTCAATGAGAAATGATCGGTGAGGATGGCGAGCATTCTTGACCATTTCCTCTTCTTAAGTCATTTTCCTACCTTTTCAGACAAACCAATCAATCATGCTACAAGCAGGAATAGTAGGCCTTCCAAACGTAGGCAAAAGCACCTTGTTCAATGCCCTCACAAAATCGCGCAAGGCGGAAGCGGCGAATTATCCCTTCTGCACAATCGACCCGAACGTGGGCGTCGTCCAAGTCCCCGATTCACGCCTGAGGCCATTGGCCGAACTGGTAGGCACATCGACCATTATACCCGCAGCCGTTGAGATGGTTGACATCGCGGGACTGGTCGAAGGAGCAAGCAAGGGGGAAGGCTTGGGGAATAAGTTTCTGGCCAACGTGCGTGAGGTCGATGCGATCGTCCACGTGGTTCGTTGTTTTGAAGATGAGGACGTCATACACAACATGGGGCGAGTCGATCCGGTTGGGGATGCCGAGGTCATCATGACGGAGCTCGTTCTCGCCGATTCGGAATCGGTTGCCAGCCAGCTCCAGAAAAACCTCAAGAAAGCCCGTGGCGATGATAAGGATGCCGCTGCAAACGTGACTCTTCTAGAACGCCTGGTTCCGCACTTGGACGAAGGGAAACCAGCCAACCTTTTGGAAATGGACGAGGACGAAAAGGAACGCATGAAAGCTTTCTTCCTGCTAAGCGGGAAACCAATGCTTTATGCCTGCAACCTGAAGGAAGAAGAGATTGCAGACCCAGATGCCAACCCATTCCTTCATCCCTTTCAGGAATGGGCGTCCCGCCAGCAGGACGCCAATTGTTGCGTAATCTCGGCAAAGATGGAAGAGGAGCTTTCGGAGCTTTCCGAGGAGGATTCCAAGGAATACCTCGAGGCAATGGGTGTTGAGGATTCAGGTGTAACCTCACTAATCAACGCAACCTATGACTTGCTTGGACTGGCAAGCTTTCTTACTGCTGGAGAGAAGGAAGCCCGGGCCTGGACCTTCCGCAAGGGAATGACCGCGCCGCAATGCGCAGGGGTCATCCATACCGACTTTGAGAAATCCTTCATCAAAGCGGAAGTGATCTCATATCATGAATTGACCGCCGCCGGTTCCATGCAAAATGCCAAGGATTCCGGTAAGCTCCGCCTTGAAGGAAAGGAATATCTTTTTGCCGACGGGGACGTCGCCCTCTTCAAATGTAATGCCTAATTTCCCTTTTGAGAGATTGAGTTTGCGGATAAAACCGTTAAGATTTCCCTTCATTGAAACAAACGAAAAAACTTTCCCAGCCCAAGATTCCCTTAGCCCTGGCCTTCCTCTTGGGTTTCGCTTCCTGCGGAGATTCAACTGACATAACCGTCTACTCCACTCCCAAGGAACAAGTTCTCTCTGGCTCAGAAAAAGAGCCGGATGGTTCTGCTTTGGAAAAGTACTTGAGCAAGACGGTCATCGGCGATTTGCCCGCCCACCTCGTTCAAGCTGATAAGGACGGGAAATCGGTTCGGGTATTCGTCCTTAAGTTCGACGGGAAGACTTGGTTTTTCAAGCTCATGGGCAATACTGAATTGGCAATCAGGGAACAGGACAACTTTGATAAGTTCGTCCGGTCCGTCGACATTCAGTCCGAGCAGTCTCAAGACAAATGGTTCATTCCCGAAGGATGGGAACCCGGGAAGAAATCATCCATGCGCATCGGTAGCTTCTCTGTTCAAGACGACAATGATTCTGCTCTCGATATTTCCGTCACCGCCTTCCCGGGTGACCTCGGCGGGCTCTTGCCCAACGTCGAGAGATGGCTTGGGCAGATCGGGTTGAATCCGGGCAAAGAACAAAAATGAACCAATCCGATTTCATTGACTGGCGGAAAAAATGGCGGAAGAACCCCGTAATCGCTGTCTTTACTTCCTTGCGGTTGACCATCGTTCTTCTTGGTTTTTCGGTGGCCTTGGTTTTCTTCGGTACTCTCGACCAAGTGAACATAGGCATAAACAAGGCCCAAAAGGATTATTTCGAATCTTTTTTCGTCGCTTGGCAATATCCGCAAGAATGGCCCTTGGGTACAAAAATGGTCATGGTCACGCATCCCGAAAGCGATTTGGCCAAGGACACCGAAGAAATTTCAATCGAGGACGAACGGCTTGAGGACTTTCGTTTCCTGGGCTTTTTGGATAACACCTTCCACAGACAGATTAAATCCGTCCTCGATGATTCGGACGGAGCGCTGGAACCGGATCCGAATTTACGGTTTCATTCCCTCAAGGAACTCAAGGAAACACTCGCCAACGATAATTACAAGAACGGCTATGCTGCCATTCTTCCCGATTCGACGATGGAGAAACCTCCCCCCCCCCGAAAGCGGGAAGGATAAAACCGGTGGCCCCGAATTGGCGGTCATTCAGATAGACGGGCAACCGCCTTTTACGCTAAGGGGGATTTTCGTTCCTCTCCCCGGAGGATATTTGCTTGGCGGCTTACTTCTGGCAAACCTTCTGGTCTCGGCTGCATTCCGTTATCAATTGAGCGCCCGGTATGCCGGAATCTGGATCACGCATGGCGGCTTGGCCCTGATGCTGATCAGTGAGCTGGTGACCGATTTGACGGAAAGGGAAAGCATCATGGTTATCAACGAGGGTGAGTCGGTCAATTATTCGAAGGACTTCCACTTGGATGAGTTTGTACTGATCGATGAGTCGGACCCAGCCAAAGACCACGTCTTGAGCATCCCGATCGACCTATTGGAGCCTGACAGCGATAACCCAACGGATTCCCCGACCCTCGACTTGGCGCAAACCGATCAACGTTTTCCATTTATGCTTGTCGTAAGGGACTTTTACAAAAATACGGATTTCAGAAGTCCGGTTGAGGGGGAAAAAAGCTTTGATGTTCGCAAGTCGAACAACAGCAAGGTCAAGATCGTGCCCATCAGACAACAGGAAACCTTCCGGGCGGATGAAATGAACTTTCGTTCCGCAGTCGTGGAATTGAGAGCAAAAGATGCACCGGAAAAGGTGCTTGGGGAATGGCTCGCCTCCTCCTTTTTCGACATTGCGGAATACCGCCCGCAACGCTTCGAACACAATGAGAAAAGCTACCGAATCGAAATCAGACGCAAGCGCTATTATTACGATTTTTACGTTCAGTTGCTTGATTTTCGTTTCCTGCGTTATCCCGGGACGGACAGACCCAAGGATTTCTCAAGTGACGTGCAGATCAATGCGCCCGGGGAACTTACCAGGAAAACCAGAATTTACATGAACCACCCCCTGAGCCTCGAGGGGAACACTTTTTTCCAGGCGGGCTTTGATTCGGTAACTGAAAAACAAACCAGGCTTCAAGTCGTATACAACCCGGGCAGCATCTTGCCCTACCTCGGCCTATCGCTGGTTGGCTTAGGCCTAACCGTTCAGTTCCTGTATCACCTCTTTACTTTTGCTTCGAGACGAAGAAAGGCATCGTCATGAGTTCCGAAATGAGAAAAGAAAGAGACGATCCCGGCTCTGGGTCAAAAGGCAGAACTTTGTCCAGGTTCATTCCCGTTGCGCTCGTATCAATATGCGCCCTCTATGCATTGAGCAAATTACGACCACCCAGCCATGATGGAGATTTTGACTTAACCACCTTCGGCCAACTCCCCGTTCAGCAGAAAGGCCGGGTAAAACCACTCGATACAGTTGCCCGCAATGCGCTTTTGGTCATGAGGGGCAAGCAAACCGTTCCCGACGGGCCCGAAGCAAGTTACTTCGAAAAGCTCTTCTACGGCAAAAAGTCACCGCGCTACCTCACCGCAATCGAATGGTTCGCAGAACTTACCCTGCGCCCGACAAAGGCAGACAAATACAAAGTTTTCCGGATCGATCACCCTGAGGTTCTCGGACTATTCGGATTCGAACCCGGAAAAGCGAAATATTTCTCCTTCAACGATCTGTTCCACAGCACTGACATCGAAAATTTACGTAAGAAACAAGACAAAATCTTAAAAGAAGTAAACGATTACGTTTCGGATAACCCTGATGCATCGGTAAAAGATAAAGAGGAAATGCGGGAACGGCTAATCCCGCAGTATGAGGATGCTCAGGACAAGCTCGACTCCCTGATGGCCAAGGTAACGCAGATCGAACGGGCCATTCGCTCGATCAAGCTCGGAGAGGATTTGAACCGCAACAACCAGATAGACGATGGAGAGGACCTCAATCAGAACGGCAAGCTTGACCCAGGGCCCGACTCAAAAAAATACACCCCTTACCAGCGAAACCTCGGTCATTTGTACGATGCGGTTACCTTGTATGATCAGCTTAAGAACTCGCTTTTTCCTCACGCCGGAGTGCATTTGCTCGGATATTCCTACTCCAAGGAAATCGAAGCTCTTAGCTTTCACAAGGAAATCTCCGATGGGGCAATTGAAAAGCTGCGGGAAGAGTTGCTTGCATCCGGAGCACTCGAAAACGAAAGCAAGCTCATGGAAATCTTGAGCAAAAAGCCCAAAGCGATGGAACTTATCCAGGCGGACCAAAGCCTCAAGGCATCAAAACCCTTCCTTCGCGGACAAGCCCGCTTCGCTCCTTTGGGCATCGTTGCGCCGGCGAGTTACAAGGGAACCGTAAGCATTGAAAACGGTTCTGACAAATTAACCGCCGACGGAGAACCCCTTGGCGAATTTCTGGAGGGAGAGGATTTGAATCATAACGGTCAACTCGACCCCGAGGAGGATCTCAACGAAAACGGGAAACTGGACCAGTCTCACGTAAAGATCGGATCGTATTCCCCTTTAGACGGAATATGGAGGGAAAACCAATTGAGGGAAAAACTAATCAAGTCGGTCGATGGAGGAGCAACTGCCACCCTGACGAACGAGCACAATGGCAGGGACTGGATCTGGGACGCTCTGTTCTATCTTTCCTTTGCTGGCATGGCTTTTCTTCTCTTTAAGGTTCTGAAAAGAAAAGGCAGCCTTGCCTTTTCCACATCGATAGCTCTTTTGCTTTTTGCAACCCTAAGCCTGACTTGGATTGTTCTTTTCGGTCCTACTTCCGCAACGGTTAGCAACGGTTCCTTGCACCACATTAACTGGGCTTCCCTGTCCGGCTCGCTATTGGAATCCAGAGCCGATTCGGGAACGGGCAAGATCGACCCTACCCTCATGTCTTATGCAGAACTCTCGAACAGCTATCAAGATGGGGACCATACAAAATTCAACGCCGTAGTAAAAACGCTCTCAGAGGATTTTGAAAAAGTCGCCCCCTCGCAATGGCATGACTTCAAAAACCGTATCCCGGAGCATATGTTCAACGGAGCGCAGCCCTTCGTCACCTGCATGGCGCTCTACCTGATTGCATTGATTCTGGTCTTCCTCTCGTGGCTTATTTGGCAAGAGCCCATGCAAAAGTCGGCAGTCGGCATTGCCTGCCTTGCACTCGCATTTCACGTCGTAGGTCTCGTAGTCCGAATTTGGATCCAAGGACGCCCCCCGGTAACCAACCTTTACTCATCGGCAATCTTCATCAGTTTGGGCGCCGTTGCGTTCGGCTTGATTTTCGAACGGATATACCGCAATGGAATCGGAACTGCCGCAGCCTCCATAGTGGGTTTCCTTTCCCTTCTCGTAGCTCACAACCTGGCTATGGATGGAGACACGATGGAAGTACTCCAAGCCGTGCTTGATACCAACTTCTGGCTAGCCACCCACGTCGTGTGCATCACCTTGGGATACGTCGCCATGTTCGTTGCCGGCATACTCGGCATATTGTACGTACTCAGAGGTTTATTGGATAGTAGATTCGACAAGAAAACAGCCCGATCCATTTCATCCATGATTTACGGGGTCACTTGTTTCGCCGTTCTTCTGAGTTTCGTCGGAACCATGCTCGGGGGAATTTGGGCAGATCAATCATGGGGACGGTTCTGGGGATGGGACCCGAAGGAAAACGGGGCCCTCCTCATTGTTATCTGGAGCGCCATCTTATTGCATGCCAGATGGGGAGGATTAGCCAAGGACCGTGGAATTGCAGCCCTTGCAATCTTTGGAAACGTCATTACCGCCTGGTCATGGTTCGGAACCAACTTATTGCAGGAAGGACTACACAGCTACGGTTTTTCCGACGCCGGTTTCATTTGGTTAAGGGGGTTCATCGGCATACAACTCTTTTTCATTGCGATTGCCTACGTTCCCAAGGGGCTATGGCGTAGCGAGCTGGGAAGTTCGCTCAGAAGGCGTCAAAGGGAAAATCCGGTCAAAGCTTCTTTATCTTCAGAGAACTCTTCAGAGTCTTAATGACCTCTTCGGGCGGCCTCCCGAAAGCGCAAGGAAAAGCGACGTAAGGATCATTCAACCCTCTTTGCTCTTGAGCCTTTGGCTTAAGAACCAGAACAATGAGTTTTCGTCTGGCGTACTCTTCGGTCTCAAAGCCCTCGATCTCTCTATGTTCGAAGCTCTGCCTTCTCCACCACCCGCGAAGATGGTAGCCACCACCATCAATCTTCAAACGGGACCACTCGAAAAACTGGTCGAACAAATTCAATAGTCCGGCAAAAGTCAGGATAACGGTACCCGCCCAGCTGACCCCCGTGCCAAGGATTCCTTTAAAACTGCCGATAAAGACGAAAAAGAATCCGCAAAGAAAAAGAAAGATCGTAAAACCAGTCTGCCTCCATCCGATTGGCTTGATAACAAGAACATCTCCTTTGCTTCCCCGATCCCTCACCTTTTCTGTCCCTCGGATAATGTTCGAAGGTAAAATCCATCAAGATGGACGGAGGGTGGGAAAAAGAATGGTGTCCCGGATATTCGAAGCCTTGGTTAGAAAAATAACCAACCGGTCTATGCCCAAGCCCATTCCTCCGGCAGGAGGCATTCCGTGCTCGAGAGCGAGCAGAAAATCATCATCCAACTCCTGTGTCTCCTCTCCAACCTGCTTCATAAAGGCTTCCCTCTGAACAAAAGGATCGTTTTGCTCGGAATAAGCAGGGGCAATTTCCTGTCCATTGATACAGAGTTCGAAAACGTCGATCGTGCTCTCGTCATCCTGGGTAATTTTGGCAAGCGGGCAAAGCTCCCGGGGAATATGAGTGACGAACGTGGGTTGAATCAAGGTGTGTTCTATCACCTTCTCGAATACATCATTAGTTATCTCGAACTCTTCCAGTTCAGGATCAACCTCTATACCCATGCTCTTTGTCTTTTCAAGCATTGCGGCCTTGGGCAATTCGAACCAATCGTCCTGGCCAACGGCTTCAATGATCAAGTCTTTGTATTTTGCCTCTTTCCAATCCCCGGACAGATCGATCGCATCACCCTCTGTCCGTTCCATTTGCAAAGTCCCCAATGCACGCTCAGCAACCTGCTGGATAAGGGATTGGGTCAACTCCATCATCCCGCGATAATCCGTATAAGCCTGATAAGCTTCGAGCATCGTAAATTCAGGGTTGTGCCTGCGTGAAAGTCCCTCGTTTCGGAAAACCCGGCCCACCTCGAATACCCGATCGAATCCACCGACGAGCAATCTTTTGAGGTGTAATTCCAAGGCAATCCGCATACTGAAATCGCAATCCAAGGCATTGAAATGCGTACGGAAGGGTCGGGCCGCCGCTCCCCCTGAAACCGATTGAAGCATGGGGGTCTCGACTTCCAAAAAGTCTCTTGCCCAAAAGAATTCACGTATTTCCCTGATAATCCTGCTTCTTGCCTTGAAGCGATCCCGGGAATCTTCATTTACGATCAGATCAAGATAGCGTTGGCGGTAAATTTGCTCATTGTCCGTCAACCCGTGCCACTTTTCAGGCAAGGGACGGAGGGCCTTGGATACCAATCGATACTCCTTTGCCCGAATGGTAATTTCACCGGTCTTGGTACGGAAGAGAGGACCGCGAACACCAATGAAGTCTCCAAGGTCTAGCTTCTTAAAGTCGGCATATTCATCCTCTCCTATTTCATCCTTTCGGACATAGGATTGGATTTTCCCCTCTCGGTCGATGATCTTCAAGAAAGAGGCTTTGCCCATAAGCCGGAGGGCCACAATCCGCCCGGCTACCGAGACCTCCGGTCCCTCCTCCAAGTCTTCGGGCAATAATGAAAGAGCCTCGCTTGAGGTGTGGGACTGATCCCAGTTCGAACGAAAGGGATCGCTTCCGGATTCCCTCAGGCGTTCCAACTTGCTTTGACGAACGGCAAATTGATCACTTCCGTCAAGAGAAGAATCCGGGGCGGGGGTTGGGGGCTGTTCTTGGCTCATGTGAAAAGTTAGAAAATGGAGGAAATACGAAGAAAGACAATGGAAAACCCGAACATTAGGAAGGCATCTTGCCCGCAGGCTTCTAGCTATTGGGCAATTTGGCCAAAGCCACCCGGAAGCCCAAGTTGCGATAGCGATGGAAAAGTGATTTCGTATCCCTGGAAGAGGACATGCAACCAGATGCGTTTTTCATGTAGGTCCCTCCCCTGCAAATCCTGAATTCGTCCTGCTCGCTATCTTCGAGCAGAGTATTGACAAAGGAATTCCCTACCCACTCCCAAACGTTCCCGTACATATCGTACAAGCCCCACGGATTCGGCTCTTTCATCTTTACCGGATGAACACGCCGCATGCTATTAATGAGATACCACGCATGCTCGGGCAATTGGGCAGAATCATCGCCAAAATAGTAATCGCTTGTCGTTCCCGCCCGGCAGGCATATTCCCATTCTACTTCGGAGGGAAGTCGGAACTCATAATTCGCTGGAATCGTACCGTTTATTTCAGAAAGTACGGTCAAAGCTTTACAAAACTCAACGGCATCCAGCCAGGAAACGCGGTTTACCGGAAGATTAATGACCTCCAAACCACCTTCCACGTCAACATAGCTTGGGTTCACCCCCATAACCTCGGTAAAGGCTTCCTGGGTGATCACATGTTGGCTCAGCCAAAACCCGTGGGGCACGCTAACCGCCTTTCTTCCTGAAGTATAGGGAACCTTGATGGTTATTTTGCCAGGCGGGATCCACGATAAATCACCGACATACGCATCCTTATGCGGAAGGTTTTCTTCCCTTGTAGTTTCCTTGGCCCCATCTCCAACCACAACGTCCACGGCAAAAGGATGCCTGGTCTTTTGCACGGATTGAGATGTCGGCTTTTCTTTGGCTTTAGGGAAAGCGGGCAAGGGAGAACTTGCTTCGTCAAGTTGAACGGATTCCGAAGGCTTCGATGATACTTTTGAACCAAACAACCGGGTGTGACGGTTTAATTGAGTGGAGAAGATTTGATCCATGACCTTCCAAAGGCCTTCGCTTTCGTCAAAGATCTCTTCCTCGACCGATTCGGTACGGGGTTTTTTAGGAGCGTTGGAAGATACGCTCGCCTTCTCCAAAACCTTTCGCATGACCTCGATTGCTCGTTTTTGCCAATCCAGCTTCTGGCAGAAACAGGATTGGTATTGATGAAGGCATAGCTTCAAGCTTGGAGTAAGGGAAGTTTCCTCAAGAAAAATGGGAAGGATTGGCTTGTTTTCACTCAATGCAAATTGGATTTCCCTGTTTACATATGAAGACGAAACCGCATTAGGTGACAGGAAAACGACGAGCATAGACGACCCCATGATCTTTTGGGCAATTTCATTTTGCCACTCTTCGGCCGGCGGAATCCCGTCGTCATACCACATATTAACGCCTTCCTCGTGAAAGGTACGCATCGAATTGTAAACCAAAACTTTGTCCCGATGAGCATAGCTCACAACGGCATAGGGTTTTTCCCCCGAATAGGATTCGAATGGAATCGGAATATCAGCGGTTGAGCTCAAAGCAATAGAGTAAAAGGGCTTAAATGCTATCCTTGTAACCAGTTCTTTGCAGAATGTAAATAGGATGACTCCCGTAATTCTTTGCAAGTTCCAAATTCCCGACATACTCGAAATCAAAGTCATCATGCCCAAAGGAAAGCAAGGCGGCCATGATTTCAGAAACGAAAACGGAACCGGGCAATACGATTGGCTCGATCCGAGCGGCTTGGTTGACATGATGCCCAAAGAAATTCCTTCTCGCCAAAACCGGATCAAACTCTTCATAAACCGGCCCGGCGTGCATCGATATTCTCACTTCCAACCCATCATCGAGACCTAGCTCGTCCCAAGTGTCTCCAGTAAAATAATCCCTCAGTTGCATGGATAAATTCAATGCATCGTCAAGATCATCAAAAACAGCAAAGAAACTGTCACCCCAAGTATTTACGAATGCGGGTGCCTTCGAGAGCTTCTTGATCATTTCCGAAATCCCGCCCAAAAACTTCTCCACAAAAACCGGGGTCAGGTCTTCGGTGACCTTGGTAAAGCCAGCAACATCTGCAAAAAGCATAACCTTGACCGATCGGGACACCCTTTTCGCCAGGCCATCGGCAGTCATGATGTGGGCCGGCTTGGTTTCGCCATGAGTAGCAGGAGGTTTGTCCGAATCCGAAACCGAAGAGAGCACCTCCTTGGCATCGATGACCATCGGTTCGTTAAAATTTGCTTTCCATCGACTGACCAGTTCGCCTGTTCCTCCGACATCTCCCTTTTTACCATCCCAAAAAACGAGAAGCTTCGGGTTCTCATCCAACCCACGGCCTCGCATGGTGGTAAAGCCAAGCATGATGTCATTACAAAAGGAAAACAGGGAGTCCTCACCGTTATATCCTTCCCGCGTCACATAGTGGACGGAGGTCGCGCGGTCGAGGACATTCTCAAACCGGCTCACCCAATTTCCACCCGCTCTGCGGACGCTTGTCTCTATAAATTCTTGCTTGGCAAAAGGAAGAAAAACATGTGTTTCCCCTCCCCTTTCCGCCATCGTCTCGAGAAACAAGATATCAGTACCGCAGGCGGCTGAACTATACCCGCAACTCGCCCCCATCTGCTCGAGGGCTTCCTCGATCTTTCGCTTAACTTCCGGTTCGGCTTCGGGCGGAAACCTGCGAGCGTTGCCAGGACCGTCGATCACATGCCCTGAGCAAGCGACGATCCCGAGCTTAGGGAAGGCCTGGTGGACCTTTCCCAAAATTTCTTCATCCTCGTAGACTGATGCGATCTGGAGAGCTTGTTTGCGCGTACTCGCAATTTGAGAGGGCTGAGATTCCTCTCTCTTCGTGGCCGAGCAATAGGTAAAAGCAGCCTCATCTACAGATCCCAGCAGCAGGAGAGACTCCGCCTCCGTCACTTGAATCCAATAGTCATAGGTACCGTTGTCCTTTAACTTTTGACAAATTTGCCGAGCCTTTTCCGCACTTTCCCTGCCTTTGTCCAGTTCGCCGGACATAAAATGCATGAACGCGATATTGATACATGGATAGTATTGGGTTTCGAGTTCCTTGCGTTGACTCGTACGAAGGCTATCGAAACTGTTCGTGGAATAAGCCTCCTCGTAGCGGGCGATCGCGAGTTCGGCATATTTTATCTTGCTCTCCTTATCGCTCGAATATTCCCACAAATCCTTGTATGCGCTTGCAAGCAAGCTATGGGTTTCCACATCGCGGTCTCCGCCTGCAACCAACTCTTCCAAAATCTTGGTAGCCATCATGGGCGATCCGGCTTTGGACAGGGCATGGGCAGCTTTCTGGCTAAGCTTCCTGTCCTTCTTGTGTTTACTTAGACCGGCCTTGGCTACGTCATGGGCGAGGAGAAACTCCCCAACCTTGATCATTTTCTCACAAAGTCTTAAAAACTCGAGCGAGGAAGCTTTTCCCTGATTCAAGAGCTTCCATTCCAAACGCAAGTTCGGACCAAGTCTTTGTTCTAGCTGCGACATAAAGGGTATTTGACAATCTACTTCAAGTACGCCCCTGCCCTAATTGACAGGTAAAAGCTAGCGGGAACTACATTTTCTCGTAACGCGTGCGAAGCATTTGGGTAAATGCCGCAACCTTGCGAGCCTCTCTCTTCTTGTCGGAAGGCTTCTTAAAATAGCGCTTGGCTCTCACGTCACGAATAACGCCCTCTCTATCAAGGCGTTTCTTCAGTCGGCGAATAGCCCGATCCATGGGCTCGCCTTTTCGTAGTTTGATTTCGATGGTCATAAGAAAAGGCTTAGAGCGTAAAGGTTTGAACGATCAGGTCAAGGAGTAATGAGCCTTCAGCCTTTCTTGGCCCAAGGTCTTTCGGGTGGAGGTTCGGGATCGCGCATAACCACTCGCGCCCCCCTTACAGGCTCCCTGTTTCTCCACTCCCTAAAGCTTTCCGGAGTCAAGCGCATGCTAAACCGGGAATCAGTCTCCACAACCAAGCCTTCGGTCTGATCCGGTTTCGCAAATGCCAAACGGATAAGGGTTCCCCCCTCGCCTCTTTCACCATGGGAAAAAAGATCGCTTGTAAATTGCTCGGAATCTCCGTGTGCAGGATCGATCAACCACGTTACCTCCTCGGCTAATTCAGCAATGGCGCGGTCGATTGCTCGGACCGTGCTTACGGTCATCCGAGTCTCTCCATCCCGATGAGAAACCACCCCCTCAACCACCACGATTGCGCCTTCCTCGAGCTTGACCCCGTATTTTTCGTAGGCCTCCGTAAACATGGGCAGGGAAAAATCCTTCTCCTTAGCCAAAAGGTTAAAGCGGGCCCAAGGCTTGGCGTCTTTTTTCGTGTATCGCCTCTCAATGTCGGCAAGCACTCCGCACAGACGGAATGAACGCCGGTCCTCGACTTTTTCCAACTCCTCGGAGGTGATCGTGTCAAGAAGCGGCCCAAGCCCATCCAAGGTATCGACCGGGTGGCCCGAAAGAAAAAAGCCGAGCAATTGTTTCTCCAGTTGGAGCTTCTCAAGCTCGTCCATTTCCGGGACGTCGGGCAATCCGTTATTCGGGGAAAACTCTGCTGAATCAGCCCCGGCATCGCCCTCTCCTCCACCCATCATATCGAACAGGTTCACTTGACCGGCTTCACGATCCTTCCTTCTTAGCTGCGCCTCTCCCATCGCCCGGTCCAAATCAGCCAACAAGGCAGCGCGGTTTCCCTCCAAAGCATCAAACCCACCGGTTTTGATCAGGCATTCAAGCACTCTTTTATTGACTGCCTTTCCATCCACCCGTTCGACCAGATCGGTAAAGCTCTCGAACGGACCGTTTTTCTCACGCTCCTCCACAATAACCCGGGCCGCAATATCCCCTACCCCCTTCACTGCAGCCAATCCGAACCGAATCGAACTTTTGGCATCCCCCTTGCCCTCCAACGGGGTAAAGCTTTCGCCCGATTCATTAACTTCGGGACCGAGAACTGAAATTACCATCTCGGCGCATTCCCCGATGAAGTGGGCAAGCTTGTCGGAGTTCCCCAATTCGCAAGACAGAACGCCCGCCATGAAATCGACCGGATGATTGGCTTTTAGGTATGCCGTCTGGTAACTGATTATTCCGTAGGCGGCCGAGTGGGACTTATTGAACCCGTAACCCGCGAACTTTTCCAAAATGTTGAAAATCTCATCCGCCTTCTTCTTCTCGATCTCATTGGTTTCCTTCGCTCCCTTGACAAAGATCTCGCGCTGCTTGGCCATTTCCTCGGGCTTCTTCTTGCCCATCGCCCGGCGCAGAATATCGGCTCCTCCAAGCGAATACCCCGCCACCCGCCTGGCCGCCTCCATGACCTGTTCCTGATAGACCATCACCCCATAGGTTTCCTCGCAGACCTCTTCCAACAGAGGATGTGGAAACTTGATCGTGGAGGGATCTTCCTTACCCTTGATATAGTCGGGTATCCACTCCATCGGACCGGGACGGTACAGAGCGATCAGAGCGATCACCTCGTCCACATTGGAAATCGTCATTTGCTTGCACAGCCTCCTCATCCCTTCCGACTCCAATTGGAACACCCCGATCGTACGGGCCTCGTTCAATAGATTGAAGGTCAACTCATCCTCCAGAGGGGCATCCGCCACCCGAAACTCAGCCAATCCCGGTTTCTTCCTGATGTGGCTCTCCGCCTCGTCAATCACCGTCAAGGTCTTGAGCCCCAAAAAGTCCATCTTCAACAACCCCAAATCCTCCACCGGATCCTTCGGAAACTGAGTGGTCAGGATACCGTCCTGAGTAGTCAGCGGAACGAGTTCCTTGAGCGGGCGGTCCGCAATGATCACCCCTGCAGCATGGGTACCCACGTTTCGGACCATACCCTCGATGAC
>JAOLZO010000020.1 GCA_028343845.1 Verrucomicrobiota bacterium | reverse complement strand
CTGTTAGGTATTATACACACGTTTTCAGAAAAAGCGCAGGTATTTTCAAATTCGTAGTATTCATGCGGATCCTGAGCGTACCCAGTTAACAAAGATCGAGCCTACGGGCTCGACTTTGTTCCTTCGTCGGGCCTCTCTTCGACCACGTCGACATCGACCGCATCAGCCTTCAGTTCGGCAAGCTCCCTCTTGACTTCCTCGATTGTCAGGCTCTTTTTGACCTCGATGGTCTGGGTGGGCTGACCGGCATCCTTTCTGGTGTGGTCACGAAGGACACCCCAGCAGATTGGTAGCAGGCCCACGGGGATCTCGTCCGCCTCCAGCTTTTCCACCAGGCGGAGCAGGGCGGTTTGCGAAGCATACTGGGTCAGCGACTTGGTCATGTCTTCCACCGCTGTCACGGTGTCCCGCTCTCTATTCAGGATAGCGGAGACTGTGCAGGGACCGATCTTGTTATCCTTGGCAATCCTTGTGGCGGGCTTACCCGAGGCCAACTCTTGCACAACCTTGGCGTACTTGGCCGGATCCTTCTCGAGCAGTTTCTGGCCCGTGTACACGGATGGCACCACGTCCTCCGGCTTGAGCGCCGGAGGCGCGTTTGTGTCGGTTACGTTTACTCGTTTTTTCTTGGTAGGCATGGGAGGTTTGGGTTAGGAGTTGGGGATGGAATTAGATTTATTTTGTTTTCTTGCAACGGAAGGTGTGGAGAGCATGGACATAATGGAAAGTATCTTGATCGTAGTTGTTTTTATTTTCGGGGTTGGAGGGCTGCTTGGTCTTCTCTTTTTGTTTTGGGCAAAGATCTGGAAGAAAACAGCCAAAAGCTCGCTTATGCCGCAGGTGAAGAGTGCTATAGATCAATTTAAAGAAGGTGAGGAACATAAAAAGGACGCTGCTTTCGCCAAAGCTAAAGGAGGCGACTACAGTCATCTGCTTTATGATATCCATGCTACGCTTAAAGCCATTCGCTGGACTTTGCTAGCAATTGGACTTCTCCTTGGTTTGAGTGCTCTTGGGATAATTTACCAGTTCGACCATCTCTAGCCTAACTTGTTCAACCTTTGCCGTATCAGGCGTTTGTAGCGGCTGTGCTAAATTAGGCCGTTTGACCCTTGACGAAGGGTAAGGGTAGGGCCACCTCTCAAAACGAAGGATTTTAGTCTCCCGTCCACAAGCATTTGATGAGTGTACGATATTCATTGGTAATGGGTGCAAGCATGCCACCCAATTAAGAAATTGTAAGGGGATTAGCAGGGTTTCGGATCTGCAATCCACCGCTCTAACGGCTGAAGCCCTCTATCTATGGGGCTCTTTGTTCCAGGAGCCCAGCTTTGCAACGGATTTTGCAAAGTTGAAGGGGGGGGGAGGGGGGTCGAGTTTGCGAACGACGGGCAGCCCGAACCCATTCAGCCATCTGAAATTTTTGTACAAAAAGGCGAAAGTTTGCCCATCCGCTTACAAAACGAAAATAAATAGGCAAGCTAGGGTGAGTGGCAATCAATTGGACACCTCACCCCGTGCTTGACGAGCTCATCCCATCCAAGGATGAGATGGCCAAGATGGACCCCGACAAGGTCCTCGAGCTTTGGCAAAGGAGAGAGGATGCAATCGTCAGGGAATCCGAGGATCCCTACCGCTACGGTTATGACCTGCCCGTCTGGGATCTCGTTGACGAGCAGCTCAAGACCCATGGCACCGTGCTCACTATGGGCGGGAATCGTGCGGGCAAGTCTGAAAAAATGGCCAAGCTTGTCGTGCAAAGCCTCGTTGAGAACCCGAACACCACGATCTGGGTTTTCTCCGAAACCGCGCAAACCTCGATCTCAACCTGCCAGGCTCTTATCTGGAAGTACCTGCCGCCCGAGTTCAAGAAGATGGGCAGGACCTCCGTCGGATACGTTTCTTACTCACTCAAGATGGGGTTCACGCAGTCAAAATTTACGCTGCCTAACCGGTCCGTCTGCCTGTTCAAAAACTACGCCCAAAACATCGAGACGATTGAAGGCGGGGAGCTAGGCTGCCCGCAGGCCGTGAAGCCTGGAACCTTCAACATTGGATTTTGGGCCGACGAACTTTGCCCTTGGGCTCTAGCCGAGGGGCTTTCCTACAGATGTTTGACCCGCTCGGACCCCGAAACGGGGATCCCGGCAAGGGGCCTGATTTCGTTCACGGCGGTCGACGGCTGGAACTTGACGGTCAAAAATTTCCTCACCGGTGCGAAGATAATCAAGGACGAACCCGCCGAGCTTTTGCCCGGTGACAAGGTGCCCGTGATTATGCAGCCCGTCAGAAAAAGCGCATCCGTCGTTTTCTTCGGGACCCACAAGAATCCCTTTGGCGGTTGGCCGGCGATGAAAAAGCAGCTCGAGAACGCCGACAAGCAAACCATCCTTTGCCGCGCTTACGGCTGGCCGGTCAGGCAGGCTCTTACTCCGTTTCCGATGTTCTCGGACAAGCACGTGTTTAAGCACGAAGAGATTCCGATTATCAAGGATTCAAAGAACAACCCGGCCAGCTGGGTGCTCGTTGTGGACCCAGCCGGCAGCCGCCCATGGGCGATGATCATGGTGGGCATAGACGCCCACGGCGTAGCCTGGGTCGTTGACGAATTCCCTAACGTGGATGAATTTGGCCCTTGGGTTGATTTCGGCAAAGGTGAATCCGGAAGGCCCGGGGACGGGCAGAGATCGCTGGGGTGGGGCATCGGCGACTACGCCGACCGGATCCGCAAGATGGAAGATGGCAAGGATTTCGTAGAGAGGGTCATTGACCCGAGGATGGGTGCCGCCACGTATGCTCGAGCTGACGGCTCGAGCAACATTATTGACGACCTTGCCGACGAGGACATTGCCATTAACCCCGCCGACGGGGTGAGCATCGAGCAAGGCATCCAGAGCATAAACAATTTACTGGCATGGAACACGGAGGAGCCTTGGGACCGTGGTAACTGCCCCCGCCTGATGTTCAGCGACCGCTGCCAAAACACGATTGCCTGTCTTCAGGAGTGGCGGAACGAAAACTCATGCAAGGCCTCTTCCGACTTTCCCGACTGCGTCAGATATTTTGCCGTCGGGGCCCACCGCTACATTGACGAAGACGACTTCGCCACGACGGGCATAGGCGGGTACTGACATGGGTAGCTGGAAGCACAGGAAGGACACCCGATCCAATGACATGGCTCATGGGATCACCTTTCATATGTGGGAACGTTCCGGCGAAGACTGTCGAGGCGAGGCGGCCTACGAGTCGAAGAAATTTCACTTGGACGGCAAGGTTTCGATGACCCTTGCCTTTGATCAAAAGAAGTACGGCGACGAATTGATCGCTCAGGTTTACGGCCCTAGCGGGGTCTTCAGAGAGAGACGGGCAAGCAAGTACTGTCGTGTTCAGGTTTACCTCGGCCCGGCGGATGAAAACACCGCCAAGGCCCTCGAGCAAATAGCCAAAAAGATAAGAGAGAAAAAAGAGAATGAAGGATGAGGAAATGATGGAAAACGCGCTCGCTAAGTTTGCGGACGAGGCGAGAACGAAATTTATGGAAGGCATCCGGGAGCACAACCCGGACGGAACGAAAGGGCTCTCGAGGATGCGGCTCCTCCAGAAAATAGACTCCTGCAAGGAAGAGGTCATCGACCTCTGGTTTTATTTGTACGCGATCGAGCAGGAGGCGATTGAGGGACCGCGAAACCAAGGATGATAAAGCTCACCCCTAAACTGAGAGAGAAGGTTGTCGAGTTAAGGGCTCAGGGCATGACCTACCCACAGATAGCCAAGAAGACGAAGATGTCCCGCCAGACGGCCATGAAGATCGTCAAGGACCACAGGATCGAGGACAAGCCTCTCGAGGCAAGGATCCTCAAGCCCTGCATCAACCCCAGGATCATGATGATTTATTTCGGCGAAGATAAGAACAGCCCCGCAAAATGCGTGATCAGGGTTGACCGCCAATACCCCATTAACAGCCCCGTAACCGTAAAGGCAGTCGAAGGTGACGAAACACTCTACAGACTCGCATAAGGAATCCCCGGACGAACGGAACGAAAGAGTGGACCTGATGCTCCAATCGATGGTCATCGAAACCGCTCTTTGGTCTTTGTCGAACAAAGAAACCCCTCCGTCCTTTACCAGAGAACAAATCGCAGACTACGTCGGAACCAGCAAAGACGACATTCGCAGGATCGAAGAAAATGCCCTGCGCAAATTGAAAGATAAGCTGTCACAATAGAAAAACCCATGGACACAGATAACGAAGTACAGGAACACGAAAACGAGCCGGATATCGATGAATTGAAATCCGATCTCGAGAGAATCAAGAGCAACCTATCCTATTTTCAGGACCGGGCGGACACCGCTCGTTCGATACGAATGAGCGAGTGGCCGGGCAAAGGCAGGTATGGCCGCAAGGAAGGCCCTGACGCCTTTCCTTGGGAAGGCGCCAGCGATCTTTCGCCCCAGCTTATCAATGGCCTTTTGGACAGCGACGTAGCTCTCTTGAAGACCGCCTTAAAGAAGGGCACGGTCATTGCGGCTCCTGTTGAATCAAGTGACGTCAAAAGCGCCAGATTGGTCGGAGACTTTTGCAAGTGGCGACTGAACAGCCTGACGGAATTGCCAAGGGAAGCGGGCGTGGCCGCAAACAACTTGCTTCAGTACGGCAGCTGCTTCCTCGGGGTTTACTTCGAGAGAAGGGTCCGCCGCGTTTACCAACCGATATCCATTGACCAGATTGCCGAAACGGCACCGGAGTTTGCCGCCGCCATCGCCGACCCGGAAATGAAGGAAAACGTCATGGACGTCGCCAGGCAGGCCTTCCCGAATATTTCAAAGAAGCGGGTCCGGAAAATGGTCAGCGAACTTCAGAAAACCGGGCAAACCGAAATACCTACGGAAAAGATAACGATGAACCGCCCCGCCGTCAGGGCCTACGCCTTGGGAGAAGATCTTTTCGTCGACTCGAACATTTCCTCGATGGACTCGGCCCGCTCGGTTTACTGCTGTCACTACTGGACCCCGGAACAGCTGAAGGAAAAAGTTCTCACGGAGGGCTGGGACTCCGATTTCGTCGATGAAGTCATCGAGAAATCGACTGGGGAGATGGAGTCTAATTACCAAGGCACCTTTGAAGGACTTTACCCGGCAAACAGGCAGGCCCCCGTAAACAGGGACGGACTCTGCAAGGTCATTTCCGTTTACCGCAAGGAAATCGATTCCGACGGCGTGCCGTTGTGCTCCGTCGTGATATTTTCCGAAAGCTGCGAAGGCTACGCGACTCAGTACGCGATGAGCGCTGACGCAGGCGGGTATCCCTTTGTTGCAATTACCAGAGAACACATCTCTCGAAACCTTTTGCAAAGCCGAGGCTACCCCGAGATCCTTCGGGACCTTGAGCTGGCCGTAAAGGTCGAGATGGATTCTCGAGTGGACAGGGCGAGCTTGTCGACGGTGCCACCGATTACCCACGGGGTAGGGCGAGCCCCCCCTGCGATCGGACCCGGGGCAAAGATTCCCACCCGTCGCCCCGGCGAAGTTCAATATTTAGATATACCTCGGTATGGGCCTGCGTCCAATGAAGTGGAAAATCATCTCAGGATGATTGCCCACAAGATGACAGGCAGGCCTACCACGGAAACCGACGCCGCTGACGCCCAAGTGCTCAGGCAAGAGCTCGTGGACAATTGGCTTAACGGTTGGACGGAGGTCCTTCGCAAGATCTGGGCCCTCGACAAGGCCTACTCCGCTGAAGTGTTTTTTAGGGTAACAGGTAACCCTGAAGGTCAGTCGATAATCATGGACGACCAAGGTGAATTTGACTTCAACCTTTCCTTTCAAGCAACGTCAGCAGAGGAGTCCAAGGTCATTGAAAAACTCGACACGGTGGGAAGGGTCATGGCAACCTATGACCGAGCCGGCCAGGCTCGGTACCCCCAGTTCTTGAAAATATTCTTGGATGCGCTGGATCCCAACCTTTCTGCCCAATTGATCGCACCGGCAGAGGAAAGCAATCAGAAGGAGGTCGTCGAAACCACGAGTGACTTTTCGAAGATCGCTTCCGGTGTAATGATCTCGCCGCCGCAAAACGCAAACGCCCAGCTCAGGCTCCAGATCCTTGAGCAGATAATGACGGGATCCGAAGAGGTGCCGGCTCAGGACCTTCAGGCCAGACTTCAGGAGGACGAGCTGTTTGCGGCCAGACTCGAGGCGTATACCAAACAGCTTCAATTCATCATCGACCAGCAAAAGAACGCTGAAATTGGAAGGCAAGGGGGACCCCCAGGCCTTCCGCCAACTAGCGAACAATGACATTCAAACAAGCACTATCTAGGCTGCGGGGCCGGGACGATTGGGAGATCGTCCTGAGCTACCTCAAGGACGAACGAGAGCAGGCAATCGGGGACTTCCAGTTGTCTGACAATTTGGACAAGTGCTGCAAGCTTGCCCGACTGGCCGGAGAGATCTCCGCATTGGATCGAATTCACCAGACCCTCAAGGATGAACAGAAGAGATCAGGCGAAACTGTTTGAGAAGGCGATCAGAGCCGAACTGACCAGATGGCTTTTCGAATCGGACTTGAACGAAGGAGAACTGGCACGGGCGGCTTTCGCCGCCATTGACGGTTGGCTCGATGATGACGTCATCGATTTCGAAGACATCAATTGTGACGAGGACGAGAGTTAGTCGTACCTCACGTTGATCGGATTTTCCGAGTCCTTGCTCTCGATCTTCTGGAAGATTTTCTTGGCTAGGGCTTGGGCAAGCGCGATCTGCTCTGGGGTCATCTTCCTCTTGAAGAGTTGCAAGTTGTGTTCCGCATCATGCCCATTCGCCTTTGCCACAATTGTCCATGCATATCCTGTAATGTAATCCTCGAGAACTCCTTGTCCGTTAAAGTACATCGCCCCAATGTTGCCCTGAGCATCGGTTTGCCCCTGCTCAGCCGCCTTTGTGTACCACTTTAGCGCTTCCTTGTGGTCTTGGGGTACTCCTCGTCCGTTGTCGTACAAAAGCCCGAGGTTGTTCTGGGCATCGGCAACCCCCTGCTCGGCCGCCTTTGTGTACCACTTGGCCGCTTCCTTGTAGTCTTGGGGTACTCCATTTCCATTGTTGTACATAAGCCCAAGCGTGAACTGAGAAAAAGGATGCCTCTGCTCAGCCGCCTTTACGTACCACTTGACCGCTTCCTTGTAGTCTTGGGGTACTCCTTGTCCTTTGGCGTACATCAGCCCAAGGTTGTACTGAGCATCATTGTTCCCCTGCTTTGCTGCCTGTCCAAACCAATAGGCTGCCATCTTTGGGTTTTTAGCCACTCCATTTCCTTGGTTGTAATATAACGCAAGGTTGAACTGAGCCTGATCAACACCCTGCTTTGCTGCCTGTCCAAACCAATAGGCTGCTATCTTTGGGTTTTTGGGCGCCCCTTCTCTTCCATCATGATACATTATTCCGACAATCCCTTGGGAACCTGCATCCCCCTCCTTTGCCAGCTTGAGCTGCTGCTCGAAAAATGTCTCTGCCTGTAGCCCAAGCGACAGGCAGGAGGTAAGCATAGCGAACAGGATAAATCTCATCCCCCTACCAAACCATCCCAAGGTAACATGGTCAAGAATCCGTTTGTAGCCTGCATAAACAAAGGAAAAGTACTGCACGGCTAAGGTGGGGTGGCTTAGTCGTACAGCACCCAAAAAAAACCTGCGCTTTTTTGATTTTGGTGGTGCACAATGGAATTAGCGGACCCTGTGTTCGCGGAGAGAGATTGCGACTCAAACACCAAACGTAGATGACCCAACAAACTGAAAACAGCGAGGCTCCGGCTGAAACATCGGGAGCAGAAACAAACCCAAACGCCGTTCTTTCACTCGAGGACCTGGCCGCTTCCTTCGTGGAAAAGGTCGAGGAAACCAAGGAAGAAGAACAATCTTCAATCGATTCCGACGAAGGTTCCCCCGAACCGGATGAGGTAGACGCGGGAGAAGATCAAGCGGAAGTTCTTTCACAGTCGAACGTCGAAGATGATGATTCCGAGGAACCGGAAGAATCCGAAGAGGACGAACAACCTAAGGGCATTCAAAAAG
Source organism: Verrucomicrobiota bacterium (assembly GCA_028343845.1). Lineage (GTDB taxonomy): Bacteria > Verrucomicrobiota > Verrucomicrobiia > Opitutales > Seribacteraceae > Seribacter. Next base: position 36,012 of record JAOLZO010000020.1, on the reverse strand, counting down.
CCCTGAAGAGGATAAATACCTTGACCGCCCGAGCAAAGACGGCGGAGGAAGAAGTTCAGAACCTGAAGGATGAAATCCAGTCCATCAAATCCAACGCATCCGAAACTCAAACCCAGCCCGAAAAGCCGGCCCTTGAAAACGTAAACACGATTCAAGACCTCGAGGCTCTCCGAAAGGAAGCCCAGGCGGCGAAAAAATGGGCCCTGACCAATATCGGTCGGGACTACGTCGAAGTAGACGGAAAAGAGTACGAAGATCAGGATATCAGAAACATTCTCTCCGAGGCGGAGGATTTTCTTTCGGAGAAGATTCCGGCGAGAGCCAGTTTTCTTCAAGAGAAACAGAATTGGGCCACGGAAACGGCAAGCACGTTCCCATGGGTAAAAGAGGCCGACGGTCCCGATTATGAATTATTCCTTCAGGTCCGCGAAGGACCCCAGTACAAGAGCCTGCTCGATACCTTGCCAAACGGCGATTTCGTTGCAGGGGTTCTCGTATCAGGGATCAACGCATTGAAGACCAAGGCCAAGGCCAAACCAAAGGCCCCGGCCAAGACCCCGCCGCCAGCCCAGACCGGTGACGCTGCTGCGCCACCGCCGGAAGGTAAAGACGTTAGACTGAGAAAAAAGAAGCAAGCCGCGTTGCCAGAGGGACGTTTATCCGAAGGGGATCTAGCAGACTTTCTTTTAACCTAAACTTTTATATACCAAATGGCTATTTCAACATCTTATAATGTAACAAGCGTGCAAGGTGCACGCGAAAACCTAACTGATTCCGTTAAAAGAGTCGCGCCGGAAACTACCCCTTGCTTCAGTTCTCTGAAGCACGGAGCGGCTCCCAAAGCCCTTCTACAAGAATGGGTTGTGGATTCCTTGGGGGAACCGAACATTGATAATTCAACCGTAGATGGTGCAGATCTATCTTTTAATGCTGACTTTTCCGATAATATATCGACGAGAGTAAGAACCGGGAACCGATTGCAGGACATGAGAAGGGCGTTCGCCGTCTCGAGGCTTGCAGAGAAGATCGACGTAAGCGGCGATCAGAACTCTCTTTACGCAGCGGCTGCCAGCAAAGCCCTCGTACTTCTAAAGAACGATATCGAAGGTGCCCTGTGCTCTGGCAACATCCCTCAGACCGGATCCAGCTCCCAGGGAGACAAGTTGGGAGGCCTCAGGCATTGGACCGACCCTGCCGCCACAAACGGCGTCTGGGACACCGCAGCCAAGAGAGCTTTCCGTTCTGTGACCGGAAGTCGGATCGACACCTCTAGCACCGCTCTTACTGAGCAAATGCTTGTCGATGCATTACAAAAAATCTACGAGGCCGGTGGCAAAAGCGTCGGGTACACCTTGTACGCCGGGCCTACGACTATCAACAGCATATCCGCGTTTTCAAGGGCCAGTCAGGCGGTCACAGCGACCGGAGCTAGTTTCAACGTCAACACCCCGAATAACGTGCTCTCCTTGAGCGTGACTTCTTACCACAGCGATTGGGGCCGTTTGGATTTGGTACCGACCCTTTTTATCGGTCGTGGTGCAGGGTCCGCAATAGACAACACCGCACGCAAGGGTGGGTTGATTATTCCGAAAGACGACTCCGTTACCCTAAACACCGTCGCCGGCATGGGTATAGGTACCGTCGAGCTTCCCGATATCGGGGGTGGAGGCCGCAGGGGATTCGCAGAATGGTGCGGAACCGTATGCGTCAAGAACGCTCGGGCTCTCGGCTCAATCATTTAATCACAGTTTAACCCGGGACGGGCTTGGATCGCTTTTGCGGTCCAAGCCTTCCCAGTATCCAAAGACCAACCATGGGACTGAATATCATCATCAAGAAAGGCAAATCGAAGATCTCCAGAGAAGAGCTCTCCGAGCACATTACCCAGCAAAACGAAAAGGCGGCTGTTCGTGAAAAGCACGAGTACAAGGAAAAGAGCCGCCAGCTACGCAAGGCCGCAGATAATCTGCCCAAGCAAATCGGGGACTTCCGTCTCGAGAGCGTAATGGACGCCAGAACTTATTTCCGTCACGCACAGGACCCCAATCGCGAGGGGGCCATGCAGGACGATTCCTACCGTCGTGAATTGCTTCGAGATAACCCCGAAATCGACTGCCGTTGAGGACCACCTCCTACGCAGACCTCAAGAGCCGGTTTACTTCGGCCATCGGGGTCGACTCGCTTTTGTCAGTCGAAGAGACGGCGTTTAAGAACAGCCTCAATGACCGGGTGCGCCAGATCTGGACCCGGCACCGTTGGCCACCACTTACGGCTGTCGTTTCGAAGACCCTGGCCGCAGTCGACACGTCTACCCTAAAGGCAGACAAGGCCGTCCGGATTGACAACGCATCTGACCTTTACGACGTTTACGACGTCTTCACGAAGAACCCATTCGAGGACAACACCGCCAGGCGGTTGAAGTTCTCGCTCGTCAATGGGTACCTTGTGGTAAACAAGGACGTTTCGGAAACCACGGTTTACGTGACCGGCTCACAGGTCCCAAGCGATGACTACGGCGGAGCTACCACGACCGTCCCTCAGTTCATGGACAGAATGCTTCTGGCATACGCCTGTGCTGAGTACTATCGAGCCGACGGTCAGCTGGAAAAGGCAATGGCGGAGGAACAACGTGCTGAAGAATATTTCAATCAGGAGGTCGACCGCTTTCAGCGGCTCGAGCAACAGAACCAAATCCAAGTAAACACCTACCCGGCATACTGGCCCACCATGCTAGTCAGCCAAACAACCACTTAAAATTATGGGATTATCAGGAATCAATATTTTGAACTCGATGGGGGCCGGAGGCTCCAAGTACATCAATAACACAGGCGCACACGCAGGCGAATTCACCAGCATCCAGTTTACTGAAGACTCTGTTCTTTCTGCCTACACCGGTGAGATGGAGAACTCATCTGCATTAATCACGGACGCAACCGTCTTCAGTCAGGGTCAGGTCCTCTACGGGCCTTTTACTTCAGTCACCTTAGCTTCGGGGGCTGCCATCGTTTACAAAAAGTAAGATGCCTCAGCTTGGCGTTCTCATAGGCATAGATTCGACGACCGACTCGATAGTCGGTCCTCCGATTGACGGTGTCCTGCGAGCAGAGTCTGGAGCTTTCCTACGAACCGAAGACAACATCTTCCTAGCATTCGACTAATCATGGCAAACAAGAAAATATCAGAACTTACGGCACTCGGAACGGCTCCGGCAACAGGAGACGTTCTGCCGATCACCGACGTTTCGGGAACACCGACAACCAAGAAGGTAACGGTTGCCAACTTACTTGCGGCAACCAACTCCTCAGCCGCCATAACAGGCGGATCCGTAGCAGGCATAACCGACTTGGCGGTAGCAGACGGAGGTACGGGTTCAAGCACCGCTTCGGGAGCCAGAACCAACCTTGGTTTGGGAACTGCGGCAGTAGCCGCTACAGGCACAAGTGACGGCAACGTCCTTGCAGTTGCATCGTCAGCCGTAGACTTAGGTGGAAACGCTCTTCATGGATTCACCGCTTCAGTCAATGCCCAGACCGGGACAACCTACACTCTTGTTGCGGCTGACAAGGGCAAGGTCATTACCCTTAACAATGGCTCCGCAATTACGGTAACGGTAGCCCCTTCGCTTGGAGCAGGTTTCACCTGCACCTGTATCCAGATCGGAGCAGGACAGGTCACCTTTGCCGCTGGCTCTGGAGTTACCGTTAGCAACCGCCAATCTCATACGAAGATTGCCGGGAACAAGGGAGTCGCAACCCTTGCCGCCTATGTGGCAGACACCTTCGTTTTGGGAGGCGATACGGCAAGCTAATGTCATTGGTCCTTCCATCCATGTCGGGTTTCGCAACCCCTGCCGCTTCATCGAGTTTCGACCCCTCAACCATGTCGGCAGAATTTGACGGGTCGAATGATGAGCTTCTTCTGGGTACTTCTGCCATTGCGCTAGATACTAACTTCACCATGTCGGCATGGATCAAAAGTGATTACCACGGGGGTTACCGAGTTATTATGGGATGGGGCGGAGACAGTTTCTCTTATCCAGCCGATGCATTCAAAGTTAGGCAATTGCAAATATTTGGCGGTATATCGTTTGAACTTTGGGGGAGCAGAATCACAGGGTCTACAACTATTCTCACGAATACATGGTATCACGTAGCGGCAACTCTCTCAGGAAACGATGTGTTGCTTTACTTGAACGGATCGCAAGATGGGTCGGGGACTTTAAGCAGAGCGTCATTCAGCACTTCAACGACATATATCGCAGGGATGCCCCCGGCTTATTCGGGCAGTTTCGCTAATTTTGACGGACTGCTTGATGAGGTTGCAGTTTTTGATTCCGTACTGTCTGCCTCACAAATCACAAGCATTTACAATAGTGGAGTGCCTGGTGACCTTTCTTCACTCAATCCCGTAGGATGGTGGCGAATGGGAGACGGAACAGGGGACACCGATTCGGGAGGAGGCGCACCTGCAAATACGGATGTAATCGGAACTGTAGTAGACCAAGGCTCAGGGGGTAACAATGCAACAGGAACAAACGGACCGACCTATTCAACCACCGTCCCATCATGAGCCGAACCTACGTAATCATCGACCAATCGGACGTATCATCCGTTGACTTTAGCCAAGTATTCGAGACAAGTGCCGACACTTTGCGATGGAGCGTAAATGCTGACGGATCGAGGGGTGACAAAACCTTCGTCAAGTTCGAGGGTGACACACCTACTTTTCTCGATGGAAAGACTCAGTATACGCACTCCGAAATACTAACGATCCTCGAAGGGTCGGAATGGTCGCCACCTATGCCCGAATGATCAAGTTCTGCATATTCATCAGCTTGATCGGGACGGGATGCTCCATGACCAAGCTCGTAACCCCTGCCGCCTCAATCGGAGGAGCGGCATTAGGCGGTGCGATTGCCGGACCCGGAGGGGCCGCAATCGGAAGTGGGGTAGGATATGCAGGTGGAGAGATTTACCACCTTTCGAGTGAGAACGAAGACCTTGAAGAGACTCTGACTCAGGCAGGAGTTGAAGCTCTGCTTGATTCAAAGATGGAAGGTCATGAATCGACCTTTGAAAGCTTCACCTCAACGGTCAAACGCATCCTCATCGTAGCGGCTTGCATCTTGGGGGCTTACCTACTGATTCCGATCTTCATCGCCCGAAAGACCGCTGAGACTTGTTCCAAGTCGGAAGCGATGAAGCACATGACAAGACCACCGTTTCCTACGAAATGAACGCACCAAGGTTAAAACATAAGATCCTCAGCATCTTTCCCTTGTTCCCTAGCTTGAGTAAGCCCTTTGTAATAATCCTCACGGACTTTCAAATACGGTTCGTCTCCCTTTTTGCATATGCGGTCAATTTGAGAACAAGCACCGTAAAAAACCCAAAATGCCACCAAGCCAGCGCACCCCGACTCCCAGTTCCACGCCTCAGGGCCATCCTGCCATTTGTAGGCGCAAAACAGAACCAAGCAAAGCATCGTAAGATACCGAATCCCGCTTATACGATAAAATTTGTTTTGTCGCTTATGAAGAATCTCACCTGCTTTCCTCACTTCTTCCGGCTCGCTCATAACCAAAGCCTAAGGCGATTCCATCCACTCCCACAAGCCAAATGAAGAACTTCAAACTCCTAGCAGACCGCTACAAAACCCTCTCAACCCAAGGCAAAATGATCACTTGGTTACTCATCGCAGTCATCGCCATCATCGTCCTCGACTGTTGCCTCTAATGGACAAGACAACGCTCATAGGATGCTGGGGAACTTTGGCTACCATGTCAGGGAAGATAAACGAGTGGATCGGTATCACGGCAGGACTGTTCACCATTACCTACCTTACCATCAAGATAATGGAGGCGCTCAGGAAGAAATGATCTACCGCTCGTATGGTAAGCTTGATGACCCTGTCGAAAGAGATGGGGACGGTGCTTTTCGTGCGATTAACACCTACCTTGAGCCTACTAGCTTGGAGGAGGGGACCGTCACCGAATCCATCAACATGAGGCTGAACGGGGACAAGGCTTCCTTGAGGGAAGGCTTGTCGTTCAAGGCAGGCTCAGTAACCCTGAGTTACTCTGCTGACACGGAGCAGGTATTCACCTCGACTACCTTCCAATCGCCATCTGACTCTACCGAATACCTTGCCTTCGCAACGAAGGACAAGGTCATCCTGTACAACTCGGCAAACACTTCGGGTATAGACATTGCTTATCCGGGCGGTGAAGTTGTGGCCTTGGCAGACAAGGCATCCTTCGTCCAGGTATTCGACAAGCTGATCCTGTTCAGGGGTAAGAACAAACGGCCATTGGAATGGGACGGGGACGTGGCCAATGACTTTCTCGTCAAGACAAGTGTAGCAAGCGGAAGTGGCATTGCCATGCCCAATACGGAATACGGATTGAGCTTTCGCAATCGGGTAATCATACCCCAACCAACCGACTCTCCGTACACCTTGATAATGAGTGACAGTTTGGACTCGAACAACTTCGTTGCGAGTGAGGCTCAGTTCAGAATCAACAAAGGGTCAGCCGATAAGCTTGTAGCCTTTCACGGTTACCTCGAAGACCAAATAATTTGCTTCATGGAGAAGAGCATTCACATGATCACGAATGTGACTACGCCTTCTTCGGCAGGTGTGATTGAGGTTACCAGGGAATATGGATGCATAGCTCGCAAGAGCATCGTCAATAGTGGGCCTCAAATCTACTTCCTTTCGGACGCAGGCATCATGGTTCTTCAGCAAGGCTTGGACCCGGCAAAGGGTCTTGGAGTAAGTATCTCGAAAGTAAGCGGAGAGGCCAAACCCTTGACCGCTCCCATAGCTGATCAAATCAAGGACATTAACCTTTCCGCAGTCTCAGGGGCAGTCTCCAAGGTCTTTGACAACAAGGTATTCTTTGCCTTCCCAACAGGCTCAAGCACGGTCAACAACACCGTCTGGGTGTACGACATTCTTGGCGGTGCATTCATATCCAAAGACACCTTCCCATCGGGCTTTCAGATCGATGACTTTGTCACCCTTCCTTTCGGGACCAACCCTCAACGCAGGCAACTGTTCATCGCAGGACCTACGGGTTGGTATCAATACACGGGTACAGGGGCTACCGTTGACGATTCAGGCAGGCAGATAGGCAGTTCTGCAAGTTCAGCTACGACTGCCATCACCGGCACTCTTACTTCCAGAAGCTTCTCTTTGGGAAGCGGTGGGGTCAAACATTGGAAGGGCGGCCAATTAGGCGTGGAAACAAGCAACGGTGATGCCTTGAGCATCACCTTGGCTACGACTGACCCTGACTCCTCTGCAACCGTCCTGACCCATAGTGCTAGTACAACCGAAGAAGCCTTGCTTAGGTTTGGCGGACGGGTGAGGGGCTATTCGGCCAAAGTCTCCGTAAGCATAACACAGGGCAATCCGAAGATCCGCCATTTGCTAGTCGAAGGCTCGAAGGGCCAACTTAACGGGAGGAGGAGCATAGCATGAGTACAACCTGCACCGTAACACCTGGAGCGACCATGAACACGGGAGTGGAACTGACTGCTCCCTTGCTCAACCTGCTTGGCACTCCATCCGTTACCGTCCCAAGCATCTCTGCCACCTCAATCACTTTGGAAAACTACACCGTCACAACCATGCCCGGTCATGCAGTCGGCAGGCTGGTTTACGTAAGCAATGGAGATGCAGGCTCGCCATGCTTGGCCGTATCCAACGGCAGTTCATGGCTCAGGATCAATCTTGGTAGCGCAGTAAGCGCTACGGCAACCGAGGAATACATTACAACCGAATGAACATCCTAGCCCAAGCCAAGGAGTTTTACGACAAGCTCGATGACTCGATGGAAGAGGACATTGCTCGATACATGGCAAACGGTTACGTCTTCGTGACCCCAGACAGCCTCTTGCTTGGCAAAGCAGTCCGAAAGGACGGGGGTGACCCTGTCGATCAATGGAACGTGACTGCACCAGACTCTTGGTTTGTGAAGACAGCAATCGGAGAGTCATGCATTTCAGAGTTTATCGAAAGAATACCATATCCATTGCCATTCGTAGGATGGCAACGGGCCTTGAAGAACAAGCCCGTGATGTGGTTCGACTACGACCAAATTAATCGGAGGAAGGAATAATGGGAAGTTCACCATCAATCAATATACCAGCCCAGCAGAACTACTCGGAGGCAATGGCTGATAGCCTGAAAGCTCAGGTCGATCTGTTGCGAGGAAGTGGAAACTTTGCTGATACGGGAGGCTTGCAAAACCTCCTTGAAACCTACGAGGCTCCGCTTCGCAAATCCACCGCCCAAACGGATACGGACATTCTCAAGCAGACCTTGTTGGGAAGGCAAAGGGATGCAGTCACGGGAACTTATGATGAGCAAGGGCGATTAGTCACGGGACAAAGAGACGTGCCGGGCGAAACTGTTCAGGGAGGGGATTTTACAATCAAAACAATCGATAATGGTAGTTTTGGAAGAGTTGGCCCTAATTCTGAACAAACAAGCGGCACCCTTCCTAAGTATGGTATTTATGACGAGTCGGGAAAGCTAGTAGGCTCAACTGGGGGACAAAAAATAGGGCCTGTCTCTAATTCGCATTGGCAAATGCTTACAAAGCAAGCATCTCGGGAAGCGGAAGTATTAGCAAACGAGAGAAAAACCTCTTCCGCAACCACTACTCCCACCACTCAAGAACCCGTTTTCGCAACGGATGATCAAGGCAACATCATTACCGACCTGAGCAAAGCAGGGCAGACCGCATCCATCCCTTCGGAGAGAAGGGGTGACGGGATGATAGACTTGCTTGGTGATTCGAGAATGCTTGAGGGCGAAGACAGGCGAGCAGGGTTTGATGAAGACAACAAGTTCCTCGGACTCTCAGTCCTGACCGAAGATATTGGAGGCTCTCAGCTTTCAAGGTCCCGTGAAAGGGACCTTGCAGACGTTGAACGCTTGGCAGGTCGCTACAAGGGAGTGATGGACGAGTTTAAGGACCAGAACATCATGACCAGCATTGGTGAAGTGGGCGGCCCTTCAGACGTATTCGCCAATGACATGATTGAGCAAAGAACGCCTGACGGTAGCGAGCGAAGGGCTGGACAAGTTGATCCTATGGCACAAGCAACCGCTCAACCTGCAACCGCTCAACCTGCACAGGCTCAACCTACTCAAGGTCAGACTGCAACCGACCCAATGCTTGCTCAGATCGCTCAAACGGGTACGCCCACCGGGGCAGGGTTAAGAGAGACTCTTGCAAACGAAGCTTTGCTTGGGATGGGCCAAGGACTTACTGACCGTGAAAAGCGAAACATCGAACAAGCGAGCAGGGCCAGAGCGACAACTCTTGGACGAACCTTTGACGTAGGTTCAGTCGAGGACGAGGTAACCGCCAAGCTTTTGGAGGACCGTAACCGTCTTAATCAGAACAGAGCCTTTGCTCAGTCCGTACTCGGACAAGAGGGAGGCTTGCGGATGCAGGAGTTGGCGCTTCAACAGACCAACAAACTCGACCCGTTTCAAGCCATCCTTGGTCGATCTGGAGGATCGACTGTCGGACAGGCTCAGAGCATCCTCGGAGGAGCAGGTTATGGACTGCAAAGCGGTCCTGCTTACCTTAATCCTCAAGCCGGTATCGACTACACCTCCCAAGCCTACGCTAACCAAGCAGGCTTGGAGGCGGCTCGAATGCAATCACAAGGTTCACGAACAGCAGGAATCTTTCAGGGCCTTGGTTCGCTTGGGGGAGGATTGTTATCGGGTGGATACTTACCGGGGGGACGATAATCATGACATTTTTCAATACAAACTACCGAGTGGCGGACACCTCTAATGCCGCCAATCTGATCGCACAGGGCGGTGCTATTCAGGGACAGATGTTTGCCAATCTTGGCAAGACGATTGGCAGTTCCATCGAGAAGTTCCGAAAGAACAAGGAAGAGAAGGAGAGGGAGAAAGCTTCCGAAAATCAATTCATCAGAATGTACGATGAAGATGCGACCAATCCGATATTTCAAAGCTTTGGAATAACCAGTCGAGAGGAAGCGGCAGAGGCCGCAAAAGCGGTATCAAAAGACCCTGCCTTAGCCAAGCAGGCCATGGCTTTTGCTCAAGCCCGTATGCAAATGGAGAATCAAGAAATGGCCAGAGCTCAGGCTGAAAGGGATGAGGGCAGAAAGGGCCGACAGGAAGCTATGCTTCTCGACGCATACCTCAATAAGGCTGAGACAGATCAACTGGGCAAAGACTTTGCCCAAAGTATGTTCGCCCAACCCACAAGACCATTTACCCAAGCCGACGTCGATGCAGGTGTCGAAATACCACCACTCGACCCTGATCCTTTTGCTCCTCCACCACAAATGACCGAGGGCCCGGCTCCTGCCGTTCAAGCATTGCCTGAGCGCTACAGATCTTATGGGCAGGAGATAGCCAAGAAGGTTCAGTTAGGTGAGATTGATCCACGCATGGGCTTGCAGGAGATTCAGCGTGCAAACAAAGAAGCTATGGCCAATGCGATAGACCCGCTTCAATTCGCAAAATTTCAACAGGAGTCGGTCGGCTTCGCACAGGATCAAGGATTCAAGACGTTCACACCAGAGGCGAACTCCATTCAAGTGGGGGACGAAACTCTCCCGATCAGCGGAACAGTTGGAAGCGCCAAGGTCGCCGAGGAATTGAAGAATGATATTCCCAACTTCAATGCCATGAACGGTATGTTCTCCAGATTGATGGAAATAGGAGGACAGGAAAGCTGGTGGGACGATAGCACCCTGAAGATGGAAGCCAACGCTTTGGTCAAAAGCATACAAGGTCAAATGCGGGAAGAAGTTCTTGGGCCTGGTACGGTTACTGACAGCGAAAGAGCCATCTTGGACGATATCGTGGCTAACCCTTTTAAGAAGGGAGACAATATTGACGCCCCTGAAGCGATAAATTCGCTTCGGAGTTTACAAACCCAATTGAGTGACAAGTTCAAGAACAAGCTTACAAGCTTTGGCCTCAAGGTGGGGAGTGGATCAACCGCTCAACCCGGCACTCCTTCGCTAACTACGTCTTCAGGTAAAAAGGTCGAGCTGATCAATCTGGACAACTTCTAATGCCAGTCTTCCATGTTCAGTCCGACATACTGGGGGTGAATCTCCAGTTGAACTCAGACAATAACCTTGATGAGAAGGACGTTTTTGACGTCCTTCGGCAACATGACCCGGAGTTGCCGATGAAACTCCTCAAGAAGTATGAGCGCAACCGGGAAGACGAAAAGGTTCAAAATCTCGCATTGAAGGCTTTGGACAGCGAATTCTTCAAGGGTGGTTCTTTTACGGAAGCATTCAGCCACATGGCCGGGGAAATGGCGGAGGGAGTCGAAAACCTCGTCCAAAGCGAAGAGCAGGGTAAACGAATGCAACTGTTTTCCCGTCAATTTGCAGGTGCCAGGCCGGACCAGTACCAAGGGGATCTCTACGAAAAGGGAGTGACCAAGGCCGCACAGTATTTTACAGGATTGACCGAGACTTCCGGGCTCTTTGATTCCGGTTGGGCGGACCAAATGTCTGACGATCTTTCAAAGTCGTTGAAGTTTGCCGGGTTGCCCGATGACGGCTCAATGCGAAGACAGGTCACGGATCGAGCCCTTGGACTGAACAAGGCGAGGGATTCTGCCACTAGGGGTCAAGCCGCCATCGAGGCCTTTAATATGTCCTACATCGTCGGCAGAAAGGGCGAGCAATGGGCAAAAGACATCGGCGAAGTAATCACAGGTAACGCTACTGAAAGAGGGGACAACCTTAACTACCTCGACTTTTTAGTCGAAAGCCAGAAAACCGCAGAGCTCTCTGAACAAGGAGCTGAAACCGCCGCCTTGCTCGGAGGAGCCAAGGGCGTCGGTATGGCTATGTTTACCACGGACCCCAAGATCGGCAGCTCGTTTGGGCAACCGGGTCCGGATACGGAAACGCTCAAGGAATTAAGATCAGGCGCAGTCGAGCCTGACATGGCTCAAGCAATGGCTCTGTCTATTCCCATGTCTCCGGACTTTGGGCTAACGATGGGAGCGTCAGGGGCGCTGAACGTGGTTAGAAATTCAATCTCTCGTGGGGCCATTCGCGGACTTTCCGTCAAGGCGTCTGAAGAAGTGGCGATGAATACAGCCGTCAAGCAACTTACCCAGGAAGGAATCAAAAGGACCCCCGCTCAAAACCAATTGCTTGCAAAGGCGAAAACAAGACTTTCAGAAATTGCCGGATCTCAAGAGAAACTAAACAAGGCAGTCGCCAAGAACAAGGCCGTGGCGGAAAGCCTCGGCATAACCGCTCTTCAAAAGGAAGCGTCTTTCTCTCCGACGACAGCCCGCCTGATGGATGCCTTAAATCGTGCCCCCGGACCACAGGCTCCGTTATTGAATAGGACGACGGCACAAGCCCTTAAAGGTGCGGGGGTCACCGTGGAAACCTTTGGCCGCACTCTCGAATTTCTGCACAGGTTACCGGAGGAAAGCCTGACGACTTTATTCATGAGGTCCGGGATGGAGGAGGCTGCGGCCACAGCTGCGGCCAAAACGGCCACAAGGACCGGTTTAGGCCTAACCGCAGCGGGAGTGGCTACTGGCGGCTTTGAATTTGATCCAACGCTTACTGACATCGCCATTGCTACCTTGCTGGCCCCAGGCGGCAGCCAGCTCGTAACCCGACTTGGCAGAGATATGGCCATCTTCGGCAGGGAATTGGCAGAGGCTCAGGCAAGCAGCCCGGCCTTTCAGTTGATTGCGGAAACGTCGCCTACTCCTGCGTCTTTGACAAATGTTGCTTTGGACCGCTCGTCAGCTCTAACCTTAGGCGGAACGGTCGCAGATCTGAGAGGGGCGGTATTTTCACCGACCCGACAATTTGGTCCTTCCCCTGTGCTTCAGGCTACGGCAGGCGCCTTGACCAGAACCGGATTCGGAAACACCTTGATGAGTGGGGGAAGGCTAGTTGGCACCGCAGCTCGAGCTGCTTCTTTCCCTGCCGCCTTTGGTTATGCCATTGGCGGACCAGAAGGTGCCGGAGGTGCCCTTGGCGCATCCGTGTTTCCTCTTGTGGTGGGTATGGGCCTTGGCCACCTGGGCCGAGTCAAGGGTGGGGCAGAGCTTCAGCAGAAGATGGCCGGTGACGTAGCCATCTTCAAAAGGGACCACCTGAGTGCAGGTGAAAAGACAATTTACGAAGGCTTTGGCAAAACCGTTCAACAGGCGATAGCCACCTCTCAGGTCCAGAACCCTGACGTCGTGGTAAGGTTTAAAAAGGGCAAGGACAACGCAAGCTGGCAAACCGTAAACGGTGAGTCGGTGCTTACGGTTTATGAAAAATCATCCCCGGCTCAGATCCTCTCTGCGGTATTGGGGCATGAGATCGGCCACCACATCGATGCGTATGGTTTTGGTCCGCATATCATCGAGGAAGTCTTGGGTTCGGTAGAAAAAGAAAAACCTGGCTTCTTTACGGAATACGAAAACGGAAAGCCTGTCATCGTTACGGACAAGGATGGCAACCAGATCTACAAGCCAAACATGGAGTTCTCAGCAACTCATGCCGACGTCAAGGCCGGCAGGGCAAAGAGAATAGGGCACCGCCAGCAGTACTTGGATAGGCTTGAGAAGGCAGGGCACTCTAAAGACTCACCTCAATACCAAAGATACGCAAATGACGACAGTCTGATCGCCAGAGAGGTTTTCGCGGCTCACTCGGCGGAGTACTACTTCGGCGGGCAGTTCGTTAAGCAAAACTACGAAGGTGCTGGCACGAAACTGATGAAGGCACTTGTCAGGCCTTTGTTTGGCATGAACGGGATGAGAAAGTTCTTTCATCGAATCGGTCTGGCCACGGAGGAGTCCACGGGGCTGGTAGCAGACCCCACGGGTCTGATGCCAGGGCTAAAGCAGATCCCGGCCCTGACCAAAATGATCAAGGACTACAACAACGAGGTCAGGGGGCTGAACCGCGAGGCAAGACGGGCATGGTCGGCGAATCGTGGTAATTTAGTCGATCATGCCTTCGGAGATGAAACCGCTACCGCTTCATTTACGGCAAAGGATTTGGAGAACCCGTCGATAGCCGCAAGTCTCAAGGCAGGTGGCCATGTATCGATCCGTGATGACGGATCGATAGAAACGGACGCATCTGGCAGGCCCGTGTTTTTGCCGACCAGAACGGTAAACAAAAACAACAAGCAGCTTGCCAATGACATCCTTGAAATAATCCAGAAGAAGGAAGACTCAGGAGAATCTTTTGGCGAGGGCCACGTTGCCCTCGAGACAACTGCTGACGGCAAGCTCAGGGCAAGCGGCAGGTTTCTGGATCCCTCGATCATTAATGAGCTAGGCAAGCTCAACCGGTACAACCCTCACCAACTTGATGCGCTCAAGATGATTAATTCCACCTTAAAGAACGGAACCGGTGAGGCTTGGAATTTGTTCTACTATTCCGCCTTGAAATGGAATAAGGCGGGGCGAAAGGTCTACGGTCAGATTAAGGGAGGGGACAGGCCTTCTTTGCCCTTCGGGGTTGAACTAACAAAGGACGGCAACGTAGTCATCCAAACAATTTCGATCGATGCCTTTTCAAAGAATCTTGAGTGGTTCGCCAAGTCCAAGGGCTGGGGAAAAAAGATGCTCGAGGAATTCGGCACTCGGGACCCTGACGGCAATTTGGTCGATACAAACAATTTCGTTTTGGCTCAAAGGGCGATGGACCTTTTGCCCAAGTACCTCGATAACCACACCAACAACATCAAGAACGGGTCCCCCGAAAGTGGGGTCACGCCTGGCCAAAGGGACCTAATCAACGCCGCAATCGGCAAAGTGAATGCGGAGCAAGTAGCGAAGAACCCTATCCTCGAGGGACTGGGTGACCGCAGGAGTTCACGTCAGCAGAGCATCCGCTCGAGAAGGTTAGACAGAATCGGCAACGCAAGGAGGAGCGATGCGTTGGGTTCCGTGAACATGAATAAGATTATTCAGAATCTTAACCCCCGTCAGCTTGCTCCCGTAGCCTACCACGGCACTCCTCACACTTTCAAAGCCGAGGAAGGCGCTCCTTTAGGCAAATTCAAGACTGCACAGATCGGAACGGGTGAGGGAGCGCAAGCCTATGGGCATGGGCTTTACTTTGCAGGGAAGAAGCAAGTGGCTGATCATTATCGACAAGCATTAGGGTATGACCCTCAAAAGATGAAGGTCAACGGGAGGCAGATCAATAAAGAATATGACAGTTTCACCCGAAACCCTAGAGCAACTGAATTGGACTATCAGATTGCCGAAGGTCTTGAACAACTGATGATGCATGAATCCCCTTCGGATGTGATACGATATTTTAAGGAAAACGATTATGACCCGAAGGCGATTAGGTATTTCGAGGATGCTAAATACGAGACTTTTGGCTCCCTCTACAAAGTCGAACTAGCCCCGAAGGAGAACGAGTATCTGCTATGGGATAAGCCTCTGTCCGAGCAACCCAAGGGGGTGAGGGAGAAGATTGAGCCTTTGATTGAAAAGCTTGAAATTGGTACGACAAGAAGCCAGCCGGCAAGAGAAATGCCTTTCGACTCCAATCACCCAAAATTTTGGAAAGACATAGAAAAGAACGGGGATGTTCTTTATGGAGACATGGCAATCAAGTTGAAGGGAGGTAAGCCAGCAGTATCTGCCGCCCTTAAAGACATGGGTATTCCGGGCATCAAGTACTTGGACGGCTCATCCCGATCTAAGGGCAAGGGCGACTACAACTACGTCATTTTTGATGAATCTGACGTCGCCATTACCGAGAAGATGTTGCTTCCCCGAATGACGGAAAGGGAGCTGGCCGACCTTCGTAAGCTCGTGCAAAAGAACCCGGATGGGTTCACCGTTAACCTCCAGGCGAAATGGGCGGACAAGGGATTCGTCGTGGCCCCGGAAAAAAGAACCGAGGCATTCATCAGACCCAACAAGTTCAACGAACGCTCTCTCGAGGATTACATTTACAAATTTGAAGACGTTTTCGACAGGGACGGATCCCATTTAGGCGGATGGTATGACACGGTGACGGATCGATTCGTTCTCGATGTTGTGTTCCCATTGTCGGACTACCGCTCCGCGATTGAGGTAGCCCTTTGGGGCGACCAAGACGCGATCTTTTCACTCAACTCATTCAAGGAAATACGAACCAAGGATAAAAATGGCCGACCAATCATACCAAAAGGATTCGGGGAATCAGCCCGAAGCATCATCCAAAGAAAACCCGATAATCTTTCAGCCTTTGCGGAAACAGCCTGGCGAAGATCGCAGGGCATTCGCCAAGAGGGGAGCGAGGGACTTCTTCAAGGCCCTGCGAGAGCTGGAAAGGACGCAGGGACTGAAGCAACCTCGCCCGCCGGGCGTCTAGGTTCCGACGATAGAGCGTTCATTCCCGAGGGCAGGCTTCCTCCGGACGCGATGCTCATGCCAGCCGATCAGGCTGGCGCTGGTCGAGGCAGGATTGAAAGCAGGGAGTACCCACGAAAAACAAAGCATCTTGGTGAAGGTACTCCTTACCACGAATACGAGTGGGTCGTAGAAACCTTAAACCAAGATGGTGAAATTGTGGATGTCGATCATTTTGATATCAACAACTTTCCCGGCTTGCCCGACAAGTCGCATGACGTCGCTCTAAGGAAAGTAAATGGTTTGATTAGCAATGAGGGTGATGATCTCGGAGGGGACTTTTCCTATTCGTACTTAGATGAGCAGGGCAACTTGGCTCCAACTTGGGATCAAACGAACGAAAAGGTTCCTGCGAAATGGAAGAAGATCGTCTCAAATCAAATCAAGTCAGCCACAGGCAACCGTGGCACCTTCGATGCGGGCAACCCTGACATTATGCTCATGCCCGTCCTTCAGGACGCGATCAAACTGGTCGAAGAACGTGGCCGCGTGGCGGAAGCGTTTGAGGAAACTTTCTTCAGTAAAATGCTGCCAAAGATGCTCCGCAAGGTTGGCGGTCAGGTCAAGGCTTCGGCCAGATCCCTGCGAGAGGGCGCGAGACGCGCCATCGAGGACGTCATGCCCTTCATGCGTGACAACCCTGACTTTGCCGACTTCTACGACAACGACATGGCGATCACCAGGCAGGCCTTCGACGATTACTTTGGGAGAGTAAGCGACGAAGAGTTCCTTTTCTTTCAGGTTGCCTTCGGACTCACGTCTCCGGGAACCAAGCTTCGACAAAACACGAACGAAGGCATCGGGGCCACGAGCTTGTTCCTCGAGAAGGGAAACCTCAATGACGTCGTGGTCGACATGATCAAGGGTCGCCCCAAGCTCAAGTCGAGCCCGTTCTCAATCGGGTCCACTTCGATGTCGAACAAGGCCCGCACCCTCAAGATATTTGATCGCCTCATTCAGGAGAGGGGATCCATAAGCGAGGCGGTGGCGTTCCTCGAGGAAGCGGTCCCCATGAAGGAGCTCAACCAGTTTAACCGGGAGATGGGTTACGCCGGAGGAATCGGCAAGCCGAGTGACGTCAAAAGAATCGTCAAGCAGGCAACAGGGCAGGACGAGCTCATTCCTCGGGTTTTCATTTTCGGGCCGAAGGTCGGGGCCTTCACGCTCAATTCGATCGGCAGGCACGCATACAACACCATCGACGTCTGGGAGGCCAGATTCATCAGAAGCTACTTCCGGGGAATGTTTGACGAACGCACCGGTTTACCGGAAACGGTCGACGAGCATTTGTTCATGACTAGGTTCACGGAGATCTTCAAGGAGGAGCTCGAATCTATGACAGGAGAAACGTTCGACAGGAGCTCCCTTCAGGCCTCACGATGGTTTTTCATAATCGATACCGCCAAGCGACTTGGCTACACAAAGGCATCAACAAATGACACAGTCTCAGGATACGCAAAACAACAGTTCTCCGAGCTTGGATCTCCTCCGCAAGGCAGGCGATCGGGCGATAGCACGACTCGAGAAAGAGTTCAAGGTAACCCTGCGGGGGAAGGGCAACCAGCCCCCCAAGGGCAGCAAGCCGCGCCGCAAGGGCCGGAAGGGCTGAGGCAGTTCATGCCTCAGGTCGCAGGTGGACAAGGACGGCGGGCAGCTGTCGCTGCTCCGCCGCAGCGGTCAAACCGCTTTCTTGCCCCACCGGCTGTCCGGGAGTCGACACCGTCGGAGACTCTGGAGAGATTTAGGTAGGTCACGGGCGCATATTCCACGTATTGGAGTCAAGGTAGGCTTGGACGGCCTCCTCGGTAAACCTGACGGTCCTTTTACCTATCCTTACGCAAGGGAGCTGATCTCGCTTTGTCAGGCGGTAGACGGTATTGAAGTGCACCCCTAGTCGCTCTGCAACTTGCTTGCGATTAAGCAGGGCATGAGGGGCTTCATCCTCAAAACGGATTCTTTGGTTCATTTTGTTTCTTGTTAAGGTTGGCTACTGTGAGAACGTAAACCCCGTCAGGCTCCATGGCATGGAAGGGGTAGGGGAGGTTTTCATCCTCCTCTTCCGGTACCCATGTCTGCTGGGAATTTCTTCTTAGCCTGCGGAACCCAATGACAGCCCAGTCGAGCTTCATCAAACGGTCAGCAAGGGCCTCGGCGTATTTGCCAAAGGTAGGCACGATCATCTTTGCCAGTTTGCCGGTCGGACCTTTCTTGGTTCCGATCCAGAACGAAGACGAGAAGGCGTCCGTCGGAACCGAGTCGTCAACGCTGGCTGCAAATTCTTCGGCGATGGCTAGTACTCGAGGTTTCATTTCTCTTCCTCCGGTTTCCAGATGACTTCACCGGTGTCGTTGCGGGCAAGATAGATTTTCCTGGCTCCACGGAGCTTACCGACAATGGACTCGAACTCCGGTATCGACAGGCCCATCGCCGTAGCGGCGTCCTGCCATTCCTTTTGGGTCATCATACCTGCGTCAGTCAACTTGGACAAAACCTGCTCGGGGCTCGGCTTGCTAGGCCCCCCTTGGTGCTGACGGCGCTGAGGGATTGCCTCTAGATCGTCGCGGATCTTGAAGACGGGGTAATCGAATTCAATTACGAAAGGTTCAGGGGAACGAAGGTTACGCATGGTACCCTCGATTACCATGCAACTGGCTTCATCCGGGTGCTTGGACATCGTAATTATTGAATCTGGATCTCGTGCAAAACTTGAAGATCCCGACATTTTATTTACATGGTCACCGCTACCTGGGCCCCCTTGCCCTGACGCATAACCGGCTTTGTTGAAGTGGTGGGAAAATACAATCGATGCCTTGGTCCTTTCCGAGAACTGCTCGAGCGCCAACAGCAGCGAAGTCACGGCGCCTGCGTGGTTCTCATCCAGATTGGCTGAGAGCTTGTAGTACGGATCCGCATAGATGCAACGCAGGTTGGCGATGCCGTCCACTCTTTCCTCGAGTACCCGAAGAACAACCTCCGGGTCGTAGCACTTTCCTCTCAACGGCCAATAGAGAAAAGACTCCGGTGGTTCGCTAAGTCCCTTGCCCTTCAGTATCGTCCAGAGCCTGTCCTGGGCCCAAACGGGCGTCAGCTCAAAGTCTATGAAAAGTACCGTGCCTTGGGTTGTTTCTCTGCCCCAAAACTCGGTGCCTGTCGCGATGGAAAGACCTTGGTCCATTAGGGCCATGGTCTTGAATCCCTTTGACGGGCCCGCAAGGACCATCTTGGACCCTTGGTGAAGCATACCGTCGACAAGCAGGGGCGGCTTGATGAGCTCATGCTGCCTTGGAAAGGCGTTAAACGGTGTCCATGGCGGCAGCGCTCCGACGTCAGCCGGTGGCGGCTCATGTCCGACAAGAACCTGTGGCTCGGTCAGTTGCTCCGTCACGGTCTGTGGAACCGCTGAGATTGGCGTTGGTGCGTCGGCAAAGAACCCGGGCCGTAGAAAGGCCTCGGAGAATGATTGGTGTGGGTCAGGCATAAAAAAAGACCTCCTGTTCGGTTGATTTGTCGTGGCGCCAGCCTCCGGGGAGGCGGGCAAGTTGGCCCGGTTTTAAGGTTGCCGGATCTGCACCCAAGCGGTGAGCGTAGTCGAGAAAGATATTCTTCTGCTCTTCGCTGTAATTTTTGCACCGGAAGAATCCATGGATTGACTTCCCACCGGAACCGGTCGCGCAAACCAGCGGCAGGATTTTGTTCAACCTGATGATCATGGCGGCCTGCCGATCAAAGTCGTCGCCCATCGTGTCGCACTCGAAAACCATGTATCGCTGCTCGGCGACGTTTGCATGGCTGCGTGAAGACGTATCCTTTAGCGGATTAGGAAGCAGGAACTGGTGCCGACCGATATCCTCGCTCAACCAATCCGACTTGCGCTTAATCGCCGTGTCAAAGACGGAATTGGCGATGCAAAGGTAAGGGTCGTCGTCAAACAACCCGTCGACCATGGCGTGCACGCTTGGCGGGATCTCTCCGGACATTGCCTTTAATGTGTCGAGGTCGCCATTCTTGGCGACCTCCGCAATGAGTGCTTCGTCGGCTACGGGCACGGGCTTCGGGCGCTCAACGCCGCCCTCCACGGTATCCACCCAGTCGACAAGGTTTTCGATCTCGTTCCGGTTAGGCTCGCGGTAAGCGGTGCAGGCCCCGGCGGCCTCGTAGAGCTTCTGTTCCCAGTAGTCGGGGTGACCGGGCCATGTGTCCTTGAAAACGAACGCAGTCGCCCGGATCCGTGCGTGGTAGGAAGGGTAGTCCTTCGCGGCGATGGCCTTTAGCCTGGCCATGGCCGTGTTGCCTACGATCATTGAGTATCCTCCTCGTTAACGGTGAAGCTTTGGATAGTTTCTGCGGAAACTTCGCCGTGGCTCGTAGAAGTAGGCTCGTCTTCGACGAGCTTTTCGAGCTTGCGGTGGCAGGTTCTCAACGCATCGTCCACGATCTGAAGAACTCGAGTAGTGGTGGTCCCAATCCACGCTGCCATTTCTTGGCCAGTCCATTTAGGCATGACGGGTATGTCGGCCTCGTGGCGGTGGTTAATCCATTGGATAAGGGCGTCCCTGAACTCGACGTCTTCGATTGCCATGATTCGGTCAGTCGTCTCCCTGATTGACTTCTCGCAATCAGATCGGAGCCCCATCTCGCGGAGAACCTCGATCATGAATTCGTCCATTTTGGCCAGGTGAAGATAGTTGGCCTGAAGCTTAGCCATCTCCTTTGGCGGTAGATCCATTGGATTCCCTTTTTTCCCCTTTTGGGCGTTTTTGTCTAGTAGCGGCAGCGTCTCCGTCTTGGTGCTTATTGGTGTCTTCTTCATAAATGGTTCCGTGGGGAGGGCATCTGATGTCCTCCTCGTCAAAGAGCCGGGCGAGTTCGATGTAGTAATCGTATTCAATTTCGTCATTTTCCACGGCCTGAGTAGTGGGCGCGAAGCATTGACTGATGGGCCCTTTTCTTGTTGGTCAGGTCCTTGTGGGACCCGTAAAGTTCTGCCATTCCGAGCTCGTGCCCCAGGGCACGCAAGCGGGTTGTTAATGGCTGTTTGGGAGGTTGTTTCTTGTTGGGAGGTTTCATGCTTTTGCAGGTTGGTTTTTGATTGAAAATTCTTCGGCCACCAAGACCTCGAAGTGGCCTTTTGCTAGGTCGCGGGAGTTGGCCATGTAAAAGTGAGCGCGTTGGCCGCCTTCGCTTTCAACGGGACCCTCCTCGTATGCCGGGACGAATTTTCCGCTTGGAGCGTTTTGAGCCCTTTTCACCCTGATCTTTAGAACAAAGTAGCCTTTGATCTTGGTGCCGTTTACGTATCGGGCTTCATACCAGGCTATTTTGCCGGTGCGTTCAATTAACGTAAGGTCGTAGCCGAGTGCCTTGAACTCGGATGGGAGTTTTTTAATTTTGTTCATCGGTCTTGTGGTGACGGGCTCTGGCCCCGCTGCGGTAGCAACGCTTTTCAAGGGGATTAAAAGTTAGGCTACGCGGAATGTTGGTCCGGGTAGCGTTGGGAGGGCAGCCGTCCTCGATCAGGCCGGGGCGGGTGCGGAGTTCGTTCTTAGACCAGAAGCGCTTTTCGCCCTCGACCGCGTGCTTATAGAGGGTCTGCTCATAAGCTCGGCGGCCCGCACTTTCTTCGTTAGTTTCGGGAGATGTCATTAGGAGGGAATGGGAGTTGCCAAGGGCCTTGCGGTTCGTCGTCTAGAATTGCTGATTCTAATTCTAGCAGCTTGTGCTGGATCCGACGCAGGCGCTTGAGGATGTGGAAATTAAAGTCGCCAGCTAGCTGGCTTTGGTCGTTGTCTTCAAGAATTTCATGGGCGTCGCCAAGGACGGACTCGGCCTCGTCAAGAGACAGGGCAGAGTCCGCCAGGGCGACCATGATTTCCGCGAACAACACACCGAACTGTTCTCGTGGGTCCATCAATTCTTGGGCCTTTTGTTGAGGATGTTTTGAACGAACTTGTTACGGCCGTGATGGCCCAAGTTAACTGCTACCAAACGCTCATGGTAAGGGAGTTTGGCAACCTGACGGTTGTAGTTATCCATCAGCTGGAGGACATTGACCTCAATTTTCGATAAGCTTAGCTCGAATTCCCCACCGAGCTGCGTAGCGGCCTTAGGGTTACCCTTGGCTTGGTTATCCAGAAACAAGTCCAATTGGTCATCTCCTGCATCGGTAACCGTTTTGGATTGGACGGGAACGCCAACGGTATCAGTTCCGCCAATCTTGCCGCGAAGCCTGATTTCCGCCTTGCAGATCACCGCCGAATCAAGAAATTTCGCCTTGATGCCCTTCCAGTTCCGTCCGGGGGCGGGGTCGAACTTTTCCTTCATGGCCCTATACGTCTCTTTGATGTGCCTGACAAACGCACCCTTTTTTAACCTGCCATTTTTTGTTTTTGGCAGGCCCTTAGGTTCCCGTGTATTATCGTGAATGGCCTCAATGAAGTGAGGCGTGCTTGGATTCAACCCGTCGCTCTTGCGCACGATTTCGCGGACAATACCGCTTTTACCTAGCTTAGTAATCTCTAGGTAATCTCTTCCAGTACCCTTTTTACCACCGGGTCGGTGGGTTCTTGCTACGTTTTTCATGCGTATGATTTGGGGCCCTTGTGCCCCTGGCGTCACAGGGCGAACCTGATCAGCTATGTTTATAAAAATTAATTCCGTGGGCATAGTGGCAGAATATGCACCGGCCTTAGCTTGCGCTATCGGTTGTATTCTTTTACCCGACGCGTACGGATAGTTTGTTACGGGGCAAGAAGGCTGGTTTAAGCCGTCCGTAACCGAATCTTGCCCGTTACCGCTAATGTCCTTTTCTTTAATGGATGGTCGTGGCAACGGGTACACACCATCCCCGTTACCAAGGAAAAGCACGCTGCCGTCCGCCGTCGTTTTTGACGACGGTGACGGGGAGCTGGGGGCGGTGGTATACATGGCAGCCGCGAACTTTGGCGGAAACATTTCGCCGATTACGGTGCGTATGAATTTTTCTCGGCATTTACGGGGGCCAAGGTGATTTTCCGTTTTGGGGTCCAAGACGAATTTGAACGTGCCGTCAGCCAGCTTGACCGCAAATTTATCCAAAAGGTTTTCCGGGAGTCCGCAGAGGACAAGCAACTCCCTTACGGTAAAACAACGTGCGTTGTTATAGGTGCCGTTGGCCTGTTTGGTCCCCGGGTGGATGTTGTTTTGGCTGCTTGGGGCGTTCGAATTACTGTGGATAGTGTAGGCGGGCCTGTCATCCCAGTTACGTTTGTAGGCGGTGGCAAAAGCGCTAACCTTTTTGCCGTTTTTCTTTTTGGGAAAATGAACCGCGTTATCCATCGCCGTATTTCCCGTTGGGGTATGCGACATTACTCTGACGTGCATAGGGTCGTATTTCCTGACGTGGTGCCAGGGGATCGAGCTAAACTCTCCGCTCTCGAGGGCTGGGAGATGGCCAATGCTTTCATTGACGGTTACAAATTTACCATGGGGCCTAGGGTGCTCCCATACTCCGATCCTGCTGATAAGGATGATTAGGCGGCGGCGGTGCTGAGCGGTACCGTAGTCAGCAGCGTCGCAGATATTTTGCCTCAAGTGGTAGTCCTTCGGGAGCTGAGCCTTGATGTAGTCGACGATGTTGATTTGCTTGCCCTTTACCTTGATTGTGGTTTTGGCCATTTCCTCCACGTTTTCGATCATCATGGTTTCGGGCCGTATCCCGTTGAAAACTTCCATGAGGTCGACGATGAGAAGGTTGCGGGGGTCGTTGAGCTTACGTTTTCCGTTTTGACTGGACATGCCTTGGCATGGCGGCGTGGCAAGAATATCGGTGACGCCGCTTTGCTTACTCTTGCGAATAACGGCTGCCTTAACCTCCGCGTCGCTGATATCGCCTTGTATAACAGGCACACCCGGATTCACTTGCTCATGAAACGAGCAGCGCTCTGGTAGAAGCTCGGTTGCGAGGACGACGTTATCGCGGTCAACTGTGGAGAAACCGACGTTTGCGAACATCGCTAAAGTTTTTGGTTGTGAATTTGCGTTTTGCATACTTCCACTTTGCTTTAAAGTTATGGATTGCGCATGGTCCTGTTTTTGGTGTTCAGTACTGTCAGGAAAGTTTGTACTAGTGCCAGAAGGCGTATGTATGCAGGGATTGTCCCCATTCTCAGGGTGTTCCGGACCTTCCCCCCTTTGTCGAAGGGGTGGTTGTGTCACTTGGCGCACTCCAGCCTCATGCCCAGAACCGTCGAAACCTCGGCAACGGGTCCGGTCAGCCTGTTTTTTGCGGTCCTGGTGGACCTGCGTGGGGCTTGCCTTGATCTTGCTACGAGGTTTCATCGACGGCGCTTCCTTCTCTTCTTGGGGCTGGGTTTGTTTTCCATCAGCCAAACGTTCCAGCGAGCGGCCAGATCCTCTGCTTCCATCCTCGTTTCCGCTTTGGTAGGCATACTCGGAAACCCGGATCCGCGAGCGAGACGCGGGCCGATTGGCACGTTGCCAAGGACCCTTGTATGCAAGCGAATAACCCAGCCGCCGTCCGTGCCCTTGACGGGCACGGCATGGCGGGCAAGGTCGGGATATGGCTCAGGGGCGTGGATCATATTTCTTTACAAGGAAGAAGGTGTGCAGGATAGACTTGAAGAGCTGCCAGCCCTCGATCATCTTCTCGGGCGGGTATCCAACGATTTCCGTCTTGCCGGGTTCATTGCGGGAGATGAGGACGTTGCATCCTTGGATTTCGCCGTTCATGACGGCGTCAAGCCCCCAGCGAAGCACCCCGTACGCCGCAGCTTGGCAAAGCTCCTTCGGATACGCCCGCATCTTGTACTTCGAGGTCGAATTGCGGCTTTTGTAGTCGACGATCAATCGCTGGCCGTCCTTGTTTTTGGCGGTCACGTCGATCGTGCCGCCGAATCCAAGAGGGGAGACAAAAGCCTGCTCGAGCTCGAGGAATTCGAGGCCTTTTTCTTCCTTCCATTTCAGGACTGGGGCGATGTGCTCGCTCCACTTTCCGGCGGTAGGGAGGCCTTGCGTAGCGTTCTGCAATTCGTCGTGCATTTCGCTACCTTGATTGGCGGCGCTCATTACGTTTTGACGGTAGTGCATTGAGCCGAGGCGTTTGTTATACGCCTCGACGGATTCGCCTTCCGCGATGCCGTGCTCAAGGGAAAGCTCGAGCCTTTTGCCGATCTCCCAATTCTTGAGCCCGACGTCGTTCCAGACATTGCATTCGCCCAAAACCGTCGTCGCTGACGGTACGCCCTTGAGCGGTCGGGCCGCCCGAAGCCCGCCGGCAATATACTCAGCGGACTCCGGGTGGAGGAAACGACCCTTGGCGTCGTCGGCCATATCAGTATGCGCTCCCCGAAGCTGGCGGTGCACTCGCTTCTTCGCCGGGTATGGGAAGCTGCGAAACGTCTGGGAGGTTTTTGCCCAACTCCTCGGGAACGGGAGCGATGCCGGTTATGGCGGCGTACTTTGTGCCGAGTTTACTTTCGACGTGGGAGATGGTGAGCATGGCACCGGTACCGACGAGATCGGCGGTATCCGAATCGATCTCGGGAGCCTTGCCTAACATGGAGGTAAGGAACTGCATAAGCCCGCTTTTGGGATAGGCGCTCTGCTTGAACTCACGGGTCTGAGCGTAGTAGGGCTTGCCGTCGACGAGTCTGCCGAAGAGGCCACGCCATGTGTCGATTCTTTCGGTTTCGCCGGGGTTGCCGTATTTTGGTTTTTCAATGTCGAAAAGTTCCTTTTGGGCAAGGAAGACGAAGACGTTTGTTCCTTCGGGAACGAGATCTTCAGGATCGACGTTGAACTTGTATTTTGAGGCGGGAGGTTTGGATTTGGTAACTTTCATTAGTTAGTTTTTGTTTGGTTAGTTAGGAGAAAATGTCTGAGGATCAGCAGGCTGTCGGCGACGGGCACCGTGATCTTTGTGTTCGGGAAAAGCCGCTTGGCGTGGTCGGCCAAAGCTTTCTTACGTGGGTAGCCCGTCAACCCTTTGAGCCCGCCAAACCCTTTCTGCCAGGCTTGCGGGCGGAGGAGGTGAAGGGGGATCCCAAGGGCCCTGACAGCTCCGATGACCTCGCCGAATGCCTTGCCTTGCTTGAATGATCGGGAGGCTGGGATTTCCTTGATGAAACACGGCACGTCTTCGCAAACGACGACGACGGATTCGCAGTCGGGGCTTTCGTCAACGAGTTGCTGAAGGTAATCTATCAGTTCACCAAGATTGGAAAACTTGTCGAGCTGAACGTCTTCCATGGTCACGTCGCTGGTCGCGACGTTCAGGGGCGGGTCGATTCCTACGAAAATTTTGCTCATTGCAGCTCGCTCCCGATGGTTTTTTCAACGTCTTCGCGGTTATAGCGAAGCACCCGGTCGTTGACTCGGTGAGTACGCCAGTCGAACTGCTTGGCCCATCGGCGAACGGTCCTGCCAGAGACCTTAGCGGTTTCACGAATTTGCTTCGGAGTGACAAGAGAAACGGGGCTTTTCCCTTCTTTTTGGTCGGATGTTTGTACGGATAAGTTCGTCATATGTATCAATCTGGCATAGGTAGTTAGCATTTATAAGTAAAAACTTACGGAAAACCTGTTATTTTTTTCAAAAAGGCCTGCAAGGCCCACAAACAAGGGGCAAAACGGTTTAATGTTTTTTTTAGAGTAGGTGTTCACAAGTGTACAAAGTGCTATAAAGTGAGCTGAATGTACAGATAATGTGCCTTGCTTTCGTAATTTTCAAATAAAAATTTAGGCTTGCATCAAATTTTGTACGGAACTATGAATGGGGGCATGGGCTCGGATGATCTAAAACCAGAGCAGGACAGCGACGATATCCTCATGTACGACGTACCGGTACAAAGCGGTCCGGGTACCTTTGGGCAGGGTAAGACCAATGCGTTCAAGTTTAATGCGCTGACGGCCTCGTTGTTCCGGGATGGGAAGTTTTCGCCGGTTGAACCAATCAGCGAAAAAAAACTGAACAAGCTTTTAGCTGAGGCTAATGAGGTTCAGTTAACCAAGGATGACGTTTTGCCAGTTTTTGATGAACCGCTGCCAGTTGACGGAGAGCAGGCGAGGGCAGAGCTTGTCGAGAGGCTGCTTGCTCTTTGTGAGCGTATCGAATTTAGGAGAAAAAACCCACTCGTCGGCCTCAACGAGTGTCACGAAAAGTTCTCCGAGATGTTTGAGCTCCGTTGCAAGCAAATCAAATCAACTCAGCGCTTGCTCGATGATTACCTGGACCACGAGGAGGCGGACCTCGATCTGGCATCCAGAGTAGACGATAGCCTATCTAACTGGCTGTCCGTAGTGGATCCCCTGCTTAAGAGGGTGGAGCAGCTCAAGGAACAGGTCGATGAGTCCGGAAGGCAACTTGTGCGCAGTTTGCCCAAGCAGGCTTTGGAAGAGGCGAATGAGATTCTCGAGCAGGTAAGTGCCCTTGAGAAGCAGTTTGACAGAGTGATCTTGGTTCAGCGCCAAACTCTCAAGAAAGAGCTTGATCGAATCAAGAACCGGAAACGGGCCCTCGCATTGCTTGCGAATATTAATGATCTGGCGTGGACTCCCGCCGCCCGGGCAAAAAGGCTGGAGGGGATTGATTTGCCTGATGAGATTACAGGCAACCCCCAGCTCATGTCGGCCTTTGAAAAGCTTGGCTGTAAAAAACTCTGCACCGTTTCCGACTTGGCCAAGATCGTGCCAAGCAATAGGGCGAATTCAGAGCGTTCCGCTGCGGCCAAGGCAAAAGCCGTCAAGCGGTATTTCCGAGGCTTGCTCCCCGTGGGCAAGCCTGGCGAAGATTACAAGATCGCCTCGGCAAAGGAGAGCCACGTCAAGGATCAGACCGCAAAAGAGGTTGGCGATAGGATTTACACCCTTGTCCAAGGGCGAACAAAGTTTGATACGGCAAAGGTGCTCGAGTACCTTTTGCTCAAGGGCAAGGTTCAGCAGATGGTAGATCAGATCGAAATGGAACTGGGTCATTCTCCGACCGATGAAGAGGTGGCTCGGGAGATCGGGTTGGGCGAAGAGAAGCTCTGGCCATTTCGTTAGCTATGTCCATCGACTCTTAGGAGTCGATGTACCAAGCCTACCATGCCTACCATGTCTACTCTGCCTACCATGCCTACCATGTTTGCGCGCGCACACGAGGGACGGCTCAGAATTTCTTGCTCAGAAACTCTTTGGTTTCCTTTTCCTTGATGACCTCTTCCCAGTCGGATCCCTCGGGCAAAATCTTCCAGTAGGCCTGAGCCTGACCCTCGGTGGCCAAAGCCCTGTAGTGGCTGTGCTGGACCTCCGCGTTATGCCCGGCCCAGAGTCCGACCTTGCGGTCGTCCTCGACCACCTTGAGCCTGTAGGTGACTCCGCTGTGGCGCAGACCGTCGTGGATGGGCAGGACCTTGCCCTCGGCCTGCGGGTCGCCGGTAAGGGCGTAAAGCTCCGGCCACGCCTTGGCGGGGATGGAAGTCTTGGGAGCGAGGTAACCGGCTATGGCGAAGACCCGTTGAACGTTCTTGATGTTCTTCTGGGGAACCACGGGACCCTCGTCCTTCCTGTAGGGCTTGATCCATTCCACACAAGTCTCGGGAACGGTGATGGTGCGGTACTGAACGGTCCCGCTCTTCCCCTTGCCGGCGATGGTGACCTCCACCTTGCCGGACTCGTTCCAGCAAAAGTCCGACCAGTCGAGCCTCTTGATTTCTTCGGGACGGATGGCCGAGAAGAGCCCCAGGGCGAAGTAGGGGACGACCTTGGTTTCGGGGTCGGGCTTCTTGCCCGTCGACGGACCCCCCGCTGCGATCAGCTCCTCGAGCTTGATCGCGGCCTTGATAATCTTCTCGGCCTGTTCTGGGGTGTAGGCCTCCGGAACCCTTTTTTGCTGTTGGGGCTTGGAAACCTTCTCGATGATTCTTTCCGGGGTGGCCTCGAGGTCGAGGTAGCAGAAATTGAAGAAGCCCGAAAGCATGGAGTACTCGTTCCTTCTTTCGGCCCCGGAGACGACTCCGCCGTTCTTGGCGAGCTTGCCCCGCTTGAAATCCCACGGGCAGCGCTTGTCGCCCTTTTCGGAGTAGATCCATTCCTTGAGGTCGTGCCGGGTGAACTCGTGCACGAAGGTCTTTTCGTCCTTCCATGCGTCGCGGAAGCGGATCAGCCTGCCGCGAACGCCACGACGGTACTTGTAAGTATTTCCGGAGATTTCCTTGAGGTAGGCCTCGAGGGCGTCGTCGAAGGTGACCCGTTCGAAAGTCTCCCCCTTGTAGTTTTGTTGGTAGAAGGTGACCGCTTCCAGAAGGGTGGGGTTTTGCTGCTCGATGCGATTGAGGACTTCGAGGCACCTGAGGTGCTCGTTTTCCTGTTCGATGGAAAGCTTGGTCAGTCGGGTCGTGCCGCCCGATCTGTCGTTGAGGTAGAGCCGGTCGAGTTCGTTGCAATAAAGCTCGGCTTGGATTCTTGTTTCAAAACGCTTGCGCAAAAAGGATTTCTTTGGATAATGTACCGTTCCTTTAACGATGAACACTTGCTTTGATCCAGATACTACCGGACCGTCGATCTTCAATGATTGTGATGGTGGTTTCATATTGACTGATTCTATTTCGGGTTGGTCGATTTTTAAGGTAAATGTCGTCTTACTTTGCAATAAATTATTGCAAAGTTCCGAAATCGTCAATTTTGCAGCGCGTCATAAAAACGCTGCAGGCCTGATGTACAGAGGGATTCGCCAGGGTAGCTCAGCTGGTTAGAGCGCCGCACTCATAACGCGGAGGTCGGCGGTTCAAGTCCGCCTCCTGGTACCAATCTCCCCACATTTTTTGCCAATTCTCAAGGTGTTGTTCCAAGTTCGTGAGTTTAACAAGCCCTACTACTTCCTCAGAGCCGTTTGAAGGACTCTTTTCTCGAATTCCCAGGCCCGTCAGGGCTTTTGGTATAGCCGGTTGAAAAGGCTCTTGTCCGTAGCGTTCTGGTCAGGGAGCACAGGACGGATCGGCGTACCTGGCTGAGTATTTGCCGGGGGGGTAGGATTGCTTGTGGCAGGAGGTTGCTTTTGAAAGGTATTCGGATCGGGTGGGCGAGGGGCAAGGGGAATGGGGGAAGGAGGAGGAGAGCTTGCACCCTTGTCTGCTTCCTGTTTCTTTACCGCTTCAAGTTCCTTGAGCTTTCTTATCATTTGTTGCTGCTCGATCTGATCCTGAGTCTTTCCCACATAGGTGCGGAAGACCAAGTCATGCTCAGAGTTTAGCCAGTTTCTACCTGCTTTGTAGGGATTTCCCTCACCAAATGCAAAATCACCGAACCAAGATTTTTCCTCAATGCGGTCGCAAACGAGAAAATAAGTCTGTCCCATTTCCTGAGGGATTTCTCCGCGCATTCGAATGGTGATCCATCCACTGTCTCTTTCGGTCAAACTCTGCGCGGCAAGTTGATTGAGAATGTCATCTCTGCTTAGCTTCCAGGCTCCGTACTTGGCTCCCGTTAGTGGGTTGCCTTCGCGGATGAACCCACTCATGGAAAGTCCATAATATTCATTGGGCAGAACGTTGGCTTTCCCGAAAAGGAGAATTTTGGTTAGCACACCGTCTCTGCCTGCAGTAAAACTGAACCAGTTCTTGGATGGGACGTGGCTGAAACTGGTCGTGTGTTGGTCCTTGTAGTATTCCTGGAATTGATCGAGTTCTTCAACGTAGACGAGCGGGAATTCGAGTTTCTTCTCTTGCGGGGCAATGGTTGAGTTTGGGCTCGTTTGATCAGGAGTCTTCGATCCGGAAGAAGGCTCCGCTGGGTCATCCGAGCAACCGATTATCCCGCTGATCGCGATGAGTAATAAAGAAGGGTGAAGATGACGTTTCAAAATGGGCAATGGTAAATCCGTTAAGCCAGATAAGGTTTTTTAATTACTTAGCAGACGAATTATAAAAAATACAATATTTTTCGTTAAACGTCAGAATGGGGCCCTCCGCACATTGCACTCGTCATTCACGGTTTCTTTGCCAAAATGTGAATCAATTATGGATACCTTTGCCTTTTGGTTGCCCTTGATCCTTCTTTTTGTTTCCGCACTTACCGGTACCGCGTTGAAAAGAAGGGCCCGCGATCATTGCTTAAAGAAGTTCCAAAAATCGAAAGTTATTATCCCTAATGGCGAAGGAAATTGGGAACGGGGTACCTTGAGAGTCTTTGCCCAAGGAATCGAACTTGCCTACGGAAAAATTCGGAGTGAAAGCTGGGGCAAGGTCGAATCCCTGGTTCTTCATCCCTCCGAAGTCGACAAGATTGCCTATTTACTTCGACCCGCGCCTTCACCGGATACGCGTGCCGGTGTGGAATGGGAGAAGGAACTGACCCGGATACGGACACCGTCCTTCATTGATCGGATTGTCCGGGCGAATTTGAATTTTTATAATATGCTTAGGGATGCTTTCGGACAAGCATCACAAGCCATTCTGGGGGCGATCAGCAAGGACTCGTCCATGGGCAAAGTGAAGAATGCTGACAAGCGTGCTACTGAAATCGGCTCTGGTTTGACGGACTTGGTTCCCAACGCCTGGGAACCGATTCTTGAGAAATATCGTGGGCATCAAGTGGTCGTTGAACGAAAGACCAAAGACGGTATCGTAAAGGAAGCAGGGGTGCTGGAAGATTATTCGGCGAAATTCCTTCTCGTTCGTGAGGTCATCGTGCGGGATAGGCAACTTTTGGATCATCTGGAGAAAAACGGAGCGGCTCAAGAATCCAAGAATGATTTTCTTTACGCAAGATTCAATGCCGTGGTTCGTCATACCGTTTCAAAATCATGAGCAAGATAACTTGATTTCAGTCTGAACTCCATCTTGACCAAATGAGGTTGTATAACTATGTTGAGAGCAGACTTCTGCATCGTTCGAGAAGTTGCTTTGGTTCTTTTCCTTACTCCAATCATTAAGGGAACCCATCGACAGCCGTTTGCAGTCAAGCCGTAAATCGGAAGACTAAGAGCGTCGCGAGGGTACCCACCTGGCCTGCAAAGGTAATAGAACCGGAGAGTCCGATGCACGGCGAAGGCAGAAGTCTCTTGCCTTTTTTATTCTTCCTCCCTCCCTGTTCCCCAAATTATTCTTTCATGATCATCCAGTCGGTCGAGCCTCATTTGCTTTCTTGTCCGCTCCCGGAACCGGTTTGCTATGACTTTTACGGGGGAAGACGTACTGTGTTCAAGCGTGATGCCATGGTTGTTTCCGTTCGAGGAGAAAACGGATTTGTAGGGCATGGTCCGGCTGCGGCTTCCGAGGAAACGGCAAAGCTTATTGTTCGAGACATCGCTCCGATGCTTGTTGGCAATGAGTTTTCCGATCCGGCAGGATTTGTTTCTCTTGCGATCTCGAAGCTTGGTCTCAAGGCCTTGGCCGCAGCAGGTGCTGTAGAAGTCGCCCTGTATGATCTTTGGGGTAAGCTTGAAGGTTGTTCCGTCACTGAGTTTTTCGGTGGACGCAAACAGGTAACCGTTTGTTGTTACGGGAGCGCGGGAATGTACCAATCCGCAGAGTCCTATGCTCACGAAGCGGCGGCAGTTTGCGAGCTTGGATTTTCTGCGTACAAATACAGGCCGGCTCTCGGACCTGCCGAAGACCTGCGTACGGTCGAACTCATGCGTGAGGCTGTCGGGCCGGAGGTCGGCCTTTGCCTGGACGCCCACGGTTGGTGGAGGATGGGAGACAAGTCATATGATGCATCGACCATTGAGACCCTGGCCCATGATATCGCTCCATTTGGCATAACTTGGTTGGAGGAACCTCTTCCTTTGGATGACGACTCTTCCTATGCCAAGCTTCGCTCAAAGGAAATCGTTCCGATTGCAGCGGGTGAGCATGAGCATGATCTTGCCGGTTTCGAGCGTTTGATTGAGAGCGGATCCGTAGATATTGCTCAAGCAGACGTGTCTCACCATGGTGGTTTCAGCGGGGTTTCGGACATTCTCAAGCTATGCGAGAGAAGTGGGGTTGCCTTTGCTTTTCATAATTGGGGAACGGCTTTGGAGACAGTGGTGGATGGCCTGATCGGATCCTGCTTTCCGAGAGAAACGGCCAGATGGCTTGAATACCCACAGTATGCCCACCGGGATCCGCGCGTCATGTATCCTTTTCCCCTTTCGGACGAACTTGTTCCGGATGCACCGTTCCCTGAAAAAGGGGAACTGCCTTTGCCCGAAGGTTCGGGGCTTGGGGTTACGGTGGACGAGTCGGTGTTTGATAAATATCCCTATCTTCCGGGCCCATGGAGTATCTTCGAACTAGAATCGCCACCAAGCAAACTGGCTCTCAGTGGTGACCACGCGCTTGCATGGGCAGAGGATTCCAGCTAGAAGCCCCTGATTCCAATCCGGAGTTTCTTTGCTTCGCTCAAAAGCTTGGGCTTGTCGAGGAGAAGAACCGACCCCCTTTGGAGGGCGGCGGTTCCGATCCCGGCTTTCGTCATTGCCTGCAAAGTATGCAATCCGAAGACCGGTACGTCAAAACGGGTATCCTGTTCAGGTTTTCCAAGTTTTACGAATAAGCAATTTTTCGCACCGAATGAACCTGCCCGCTCGATCATTGCATTGGTTCCCTCGAATGCCTCGATTGCAAGCACTGTTCCCCGGCTCACCACTACACCCTGTCCAACGTCCAGGCGGGCGTTTTCGCGGGCGATTTCGATCCCGTGTTCAAGGTGTTGGGGGTCGATTTTGTCCTTTCCCTTTACCATAACCCCTTCGTCGGCCAAATCCTCGTCCATGAAGACGCGAGCGTCGAGAAGATGAACGCCCGCATTCTCGATCTCCTCGCCGATGGCTCCGAAAATGGTCTCGGCATTCTTGCGGTCTAGCCCGGCGAGCATGCGGATTGCCTTGAGGTCGGGATGCAAACCCCGAAAGAGTTTTCCCGGTGTAACTTGACCGACCATGACGGCATAGCCGGCATCAAGGTTTTTTAACTCCTTGAGCAGTTTTCCGACTTGCCCGACTTTTACGGTCGCCCGTTGCTCGGGTTTGAAGTCATTCACAAGCTCGGTTGGAGTTTCGCCTCCGAGCTCGATCAAGCGTAGGTCAATCCCGGCTGTGCGGGCCCTTTGGGCAAGAAGTATCGGGTATTGACCCTGTCCGGCAATCAAGGCGATCGGTTTGCTCGCATCGAAGTTTTCCGGTAAGAATCGGGACATTGAACTTGCGGGTTATCCCTTGACCGCCAGGTTGACGAGTTTGCCCGGGACGTAAATCTCTTTGACGATTTCCTTGCCCTCCAGAAAAGATTGCACTTTTTCATCCGCTTTGGCTGCCGTGAGGACTGTTTCCTTGTCAACCTCTTGCGGAAACTGGGCTTGCCCGCGAAGCTTTCCGTTTACCTGGAATACGATGGTGATTTCATCGGCTACGAGAAGTTCCTCCCTTGCCTTCGGCCAAGGGTGGTCTGCGATGGATGGTTGCCCACCTAATTCACTCCAGAGCTCTTCGGCCAAGTGAGGGGCAAAAGGAGCCAACAATTGCAGCAGGGTCTTTGCACTTTCGACCGAGTAGTTTTCAACTTTTTGCATGTGGTTGGCG
Organism: Verrucomicrobiota bacterium; assembly: GCA_028343845.1. GTDB lineage: Bacteria > Verrucomicrobiota > Verrucomicrobiia > Opitutales > Seribacteraceae > Seribacter. The sequence continues at coordinate 1,052 of JAOLZO010000020.1, read as the reverse complement.
AGAATCATCATCTGTGAGATTGCCACGTTAAAGCGCAAACCCTCGATCGCCTCCGTTACCTTGAGAATGGTTTCATGAAGAAGGCGCAGGGTTTCCTTGTCCGTTTCCTCTCCTGAAAGGTGCTTGTCCTTGCGTAGGCATTCCCGGTTGACCTTGCGCAGGAACCTATGGACTCCTTCGATACCTTTCTCGCTCCAAGGCTTGACCGCTTCCAAGGGGCCGAGGAACATTTCGAAGAGTCTTAGGGAGTCAGCTCCGTAAGCTTCGATCACGACGTCCGGGCTGACCACGTTGCCCACGCTTTTGGACATTTTGTTCCCGTCTTCACCCAGTATCAAGCCTTGGTGGAAGAGCTTTCCGTACGGTTCGGGATGAGCGAGCACGCCTTCGTCATGAAGGAAGCGGTGCCAGAAGCGCGCATAGAGCAAGTGAAGGACGGCATGTTCGGCTCCACCAATGTAAAAGTCGGGTCCTCCCCAATAAGCTTCCTTTTCCGGGGAGACCAAGTGTTCGGTGTTCGAAGGATCGAGGTAGCGCAAGTGGTACCAGCACGAACCCGCCCATTGAGGCATGGTGTTGGTTTCCCGAGTAGCGGACACCCAATTTTCACCCCCCGGGTTTGTCTTCCGATCTGGAAACCGTTTTGCCCGTGGATAGATCAAACCAAACTTCGAGCCATTCGGGTATGGTGGCGAGCGGACTTTCTCCGGTACCTGAGGGTTGATAGTTTTCCACTTCAGGCAATTTGAGCGGGAGCTCGGACGCAGGGAGGGGCAGGGCGTAGAGGGTTTTTCCGTCTTTTTGCGTGGTTACGGCTCGTTCGGGGAGCAGATCCTTGATGATGCCTTCCGTATTGGCGGCTTTCTCAAAGTCTTCTAGGCTAACCCAAACCAAGGGAATCGGTTCACCCCAATAGCGTTGACGGGAGAAAATCCAGTCACGCAGCTTGTAGTTGACCGCCCCTTTCCCTACATTTTTTGCCTCAAGGTCGGAAATGATCTTTGCCTTGCATGCGTCGGCATCCATGCCGTCGTATTCTCCGGAGTTTACCA
>JAOLZO010000002.1 GCA_028343845.1 Verrucomicrobiota bacterium | reverse complement strand
GATAAAAAACGTCCTTTTCCCCCTCACACACCAACTCCCAATGGCTTTTCCAGAGCAATCGACGAGGCGGCAAAGGCAATCAAGAACATTCCGGCATACCGCAACCCCGACAATGCGCCGGCAGAGGTTTACGCTTTGGACGCAAAAGGAAATGAGATCGTACCGATATGGTCTTCCCACATCGACCGGATCGGCATACGCAAGGGAGATGGTTTCTTGATGAAGCAAACGTTCAAGGCAACTTACGAATCGTTCGAGGAAGCTCAGAAAATCGCCCAAGCAAGAACGGAAGCCAATGTTGAGGTAGTCGGTTTGGACAAGAAGAATGAGATCATTGATATCTTGTGGTCAGGCAATATATTAAAGGACGTCACCGCTTTGCCATATAGGATCAACAAGCATTGGATCAAGACGATGAGGTCTTGGGACAAAGGATATGCCAGTGACGCGCTTTGGTTATTGTCCAATGGCTCTCAGCTTTCAATCCGAGAAGATATCCACAAGAAGTAAGGAAGGTAAAAACCTCAAGTCAGGGGTTGGGTTTCTCCAGTGTGTCAAAGGGATTACCGGGCAAAACAGCGTCATCAAAAGGGTTTTTGGTAGGTGCGGGCGGAGGAGTCGAATCAAATGGATTAACCGGAGGAGATGGTTTTTCCGGCTTGTCCACAGAATCAAACGGATTGCCTCCGGGTTTCGCCTGATCGAAGGGATTGGAAGCAGGTGGAGTGACCGTATCGAATGGATTGCCTGCGGGTTTCGTCTGATCGAAGGGATTGAAATTCGGGGCGGATGGAGAAGGGTTGCTCAAATAGGGCTTGGACAATTTCTTACCCTCGTAAAAAGGAACAAAGGCATCCTCGTCTTCTCCCTCATCTATAAATTCGTTGATCCGAGGACGAAAGTCATAGGTCCAGGAAAAGCGAATGGGAAGGTTAGGGTCTGCTTCGGCCAAAAAATCAAATTTTCTCGTATCATACCGTCCTCCATCTTCCGGCACCCCTCCTACCCAACGGGCATAAAAACGCCAAGGAACTTTTCCTGTCTCCGTCCTTGCGTCGAACCAATTATCCCCCTTTTCAAGGAGATAGCCCGCAAACACACCATTCTTAAGCAAAGGCTTGATGACTTTGATCTTCTGGACCCGAAGATGACCGTCCCAGTACCAAGACAACGACACGCGGTTCCCCACCACAAGATCGTCAATTTGATCAATCATCTTTGGCTCAAACCCGCCGCCATTGGTAGGTGAACCACCCTGCCATGGAGAAAGATACCTGTGAGTGAATCCATTATCCTCCTTAACTTCAAGCCAAGCTTGTCCCTTTGATGTCAAAATCCCAAGAAGGTCGCCAGATCTTTTGATGGGTAATGGAGAGCCTGATAAAGAGATGGAAAAAAGGGCGGAAACCAAAATGATCTTTTCAAAAATAGCCATCAGCGTACCAGTGCAACTTCGAAAACCGTCAGTAAACGTAACGATAATACACTTCAAGCATCAAGGTACAAAGAGCCGTTCTATAAATCTCCGCATCGCCACCCGAGCGTTTTCTCGTAAGCCCACTGCCTTCGGAAGGCCAACTTCCATCGTCTGACTGCGCGTTTAAAAGGAGGGGTTCCATCTTTCGATTCCATACCTTCCAATAGGCTCCCCCATAATTATACAACGCTTGCGTATCGTAGTACCAGGAATAGAGATTTGCATCCGCGCTATTGTAAGCCATCGCCGGGTTGTTCCTGAGAATGTGCTTCATCGCATTATTCAACGTTTCCTTCTTCTGTTCATCGGAAGGATGCCCCTTCGACCAAGACTGAAGGCCAAGAGAACCTACGCCCGTCAGCTTGTGCTTCAGGTTGGATGCTTGGGTCGCGGTCTGATAGCCGAATCCCCCGTTTTTCGCTGAATACACACGGTAAAAATTCTTAACCGCACCCTCTAAAGCCGGTTCCAATCCGGGAAAGACCGCACCGGTATTGTAAGCAGCCTTGAGAGCCTGAAATTGCCAACCGCTTACAGAAGTATCACTTGACCTTTTTTCATTCTTCCCGAAGTCATCGAATTTCAAGCCATTCGGACCTGGTCTGGACTCCATGTAAACCCATCCTCCGTCTTGTTTCTGCCCTGCCACAATGCGATGAATGGCTTTCTGTAAAACTGGAAGAATAAAATCTTTTTCGGTCATGCCATACGCTTCGGCCATGGCATAGGTTGCTATGCCTTGAGCGTATGCGGCTCCGTGTTTGTTATGAGTGACAAAAAGCCAGCCATCCTTTTCATCTCCAAGCTCAACAAGATATTTGATACCCTTTGCCACGGTCTCACCGTATTCCGGAGAATCAGTCAAGTCACAGTGTCCAAGATAGCATAGAAGGGCAAACCCGGTCATAGCGCCTTTCGCTGTCTTCCCCCAGGATCCATCCGCATTTTGATTGGCAGTGATCCAGTCCAAAGCCTTGACCACGCTCTTTTCCACTCGGACTGGGTTTCCGACCCCAGCCCGGGTAAGCCGGTTAATCCGGCCAAGCTTGTCACATCGCCCACTCATGGACTTTGGGACAGCAATGCCAAGGGAATTTACTGCACCACCCACATTCGCAAACTTGTCATCCTTGGCTTTTGGAAGATCCAATGGATCATCCACTTTCTTTCCCTGAAACAAGGTAGGAGCAAAAGCCAACGTTCTGTCCTCAGGTGCATCGAATACAAGTGCATTGGGATCACCCACGATCTTGGTCTCATCATCTTCTCCGATCCGGGCATTTGCTTGATCCTTGGAATTGACGAGACTTTGATCAGAAGCCCCTGGATCGGGCAAATTCTGAGCGTTTTGAGCCAAAAGCTTCGTTTTTTCAGAAACGCCTTGGGCTGCTCCCGCTATGTCCGGGTCAAGAACCTGAGCCTCTCTCATGGCATTTTGGTTGTCCTCATTGCGACCACCTAGAGTTTCTTCACCACCTCCGCTTCCAGCGCTCCCGAGTTTGGCATCTTCTCCCCCCGAATGAACGTTCGTTCTTTCGCTCAAGGGAATTTTCGAGCCCTCGGTTTCATCACCAGGGGCTTGGCCTGCCTTGGCTATGGTACTCTCAAGTTCATCGACCGGATTGATGAGGAAGTAAAGAAAGCTGGCGAGACTCATCAAGAGAACGCCGTAAGACATCCCCAAGTTAACCCAAGGGATGGGACCAACACGATTTTTTCGTTTTCGTTTCTCCTCGAAGAACGCAAGGTGGGCAAGAGCTCCGATTCCTAAAATCGCAAAAACCAAGCCTGCTGCGACCAGCAGATTTCCTGCGAACAGATTCCCTACGACCGCAAGGCCTACGGTCGCAGACAAAATAAGGGAGAGCACGGTTTTGGTGTTCATCCCGCGCTCTCCCTGTTTTTAAAATTCCGTTCCCTTTTCATAACGGAAGGAAAAGGGACGTGCCATCGGATAATAAGATCAATCGGCCGCGGCAAATTTGCTCTTACAACCCTTGCAACAAAAAGCTACCGTTTGCCCTCTGGAGTTCGTTGCGGTTATTGAAGGATTAGCCTTACGATCCGTTTTGATAGGACACATCGCGTTGAGGGAGGAAGCACTTGAAGAAGAACCTTCACTAACCTTTGGATTGTATCGGGCATCTTCCTCTGCTCCGCCATATTTGCCCAAGTCCAAACCGACTTTACGGGATGCTTCCATGATAAGGTTCATGTAGTAAGCAGGATCTCCCTCGTCCTGAACATGGTATTCGTCACTAAATACGATTCCATTGCGGTTACGAATGTGATTGGTGTTGTCACGCCAGTAGTAGCGCTTAAGGTTTTCTCCGGCTCCGTTGAGGTAACCATCTCCCTGCCAAGCATTCTCTACGAATTCTTTGAATGACTTGGCGAAGGTCTTGCCCCGGTCGACCTGAAACATGATGCCTCGATAAAGACCTCCGTATCCGTTGAGGTTGCCACGCAACTTTTTCAAGTCGTCCATGTAAAAGTCTTCGGGCTTCTTGTTAAAGTTGGGCAGATGGTAATCGGGCGCAGCTTCGTCTTGGAAAACAAGAGCGAGAACGTTTTCCTTCTTCGCGGCCTGAGCAAAGAACTTGAGCGTGCGCTCGCCTTCTCCATCAACTACCGAAACTCTCTTGTTATAGAGGCTCTCGTCATTCTTGTAGTATGGAAGCAGAGCTTCCTTAAGAAGGGTGTCCTTCATCACTTCAAGTGACTTGCGGGTGTTGAGGATCGATCCGCTGCCATCGACATGCATCATGATGTAAAGGTTACCGTCCTTGGGCAGATGATCGAAGTTCCACTCCTTGTGCTCGCCATGTCCCCCATGACCACCGTGACCACCAGGTCCGCACTCTCCGCATCCCTTGTCTCCACAACCTTCGCATTTTACACCCAAACCGAGAGGGTGGGAAACACGACCGGAAACCAAACCGGCGGCGGAACCTGCTCCGGCTCCGGATACCAAGCCTGCTACACCACCTGCAACTCCGGGAGCTACGGCCAATGCAGGACCACCAGCTTCTCCTGGGTTACTGGCAGGACTTTTCGGATTGGTCATTGCAGCCAATTCTTCTCCATCGGAAAACCCGTCACCATCGGTATCGGAATTTCCTGGATTAAGACCGTAAAGAGCTTCCAGGGATTCAGGCACTCCGTCAGAATCGGCATCGCCACCCGGGGCAGGTGTTCCCGGCTTGCTGCCAGGATCACGCGGATTGGACATACCCTTGATTTCGTCCGCATCGGATACGCCGTCCTTGTCCGTGTCATTCGAACTCGGGTTGGTCTTGAAAGCAGCCTCCATGGCATCGGGGATACCGTCCTTGTCTGCGTCCGGACCGGCAGGTTTGGATGGAGCGGCAGGAGCATAGGTTCCAATTCCGCCCAAAGCGGGAACAGCTTGACCGTCAAGTACAGCCTGACCGATACCAGCTCCGAGACCGGCAAAGCCGGCTGCAGCTCCAACGGCCGGATTTCCAACTCCGGCTCCAACACCCTGAGAGGGGAAGTTGTACGCATAAACTTCAGAACCCTTACCTACTCCGGGAAGCGTGCCCTTACCAAAGCCATCGCCGTCTTCACCGAAATTTCCGACTTCACCAAGCTCATCGTCATCGTTTGCACGGCGACCAGTCGGCACGAAGTTGTCCATGTTGACACGATCGTTTCCACCATTCTCGAGACCAATGTCCTTGCGGTCGATCCGGGCAATCAAATCGCGTTCGTTATCCTCGATTACAACCAAGTCCTCATCCAAGTCGCGAAGACGACCTTCAAGGGAAACGGCGTCAACACCATCGTCAACGCGACCTCCACGACCGCCATGACCTCCATGACCTCCACCGCCGACTCCACCTTCAACGCGTCCATGACCAAGGTCAGTACCTGCGAGACGAAGATGTCTGTCGTCATTGTCGATGTAAACGCTATCGCGACCACCCACAACGGCATTAATCGGATCGTCTGCCAAGACCGTGCCCGTAAGATGATCATTGTATACGACGGGGTCGGCGACAAACCCGGATGGGTTAACGGTTACAAAACGGGTCAGCGATTCGCGAACATCTCCAGTATCCTTGTCCTTAACGGTGTAGGTAATCTGATGAAGACCGGGAACGTTTACGTCCACAAAGTTGGCGACCTCGACAAAGGAGGTGTAGTCCTCACCTTCGATATCGGCGGTGTAACCAGGCTCGTCCCAAACTTGACCCTGAGGCCAAGGGATGTTCGCACCGCCGACAAGAGAAATGATTTCGCCTTCGTCTGGAGCAGCGTTAGCGGCCGCCATGGTTTCGCCTTCGGTAACGACTCCCTCGTCCACAATCTCATCGGTAGCTTGCTCCCCCATACCCATTGCCAAGAGTATGCCAAAGCCAAGTGCCAAGGCGTATCCCGCAATCAAGTTGGCGAGAGCCGGCGTGCGATGCTTGGGATCAAGCTGAGTTTCTTGTTCTTCCGACTCCAAGAGGTTTTCTTCTTCCTCTTCAGTCGTCGAATCCATCTTCTGATCGTTCTTCTCGGTCATTTTCTTGTCCTTCGTTAGGTGTTTGAGTGGAAAGGTTCTTGTATTGATTGAATGCCAAATGCGCCATGACTATCTGCCCAACTACGCAGACCAGACCAACCAATAGAAAAAATGGATTGGAGAGAATGCCATTGTCAGCAATGCCCCACACCAGAGCCACCAGTATGGCGGCTCCAAATGAAAAGGAAATTAATAGCTCTTTTGTCATGTTCGTAATTAAATCCAAATGTTACTTTTAAACAAGGTAAATCTATAGGTTTTTAGTATAACTGCGTTTTACCAAACGGCAGTTTGTTGCACTGCTTTTTCGCAAGTTTTCATATCGGTCAGACGCACAAAAAGAAAGTTTATTAGAAATAAATTCCATGGTCATGCTGATCGCGAGAAAGCAAAGCTTCGTGAACGGGGCTCGTGGGATTCATAACTCATTTACAATAGATCTGCCGCTAGTCTTTAAATTTGGACAAGAAAAAATAAAAAAACTCCAGAAGCTCGAAGATTTCACTGGATTTTCCACGGAACGTTGTCTGCCTTGATCATGACGGGGAGTTCGGAAATAGGAAGCCAGTTGTAGTCCAAGTCTCGCAACACCGCCTCGTCCCGGATCTTGTTGAACACCCCAAAACTATCCGAATCGGAGAAGACCCACAGGTTAAGGAAAAAGTCCTTCCGGACCTTCTTAGGGGCATCCCGGACCGAGGACAGAAAGGCATCAAGCAACTGATCGTTCATTGGATCAATGCCTAATGCGGGATCGACCTCGATGCGAAACTGATTGTCAGGAGCAGTGTTCCAGGTCAAACCGGCTTCATTCTTCTCGGTTTTCCCAATTCCGAACTTTGCCAATGGATACATTTTCCCATGAGCAACGATTACGGGCAGGGGGTTTTTCGTGGTATCCTTTTGCTGGGGCAAACTGACCTTGCGGTAAGGCTTTTTCTTCAATTCCTGCGAGAGTTCCTGATGCTCCAAGATGGTCTCCAACCGGGACACCTCCTCCTCAAGGCTTAGCCTCTCTTCCTCCTCCATTTTTTCCTGCTCCTTGAGGTTCTCCACTTTCTCTTTCTCCCTCCTTGCCAATTCCTCGACTGCGGACGCATCGCTATTCAAATCGTCCATCAGATCCTTGAGCTCCTCGATTTCCTCCCTGAATCGGTCCGCTTCATCCTCGAGGTCTTCGAGCACATCGACGTGATCGTCCTTGAGATCAAGCAAAGAATTCTTGAGTTGCTCCCTCTCCTTGATCAATTCGGATTGGTTATCATCCGTCTTTACCAATTTGTCGTAAAGTTCCACGCTCTTCTTGTTCACGCTCAGGGCTAGCAACAGGGCGATTAGAATAATACCACCAAAAGTGTTGCACAAGGTATCGAGCAACATATCCAAGCTTCCGCCTTCTTCTTCTTCCCTAGCCATAACGTACAAGATTGATCATGGAGCCGAGAAAAGATCCTCGAAAATATCGGGGTTCTTGTTGGTAAAAAGCACAGCGGCTTCCTCATGAATCGGCTCGAAACCAAAGCGGAATCCCAAACGGCTGTTAAGGTTCACTTTGGCCGAACAAAGTAAATGAAAGAGGTTCATCTCGATCGCCCCATTGCGGCCCGGAACATTCGACACCACCGTTTCGCAAGCGGAGGGGCGGAAAAAGTAGACGAAAAAATTCTGTTTCGGGTCGTAAGTGGTCAAGGCTCCTCCCAACTGCCGGTAATAGGTAGCCGGAGTGACCTGGATTGTACGTTGTTCACCATTAAAAACCCCGATTGTAAATTGGGTGGCACTGAGGATGACGAGGATGGGGTTTTTACCAATCTTGGTTTCCTTCGGAATGACCCTGACTTCATTTTCAATCTGATTGGACAGTTGTTCGATCTGAGTGTTCAACTGGGTATCAAGCTGCTGGATTTCCAACTCGCTCATATCCGAAACGGCTCTAAGAATACGTGCGTTGATTTCGTCTTCCAAGCCTTTCTTCTTCTCATCCAACTCCTTTTGCTGAACCTTTGCTAAATCAATGGTCAGTTCCAAAGACTTCAAAGCTTTGTTCATATCCTCGCTCTCGTTGCTGTCGGTAATCCCAAGCTTCTTCTTGAAAATCTGCACTTCAAGATTGATCCGCTTGAGTTCCTTGGCCAGTTCCTCGATTTCACTGTTCTTTTCGTCTCGCTTGACAAGAAAGGAGCGGTTTTCGTCCGAGATTTCCTGATGTATTTTGGCTATTTCCTCGATCACCTCGGTTGCATTGAATTCGCTGTTAACGACAATCGTTGCATTTCCCCCACCCTCGTGTTGGCCTTCGATCAATTCAACAGGAGCCGTATTGTTCCCCGGACTTTCCCCTTCTTTTTCCCGTTTCGGATTAATTTGCAAAGCAAGGATCAGGGCGATCAGGACAAGAATGCCAATAACTGCGGTAATGATGTCCTGAAAGGCAAAGAAACTTACCTTCTCTTCACTGTTCCGGCTACTTCTGCCCATATAAAAAAATCGGGGAAATAAGTTCTCGGACCACAGCCCATTTTGCCTTCATTGGAGTTTCGATCATACCAACCTTACCCTAAACTGACCTGAATAAATTCACAACAAATACTTATGTGTTTATTTAGTTTAAAAGGATCAAGCGGATTGAGCTTTATGGTCAGCCACCCCTGCCACGTCCGCTTTTTTCGAGCTTAAGTTTTGCCAAGACATAAGTTTGGCAATATTCATTGCACTCGTCCAAGAGCAGAAACTCCTGCCGCTTGCGGAAGGTCATCAGCATCTGAACCACAATCGAAGCAACAAGGCCAAGCAAGGTGGTGTCAAAGGCCGTGGACAATCCCCCCGTGACGTCGGTAAGCGAGTTCTTCAACTTGTCAACGTCATCCGCAAGCTGAATGGTGACGCCGAACTCTCCAATCGCCGCCCCCAACCCAAGAACCGTACCGATAAACCCAAGCACCGGAATCGCCCAGTTAAAACCGTTGATCAGGCTGTAACTGGCAGAAACCTGATCCTCGTCAATCGAGGCCTGAGCATTGGTCAAACTCGCCACTTCACTAATTTCCCCAATGTTCTGGAGGTTGGAAAGCGCAACGTCTATCCGGTTGAGAAGCAGGAAATGCTTGGGGTCGTCAACCTGACCACGAATCCGGAGAAGCGCATCGCGGGCTGTTGCATTGTTAAGAAAAAAGTTGGGATCTTGGGGTATCAGGTTCAGGGAAAGGATTTTTCTTTGAAAACTAACCTTTCTTCCCTTGATGACGAGAATTGTGACCGCCCAGAAAAAAAGCAAGGTAATGCCGGCGCCCATAAGATATCCACCCAGTCCTCTATTGATGAACTTGTCGGCAAATTGCTTGTGGATCGGGATGGCTTTGACCTGCTCCTCCTGCGTTCCGTCCGGCAAGGCTACCAATTCCTTATTGGCTTCGTTCCATTCGGCCGCAGTCCCCGAATCGCCTATGACGAATTCGAGAATCAAAAAGAACAAGGCCGCCATGATCACTCCTACCAAAAAGGTAAAAAAAGCGTTGGTGTCAGTATACCTTCCGCCACTAAATCCGATTTTCTGCTCGATGTCTTGCGTCGACCAGCTCAACTCCGGTTCGTCGAATCCTACTCCTCCGTCCATATCGTTATCCTTTCCTTACGTTTGTGATCGTTGTCATGGCCTATTCCTCCCCAATATCCAGGTTTTCAGACGGCACGACGATTGTTCCGCATGCCAAATCGTGCAAGCCTTGCTTACGCGGGGTAAACAGAGAAACCAAGGGGATTAATAGGGTGAGGGAGAATAAAATCTTCAGCAAGCTTCGCATGCTCACGACAGCAAACCCCGGAGAGGATCCATCCACTTTGACCACTTTGATCTTGGCCATTCGCTTGCCAAAACCGCCACCAGCCTTCGATGACTCGGTAAGCCCATAATAAAGCCAGCCAAATACAAAATAACCAACAATGGCTCCGATGGTCAACGGGGTATTGAATTCGGTCATCAAGCCTACCACTCCAATCAAGAGACCGAGCACGACCAAAAGAATCAGACTATCCACAACCGCGGCAAGCGTTCTCGCTCCGTTGGCAGCCAAACCAGAGGAAGAGGATGATTCGATTCCACCTTCTTCATCCTGCTCATCAAGATCTTCGTCCTCGGATTCGTCCTCTTCGGGTTGCTTGGTAAGAGGAGCTGCAGCGGGCGCCGCCTGCTGCACGGGAGGAGGGGCTGCCGGTGCTGCAGGCGTCGGGGGGGGCTTGGGCGGAGGCGGAGCCGCCGACCCAAGCGATTCGATTCCTTCGGCAACGCCCGGAATTCTTGACAAAGGCACCCACTCGGGTACGCCTTCGAACCAAACCATATCGCTGAATCTCAAATTACCGGCCTTCAGATACTCTTTAAGTTCCTTGAAAAGATATGGTCCGAACTGAGTGCCCGAACGGTTAACGTGGATTTCAACAGCAGGACCGGGTTGCGGAACTTCAATGGGTTCGGGTTCCGGCTCGGGCTCAGGCTCCGGCTCGGGCTCAGGTTCCTTCTCCGCTTCCTCGGCAGCGCTTTCAGCCTCGGCTTGCTTCCTTTCCTCCTCTGCGTCTTCAAAGGTTTTCTCAAGGTTTTGCTCGGGCAATTCTCCTTTTTCGTAAAGATCTATAAAATCGGGAATAACCATCCAGTCGCCACCGACCTTGACTTTATGAATGGTGCTCAGCTCCTTCATTCTCAAGAGATCGATAATCTCAGCTGCTTGGTAAGGACCTTCCTCCTTACCTCGTTTCGAGACGGTATACTTTTCAACGTAGTTCATCAGTTTTGCGAGAAATCGATTGGCAAAATATCAGCCACCGTACCAAATTGGCCTTTCGCCACATTTGCAGTGGAATAGCTTTGGGCCAAAATACTTTCCAAAGGTGGATCAGTTGATATCAAAGGGCTGTGGGGTTGAAAATTCGGAGCGGAACGGGCAGATGCCTGAACAAGCTTGATTTGATTGCCCGCCCCCTTTTGGAGTCCCCAGTATACAGACGGAACCGAATCGGCAAATTTATTTTGCCCCGAAGAATCAACGTACCCTATGTACCCAAATTCGACTTTCTGCAACTCTCCCAGCAAATCCAAAGTAAAGCGGGACTCAGGAAAATAATCTCTCTTGCCCAACTCTTGGTAAAAGGCGGCCAAGACAGCGCTCAACTCCTTGTAATTCTGGGCGTCCATCCAATCGGTTGGACGAACCCCCACCCTAACCTTGGCAAGCAAGTCTTGATGGTCCTGAAGCAATTGCCCGCTCAAAGCAACCCCCCATGCCGCGGGTCTTTTTTTCATCATTCCAACGATTTCCGCATGAAGATAGGCCTTGAGCAAAACGGAAATCGTCTGGTCTGAAATCACCACTTCAAGCATTTCCATCAAAGGTCTGCTGAGGGTTCTCGTGTTAGGATCCATGCGCCGATCTATCTGCAGTCGCATAAATTTCGATTCAGGCGAGAGTTGAGGATTATCAAGCATGAATCCTTTGATCCCACCATTGAAGTGAGTGGACGGGAATTCTCTTCCCTCCTGCTTGCCGTTCCAATGAAACATACCTGTTTGGGTAACCGTTACGGAAGGGTTGGCAATGGGTTGTCCTTCTGCATCAAAGTTCTTTTGATCTTTTTTCTCAACCACTTCCCCGTAAGACAAGAGCTGCATCATCGGTTTTCTATTCGTATTGTAAATTCCAGCCCTTGCCGTTTTGAGGGGGGTGCACTCAACCAACCGGTAAGACCAAAGGTTGAGCATTTGATACCTCTCAAGTATCGACTTGAGTTGTTCGTACTCATCCTTGGAATCCTCAGTCATCAAAGAGATTTCGCCTTTTTCAAGCTTATCCCATATTTCAGGAGGGCCTCTGAGGAAAAGTTTTTTTCTCAGCTCCCCCTTGTCGTTCGAGAACTTGTTACGATGAGAAAGGACGGTGCGAACGGATTGGGTTTCCTGCGGTGAATAGGCATCCGCCTCCAAGCCTTTTTCCAAAGAAAACAAGTAATCCGCAACGCTATTGGCCGAACCGGTGCTCGCCTTGGCCTCGCCCGCTTGTTTAATCTTCGAGATAATTTGACTGCGCATCTCAATCAATTCCCTCAATCTTCTTTCCTGAGTGGAATTCATGCGCAATTCTTCACTAGCGCTCTTATTCGCTTTCGTAACCTGCTCAAGGACCTCACCCATTTTCTTGAGCAATTCATTTCGTTCTTCAACACTTGCCCGACTTACGGAACCGCCGATTTTCTCGGCTTCATTCAAGAGGGTGTCGATTTGCGAACCCGACTTGCTCTCCACTTCCTTGGAAAAACTTTTCCAAGTGCTGCGTAATTCCCTCAGGGCGCTCCGTACCTCCCGGTAATCATTAGGGTCAATCGCATCATCTCCGGAAAACTCCCGGGATTCGGCATCCAAGCCATCGAGATATTTTTCCTGGGCCAAAACTCCGTGATCAACCTCAGCCGTATCTCTGAATTTCTTCCATGCGATTAACACTTCCTTGTCAAATCGAGCGATTTTTGCCTGAAGGTCTTCCAAGCTCTGCCTTTTGCGTTCGTTCGAATCCTTGGAGAGTTCGATCTCTTTCATGATCTTGAGGATTTTGTTGAATATCACAGAGTGTTTTTCATCATCGGCGAAACGAGAGTAATCAACGACGTCCAAAGGCAAGGGCTGGCCTTTTTCATCCATCGAAACCCTCGGCTCTTTTTCAAAACGGCCCACAAAATCCTGGGCATCACCGGTATCATAGTCATCCCCTTTCATTTGCTCGAGAATCCGATCGCACATCTTGGCGACAACTTGAGCTCTTTTTCGTTCAACGTCTTCCTTCTTAAGGAAATCCAACGCCTTGCCTTGCGTCTTGAGCAGGAACTCGTCCTGACTTTCCTGCACCAAATTATTGCCGGCTTCGTCAAACGAGTTCGAAACGGCCTGATCGAGAAATTTACGAACCTCTACATCCTCTAGGTAATTCCCATAGGAGGCCGAGTAGGCAGACAATTTTTCCCACCGTTGGGTAGGAGTCAAAGTATCCGTTGCAATTTTCTCGGCCGCGGACCGGGCATCCCAAAACCCGCTAAGCCACCAAAGCCCCACTACCGCTCCTGCAGACACGAGAACGAAGGCAAACACACCAAGAATCCAGAACCGCTTGGTTCGCCCGCGAAGTTTGAGAATCCGATTCTTGACATGATTTTCGGCCTTTTGCAATTCCATCATGATCTCGGCCGAGAGAGATTTCCCCAGATCCTGAAAATCCTGTCTGAATTTCCTTAATTCGTTCTGTTCCTCCAAGTATACTTCCAAGGTCTTTCCTCCGACCACGTCTGACTGGCGCATCTCAGCCAAACGATTCTTAAAGCATGAGACCACACCTTCCAGCTCTCTTTCCGCCTTGGCCTCCTCGGCGAGCTCATCGGCCCATTCCTTGTATTCGTTGTATAGGTTGATGTCATCGGAATCCAGTTCACCTTCAAGTTCATGTTCTTGCGCCAGATTAAAGAATTCTCCCACAAGGGACAGCGAGCCCTTCCAATCATCCGCATTCCGAAAGGTTGCAAGCTCAACCAAGATTTCCTCAAGTCGCCCCTTGGCGATCCGACGCTCCACACCCTCACGGACTGCAAGCGCATTCTCCCACTTTTCACCTTTAGGCTGTACAACCCAATCCGTCTCGTCTATTTCGAGCATCAGGTCGAGAAATTCGGCCTCCCTCCCAGCCTGAATCAGAGAATCCAGTTCGTTGATTTTATTTTCCTGAATCTTGACACTGAGTTGCCCAAAGTGCCGCCTGGCCGCGCCATGATCAGGATTCGCTTTCAAGATCATTTTGAGAATCTTAAATGTCTTGTCCTCGTCCCGACTGCGGGCGGCAGTCCTGTATTCCCTGAACAAAGGACTGTCCTCGGTTATTTCCTTGTCGTACAGGCCATTGAGCAGATCGACGTGCTCTTCCGCCCAATTGGGACCGACATACAAGTCCTTCTCCTCACACAAAGAGCGCCATTTCCCATCGTTACCAAAGGAGAGTTTCTCCATTAGGGTAAGAACGTCGGGCGGTTGCTCAGCAAGTTCCCTCGCCGCGAAATCCTTGCCCGAGCGGATCAAAGTAACGCAGTGTTCGAGCCGTTCGTCTATTTGAGTTCTATACTTTGCGTATTCCTTGGCGAGTGCGTGGTAGACCGGATCGGTTGTGGTATCCTCTCGCAGGGCTTTTTCAATTCGGTCAATGAGTCGATCGATATTCACAGCTTATATATTCTTCACGGAATTTGAGGTGGGGCTAGTAGCAAAAAGTCACTCTCCTTAACAAAACCACCCGCAGAGGTTTTTTTCAAGACAGATAAGGTCCAGGGAACCTTGTTGATGAAGGCCTCTCGTTGAGACATTTCAAGTCGGGGTCCGGTCAGCCGGGCTTTCACCTTCTCCAGCAAACCATCCAGTTCCGACCCACCGCCACCGCCCGTGTTGTAATACGCAAGAAATTGAGCATATTTCGCCCGGTCCGATAAAACATCGGAACAAAGCCTGAGATCGGACGAGCCCAATTGCGCATAGCGCGTTAAGTTTTTTTCCATCATTTGGAATCTGCCCAAACTTTGGCTAAAGTTATTTCTGATCTTCTCGGAATTTTTTTGTGTCTCGGATTGTAATTTCCTAATCGTGGACGCTTCGTTAGTCGACAAAGAGAGGCTATGGCGAAAATCCTGCATCGCATCGTACAAACCCTCTCCATCAGTAAACCCAAAGGCAACTTCCGCATGAAGCATTTGCTCAAGGAAGCCAAAGAGTCGGTCAATGTCTCTTTCTGCGGTTTCGTCATCATAATTTCTGGGACGGTTTATACTCTCTTCGATCTGGCCCTTGACCGCCTTGGAAACCTCATCCCAAAAAGTCTTTGCCAACCTGACGTCATAGGCCAAGGCTTCGGTTTGGTAAAAATCCGCAGGAAGCTTGCTCTGCAAAAGCTTGAATCGGGCATCCTCAAGTATTTTCCTCAAGTTCTGAAAAGTCGATTCGTAGATAAAATTGCCCAACTTCTGATAGTTGAAAACATAGCCATTCCCTCTGGCATACTTCATGTATTGGAATACCGGCCCCCAAGCTTGTCGGTTTCCGAATTTGGTAAGATTATCGGTCCCTACCGCATCCTCCTCTTGCTGCTTCAACAGAATCTGATCTTGTAACTTTCTCGCATATTCCTGGTCGGAAACAATAGTCCCCTTCAAGGGAGCCTCTGAAGAAATCGTTAAAAAAGCTTCCGGCAATTCCGAATCGCTGAAAGTCTTCAAGTTGATGCTTTCCGGTTCCCGATCGATAATCGGGCGGATTTTATCAGGGCTTACCGAGCTTTTTACGGAAAGTGCCAAAAGGTAAGGATTAAGGGAGCTTTTCGGCGTAAGAAAAGTAAAACCCCTCCCCTCCCTTAACCACGGAGGCGAAATTTCAAGAGTTCCCAACCGGCAGGTAAAAGACTCCCCCAAAACTTGCTTGTCAGTCAAGCTGCCATGCAAATTGGAGAGAAAAAACATATCCAAACACCCGCCGGAAGGTCCTGCGTTGGGAAACCTCAAAAGCTTTCCTTTTTTAATGAAATTTTTCGTTTCGGGGGTTTCCAAGGAGACTTGGACCGATTCCTCTTTGGTCATTTTGAAGATGAAGGAATAGAAGTTCTTTCCGTTGACCTTCTGCTTTAAGCGAAAGTCCTTAATTCTAAGGGGGTCAAGCCGATCCGGATCACCTTCGTAGGAATAAGGCTCAAAATCGACCCCCCCCACAGCACCTCTTTGCACCAATAGTCTGGGTTGGAAATCCGCCATCCATGCCTTGGGCGGATCATCTTGGGCAATTCCTGCATCCAAAAACTCGGTTAGATAACCTGGCAACTCGACGTGGTTGAATATGTAACGGTCTTTCGGTTCAATTGTCCAACGACCATTGATCGACTTGCCTGGAATCCAAAACACGATGGTCGTCTCAGGGCGCAGGGTGTTTGGATCTACTTCAGAAGGTCTCTCTGAGGAATCGGACGAAAGCTTGGGTAACTCGAAATCAAGAGAAGTAATTTGCTTACCGTCCTCGTGAATTTTCAAGTCAGCATCCTGGGCTCCCGCCTTAAGGAGACTTACAAGTTCAGTGATTTTAGTGCGTTCCTCTTCCCTGAAAACATAGGCCAATGTGGTCGTTCCCCGAACTCTGATGAAAATTCTTTTCTGATCCGCTTCCAACCTAAGATCATCTATTTTTACAGCGGTCAAGTTCACGGGTTTGCCCTTGGGCGGATCGAGTGGGTTCTGACCATCCGGTTTTGGATCGCTAGGTTCGTCGGAGGGGAGCGCAACCTCTTCGAAATGAACTATTCTTCCATCTTTCACTCGAGGCTTGAAACGGATTGATGCACCACTTTGGATCGCATCATATAATTCCCGCATCCTTTGTTGCTCCAACAAAGGAAGGAGGGAGAGGGCCAAAGGATAGGTTTTGTCTCCTGAATTGAAAAACATGGTTTTTTCATCATCGGACAAGGACACCGATCCTTTTTCATCAAGTTCAATCGACCTGCTTATCCCCCTTTGTGTGGGTGCAGGGGCTTTTTGGACAGATTTGAAAGTAAGGTTTTCCTCTTCGTCACGAGAAATCTCGACTTGCAACTCCTCGCCCTCTTTCATTTCTTCGATATCGGGACCCATTTGGTCCCGCAATTTCTTGCTCAGGTTGACTCTTACCGGCTTACTCCCCCCCACTTTTAAATCTATCCACTCAAGCCACCGATCTTTCCCATCAAGACGTACATACTCCACTCGGTCAAGTTGTACGGGAGAATCAAAAGCAACCGTGCGGAAAGTTGGTTCAGGCTGATCAGGGGGCGTTTCCGGATCAGGCGGAACGACAGGGTCGGTATTCACGACATCTTCATCGTGGAACCAATCTCCCCAATTGAGGGCCAAGCCGGCTATGAGACCGCCAAGCAAACAAAGCGCAGTTGAAATGACGGCCAACTGGAGTAACCACGGGCGTCTTTTCTTGCTTTTGGACGTTCCCGAACTTTGTTGCGGAAAAACCGTCGAACCCGAGGGTACGGCTGAGGCAGCCATTGGAGCCGCGGCCTTTGCTCGTTGCAGTTCTTGGTCGGAAAAAGCAGCCTTGGAAACGGTTGACGGTTTCTTTTTCACCGCGATCTTTTGCGGGCCTTTTCTGGCCAAGTACTCGAAACCGGGATCAACGGGGTCGGAAATAACGGACGCGGACCAAGTCCGTAAATCCAGATAATTTCTGAGCCCCCCCTGCTTCAATTTTTCTCCAGCCGGTTGACCGGTTATGCCGATCCAGGAAAAGGTCTTCGTATCGTCATTACCCTGCAAGAAGGTTGTGAAGGAAAAGTCCCAGGCATCGAGGGAAATTTTCAATAATGCGCTGGATTCGGCAAAAAGGGTAAGCAGGATGTTCGCACTTTCCGGTTTCCCTTCGACCACGATCGGTTTAATCATATCCGGAGACACAAGGCTGGCCGCATTCCCCGGATCATTGGTCATCTGCAACCAACCTTGGCAAGGAATCAGATTCGAGGATTTGCAGTCAGTGAAGGACGCCTCCTCCTCCTCACCGAAATACCTGGGTCCGTCCGTCCAGGTCCTCAACCAGCCATTCCAATTAAGAAAAATCTCAGCAGGGGATGGACAGGTCGCAATTTCGAAGCCATCGAGCACGAGGTGGTGAGCAAGATAGTTCGTGCGATTGGTGTAATCCAAGCCGGCATCACAAATTTTGGTAAGGACGTAATACTCCTCCGACCCCAAGGGCATCTTCCTGAAAATGCAAATATCTGAACGCGTCGAACCCGTTTGCTGTCCGAAATCATAGACGCTGAGCCTCTCAAGTTCGCGGACAAGCCTGTGGCGAAGGTCTTTGTGGCGGGCTACGGTGCAGTAACCGGATCGGCCCGGTTCCAAACCTTGAGGAGTACTTGTGAAAACTAATTGTTGGGCCATGGGAGGATGGAAATCATTCCCCCGTCGCAAGAGGAATCAGCTCGGGTTCGACAAAGGAAAGAACCCAAAGGGTGGGAATCTCAACCATAACCGGATCAAGTTTGTCTGGATCCGGGGCAATATATTTATTTCCTTCAATTTCGACTTTTTCAGGACTATGCCCAAAAGGACTGACAGGGAAATACCTGACGTTGTGAGACAAAGCCTCGGCGTTCGCTACGATCGAAGGATGCATATCCATAAGATATTCGCGAAGAATCTCGGAATTTTTCTCAAGGATTTCCATGTTCAGCTTCTTGTCTACGATTGGCCAAAGGATTCGTTCCCAATCAAGCTCGTCTCGAAGAATATCGCACTTCCCGATCATGACTGCAACCGGCACGTCAATTTTATCCGCAATGCTTATGTTCTGGTTCTGCTTAACGCGCACTTCGAGCTCGGCCATGATAACATCTTGCTGATCAAGCCTTTTCCCCGCTCCGTCCATAGTAAACTGAGGATCTTCATGCCCACGCAAGGCCCGGCGAAACTCGGGACTGGCAATGGGATCGAAAAGGTAGAAAAGACCAGCCGAGCTCGCTACGTGCAGGGTTCCCGGCGATTCATCGTTGGCAATTCCGGGCTCGAAATGCTCGCCCGCATTATCGTAAAAAATCAAAGAACAATCATGTCCGGTTCCACGGGGGTCGGATACGCTGAAAACAAAAGGTCTGGGCAGGGCAACCACTCGATCATGCCTTTGCAATCTCTCGTACATTTCCCCTTCCAATTGAGTCTTGATGAGCATCGCGTCGGCGGCGCTACTACCCGCAAACAAGCGGTTCTTCATCGAATTTATAATCGCATTGCAGGTAGGATCCGCATCTCTGAATGCCACACCGAATTCCCTAAAAAGGGTGCGTTGCAATTGCCTGACCAAGACACTCAGGTAGTAAGACTTTCCTGCGCTCGGAGCCCCCACGATTGAAAAAATATGGTGAGGGACGTCCATGAATCCGGGAGGTAGCTTTCTATGACAATGAGCACAGGCCACGTCGGTCGTGGGCAGCCCCATGGCATCCATCGCCTGACCTTTTGAATTAAACTCTGTCGGAACGAAACGCAGCATTGCGTCTTCCCCAAGCTTGCGGTCGCCACGCAGATCCTCGTGAATGGCAATACTCAAGACATCGGCACGGTCAAACTTGAGCCAACAAGTCGGGCAAGTAAATTCCCCTCGATCCGGATCAACTACAACTTCTTCCTCGTAAAGGGATTCCTCTTCCTCCTCCTCCGATTCGGGCAACTGCAGAAAGTCGACAAGGTGGACGACCCAAAAGGGAACGTCCAAACCAACCGGCTTGATGGCGCACTCCGACAAGTCAGCTCCGATTTCACGAATTTTTTCCAAAACTTCATACCGGCTGCATTGGGCGTAATCCGTTCCCGTCCTGCCGTTGGTCAAAATCCATTGTCCCTTTTGAATTTGATCCGCCCATGCCTTGGGATCCTTTCCGGCAAAAGCAATGAGTGGATAGCCTATGAACTGAAGCGTGCACACCTCGTCATCCTCAACGTTAAATGGTTCGGAAAAAGGTCCTCCGTTAACCAGGAGACGCTCGTCTCCCTTCTTGTTCGGGACAATGCGAAAAGCATTGCCCGATTTTTTAATCATGCAGGCACCTTCCCAATCTTCGCCACCGGGGACTTGCCAATCTGCATTACCCATACATCCGACGATGAAAGGAAACTTTTCCAGCATTCGAAACTGACCTTCCAGGCAATCAAAAATTCCAATGGTACTTTTCTTACCAAGCATCTTATTTAATTCACTTTAGGACGATTTGTACAAATCATATCAAACGAGTAGAAATCTATGAATGCTAGGTCTGTGGAAGGCAAAACAAATTTTCGGCGATTTTCGTCAGCAGATTGGCTCAAGCATCCAATCTCGTAATATCCGCCGGGTTACCTTCTTTCAATTCATCAGGCAAAAAATCATCAGGAAAACCTTGGTAGCAAACCGGTCTGGCAAAACGCAAAATCGAACCGGTTCCAACGGAAGTAGAACGGCTATCCGTGGTAGCGGGATAAGGACCGCCGTGAACGACTGAAGCGCAAACCTCGACCCCCGTGGGATATTGATTGAACAGCAATCGCCCGGCCTTTGTCTCCAAAACGTCAAGCAATCCTCCGAATTCCGACAACCCTGAGCCATCGCCAAAAAGACTCGCCGTCAATTGCCCCTCCAGAGAATCGGCTATCCGAATAAGATCTTCCAGGCTATCATACGAAACCAGGAGAGTGGAAGGCCCGAAAACTTCGTCCACCATCTTTTCGTTGTTCAAAAAATTTGCCGCGTCAGTCGACAAGACACTCGCTCCCGCATGACATCCACCCCCTCCGGAATCATCTGATGCCGGAACCAGAACTTCTACGCCCTCGCAACCTGCCAAGGCATCTAAACCTTCGCCGTACGCTTTCCTGATTCCCTTGTGAAGCATGGGAGCAGAAGCCGTTTCCTTCATCTTCCCGACATAAGTCGCAACCAAGGATTCGCCGCCCGCTCCACGTGGATAGAACACGATCCCCGGATTCGTACAAAATTGCCCGGCACCGAGCGTGGCCGATCCCTGCAAGCCACCTGCGATTTCATTCATCCTTTCCTCGCCAAGACCGGGCAGGATAAAAATGGGATTGACGCTGCTCATCTCGGCATAAACAGGGATGGGCTCCTCTCTAAGCGAAGCAAGATCAAACAAGGCTCTTCCACCGGCCCGCGAACCGGTGAAGCCCACCGCTTTGACCGCAGGGTGGCCGACCAAGGCATGGCCGACCGTTCGCCCGTCCCCGAAGATGAGGGAAAACGCGCCCTCCGGCAAACCACTTGCACGAACGGATTCAACCACCGCTTTACCCACCAGCAGAGCCGTTCCGGGATGAGCATGATGGGCCTTTACGATTACGGGGCAACCGGCGGCCCAAGCGGAGGCCGAGTCTCCCCCGGCAACCGAAAAGGCCAAGGGGAAATTACTGGCGCAAAAAACAACCACCGGACCGACCGGACGAAGCATGGAACGCAAGTCCGGTTTCGGGAGTGGTTGGCGATCCGGTTGGGCCCGGTCGATTCTGGCATCCACCCAATGTCCGGATTCAACCAGATCCGCGAACATTCTGAGCTGAAAAGCAGTCCGTCCGGTCTCCCCGCGAACCCGGGGCTCGGGCAATCCGGTTTCACTGGTCATGGTTACCACCAGTTGGTCGACCAACCCTTCGATACGCTCTGCCAAATCCCGAAGGAAAGCCGCTTTTTGCGCCCCGCTCAAGGCAGCCATTTTGAGAGAGGCATCCGATGCCAACTGGCATGCGTTGAGCACTTCGCTCTCGGATGCTTTACAAAAAGAAAGATCAGAAGTTTCACCGGTAGCCGGATTTGTTGCGTGGAAGAAGGCATTGGTTGCGCTGCCTCTTGAAAAACCTATTAGGGATGACTCAGTCATTAGTTTTTAACGTTGTTATACAATAGTTCTGCCGCTCGTCTTTAGAATTGGAAAAAAGATCGCTAGCCTAACGCACCGGATTGGTCAACACCCCGATTGAATCGATGGCGATCGAAACCTCATCCCCGCTTTGCAAGGTAAAATCAGTTCCCGGCACGATGCCCGTCCCCGTCATGAGAAATACCCCGCTCGCGAAGCTGGTCTCGCGGAAAAGGAATCCAATGAGCTCCTCGGGGGTACGTTTCATCTCGGACAGGGAGGTGGAATCGGAAAAGACCTGTTCCCCGTTCCGGACAATGGTCATCTCCACACCTGTTTCCGGAGCCAAGGGCTCATCCGGAACATAGAGGCAGGGTCCCAGGCATGCGCATTCGTCAAAGGTCTTGGCCTGAGGCAAATAGAGCGGATTCTCGCCCTCTATGCTTCGGGAAGAAACGTCGTTGCCAATTGTGTAGGCAACGATCCTGCCGGAGGAAGTCGCAAAAAGGGTGAGCTCGGGCTCGGGCACGTCCCAGTCGGAATCCTGACGAATCCTAAACGGAGCCTTGGGCCCGACAACGCGGGCAGGCGTGGCTTTCATGAAGATTTCAGGTCTGTCCGCTTGGTAGACCCTGCTGTAAAAATCCCCTCCCCCGGCATCTTGAGACTCTTCCATTCTTGCCAACCGGCTCGAGTAATAGGTCACACCAGCCGCCCAAACCTCCTGTGACCCGATCGGGGCGAGAAGACCGTGCGCAAGGAGAGCCTCCGTGTCGTTCGTGGGTTGAGACGAATCCCATTGCCCGGACAAATATTCAGCCAAATCGTCCCGATTGATCAAGTCGTCCCAATCGGGGTGTTCCTCGATTGTTCTGAACTCGTTTTCTCGCCCAACGACGAAGCCCTGCATAGTTTTGTATAAGTGCATGAAAAGCAAAAAGTTGAGAAGTATAAATAGATTTTTCCCACCTGCAAATAAAAATTTAGCGCGAAAGGAAAGGTTTTGGTGGAGTCGAGCAGATTCGAACTCCCGACCTCGTCATTGCGAACGTCGTGTTATTCCAACTGATCAACCACCCCGAAAAACTAAATTTTCAGGAAACATATTTGCAGATCACTCCAATTCGAATCAAGACAACTGATGTGAGGAAGAAGGATTGTCTTCGGAAATATCCTTAGGCTCTTCTTCCGGAAGCGGTTCATCTGAAGAAGACGGGGAAACCGGCGCTCCTTCAGGAATATCTCGATCGAACGGGGACGCCTCAGGTAGATTGACCTCGATTTTTTTGATATCCAAGTTAATCACCTTCAGCCCGATTTCCTTCAAAACTACATCCAATCTCTCCCCAAGGCGATCGACCAGCGAATCCGGATCCGACTTAATGGCCACTGAGCCGAATTCTTTGACGACGGAACGCATGCATCCTTGCGTTATCTCGAAAGCCAATTCACGGATCGCGCTCATGTTCAATCCAAGCAAACGCTCGGCGGCATTCTCCATGATTCCGGTTTCCGAGGATATTCCAGTAGTCAAGTTTGAGACGATCTTTACCCGGTCCTTTTCATTGGGGGAAAATTCTCTTTCTCCCAGACCGATTGGAATGGGAGTAAGGTCCAGCCACTGGAAATCCTGAATGACAGGCCAAACGAAACAAGCGCCACCATGTATGCACTTGGAAGACCGGCCACCATGAGTTTTTCCGTAAACAACCAAAATCCTGTCGGGAGGGCATCGCTTGTAGCGCTGAAGCCAAAAGAATATGGTGCCGAGCCCGACAACGATGTTGAATACGATAAAGATTACTAAGAAGTTCATGGCTTGAACATCCGGCAAAAAATATCTTTTTTCAATAAAATATTACACTATAGGGTTTTTTATCGTCGGCTAATAAAAAAGCCTTGCTCAATCGCTTGAGGCCTCAAATTCCTGGATTTCTTGCTTTAGGTCCTCAATATATTGATTCAACTCCTCAACCGCTTCCTGGTCCTCTTCGGATTCGGCAAAGACGAGCTCCTTGCGCAGGTTCGTGATTTCGTTTTGGAGATGAAGCTTTTCCTCGGAACGTTCATACTCTTCAATCAATTCATCCCTTTCTTCCCCGTCCGAGTTCTTCAGCCTTTCCTTTATCTTTTCCCATTCTGCCAACCGAAGCTCCGCTTGCTTTTGCATCTCAGAGGAAAGGGCTAGGATTTTCTCCACTCTCTCGAGTTCTCTTTTAAGATCATCCGCAAACCATTGGTTTTCAGCGACCTTCGACTTGCTCTCTCCAAGTTCGAGCTTTAAATCAAGTTCACTTTCCTGAACCCATAAGGCATACTCCAATTCCTCTGCCTTGTCATACTCTTCGGCCTGTCTTGCCGCTTCGACCTGCTCCCATTTGGCATGGATTTCCTTGGTCTTTTCAATCCTTTCATTCAAACGATCCAGCCTTTCCTCCAAGCGGTCCACGGTTTCTTCATCGCCCTCGTCTTCATGAAGCTGTAGCTCAACTTCCATGCGCTGGCTTTCCAAGTCAAGATCGAGGAGATGATTACTTTGGTGATGCCTTTGAATTTGAGAATCGAACGAGGATTCCTTTTGCTCCGGCCCAAGATCCTGAGATTCAATGATTTGGCTTAATTTCTCAAGGGACTCGGTATTTTGCCTTATCCAATCCGTAACGCCCTCCACCTCCGCCTCAAGAAGGGTCTGCTGGAACCCGTCGCCCTCAGACTTCACCGACTCAAGTTCATCCTCCAAATCCTGCAATAAAAATTTCTTATCCTCAAGTTGCTCGATAAGCTCGGACAATCTTTCCTCAAACTCTTCCTGTCCAAAGGAAAGAAGAGGGAGCGCCAATGAGACAAGGCTAACGATAAAAGCGTTTTTCATGATGTTCAAATAATCAGTTTGGTGTAATTGTTATAGGTATTTATTCCTGACACCGATTATCGTGCGACTTTTGAGGGAAACTTGCAACCGTTTCCCAAATTCAGGCCCGGGAATGGCCCTACTCGCTCAAGGGCAACTCATAGCATACCAATTCACGGTCGCTACGGGCATAGAAGCGGGAGCCTGCATACGCCGGATGAGCCCAAGTCTTTCCCGTAACTTGCTCGCGCCAATGCTCCGAGTAACCGGTCTTGCTCAGATTCAGATAAACCAATTCACCCTCTGCATTCAGGGACAAAACGTCACCCTCTTTCCCAGCCCAAACCAGGCTGGCTTGCGGGTTTCTTCCGGCAGCGGTCAATTGGTGATCGTCCGTCCATAAAATCCGGCCTGATTTCAGCTCAAAACAGGTCAATCCGTTGCGCCGGTCCAAAAGATAGCAAAGCCCTTCCTTGTAAAGGGGTTGCGACATCAAGCCACAGAGTTTATCCTCATCTTTCCAAAGAAGCTTGGCGTCACCCGGATCCTTCCCTAGACGGATTGCCCTCGATCCATCCCAGTAACCGCAAACCAAGGCAATGCCATCGTGATAAATCGGTTTCGTGATGGAAACTCCGTATTTGACCTCATAGGGGATCTGCCAAAGCGTTTTTCCTCCACCAACTGGCAACCCCATGATCCGGTTGGGTCCCCAACAGATTAATTCCTGCCGCCCGCCCCGTAAGATAGGCAAAGGCGGGGCATAGCCGGCTTTTTTATCCGAACCAACCCTCCACTTGGTCCGACCCGTGTCCAAATCGAGAGCCAGAATGCTGCCCGAAGGACGAGCCCCAACATGCATAAGCAACTCTCCTTCGAATACTTCAGGAGCGCCCGAAAAACCCCAAATAGGCTTGGTGGCGTTTTCCTCAGAAAGCAAATCTCTAAACCAAACCTTTTTCCCATCTTTTGCATTCAGACAAAAAGTATGCCCCATCGCTCCTATGCCGAAGACTCTCTCTTCTTGAATGGTCAGGGATGCCCTCGGTCCTTTTCCGTAGCTAAGGTTACCATACTCAGCGGGATAACCAAACTCCCATAAAAGGCTTCCATCCAATGCGTTAAAGCATAAAACCCTTTCCGTTTCACCAGATTTTTCAACCGGAGGGCGGTCCATCGTGTACACACGGTTTTCCTTCACCGTTATCCCTGAGTATCCAGGATTCAAAGGTGACTTCCAGACTCTTTTCAGCCCATTTTCGGGCAGTTTTTGGGAGATCTTGGGACCATTCCAACTCCCGTCACCCCGGGGGCCACGCCAACGAGACCAATCCTCACCCAAAAGGCTGTTCATTAGAAAGATAAGCGATAACAGTATTGGTACTCGCATAGGATCAGAAGAAATTTTGCGTAACGAAAACGTGCTCGCGATAGACGTGAACGCCCACTCCGATATAGGCCTTGGCCGGATCCAGAAGGTTTTTCTTATGGGCCGGACTATCAATAAAGCCCTTGATGATTTGCCGGGCCAGCATGACTTCGCTTTGCCAGTGGATTCTTCGACCGATGACCGTTTCGTTTCGGGTGGATTGCTCAATGGAGGTGTAGCGCCCCACCCGCCCTATATTCTCGGAAAACCCGTGGCGCGGTTTTCCGTCCGGACTTTGGGCCAACCCGGAAAAAGTCGCTTTTCGCGCTCGGTCCGTGGGGCTTTCTCCGTCCGGGTTATCGTGTGAGAAAAACCCTCGAACACGCATGTCCACGCTATGAGCCCGAGCGATTTTAGAAATCTCTTCGATATTCCTCAACTCCGCCACCTTCAACGTCTTGCGAAGTTCGTTAGTTAAGGAAAATATGGTTTCCTCGAGGGTCTCGACTGATATTTTCGGGGAGAGCTTGAGTTCCTTGTCCGTCAGGAACGGAAAATCCTTGGTCCCCCTCGGTGAAATTGCGCCCGGTTGTCTCTCTTGAATATATTTTTTAACGTATTCGCGGTCTCCTTCACTTAGGCGGGCGAGCGGAAGAACGTACTCCCTTCCCTCCTTCGACAAAATGACTTTCTCTTGGGTCGCGTCTTTGAGAATCGCTTCAATCACCCGCCCTTGGACGTCCTTCCATTCCCTCGCCTGATCCAGCCCGCTTACATTCGATACAGAACAAAAAAAGGTGCATAGTCCAAGCCCGAAAAGAAACCTTACTTGGTATCGCTCTCTATTCATTGTATGGCTTCCATCACTTTGAATTCTTAAGGAAAAGACTGATTTGCCCAGCGATTTTCGGGCCAATACCCTCGACTTCCCGCAAGCTCTCCACAGTCGCATTCCTGAGCCTTTCGATACTACCGAAATGCTTGAGCAAGGCCTTCCTTCTCGTTTCTCCCAAACCCGGAAGATCGTCCAGAATGGACTCCCTGATCCGCTTGCTTCTCAGTTCGGCGTTAAACTGGTTGGCAAAACGATGGGCCTCGTTTCTGATCTGTTGCAGGAGACGGAGAGCCGAATCGCGTTCTGCGAGTTTCAATTCCCCTCGGTTATCAGGAAAAACGATGGTTTCCTCTTTCTTTGCCAATCCAATCAAGGGCGGAGGCTCGCAACCGATTGATTCAAAGGCATTCATGGCAGAACTTACCTGCCCAAGACCACCATCTACAACCACCAGGTCGGGAAATTTCGTTTTTTCCCGCAATAACCGGCCATACCGCCTTGTGATGACTTCCTCCATCGCCCTAAAATCATCATTTCCGGCAAAGCTTCTGATCTTAAACCTCCGATAGGTACGCTTATCGGACTTACCCGAAACGAATCGGACCATAGAGGCAACGACAAAGGTTCCCGAAACATGAGATATGTCAAAACATTCGATTACCTCGGGAGATCTGTCCAGGCAGAGGCTCTTTTGCAAGCGTTCCACCATTTCCCTCTCAAAATTCTTCGGTTTTGGCCAATCCCGCGTGAACCGGCGGGTGTTTCGAATCGTTTTGGCCATCGCATCAGCAAGATCCCTCAGTTCGGCGGCCCGTTCGAAATCCAGCGCCTCCGCTCGGCGCTCCATTTGCTCGCGAAGTTCCTTGAGCCAATCCTTGGCCTTTCCCTCGAGGAATGCGCAGGCTTGGTCCACCCGCTCACGATACTCTTGAACCGTCGTCTCATTTTGGTTCGAAAAAATCTCTGCCCGGGCATCGTCGTACAGCCTTACTCGACCAGATTCCAGACGGACAGGCTTGGCATCGGCCAAAAGGATCCCGAATTTCTTGCGCATTTCCGAAAGAGTCGAGCGCAAGAACCTGGGCTGAACGAAAGGCCCGTAATAAAGAGATCCATCCTCTTTCCTGTTCCGGCATAGCCGAAAACGCGGAAGATCGTTGTTCAAGTCCACCCGAACGAGCAGAAACTGCTTGTCATCCGTAAAATCCGTATTGTATTTCGGTTTGTATTCCTTGATCAGCTTGCCCTCCAGAAGCAGGGCTTCCGTTTCGCTTTTGGTTTCGTGTACAGACACCTCGCGCACCATTTCGACCATTGCGGCGACTTTTGGCTGAGCCCTCACAAACCGCCGGGAGCCTTGGAAATAACTGCTTACGCGCCGCCTGAGGTTCTTTGCCTTTCCGACGTATATGACATGCCCTAGGCGGTCCTTCATCAGGTATACTCCCGGAGACTGAGTCAGTGCCCGAGCAACCTTCCGTAACTCGATGATCTGATTTTGCATTGGCAATCCTTAAAATCTTGAGTATTTTAGTGTTTGGCAAGAACGCAAATAACCAAACCCACTAACCTTATCCGAAACCTACTATGAGTTCGACCATCCGCGTCGAGACGATTACCATTGGAGACGAACTCCTCCTTGGCATTCGGGAAAACGCGCACCTAACCTATCTGGGCACCCAACTTTCCCATCACGGGGTCGAACCGGCGGCCAACCTCGTCATTCGAGACAACCCCGAGGACATTCGCGCCTTCTTCTTTGATTCATGGAAACGTTCCGACCTAATCATAACAACCGGAGGGTTGGGTCCCACGACGGATGACATTACCAGGGAATCCATAGCTGAGGCATTGGGCGAGAAGCTCGTCTTCGATCCCACGATTGAACTGGCCCTCAAGGAACGGTTTAGCCAACTTGGCCGGCCAATGCCCGAAAACAATCTTCGGCAGTGTTATCGACTGGAAAATGCCGAGGTACTGCAAAATCCATTCGGCACGGCCCCGGGCTTGCTCCTGCAGAAGGATGGTAAAATGCTGGTCATGCTACCCGGGCCAGCTCGCGAAATGCACCCTATGTTTGAACAGGTTGTCGTGCCGAGACTCCAAAAAGAGGGAGTTTTCCCTGAAATCGATTGCTATATCCAAATTCGCACCGCGGGAATCGGGGAAAGCGCTTTGGCTGAAAAAGTCCAACACCTTTTCGAGGGGAAGGAATCCCTCGTAGTCGGCTATTGCGCCCATGCCGGAATGGTCGACTTGAGGCTCAGTTCCCTCGACGGCGAAGTACTCACCGAGCAAGACCTCCACAATTTGGCCGATGCCTGCCGGGATACGATAGGAGAAGACTTCGTTTGCTTGGGAGACCGCACGATTGCCGAAGTCATATTCAGGGAATTACGCTCGCTCAACAAAACTTTGGCCGTTGCCGAATCCTGCACCGGCGGGTTGCTGTCTTCTTCCTTCACCGAAGTAGCCGGCATCTCCAAGGTTTTCCACGGAGGCGCCGTTTGCTATCATAACGATGCCAAGGTTCAAATGCTTGACGTGCCCGAAAGCATGCTCGAACAGCACGGTGCCGTAAGCGAAGAAACGGCTATTGCCATGGCCACGGGAGCCTGTGAGAAATTCGGGGCTGATTACGGGCTGAGCGCAACCGGTTTTGCCGGCCCAACCGGAGGAACCCAAGTTCTTCCAATCGGTTCCATTTACTTGGGATATGCCTCTCCCGTAGGGGTTTGGGCAAAGAAAATTCAACTGCGCGGAGACCGCGCATCCAATCGTAGGCGAGCCGCAACCGCCGCCCTTGACTGGATGAGAAGAAAGTTGAGAAAATATAAGCTCGAAGAAGTCTTCGCTGCCTCGGAAATCGAGGACTTCAACGTCTAGATTCCCCTGCATTCTCACTCCGATGTCCTCCGATTCCCTCCATGCGGTCCTCGGTGACGATGACTTTATCGTCCGACAAAGAGCTCAGGAGATTTTCGACGAATTGGCCGAATCTTTTCCTGACGATCTTTCGCGCGAAATCATTGACGGAAGAGCCGATCGGGTCGAGGACGTCGAAAGAATTCTCAGGGAAGCCAAGTCAGCCTGCCAAACCCTATCTCTTTTTGGGGGTGGAAAACTCGTATGGATAAACGAAGCGAATTTTCTTAACCAATCCAAAACCGGAGCGGCTCAAGGCTCCAAGGAAGCCCTTGAGTCCTGCAAACCGTTCCTCGAGAATCTCGGGGAGGCAAAACTCATCATATCCGCCAGCCCCGTTCACCGCAGCCACCAGTTCATCAAATGGTTACAGAAAAGCTCGGCATACGAGGACGTCGCGAAGCAAGAGAAGGAAGACGTATCATTTCGACGCATCGTTGAGGAAACGGCCCAAGAATGCGGCATAACCTTCGAAAACGGAGCCATCGAATTTCTTGCGGGTAAAATAGGAGGCCACTCAAGGCTGGGAGCCGAAGAAACCCGAAAACTCGCATCCTATGTCGGAAAGGACACAACTCCAGTAACTGAAACCCTTATTAATGAAATAGTTCCAGATTTCGGAGAAGGGGATTTCTTTGAGGCTTCGGAAGCTTTCTTCTCAAACGACCTACAGTGGGCTCTCGATGCCATTGAGCGTCATTTTTTTCACGCAAAGGACGCCCGTCCCCTGCTTAGTACCCTGCAAAACCGGAATCGATTGCTCATCCAACTGCGCGTCCTTGCAGATGGTGGGGAAATCGATCCGAATCAGAGGCTGAGCAAGGAAAAGCTTGAACAACTCGGTCGCAAGCATGCCCATCACTTTTCCGATTCCGGGGAGAAGTCGACCCTCAACCTTTTCTCTCAAAATCCGTGGTTTTTAGGGCGACTTCTCCCCATCGTTAAAAAATTCAACACCCGCAAACTGATCGATCTTCAATCAGCCCTCCTCGAAGCTTTCGAGCAACTCCTCGTTCAACCACGGGAACTACAAGTGAACATATTCAAAGATCTTGCCATCCGAACCCTCTCGGGCAAGTAAGCGCCCTGAATCGGAGTTAAACAACTGCTAGTAAATTATTTGCGAAAAAGAAAAATCAGCTGTAAAATCTTTACATCTGAGGATTTCATTCTTTTGCCTTGCCTCACTTTCCCCCTTCCAACAGTAGATTCTCATGAAATCAATCATCTTCTCAACCTTACTTTTTAGCTTTTCCACTCTTTTTGCCCAAGAAACGGTTTCAAACGCCGATCTCTCCCGCAAACTCGATCTCATACTTACCAAAGTGAATGGGCTGGAGGAGCGGGTTTCCAAGCTCGAGAACGCCAGTGCTGAAGCCAAAAAGGAGATTCAGGCAGTTCAACAAGTCGCAAAGGATGCCAAGACTGCAACGCAAGCCATTACCCTGCCTCAAAACTCTGATGAAAAAAAATCTTTCATCGACAAGTTGAGAATTCAGTTGAAAAGCGAGGAGACCAAAGCCTCCGGTGCATGGACGAGGGAGGAAACTTGGACTGGGATGCGTAGAAACCTAACCGAATTCAAGGTGCGCAAACTTTTGGGAAAGCCTAGCAGAATGAAACTCTCGCTGGACCCGCGGTTAGACAGAATTTTCCATTACGAGGGTGATTTGAATGCCGATGGCATCGAAGAAAAGGGTGAAGTCCGCTTTTTCAGAGACCGGGTGATTTCCTTCGAATCTCCTTTTAAATAAGGTCATAAAACCCCTCTTTAATGGAGTTGAAGAGGTCCGTTTTCCCCTTTAAAAAAAGGGGTGCCCTTTATTTAATAACCGATTGACTTTTGTCCATCATATGGTAGGATGAAATCGATTTATTCTAACGAATAGATCATTTAGGTTACCTAAAACAAACAAACAAACAAACTACAATGAAAAACAAAATACTAGCTATGCTGGTTGCTTTCGGTTTGGTGGGATCCGTTTCCGCTATCGAAATCAACGAAAATCTCTCCATCAATGGTTTCATCGATGGTTCTGCAAAACAATCTGATCCCGATACCGGTGCTAAGAGTGCCGAGCTCGGTCTCGACGAAGTGGAAGTTAATTTCCTCTTCAACGTAGGCTCCGTATCCGGTGAGTTGCACGTTGACTCCAACGCTCCTGGTGCTGGAGGCGGCGATTCGCTCGACATCGAGCAAGCGCACTTCACCTACAGCTTGGAAAACGGTGTTTCCTTCACCCTTGGACGCTATGGTCGTGCAATCGGTCTCGAGCGTGAAGATCCAGCCGGTCTCTACACGGTTTCTCGTGCTTACAACAATGATTTCAACCTCGGTGACGTAGATAACAACGTCGTAGAGGGAATCACTGTTTCTTATGCAGCTGAGGCATGGGCTATCGGGGTTTCCATCGAGAACGCTGCATCCGCCAACCTTTCAGCAAACGATGCTGACGTCGCAGTTGCTATTGCATACACCGGAGTTGAGAATCTCAACTTGGGTCTCGGTTACTTGGCGAGCAACGAAGCTACCGCCGCTGCCGAAGTTGACGTGACTAACGTTAACGCCACCTATGTCATAGGCAAGGCATTGCTCGGTGCTGAGTACACTCAACGTGATACGGCTACCGCTGACTTGGTTGCGACCATGTACCTCGTTGATTACGACGTTTCCGACAAGCTCGGTGTTGCCCTTCGTTACAGCTCTTACGAGGCTACCGCTAACGCTGACACCGACCGGCTCACGATTGCTCCTAACTACGCTCTCACTGAGTCCTTGGGTGCTATCCTCGAGTACAGCGACATCAATGTCGATGGCGGAGTTGATTCAAACGAGATCGCTCTTGAGCTTACCTACACTTTCTAAGTTTAGGTACTAGTCAGAGTTTTACTTTAGGAGCCGCTCGTTTTCGAGCGGCTCCTTTTTTTATGCCCAAAAATAATTTGTTGAAATGATTAACCTCAACGAAGGCTTCTCCCCCAAACCGCCCCACGCAATTTTTCAAGATGGACAGGTAATCATACATCGGACATACGAGTATCGCGGAGTCGTCGTAGAGGCAGATTCTTCCTGCCAAGCTCCTGACGCTTGGTATCTTTCAAACCAAACGCAACCTGACAGAGAACAGCCCTGGTATCATGTTTTGGTAGATGGTACCCATGAGACCACTTATGCCGCTCAGTCAAACCTCAAGCCCGACCTTTCGGGAGATCCCGTTGTTCACCCGATGCTAAATCTTTTTTTTAGCGGGATTGTCGAAGAATCCAACCGTTACCTAAGAAATGACCTGCCATGGAACCCCGGTCAACCTCCCGAAGCTCCTCCTCCGCTCCCACCAGACGAACCTCCTCCTTCCGCACCACCTAAGATATGATGTAAATAAGCTTAGCTCTTGGTCAAGGAACTGAGCTCATCATACAAATACGTTAGCTCGTCCATCACAACTCCCTTGGACAAGGCTCTGCGTAACGGAACCCCCCAAATCGTTTCCACTTCCACAGGTTTGCCTTCGAGGTAATCGATCAAGCTGGAGGGACGATATGCTCCCATCGGTTCGGTCAAAGAAAATTGTCTGTCCAAGAAAGATTCTTCGATTCCGATACCATAAGCAAGGGCCCCTGCTTGAATTTCCTGCATCAATCGAAGCGCTCGCGCTCGATATGGTGGATTGGACAGAATTTGATCGGTCGTGATGCCACCGCACGCGATGGACAGACCGTTAAAAGGTATGTTCCAACACAACTTTCTCCAAAGTGCCTCATCCAACGAATCAACTCTCTTTACGTTAACGTTTGCCTCTTCAAAAGCGCGAACCATGTGCTCCGCTTCTTGGTTTAAAGACGATCCATACTGCCCGAACTGCACATATCCAGGCAAAAGACTCTCAATGCGGTTTGCTTCGGTTCGATTAATGCAAGTAAAGCATAGTCCGGCCAAGATGGTTCGGTGACGGCCAAAAAAACCAGCTAAATTCTCTACGTTGCCAATCCCGTTCTGGAGGGTAAGAAACCGGGTCTGCTCGCCAACCAAAGGGGAAAGAATTTCTTCGAGCTTCCCGTTCGCGGTTGATTTGACCGCGACAATGACCCAATCACAAACCCCGATCGCAGAAGGATCCTTATAAAGTTGCAATGGATCCACTCTTTCCTCTCGACCATCCTCTTGATGGTGTACCAAAAACAAACCTTTTTGGCGGACAGCCTCGTAAGTACTGCGAAATAGAAAGCTTAGCTCTACCCCGGAGTTGGCAAGCATCCCACCATAAAATCCACCGACTGCGCCTGGTCCTACCAAAGCGACTTTACCAAGAGATTTCCCCACGCCTCTTACCTCCTTACCGGACGGACCAGCGTATCTTCAGGCGTATCAGCCAAATCAGGATAATCCAATGTATAATGAAGTCCCCGGCTCTCTTTGCGGCGGAGAGCCGAGCGGACGATCAACTCGGCAACGCAGACCAGGTTGCGTACCTCAAGAAGAGGAAGGTCAACCCGGGCGTTCCAATAGTATTCGTTTATTTCACGCACCAGGTTTTTGATTCTCGACTGAGCTCTTTCCAAACGTCTAGTTGACCTGACAATCCCCACATAGTCCCACATCGTTCTCTTTAGTTCATCCAAGTTGTGAGAAAGCACTACCCTTTCGTCCGAAGCAGGAACGTCCCCATCCACCCAGTCAGGCAGATGAATCCTTTTATCCTTACGCTTACTGAGGAAAGAGCATACCGCCTCGGCGCCCCGGTGAGCCATGACCACTGCTTCCAAGAGGGAATTACTCGCCAATCGGTTCGCCCCATGCAGTCCCGTACAGGCAACCTCTCCACAGGCATAAAGCCCATCGAGGTTGGTCGAGCAATCGAGTTTCGTAGGAATACCTCCGCAAGTATAATGAGCAGCAGGAACAACGGGAATCGCTCTTTCCAGAGGGTCAACCCCCCGTTTGACGCAATTCTCGTAGACATTTGGAAAGCGTTTCGGGAAATCGACTTTCATCGAGGGCGTGTCCAATCGGACGAAAGGGGAACCGGAACGCTTCATTTCCCGGTCAATTGCCCGGGCAACGACGTCCCGAGGAGCCAAATCAGCCATCGGGTGATATTTTTTCAGAAAAGAACGGCCCTTGGCATCAAGCAACTTGGCGCCCTCTCCCCGGACCGCCTCGGTAATCAGAAAACGATCGCCATCGAGGGAATGGAAGGTCGTGGGATGGAACTGCATGAACTCAAGGTTCATCACGGGCAAGCCGGAACGGGAAGCCATGGCGAGTCCGTCCCCGGTCGCAATCGATGGGTTTGTCGTGTACAGGTAAGTCTGCCCGGCACCACCCGTAGCCATAAGGATTGCAGGCGCTGACACGGTCACGACCTTTTCCTTGTTGGCATCATAGAGATAAAGACCGAGGACACGGTCGTCCTCTCCATTGACTTTCACTCCGAGCTTTCTCGCCTTGCTTGCGGTGATTAG
The DNA here is from genome assembly GCA_028343845.1 of Verrucomicrobiota bacterium. GTDB lineage: Bacteria > Verrucomicrobiota > Verrucomicrobiia > Opitutales > Seribacteraceae > Seribacter. The sequence continues at coordinate 79,319 of JAOLZO010000002.1, read as the reverse complement.
ATCAATCGCAAAGAAGTGTTCAAACAGTTCGACCCCCTGCTTGGCAATGTTCGCAAGCAGGGCATCCTCAATTGCCTTTCCCGTCACGTCCTTCACATGAAGAACCCGACGCTCGCTATGGCCTCCTTCCTTACCCAAGGAAGGAGTACCGTCTTGCAAACTTGAGAAGGCAACCCCTAGCTCGATCAAATCCTTAATCCGCTCCGGACCATCACGCAAAATTTCATGAACGACCTGAGGATCACAAAGTCCATCACCGGCCTCCAAGGTATCCTTTACGTGCTTGTCCAAATCATCACCGGCCGAAGTGACCGCAGCAATCCCGCCTTGGGCGTAGTTGGTATTGGATTCGGCCTTGTCTTTCTTCGTGAAAATAGCGACCCGGAAGCCTGCCTGGGCAACCTTCAAGGCAAAGCTTAGTCCCGCAATTCCGCTACCGACTATAACGAGATCGTATGCCTTGTTTTTTTTAGCGGTCATTTTTCGATAAAAATTTGTGAATCAAAGGGCAAGGTTGTCTATGAGCCTAACTTCATTCAGCCAAGCTGCGACCACGATCAAAGATCTACCAGGTTGCACTTCACGTTCCAGCCGCATGTTCGAACGATCCACAATCTCAACATAATTAACGCGGATTACCGAACTGCCGGTAAGGATTCCCATGACCTCCGCCTTAACCCGCTCGACGTTCCTTACTTCTTTCTCTTCCACAATTTTGCGACCTGCCAACATAGATTCGTACAAGACCAATGCTCCTTCTCGCTGCTTGGGGTCAAGGTATTGATTACGAGAACTCATGGCCAAGCCATCGGGTTCCCGAACAATCGGACCGACCAAAACCTGGATCGGGAAATCAAGATCCCGTACCATGCGCTTGAGAACGACCACTTGCTGAGCATCCTTTTGTCCGAAAGCAACGCAATCGGGTCTGCAAAGGTTGAATAGCTTGGCACACACAGTCGTAACCCCTCGAAAATGAGCCGGTCGGGACACCCCGCAGAGCCCTTTGCCCACCTCCTCTTCCTGAACGAAGGTCGAGTATTCGGGGCGATACATTTCATCATCTTCCGGAGCAAAGACCAAATCGACTCCACGATCTCTGCACAACTCGAGGTCTCTATTCAAGTCACGAGGATACTTTTCCAAATCCTCTCCGATACCGAATTGAGTGGGGTTAACAAAAATGGACATGATGGTGAAGTCGCACCGTTGCTTGATCAGGTCGACCAAAGACAAATGCCCCTCGTGCAAATACCCCATAGTCGGCACCAAGCCGATCGTCTGCCCCTGCTTGCAGAGATCCCAGCTGAGGGATTGCATCTCGCTTATGGAGGAAACGACTCGCACAGCTCAAATGAGTAGAAACAGGGTCAGTAGGATTTTGCCAACACGACACGTCCGGGACTAGGATTCCCACTGAAGATACAGTTTCCTTCGTCGCCCGATTCGTCAGGGATGCAACGGACCGTTACTTTGAGATCGTTTTTGAGTTGCTCCTCCCACTTGGGATCACGATCCCAGTGAACCAGAGCAAAACCTCCGTGGATTTCGGGTTTCTGCGCGTTCGAGGGTGTGAAGAAGGAATAGAGCTCATCCCTGCTATCAATCACCTTCGTGTTTTCCTCACGAAAGGAGAGCGCTTTTTGAAAAAGATTCTTTTGGATATCTTCCAGCATTTGCTCGATGGCTCCGATAAAAGCTTCGCAATCATTTCCCTCTCGCTTGGCACCTTGATCTCTTCGACCAACAAACACCGTAGCATTATCAAGGTCACGGGGTCCGATCTCCACCGTTACGGGAATCCCCTTCTTCACCCATTGCCAATATTTTTCCCCTCCTCGCAAATCACGATCGTCCAATTCCACCCGTAAGGGAGCACCGGCAAAGGTTTTCCCCTCAAGTCTTTCCACAAGTTGCCTACAGGCGTCCAAAACTTTCTCCCGGGATTCCTCCTTGGGAGTAACGGGAAGAACTACAACGTGAGTTGGTGCAACCTTGGGGGGAACGACAAGGCCATCATCATCCGCATGGGTCATGATCATCCCGCCAATCAGGCGAGTTGAGACACCCCATGAAGTGGTCCATCCAAATTCTTCCTTCCCTTCTATTCCTTGAAACTTGATTCCACAGGCTTTTGAAAAGTTCTGACCGAGGAAATGGGACGTACCGGCTTGAAGGGCCTTCCGGTCTTGCATCATTGCTTCGATACAAAGAGTTGACTCAGCTCCGGGAAAACGCTCCGCCGCTGTTTTCTCACCTCGAAGAACGGGCATGGCAAGCCATTCCTCAGCAAAGAGAGCATAGGTATCAAGCATGAGTCGGGTTTCCTCCAACGCCTCCTGCGCGGTGGAGTGAACCGTATGACCTTCCTGCCACAGGAATTCTGCCGTGCGCAAAAACAAACGCGGCCTCATTTCCCACCGCACGACGTTCGCCCACTGATTGATAAGCAGGGGGAGGTCGCGATAGGACTGAACCCAGCGGGCAAAGAGCTCTCCGATAATGGTTTCGGAGGTCGGACGGACAATCAGTGGTTCATCCAGTTCCCCGGCAGGTTGAAGAATGCCTTTTTCGTCCGGCTCCAAGCGGGAATGAGTAACCACCGCGCACTCCTTGGCAAAACCATCGACATGCTCCGCTTCGCGTTGAAGAAAGCTCTTAGGGATAAAAAGTGGAAAATAGGCATTCTTATGCCCCGAACTTTTGAACATCGTATCCAAAGAGTCTCGGATGTTTTCCCAAATTCCATAACCCCACGGCTTGATGACCATACAACCCCGCACCGGAGTATTTTCTGCCAAGTCGGCAGCTTTGACTACTTGTTGATACCACTCGGGGTAATCTTCCTCTCGAGTGGGTGAGATCGCGTTGCGTGGTTTTCCCATGATTTGCTAAAGCCTCCCCTTTTACATCAAACTCTGATCGAAAGCGAGAAGCAAGGTACGTCCCAAGCCCTCTTTTTCCCGAAGAATTTTGACAAATTCAATGATAATGGGCATGGTAAGCCTTTTTTTAATAACAAATTCGGACTTTTTTTATCATGACCCAAATTATAGAAGTACACGGACGAGAAATCATTGATTCCCGAGGCAACCCAACCGTTGAGGTAGAGGTTGGACTCAGTAGCGGAGCATTTGGCCGAGCTGCCGTTCCGTCGGGAGCGAGTACCGGTGAACACGAGGCCATCGAGTTGCGCGACGGAGATTCAGGGCGGTACCTCGGGAAAGGCGTTTCGCAAGCCGTGGAAAACGTAAACTCGAAGATCGCAGAAGCAGTGATCGGGCTTGATGCGACCGATCAGGCTGGCGTAGACCAAGCCATGCTTTCCCTTGACGGAACGCCAAACAAGTCCGTTCTGGGAGCCAATGCAATTCTCGGGGCTTCCATGGCCACCGCGCATGCCGCCGCCAGTGCATGCGGACTTCCTCTATACAAGTACCTTGGTGGTCCGAACTCGAAAGTTCTTCCTGTTCCGATGATGAACGTCCTCAATGGTGGATCGCACTCCGACGCGCCCATTGACGTTCAGGAATTCATGATTATGCCAATTGGAGCAAGTTCCTTCAGGGAGGCCCTGCGGATGGGGTGTGAAATTTTTCATGCCCTGAAAAAAGTCCTGAAGGATCAAGGACTTTCCACAGCCGTTGGAGACGAAGGAGGATTTGCCCCCAACTTGGCAAGTAACGAGGCGGCGCTTGAATCCTTGGCCGTAGCTGTGGAAAAGGCAGGCTATAAGCTCGGGGATGAAATCGAATTCGCTTTGGACGTCGCTTCTTCCGAATTCTTTGACAAGGAAAAGGGTAAGTATGTCTTCGGAAAGAGTGATGGCTCGGAAAGGGATTCCGATGAAATGGTCGCCTTCTACTCTGAACTCGTCGACAAGTTCCCGATTCGGTCCATTGAAGACGGATGCGACGAGAACGATTGGGATGGATGGAAAAAACTCACTGATGCAATCGGTGACCGCGTTCAACTGGTTGGTGACGACCTGTTCGTAACCAACGTCGACTTCCTCAAAAAAGGAATCGATCAGGGCGTGGCCAATTCCATTCTCGTGAAAGTCAACCAAATCGGCTCGCTCACCGAGACCTTCGATGCGGTCGAAATGGCAAAGGAATCCAGTTACACCTCCGTTATCTCTCATCGCTCAGGGGAAACTGAAGACGTCACGATTGCAGATATAGCCGTTGCCACCAATGCCGGACAAATCAAGACCGGATCGCTTTCCCGAACCGACCGCATATGCAAATATAATCAGTTGCTCAGGATTGAAGAACAGCTTGGGGAGCAAGCCATTTACGGCGGCAAACTTTAAGAGGTCCAAAAACTGCATGCTCGTTTTCACAATCCCGCGAACTGAGATTCACGCGAGCGCATAGCTTTTCTGCTTAAGCATCTTAGCGCGGTTTCGGTTTAAATGATGGAAACGATCAGGCTCCCGCTCTTCCCGGAAGCGGTCGAAGAATGGTGGTGGAGGCAAGCGAGTTCCAAATGGCCGGATTCAAGTGAAGAAAAGCTTTTGAACTCGATGCGCAAAGAAATTGTTGAGCAAAGCGACCGCTTCAACAAAACGCGCGACTTCGAATCGAGTTCTTACGGATCAAGGGACTTGTCCATTCTCTCCTACGGAAACTTTTTCTTTCCCCGAACCTGGCAAGCCATGTCCTATGCCTTAGCTGAGGCCTATTCGTTCAGGGATTGGAAAACCCCAAAAAAAGGTCCCCTTCGAATTTTGGATTTAGGCTCGGGCAGCGGTGCAAGCGGATTGGCATGCCTTTTCCTGCTTAGACACTGGAGAATAGAAAATCCGATTTCCCTGGAGGCATGGGACTACTCCAGCAAAAGCTTGGGCATATTGAAAAGTTTGCATCAAGCATGCCCGGATCTATGGCCGGACTCAAAAGTAATGACCAAAAGGAAGGATTTGAGATACGCTCTGAGCAAGGAGGACTCACGCCAGTTCGATCTGGTTGTCATGAGTTTTTCACTTAATGAAATCCTTGAATCGGAAGAGAACGAGCAAAAGTTAGTTTGGTTAGATCAAATCACACAGTACCTAAAGCCTAATGGGTTTCTTATCATCTTGGAACCCGCTGAATCAGAAACTTGCAACAACCTGCAGGAAAGCTCCCGGATTCTCACCGAAGGATCATCCCAGCTCTATCAACATGGACCTTATTTCAACGGGTTGCCCTGCCCGCTCGCTACTAATAAAAGCAAGTATTACAGCCATGAGGTAAGACGGCTCTTGCCTACGAGCACAATGCTCAAGATCAATGCTCCTCTTCGTTTGGAGACAAGGGAAATCAAGTTCGGCATCTCTATCTTGGGAAAACAGAGGGCTATGTCTTTCCCCGAAGAGCATAGCCCTTGCCGATTAGTTTCGCCCGTAAAAAAAAGCAAGGGCGTTGTTTTCTTCATAGGAATCGGGGCAGACGGTCAGGAATACCGGTTTGAGCTTCAACGTAGGGATCTTTCCAAAGAAGAGACCACGGACCTTCTTGAACTAGAGAGAGGAGATATTCTGGAGCTTGGAATCGGGCAACCTGCAAAAGATGAGAAGCGAATCCGCATTCCATACGCCAAACAGTTGCACCCATTATTTAGCCCGCGACCCGCAAGCTCATGAATGTAATCCGGCGCGAAACCGTTTAAAAGCCGATCGACCCCCGCCGACCCTGCTTGCTGATCAATTCCCTACCAAACCATACTCCCGTACCGGTATCGATTTCCGTCAAGGTCATGAGAAAATAGAAGTCCTTTTGCGTAACCTTATCAACCCTTGAAGTTTCCTCAATAATTTTACCGGAAAGCGAAAAGAAGGGCCTCGGTTGAATAACCGCAAACGGATCACCCGCTTCTAACTTCGCCCTAACCTCTTTTGCGTATTTGTCAGACGCTTTACCGCCAAGACCTTCGGTCGTGGAGATCCGAACTCGATTACTCGCCAACAAATCTCTCTTCATGGCCTGCAAGAGCAAATCGGTATCGAAATAGGTTTGGGTATCGTTCCTGACCTCGCCTACGTGAAGAATTGCAGGCTGATCCGGAGCCTTCGCCAAGGCACCGGTGGTAAAAAGGTCCTGCAGTAACTTATTGGCAGCCCGTGTAAAATCCTGGGAATTTATCTTTTCCAAATTGACCAGACCTTTTTCGCTGCTGTCTTCAATGTATCGGGCATCGGCGTTGCGACCAATAGGCCTGCGTTCGCTACAGGAAAAAAGCAGAGCCAGTACGAGGACAGGAAAGATGCGGATAATTGTAGATTTCATGGTTTTGTCAGAATGTTACTTGGCATTTTGGAGCTTAAGCCAAAAGTTCTTTGCACGGGTGCTCGAAGAGACGGATTGAACCGCTACGTTTTCAGCCCCGCGAATGAAAAGAGGCATCCATACGGCGGAGGAGTCGTTGATTACAATTCCTGCTTCATCCATCCACTCCACCTTGTAGTTTAGGTTCATCTCCTTTTTGGAAAGATTTTGCAGGTTCACTTGAATTTTCAAAAGGTCTCCATTTGCAGTCGCTTGGTTCACACTGATCACCTCCAGGTTCTTTGCCAAAGAACTGCTCATATAAACCCTTTTCAATTCGGGCAGAGGACTCGTATCTCCAGGATTCTTTTTCGTAGTCTGATGAACGGGGTTGGTACAACCGAACAAAAGAGCAAGGGAAAGCGTGCAAAAGATGAGCGTGGAAGTCTTTTTCGTAATCATTTGAATTATGGATCAAGGGAAAGTACGCCCACTACTCGTATGGGAGTATGAGAAGATATGCTCCTCACCCAAATCAAGTTTGTGACGGAAGGATTCAAGGTAACCACTTCCCTAAAGGTTGCGCCAACCCCAGATAGAGTCAATTTTTTATCGGGCGGAGTTCTCATTTTGCAAAACTGGATTTGCTTTGGAAGAGTCGCCCATGAGCGAAGATCCGCCCGGGTCGTCAACTGGGAAAGCAAACCAGCTCCGACTCCGACGATCGCACGGGTAGTTTCATCCTCGGAACGGACCGAATCCGTGGCCAGGTATTGAAGACCGCCCTTAACCAAGGAGCCCGAAATGGCCCGGGCGAGCTCGATTGGGAAATCCTTCTCGAATTCCTTTGCGATGATCGCATCCATATCTGCGAGAGGCTTGGTTCGAACAAGTTCCCCATCAGCCTGAACGTTCAATGAAGGCATGAACTGCCCAGTGGTCTTTAGCATAGGGAAGGCAACCCCGAGGTAAGGAATCCTTGCTTGGTTTGAAAAGAAAACGATCGGCAAGTCAAATCTTCGCTCCACCCGGACTGGAGCCCGTCCGGTTTCGAAAAAGACATAGGTAAGAGGTTCTGTCTGTCTTTCTTTTTTTTGAGCTTCCTTAAAATCTTCGCGAATCCATTGGTTATCAGGGAAAAGAGCAACAAGTTGGCGCAGAGAAAAGGCCGCTTTGGCAAAGTCCTCTCTTTGAGTTCCTCCTCGGAGAAAGTACAGCGCCTCCAAATAGATTACGGCAGGGTTTACGTATTCAGGCAAATTGGATGAAACCAAGGCTCTGATTTTACGCAAATCCTCGTTCAGGTCAGTCTTGCCATTGTCTTTCAATCCGCGATCGAGATCTATTCCCCTATCTTTCAGTCCTGACTGAGCAGACTGTAGTTCTTTTTTCCAAATTTCCTTGGAATCTTCAACCGCTTGTCTTGATTTGAAAATCTCCGCCCGGGCACGGCCTTTGTCCTCGATCTGAAGATAATTCAGCGCTTGGTAAAACCTCATCATTACACGCTCGTAAACCCTCGACTTATAGGGCTTCCATTCAGCCGAACCGACCACGGATGAAAACTGTTCGGAAATACGGGACTCGGTCATCAGGTGGATACCAAACCAACGTTCGTATTCCTCCGCTGCATCTTGAAAGGCCTTGATACTTCCCGTCAGATCACCCCCCAACCGCTTGGTGGAACCTTCTTCAAGCTTGTAAAGCAATCGATCCCTCTTTGGTCCGGTCTGAGACAATTTCTCTGCCTCAATGGTTGCGCTTTTCAGATCACCGATTTTCCAAGAGAACAAGAAGTTTTCGGTTCTGTCATAATGAGTGCTTACGCAACCAAAAGAAAGCAAAGTAGAAAGAAGCAACGCCTTTTTGGTCAAACGCACTCCCAAAAACCAAAAAGAATTCATCAATGGAAACTTTTTTTTGCCTAGAATTGGTCAGGGATTTTGAGGGGTCAGGACTTGGATTTCGAAATCCTTGCTGTCTTTAGCATCACCAACAACTGCCCTGTACCTTTTTTTTGTCCGCAAAGCCTGGATCATCGCCTGTTGCCTTAGCTTCTTAAGATAAACAGGAGGTTGTTGGAATCCGGTCATCAGTTTCGAAGTAACCATCAAAGTACTCAGTTCGACACTCATTTTACGGCTAAATCCCTCGGGCAACGCAAATACCAATTCTCCAGGGCTAAGGCTTTCCGGAGGAACGCCTTCTTGCTTCAGTTCGCAATCGCCAAAAAGACTTATCACCTTCAGTCCACCATTTGTAGTGATTCCAATCATTAGGGCAAAGGGCTCCTCCGCTCTAATCTCCATACTGGAAAGGGGGCTTTTAACGGTACAAACGTTCGCTTTGTTTGTGGAAGAGATGGCAAAGGATCCGGAGTGAAGATCAAACACTTTATCCATGGGCAATGCGAGGCTGGCCGCATCAACCGTTCTCAGGGAAAATTTGCTCTCTTCCCCAAGATCCAGTTCCACTCCCCCTCCGGGTAAAACGGTTAACCTTCTGCCAAATCCGATGTACTCGCCTTGGTCGGAAATTTTCTTTGGTTGCCAAACCTCACGGGCTAAAACAGTGCCCAATCGCTGGCGGATCAAAACGTCGCTGGGCTCCTGATCGAGAGGAAGAAGCTGGTCTTTGTTTACAAGCTTCAGCCCTGATCGGTTTCTATACCTCGCAACTAAAGAACGCCCCTTGGTTACGCGAATTTCCCTTCGTACGACTTCATTGAGAGGATGAGACGCCGAGGCTTGTTTCAAATAGCCCATTGCCTTGTTAAAATGACCCAAAGCCTTTGTGAAATCGCCCTTTTCAGCCTCTGCCCTACCCGCCTCCAAAAGCCTTTCGACTTCGGTATAAGTAACTTGACCCTGAGCAAAAGAGCCAAAGCCCAAAAGAGACAAAAGAAAGAACTTACGCCACCGCACAAGGAAAAAGGAAAAGCGTCTGGAGGCGAAAAACGCCACTGTCAGAACTCAGAAGGAATGGTTAACCGCGAGGGAAAATCCACCCGTAAAATCACGAAACTCAATGACGTCAGCCACATTACCATCTTTCGCCGTGTAATTGGCCGCGCCAGTCAGATTTAGCCAATCATTGATGGGGTAGGATCCGCTGATACCCAAAACGGTGGTGAAATCTCTTCTTCCGATGTTACCACCTTTTTTGTAGTACATCTTGGAAAGAGAAAGAGAGGGAATAAGCGTAAGCTTATCGGTAACCGGCTTGATGTAGGAAAAGTTCAAGGAGTAAGTTGCACCCGTTTGAAGATCGGCTGGTGACTGAGTGGGATCCAACCCAAGCAAAGACTCCAGTTGTAGATCTGTTAACCGGAGGCTTTCAGATAGAGAATCCGCACTTGAAATGGCATAGCTCAAACCACCTGTGGCAGTAAGGATATCACCATTTTCCAAAGGAATGGTCTTGGTTAAGGAAATACTAGGCGTATTGGAATACATGACGACGTCGCCTTTAAAATGATATGACGGTGCACCACCATTGTTGCGGAAATTGATTGCCCTTACATAGGTATTTCCCACGGACAGAGAGTAATCATTCGGAAGAACGAAGGGAATGGTAAGACCCGCAATTTGGATATCCATGTCCAACCCTCTCATATCTATTCCGAAATCCTTGACCGGATCATTGTAAGTACGCATGTGCATGAGCATAAGGGAGGGAGAACTGACGACGTCTTCCCCGATACCGTACTCGCCCAACCCCATCATCATCATCAGGCTCAAATCAAAAGTGCTGCCGTCTTCGGCTTTGCTCGCGGTTTTACTCTTGGTCGGGTTGGAAGTGTACTTATAAGATGAGCTTAGGGAAAGAGAAGGTGTAAGCTCAGAACTTTTAACGTCAACCAAGCGCTGAGTACCCATGGCATCATCAGCCTTGGCTTTGGCCAGGGCATCGGCAAAGAAGTCGGAAGGGACGGCGGAATTAACTGAGTCAACTGGAGCCTTCGCTCCGGTGGAATTCTCGTCACCGAAAACATGGACTGAGGAGATTAGCGCAAAAGCTAAGACAAATGCCTGTGTGTATTTCATGAAATGTTGATGATTAGTCTACTTTTCGTTCCGTAGCTACAATATACCAAAAGATTTTCCTGCCAATCGATAGAAAGATGGCTCAATTGCCAAATGAATCACTTGCCTGTCCCTATTATGGTAATATTTCCACCATGAGCGTCAAAGGCTGCACGGTCCATAATCAGTTGATTACCGTACTTGATTTGCTCAATAAAGTTAACCCTGCCATACATGATCGTATTGAAGTTGGGGTACTTGCCATCCCCACCGTACAGGCTCTTCAGGTTGACGATCGAGTTCAGCGGGAAATTGACGTGTGACAAGTTGATGGTCATCGCTTCCATGGCAATTCGCTTAACGGAATCAGAGAAATACAAGTTGTTCACTTGTAATTCCTGGTGCGCAATCAAATGAATGAAGTCAGCGCCCTTCCCGTGCGTCTCCATGTTCACATTGTTAATGACGATATTGTCCAAAGAGCGAAGATGTATCTCACCTTCGGATTTCAAATCAACGTTCTTTACCTCAAGTCTGGCGAGAGAACCGAGTCCCAACTCGTCACCGGCAAAGGTAATCGAACTGAGTCCGGAAAGATCAACGGTTCCTGCCGAGAGCAGGATCAGATCTGAATCGGGCGAAGACGTATTGAAGACGATGTTACCCGTAAGGGTAAGCTTGTCAGTGGAGGCAACCAGATAATCAGTCGGAGCGGCCGAGTTCAATCCATAGCTACCCGAGCCTACGGTAATGTTCCTTCCCCCAAAAACCATTTCATTATGGGAATGGGAATGGTGGTCATTCGAATCACTGCCCGAGCCGTCACTACCATCGAGAGCGCTCAAGGCATTGTACACGTCATTGGCTTCAGAGAAGAAAACGCTGGCCAAAACTTGTTGGGAAGCGACAAAAAGCTGAGGATCCAAAACTCCATTGGAGATCGTGTGATCGTTCAAGAGACTGAGCATACCAGCTTCGTCTTGAAGGTTAAGTTGCGCAACTTGACTTGGCGGGCTACCGGGAGGGGTTGCTTGAGGACCGACCTGAATGTCCGAAAGCACGACGGCGAGCTCGGATTGAGGCAGATTCAAGTTCTTCAACTCTACAAACAATTGGGAAGGCAGTTGGGGGTTTTTCTTGAGGATCGGAATGATGGATTTGAAGTAGGTCGGGTCAGCGGCCAACAAGTCGATAAAGCCAAGCTCCAATTGTTCGCCCATTAGCTGATTTGCCGGGTCGAGGAAAACGCCAAGGGACTCGGAATTACTAAAGAGCTTTCCGGCTCTTTCGGGACCGACCATGGTCACAAGGTCCACAATCTGCTGAGCGTTGTCTTTGTTTTCGTCAATGAGTTTGGCAAATTGAGGAAATTCAGCTTTCAAGTCCACAATGAGCAAGGCCTTGGGATCCGAGAAATCAACGTTTCCAATTTCCTCAGCTTTTTCTGCATTCTTGATGAGATTCTTATGGAAATCAGTACCCAGGGTCGTTCCTGTTTCAGCAGCTTTGGCAAAAGTTTTTGCAACTTTGTCAATATTCGAGAGGAAATTCGTAGCGTCGCTTGCGTTAAAAGTCCCTGCTGCAATTCCTTTTGAAGTTTCCTCCATCAGGGTCGCGGCTGCGGTCAACTCTCCAAGAGATTCACCAATTTTGATGTTAGCCGTGTCAATGCCGGCATCCTTGAGTTTCCTAGCTTGCCCTTCCTCGGGGTCGAAAATATCGACAAAACTCTTCATTCCTTCATCCGAACCAAGAATATCTACTGACAAACCTTTTTCTTCTACGAATGCATTCGCAAGAGCGGCATCTTCTGGCCTGTCGACCTTGATTCCCTTTTGCTTGGCCTTCATGACGGGGTTTGTCTCCATCAAAGCAGTTTGGTCAACCGGAGGGGCTTCCACTGGTGGGGGTGGGGGTGCCGTTTCGGGTGCAGGGGCTGGAGGTGGAGTATCCGTACCTGTTGTTGGTCCCGGTGCTGGCTCAGTTGGTCCCGGTGCTGGCTCAGTTGGTCCCGGCTCGGTAGGTGCAGGCTCGGTAGGTGCAGGCTCGGTAGGTGCAGGCTCGGTAGGCTCGGTAGGCTCGGTAGGTGCAGGCTCGGTTGGCTCGGGCTCGGTTGGCTCGGGCTCGGTTGGTTCAGTTGGCTCGGTTGGTTCAGTTGGCTCGGTTGGTTCAGTTGGCTCGGTCGGTTCCTCGGTCGGTTCCTCGGTTGGCTCGGTCGGAGCCGGTGCCTCAGTCGGGGGAGCCTCTGCTGCAACCGTCTCGACAGCCGTGGCGACTTCCGCTACGGTGATCTCGGCTGTACCCGCTTGAGCTACGTCAAGATCTTGGTTTACGGAAGCCAGATCAGCAGGAGGAGCAGGAGCTGGCACAGGTGGAGCGGAAACGGTTCCAGTCGAAGTAACGGAAGGGGTCACTGCTTGACCGGCCTTAACTTCTACAGGAGCCGGTGGTGGTGGTGGCGGGGCTCCGGGAGCAACGGGTGGTGGTGGTGGTGGCGTGAAGGCGATGATCCCCTCGGGAACCGTAACCTTACTAGTAAATCCACCTCCAGGAGCTTGCTGGATATTCATGCCGATGCGCGTACCACGAATTCCTGCAGTACCCACAGGGGATTCGATATTAAAGTTCGATTTCTTGTCCAGCTTCTTGATATCCACAACCATGTCCCCGATGTTGAGGTCGATACGGGTTTCCGAAGAGCTCGGCTCTCCCTGAAGCTCCGAAAGCTTTGCTGCACCCGCGTCAAATTTAGCCTGGGTGAACTTCTTGATGTTGAGGACCGAATCGGCTTTCAGAGTCGTAACAGTACCGTTGGAAAGCAAAAGAACGACCTTGGAGTCCTTTCCCACTGTCTTGACGGTGTGTCCGTCGAAGATGACCTTCCCCGCCTGTACGTTCTCGGCAGGGAGTGCTTTTTGAGTAGTATTGTTTATGATACTCACGTTGCCCTTCACGTCCGCGATGATGATCGCGCCCTTGGGGTCGGCAATCTCTTTTTCCTGAGAATAGAGATTGCCCATTAGAACGGAGGTCAGAAAGGCTAGGGAACTTATTATCTTCATGATCACAAATAATTTATTGTTGCTCTATTAAAATGTTCATCTTGGGCATACGTAGCAAGTATATAATTATGGTTTCTTCATTAACTCCGAGCAGAGAATGGAGCGGAAAAACCTATCCGTCACACCTTTGACGATTAACGGAGAATTTTATATACCTTCCCCCAAGCAGAGGAAGTGACTTTTTCGAAGAGCGAGGGATCCAGCTCCTCCATGAGGAATCCCTGTACAAGCAAACTCCTGAATGCCTCATCGTCCATAAAAAACCATGCTTGAAAGAGGTCGTATCCCTTCCCAGGGATGGTAACCCTTGCACCTTTTGAAAACTGATGATCCACAGGCTTGCCCAAGTACGAGCTCAACGCCCCAGACTCGACCCTATATTGGGAGGCTATTTCCGAAAGAGATTGAGACGCTGTTTGAACTTCATGCACCCTCTGCCCACGGAAAGAAGGCAGATTCGTTTGAATGAGATGGAACCTCGCGCTCTCAGAGATAACACTGGGTAGCTTGTTCATTTTCCCGGTGCTTTTATCGTGTAGGCGGCGATGGAAGGAAAAGGGCACCGGGTCTTTGTAGTTCGAGAGCTTGGCGGTTCGCGACGTAAGATCTGCCTCGATCTTGATGCCTTGCATGCCCAAAAGCACTTTCTGCCCCCCGTTCAATACCTGCACGCTATCGGCTCGGCCCATAAAAGGACTCTTTACGGGAGAGGCAGCCAAAGCAAAACGGGGATGCTGATAAACTTTGGAATCGAATCGGTCGAGAAAGAACCGCTTGGCAAAATCGGAACGAGCGATTTCAGCAGAAAGAATGACAAGATCGTAAGTTTCCCGAATAAAAATAAGAGTGCGTCCGCTTTGGCTTTGGGTTCTTGCGGTTATGCTCAACCCTTCGAGTTCAAAGCCATTGGCCTTTACGGTCGGTTGTCCGTCCCCCTTTGCCTCCAAAAAACGCGCGTAACCTATGGGTGTCGCCTTGCCGGGGGAAAATGCGTAGTGGAGGATGCCTGATCTATCCATCTTGTGCCCACCATCGAAGTGAACCGACTGGCCCTGTCGCCTGCCGTTTCGCAAGATTGTCATGGGCGGATCTCTACGAGCATTGTTTGCGCGGGATGGAAAATAAAGATTTCGAGAGCTAAAGCTTAGAATGGTAGGGAATATTCTCAAAATCTCATAGGGCATGAAGAGAAATACATCACGGGTCTTGGGGGGAAGGGTATAATTCGAATCCTTCAAGTCATCAAGCAACCCTTGGTAAAAGAGGAGATCGGACGTTCCGTCCTTAAAAATTTCCTGGACCGCAGTGAAAGCTACTTTTTTTCCGGAATCCCGGTCATCTTGCATGCGAACAAAAGTCTCGGCCTTGAGCCTTGAGAGGTTCGCCCCTTGAAGATGAGACGTGCTCCGAAGGATCTCCGACGTCAAATAGTTGTCAAACGTTTGATGAGCCGGGGAGGTAAAGGTTCTCGTATCTCCATAAAACCAGCATCCGGAGCCATAATCCCACCAAGTCACTACAAAATCATCCGGATCGGAGGCTTTGTTCAGTTCATCCAGTACCTTTATGGTATCAACGGGATATACGACATGAGAATAATACCCTTTGGCATGCTCTATATTGGGCCAGGCAAAAAGGCAGACCAAAACCCCGACGACGCCCCAAGAACCATACTTAAAGGGTTGATTCCCCAAACGCGTGGATTCCACTCTCCTGGAAAGGTACCGGGCAAGCGCCCACGCCAGCACGAGCAATAAAAAAACCAAGCCGATTGCAGCCACGTTCCCAACATGCACGGTAAACCGAAGCCCCAGCGGGCGGTCGACAAAATGCGAAAAGCAATTGTACCCAATTCCCCAGAACGGAACCCCAATGCAAAACTCCCAATAGCGCAGGCAAAGAAGCAAGTAACCGAGAAAAGCAAGTAATGCCGTTTTGAGAGCCAGGTGATTTTTATACCCCGGATAAACTTTTTTCTCAACGGGGTTGAGCCAGTTATAATTGTCCGCCCGCTTCTTATAGTCAGATGCGTCGGGCTCCTCCTCCCTCTCTCCGGTCCATTCATTTCTCCACAAAGGCAAATCTTCCAAAATCCGGTTCCGCATTCGGATATTGTTTATTACCGAATTTCGCTGATCAAGGGAACCAGCCTCTCGTATGGTGCTTTTGACATCCTTAAAGTGCAGGTTGTAACCTGTATTCCCCGATACCGTAGCCCCGTCCGTTCGTTTGCTCGAATAACTCTGCATCTTACTGGTAATCTTCGACCAGGTTCCTGAGAAAGGTCCCGTATCCAAAGCGGGCGGAACTCCTATGCATACCAGCGCGACGATAACAACCAACACGGAGGACAAAAACTTATCAGGAATCAAATAAGCTGGAAGCTCTGGTTTTTCATCTTGCGGTTCCTCCGCCTCGTCCGCAAACGACTTCTTCCTGAGGTTTTCGTTCCCTTTGCCTTTCTTCAGCTTAACCACGAACCAAAGAAGAGCGGGAAAGAAAAGCCCGACCCAAAACCTCAAGATGTCATTCTCCATACCCGGTCCACTGGACCAGGTTTCCGAAAACAAGGCCCAACCAATGAAAATTACGCTCAGGCAGGTAAACCTGAGGGAAGCGACGCCCTGCAATTGGTTAAGAACTTTTTCGGCAGGCGCCTTCTTTCTTGCGGCAAAAAAATCCAAGGCGAAAACGCCCAGGCGATACCCCATGAATGCGAGGCAAATCGAGCAAGTTATAGCAGCTGTCGAGCTGTAGAAAAACCGTCCGAGATAGAGAGCAATGGCGCCCAAGACCAAATAACCCACCGATTCCCTACGGCAGGCAGCCAAAAGAAAGCAAAGGGCAAAGGCAGGCATCGTGATGGAAAACATGTCCGTATCGTAGTAACCGGCCAAGGTGCGGTTATAGTAACTATGCGCGACTCCGGCCAAGCAGGCGGCAAAGAAACCCCAAAGAGAGCTGCCATAGAAACGGCCGATCAAGACAAGCGGAATACAGACCAAGCCAGCGACCCAAACGGGAAATTTCAGAAGCAATTCCTCGATCGTCCAACTGTCCGGAAAGGTTTTGAGCAAAAGATAGGGCAAGTAAGTAATTGCTCCGTTCGCGTAAACGCTGGGAATAAGATGATTATCCTGATGCCTGTCGTAGAGGGCTTTTTGAATAATGCTGCCAAAGTAAAAACTGTCATGCGTATTGGGCAAAGCCACCCCATCCCGAACCATTTGAGGTCTGAAGAACTCCGTTTCTCCTGCTTCCGAAACATAGTGAGCCTCGGCAAAGTCTATCCAAGTATATCGAACCCACACGCTCAGACTGTAGGCCAAGAGGATGAACAGCAAAGTAACGACCCAGTGCGAACGATCTTTGGGCAATTCCAATTTGCGGGCGAAAAAACCACGCTCGGAAAGGGAACTTTTTATTTCCGAATCGGAATCAGCTGACGTTGTTTCGGATTCCGCTCCGGCGGATTGGGGTTCGCTGTCTTGGTTCTCTGGCACAATTCAAGTAGAAGAAGGTAAACCTTCCATTCATTACCTGAATTTGTTGCTCAAGCCAAATAATTTCTTCTTTAGGGAAACGGTAAGGCGGTTCATCTTCGATGAATCGAATGTTTCACCAAGAGGTGTAATCGAATCTGCGTGAATACGAGCCGCTAGGTTCTGGACGTGAAACGCGTAGTCTCGATTGACCAAAAGGCCGAGCACTTCACCCTTTTGGGAAAAGACAAGATCGCCCTTGCCGGGATCAAATGCCCCGGTGACGAATGCAAACCGGGTATGCTTGACCTTGATGTATCGGGAATCTCTCTCGTCCCGAACGAAATCGGTTTGCCCGAATCGACCATCCTTGGCATCCACGACAACTGCCTCGGAGAAAAGGTGCGGGTTTTCCGGCGAATTGAACCACTCGATGGACGAGGTCTTCTTCAGATCCACCGGGTTAACGTAAAGAGGCACGATCAAGATGCGGGGATCATCCATAAAGGCGATTTGCTTTACGGGAATCGGGGCGTTCAGCTTGGGGCTGGTGATTTCACCGGAAACTTTGATCAGCTTCCTCGGTCTCGGATCCAACTTGAAGGGACTGTCCTTGGCATGAACCAGGGAGTATGCAAACGAACCATCCACCATGATAATGGTATCCATACTGAAAGTAGTCGTCGATTCCTTGCCGAAAAGCCCGCTGTTGTGAGAATAATTAAAGGTTAGCTTGACCTTGTTCTCCTCATATTTGGAAAAGATTTCGTTGACCGACTTGGTCTGTCTCTCCGAAAGCTGACGGAAATTCTCCTTTTGCTCGGCCGCATTCTCGGCAACATCCTGCTGAATGGTCTCTACCTTGGTTCCGACACCCGCAACTTCCTCGCTTACGTTAGAAACGGTCTCCTTGACCCCCTGAACCTCCTGACCAACCCTGGAGACGTCGTCCTTCACGCTGGTGACCTCGTTCGACACGCTTGCTATCTTGTCCCCTACCCCGGCAATGTTTTCACCGACTCCTTTCAGTTCCTGACCAACCCCTCTCAATTCCTGCCCCACTCCCTTCAGATCCTCTTTCAGGTCTCGGTTCAAGGAGTCTATCCGTTCATCAATCTTGGTCGTGGATGCGACCAAGGCATCAGATCTTTTCTTTTCCTCCTGCAAAAGAGCTTTGGCTTCAGCCGCGGCGCGTTCCTCCGCCTTGGCCTTTTCCTGAGTTGCGGCTAATTCGACTTTGATGGACTCGGCTTCCTTTTGCTGCCGTTCCTTCAGCACGGCCAATTCCTCGGTCTTTTTCTTGGCCTCGGCCAAGTTCTTAGCCAACAACTCAAGCTCCTTTTTGGAGGCCGCATTATTTTGGAGCAATTGTTCCCTTTTTTTCTCAATCTCCTGACGTTGTGCCTCCAGCTCTTCAGATTCTTTTTTCGCCTCCAAGATCGCTACCTCGTTTTGAGCAATCGTCTCGTCGCGTGATTCGATTTGCTTTTCCTTTTCAGCAAGCTCCTCCCGGCGCTGGGCGATCTGTTCCTCCAACTCCAATTTCTCCTGGACCAAGTCATCCTTGTCGCTGCTCAAGTTCTCCAGTAAAGTCTCGTTTGTCGCCTCTAGCTCGGCCACAACGTCATCGTAATTCTCTCCATCTGAAGTTCGTTCAACGACATCCTTGCCAACAAGTTTTTGCTTGTCATTTTCATACTCTGCATCTTTCGGCACGTCAAAACGAGCCAAGCCTAGAATGCTTAGGAGAAGGAAGTCGCAGACGACCAGCAGAAGACTACGGTTCATACCTTTTTTCGTCAGCCTGTTGCACGAGCAGATGGTTGCGAAAGGGGCGAATGATGAAAATTTTGAGAGCTGCCACGAAAAGAATCCCGAACAGCGTCGAGGTATAAGCGCCGATAAGGGCGGGAGTATTGCCGTCTTTCGTCAAGACCATAAGCAAGATCAAGGAAAGAACCGTGCCACCCAACCCCATATATAGGCCAAGATCGAATAGGTTTTCTTCGTTATCCAAGAGCTTGAGCTTGAGCCCGGGCTTGGCCTCCTCTTTCTTCACTTGAGAAACCCGGCCAAGGCAGATTATAAAAATGACGATTTGAACAAGCAGGAACCCTCCTGCCACAAGCGCCGTTTCGATAGTTAATTTATCCATCTGAGATTGGTCATTGTTAGAGGAAAGCAAATTCGCAAGCGCAAAATCAAAGCCGGCGACCGAAACCTGACCCCGAGGTGTTTGAAGCAGGGTCGGTTCGAGTACCATGATCACAAGCAAGCACCAAAGTGTGGCAACCGAAAATCTTCTGGTCCAACGTAACATGAAATGGGATTCGGTCCGCTTGTATTTGGGTTTGGGCAAGGCTTGGGAAAGGAAAAGGAGCAACAAAAAGAAAGCGGAGCCAATCAAGGTCATTTTTAAAAACAGGGCAAGCGAACGATTCGTGTGGGATAGATGCGTTAGAACATCTCCTCCGAACCAGGAAAAAACGGATGAAAGCATACTAAGGACAGGGCCCTTGTCATGAATGGGCTGATTCCTAACAAGCAAGTGCTTGAGCGATTCGCTCCCATAACTCATGGCCAATTTGACGTCCCGAAGGGCAGACGCTGCGGCATCCTTGTCACCATTCCTATAATAAACGGGATAGCCCTCCACGAAATCACGCAATCCCGATGGATCTCCACTGAGCAAGGTGGCCGCGTAGATGATACGCAAGTCCTCCTCAAACGCTTTTTCCGCAATCGTAACGTTATCCTCAAATTCCTTCAGTTCGACCGGAGCCTCGCTACGATCGGCCGATGGAAACAAAAGTTTGCGTTTTTCCGCCTTGAGTTTCCCCACCGCCTCGGCGAGCGGAGAGTTACTTGTCCTGATCAAGGCGGAAAGATCAAAAACCGCCTGCAGATCCGAACAACTTTGGGTCAATTCGGCCATTTGCATGAAATTCATTTTTCGGGCCAATTGATGGGCAGCCCAGTAAAAGGATCGTATCCGTTCCTTGGATTCCAAATCGCCCGAAAGCATTTGTTTGGAAAGTTCTCCGATTTCATAAGCCACATCGGAAGAATAATAATCCTTTTCCAAAGACATGGCCGTTCCCACCATCATGGGAACCAGCATCGGATAGGGTAGCCAACGCCCGTGATTTTCAAGCTTTCCATCACGACCAATCACTCCGCCGATAATAACCACATACCCACCCTCATCCGTTTTACTCATCCTAAGGGTGGCGGCCCGGCGGGAAAGCTCCGAAAAATCAACCTCATCGAGAGTCTGGTTGTCATCCACCTCAGTGACTTCCGCATCCGCTCCCTTTTTCCTTACCTCGAAGGATTCGAACTTCCCGGAGAATTTCGCGAAGCCGTTGCGGGCATCCTCCAAACAGAGATCACGGATTTCAGCTTCCGAAGCATTGCCCTCCAGTTCGCTTGGGGATCGAACCCCCACCGAGAGGATCACCCTGCGGTCGGGAAAGAAATGAAAACCCTCCAAGTTAACGATCTTTACCCCAGGGAAGGAGGATACCAATGGTTCCGCGAACAAGCGGGTCCAAAAGTTTCCCGGACGCCCTTCCGGAATGCTCTTAAGGATCGCCTGCACATTGTCGTTCGAGCTATTGCTCTTCAACCTATCCAATAAGTCTCCCCGCGTGGTCGCCCGATTATAAACGAAAAAGGCTTCGAAACGCCCGCGGTTCTCATTGAATTTGTCCAAGCCTCCGAAATAATCGTCAAAGGTCAGCATATCGAAAATGCTTCCTCCCCCGGATATCGCTAACCTTGGATAATCCTTTTTCTTTTTTAGTATTTCGTTCTCGAAACCGTTTTTCTTGGGGCGCGAGGTCAAAGGAAGCAACATCTCGGCAGGCCCCAAATTATTTTGCCGAAGTTGCCTGAGGATTTCCTGATCAATCGTCTTACTCCCATCGCCTACGTCTTTCAACGTATCTTCGGAAACCGTGTCGAAATAAACGGGGGAAGCAAAACCGAGAATCGCAAACACAATGATAAACGGGATAAACGCTATGCTCCCGTACCTTCCCTTGATAAATGAACTTAGTTTAGCCAACCTGTCTTCCTTTTCCCTCATCAGCCTGGATTTGGCAATCGATTTTTGTTCACGTTCAACATATCCTCGATTAAAGCATTCATCATTCCCAATTTATGCAAAGCACGAAACAAGATTATATTTCATCCTGAAAAATGACCCTGCGAATCACTCAGTATGGAGAAAGCATCCTTCACGAAAAAGGCAAAGCAGTCTCCGACTTCTCCGACGAACTCTCCGATCTTGCCAACGACATGATCGAGGCGATGCGCGGTGCCGATGGAATCGGCTTGGCAGCCCAGCAAATCGGGCAAGCCCTGCGCTTTTGCGTGATCGAAGTCCCTGATCATCCGGATTATCCGATGACCTGCATTCTGGACGGCAAACCCCTGTCCCCCGCCCTTCTAAGACCCATGCCTTTGGCTAACCCCAAGATCCAATTTCTCCCCTGTGACGAGTTTTATTACGAGGAAGGCTGTCTATCCTTGCCCGAGATCAAGGGAGACGTCGCTCGCCCCGAGCGCATTCGGGTCGGATATCAGGACCTCGACGGCGTGCCTCACGTGCTGGAATGCGACGGTTTGCTCGCTCGTTGCATTCAGCACGAAGTGGACCACTTGGATGGCATCCTTTTCATCGATCTCATGGAAAAGCCCCATTTCGCTGAGATCAAGGAAGAGGTTCGACAGCTCAAGAAAAAGACCCAAGCCTGCCTCAAGGAAGGGAAGCTTCCTTACGCCTACCCTCGATGAAAAGAAGTACCCGGCAGGGAGACGTCATCCTGGAAGTCATCCGCACAGCCGGGCGCCCCTTAACCCCTCTTGAGATTCACCGGAAAGCAGCCCTTGAAAGCCCAAGTATCGGAATCGCAACCACCTACCGGCACCTCAAGAGCCTGGGCGAAAACCAACAGGTCGTGGGCGTCGACTACCCAGGCCAACCTCCGCGCTACGAATGGGCGGATGGAAAGGACAAAGTACACTTTGCCTGCAGGTCCTGCGACAAACTCTTTGCCTTGGAGGACACCACCGGAGACATCCCCCCCGCCAATGTACCCGAAGGATTCGACGTGCAGGGTTTCGAGGTTATGCTTTACGGATCCTGCCCGGAATGCGAATAAAGGAAACAAGCTTAGAAAGAATAGCGCAGCCCGAATCTCGCCTTCCTTCCCTCCCCGGGATACAAACCGGTTCCAAAAGCGGTAGATAAGTACTCTTCGTCCAATAGGTTCTCCACGCCACCAAAAAGAGTGGCGCTTTCTGATAATTCATAATTTATGCCCAGATCATATAGCCAATAATCTTCCATTTTGACCGCGGTATTTGAAAAATCACTCCCGCGAAAGCTTTCTCCCACATATGATCCTCCCAAAGTTAACCATAATGAATCAACAGGGCGCAATTCGATACACAACCTAAGTAGGCCTTCGGGAACCAAAGGTACTTTTGACCCCGGATAATTACCTTCTTCGAACGTGGCTTTTACATACTCATAGCTTACACCTGAACGGATCGAATCGGTCATCTCCCAATCAATGGAAAAATCCAAACCCATGCGACGATTTTTCGGTAAATTTACATTGGAACCAAATAGGCCTACAAGGGGGTCATAAATAATTTCATCCTCCATCCATTGTCTAAAAATTCGGCCGCTTAAGAAGATTCGGTCTATACTCCAGTCCGTTCCCACTTCGACTTCGTACCCGTTTTCGGGTTCCAGGTTTTGATTAATCGCCGGAGTACCGAAATCCATATATTCATCCGTTGCCGGATAGCGATAAAAACGGCGAACAGTCCCATAAATTCGATTCTCTTCTCCAAAATCACGAATCAGACCAACGCCTCCTGCCCATTCGTCCTTCCTTACTTGATTCAACTTAGTGCCTGAATAAACTCCAGAATTTTCCGCCCTCTCCACCCTGAAGTTCACGTTCAGATTCCATTGCTCTGAAAGCGGTAATCCGGTCGAGCTAAAAAAAGCCAAAGTCTTTCGCTCATATTTCGAGTCTCCATAGTTTGTCTTTGAATCCAAATTATCCTTGGAGAAATCGAAACCGAAAAACCAGACGACTGCATTTGAATAGTAATGCAATACAGGGCTGTAGGAAAAAGTTTCGTAAATAGTGTCAGCGAGGTAACCTCCAAATGGAACACTCGGCATATTGACCCTTACCTCACGATCCTGATATCCCAATCTGTTTTCCAAAAGCCATTGATCATTGATATCATAACTCAATCCTGCCCTCGCATGGGCAGATCTTTCACCCCCTTGGTCGTTGGGATCGGTGGTTTGCCTCCGGTTAGAAGCCAAAGCACTGGCATTCAAATCTCCCGGCAATCCAAAATCGCTACTCGACAAACTCCAAGATAAGTAACCCTTAACATCTGATTCGCTTGCCCAATCCAGTCTAACTCCACCAGCGTCTGTCTTGAGATCTCCGTTCACACGGTATCCATCTGACTCCGCCCGCTCCCCAAAAATCGTTAGTCCAATTCCCCCAAGCCTTTGAGAATACGAACCTCTTGCATTGAAAGTATCAAAACTTCCGGCACTGGCTTCCAGGGAACCAGAAGGTTCTACATTTGGGAGCTTGGTATTGATTTTGATTACCCCGCCTACCGCATGGTTTCCAAAGGTTCCTGACTGCCCGCCACGAATTACCTCGATCGACTCTACCAGTCCCAGGGGAATGGAATACCAATCGATTGCAGACATATCGATCGCATTTAGTCGATGCCCGTCTAAAAGTACCAAAGTACGAAGCCCTCCGTTCTCCCCAAACCCACCCATTGCAACCGAGGCTCTTGCTGAATTCCCGGAAGTTGATCGCACCTGCAGGTTTGCTTCCCTTCTTAGTAATTCGACTAAATCAACAGCACCTGACTGCTCAATATCAGCTTGATCAAGCACTTGGATTCGGGCAGGTAAGTTCTTAGAGGCAGTTTCTAGCCTAAGGGCGGAAACCTCCATCGGTTCCAACGTATCGGCATCTCCATATAAAAAAGAACCCCTGATCATTGCGGTCACTATCGTTATCCAACGCAAGAAAGAAGTAAAACTAGACATCCCCTTATTGATAATTGATTCTCAATTTCAAGCAAGCCTTATCCAAGCTATTTTAGAATTGCCCGGCCGTGTCAGTAAACGTCCTTGAGGTAGCGTTTTTCCCTTTGCAGAGAGCGAACCCAAGTTGCGGCATCTTCTTCGCTTAGGCTTCCTTCTGTGCAAGCAATTTGACGCAAGGCCTGGTCAACGTCCTTAGCCATGCGGAATGCATCTCCACAGACGTAAAAAACGGCTCCTTCCTGAAGCCAAGCCCACAACTCAGCCCCACGCTCCAGCATCTTGTGCTGGACATATACCTTTTCCTCCTGATCCCGTGACCAGGCAAGATCAAGGCCTTGAAGAATTCCGTCCTTGCGGCGGGCTTCCCATTCCTCTCCGTAAAGATAATCATGGGCATGGGAACGATCGCCGAAAAAGAGCCAGTTCTTTCCCTTTGCACCAGTAGCCAATCTTTCCTCGACAAAGGCGCGGAAGGGTGCGATTCCCGTTCCTGGACCGACCATGATGATGGGGGTTTCCGGATCCTCGGGCAGTTTGAAGTTCTTGTTGCCGTGAAGATAGCAAGGCACGGTCTCTCCCACCCGATCGGCAAGATAAGAGGAGCAGACGCCCTGGCGCTTGCGCCCATGTGATTCGTACCGGACGATCGCAACGGTAAGGTGGACCTCATCGGGATGAGCGCTCAAGCTTGATGCGATGGAATAAAGACGGGGAGCAAGTGGACGAAGAAGGCTTGCGAATTGGGAGGCGCTCAACCCCTGCTGTGGAAATTCAAGAAAGAGATCGATCAGCTCGCGCCCCCAAAGATAATCAGCTAGAGATTGTTTATTCTCGGACTTAAGCAAATCTTCGAGTTGGGATGCTTGCGCAATCTCATTGAATTTCTTGATCTGCATTCTGCTAAGCACGGTGCAGGCGAGACGAGTGGATAAAGCATCTCCCAAGAGCACGGTATCCTCGCCCAGTTCGATCTCCTCTTTACCCGAAAACCCGATCGCGCTGAGAAGGTCGGCAACGGCGTCCTGGCAATTGAGGGGATGAACCCCGAGAGAGTCACCTGGCAGGTACTCCAATCCGCTGCTCTTGAGAGAAAGCTCGAAGTGACGGGTCTCCTTGTCGGAGCCTTCCGTCATCAGGCGGTTTACAAGTAGTTCGGAGTGGTAGGGATTTTCCTTGGTGTGTCCGTCGGGCGAATTAGACATATGAGGTTAAAATTATAAAACCATTCTTTGCAAATCCAGTCGCATTGTCCAAGCGAAATATTTACTGAATTTGCAGTTTTTATGAAATTGCCTGAAAAACGAAGCTCCTCTAGGCTCAAGACAATGAATAGTTGGCTGTCCGAAATGAGCTCCGAAGAGGCAGGTGCATGGGAACTTGCCATGACCAGCCATTCCTTTGGCCAAGAAGATTGGAGTGCCGCAAGAAACCTTTTGCTCAGGCTTCTGCGCGAAGACGGAAAGACTGCCAGCGATGAATTGTTACGATCCTACCTTTGCTGTTGCGCGGAGTCGGGCTCGGGCGTTCAGCCCCTGCCATCTCTCGCCTCCTTGGCCCATGAGCTCTACCAGGAGCATGGGATGGAAAACGCGCAAGCTCGGAAGCTCTAATCCGAAAGGCAGGATCGATGGGCCTTGGCCACTTCGACGTACTTTTCTGCCCACTGGCGCAAACCCTGTCGGCGTTCAGGAGAGAGAGTCTTGCGAATCGTTGCCGGGACTCCGGCAACAAGAGAACCCTCCGGAACCTGCATGCCTTGCGGAACAACCGTTCCTGCAGCCACAATCGACTGGCGACCGACACGGGCTCCGTCCAGAATGGTAGCGTTCATGCCGACAAGGCATTCGTCTTCGATCACGCAGGCATGAATAACCGCGCCGTGACCAATCGTCACGTAATCACCGACTGTCAAGGGGAGGTCGTCCGACAAATGCCCGATTACCCCGTCCTGCAAGTTCGATCCCTCGCCTACCGAGATGAAGTTTATGTCCCCCCTCAGCACGGCGCCATACCAGACGCTGGAATCTTGTCCAAGACGAACGTCTCCGACAACGGTAGCCTTCGGGGCAATGAACACCCCTTTGCCCAACATAGGTTTCTTTCTAAGGTAGGTCGCGAGTCGCTGCGATAGCTTCAAGCCCCAAGTCGATCAAGTTGGAAGTTTCCGAAAAGAGTGAATCGTCAAATTATTGACAAGCCTCGCATTCCTCTCCGTTCATCATGGCTTCTATGCTACAGGCTTTCTTTTCGGCATCGGTAAATTCCTTCTTGGCGGAAGGCTCATCCGAAATATCGGCAAGAGGCTTCTCCTTCTTGAGATCGACAGTTGCCTTCTCAATGTTCGAGGCTCCGAGGGTACGCAAATAATAGGTCGTCTTGAGCCCTTGCCTCCACGCCGCCCGATACATATGGGACAGAGCCTTGAGGTCAGGTTCTCCAAGGAATAAATTGACGGACTGAGACTGATCGATCCATTTCTGTCTGCGGGCCGCCGCTGCGATCACGAATTCATAGGAAACGTCAAACGCGGTAAGATATTTCGCCTTGATCCAATCAGGGATGTTGGAAATGTCAGAAAGCTCGCCGTCGAAATACTTCAGCTGGTCAGACATCTCCTTGTCCCAAAGGCCCTCCTGCTTCAAGTCGTTGACCAAAAATCGGTTAAGCACCATAAAGTCGCCCGATAGATTACTTTTCACGAACAGGTTCTTGTAGGTAGGCTCGATGCATGGGGAAGAACCCATGATGTTGGAAATGGTTGCTGTCGGAGCAATCGCAATGACGTTGCTGTTTCGCATTCCGTGCTTGGCTATTTTGTCACGAACGATCGACCAATCCATTTTGCCTTCCTTGGGTACCTCCACCGCGCTTCCTCTCTCCTTTTCGAGAAGCTCAAGGGAGTCTTGGGGCAGAATCCCCCGGTCCCACTTGGACCCTCTGAACGTCGAATAAGTTCCGCGCTCGCTGGCCAAGTCGCTTGAAGCTTCGTATGCATAGTAGCAAATGGCTTCCATAAATTCGTCATTAAACTCGACTGCCTCCTGTGAGGAGAAGGATATGTTCTTCGCGAAAAGCGAATTTTGCAGACCCATTACCCCAAGTCCGACCGGACGGTGACGCATGTTGGACGTCTTTGCCGCGTCGGTGGGATAAAAATTAACGTCGATCACATTGTCCAGTGCCCGAACGGCAATACGGACGGTTTCACGCAATTTATCGTGATCAAGCGAGCCATCGTTTTTGAGATGCGAATCAAGCACCACAGAGCCAAGATTGCAGACCGCAGTTTCGTCAGCTCCCGTATTCAGCGTTATCTCAGTGCAAAGGTTAGAACTGTGAATAACACCCGTATGATCCTGAGGACTGCGAACGTTGCACGTATCCTTGAAGGTAATCCAAGGGTGACCGGTTTCGAAAAGTAGCTTCAGCATCTGCTTCCACAGATCAAGCGCGGGCATCGTATGCCCCCAAACTTCGCCTTTTTCAGCCTTCGCCTCGTATTCTACGTATTTATCCTCGAATGCTCTGCCGTACAAGTCGTGCAACTCGGGCACCTCGTTACTTCTGAAAAGAGTCCAATCTTGGCGGGCTTCCATTCGCTTCATGAACAGATCGGGAATCCAGTTCGCCGTGTTCATGTCATGGGTTCGCCTACGGTCGTCCCCCGTGTTCTTGCGCAATTCGAGAAACTCAAGGATATCGCAGTGCCAGGATTCGAGGTAAGCGCAACCCGAGCCTTTGCGTTTGCCACCTTGATTCACTGCGCAAAGTTGGTCGTTGTGCATCTTAAGGAATGGAATGACCCCCTGACTTTCTCCATTCGTACCGGCAATATAACTCCCGGTTCCGCGAACCGAAGTCCAACTACCACCGAGACCACCAGCCCATTTCGAGAGAAAGGCGTTTTCCGCGATCCCTCGGTACATGATCGACTCGATTGTATCGTCCACCTTGTAAAGATAACAGGAAGAAAGCTGGGAATGAGGTGTGCCCGAGTTAAAGAGCGTTGGGGTCGAAGAGCAGAACCGACGACTCTTGTACAGGTTGTACAGAGCGATGATCCGGTCTTCCGGGTTTTCCTCGTGAGCGAAAACTCCCATGGCTACACGCATCCAAAACAATTGGGGCGTTTCGATCCGCTTGGGTGAATCATTCGTTTTGTCTACAACCAGATAGCGGTCAAAAAGAGTTTGGATGCCAAGGTAATCGAAATCCAAATCCGCCGAAGGATCGAGGGCTTCAGCAAGCTTGCCGACATCCAATTTCAGGAGCTTGGAATCGAGTCTCTTTATCTGTACGCCATGCTTGAGATATTGCTTGAGCCCGTTGGAATGAAAGGTCTTGAGCTCCTCTATGCTGTTATTCGCAATATCCCATCCCAAGACTTCCTCATATACGTAAGTCAGCAAAATGCGGGCGGCAAACTTGGCAAAGTCACCGTCGCGCTCGATCAATGTCTTGGCATTTAGAATGATGGTCTTTCGAAGATCCTCTTCACTGATTTCCGAAAAGACCGACCGACGCAAACTCTCCTCTATCTGTTCGGAGGTCATGCAAAGGTCGAGGCCGATGGTTCCGAAGGAAATCCGCTTCTTCAAGTCGATGCCGTCCCAAAAATAGGTACTTCCGTCCTTTTTCTTGACCACGATCATGGAGTCTTGCTTGACCTCTTCGCCAGACGCCCCGGTCTCCCTTTCGATGCGTCGGCGGGCTCGATACAAAATGTAGGACTCGGCAACCTTGAAGTGCCTTTTGCTCATCAATTCTTCCTGCACGAGATCCTGAACATCCTCGATATTGATAAATGCCTGTCCGGTGGACAGGGCCTTGCGGGTTACCTGCCTGGCCAAATCGACCGCCGGTTCGGAGTCACTCTTGAGAGAGAGGAAGGCTTTGCGGACGGCGACTTCGATCTTGGATGAATTCCAGGGAACGACTTGACCGCTTCTACGAATCAGACGGATTTGAGCAGTGTCCCCCTCCATCTCATCGGGCCGATGCAACTTTCCATTACCCGCACTAGACCTCGAGATGACCAGGCTCTTGGCGACGTCATAAGCGTCATTCTCAACTAACGCTTTTTCGATCAGGCGATGCAATTCGTCAAAGGAGAGGCGGGGGGCTCCGCCTTCATCCTCTTCAGCCATACGCTCGATCAAGCGGTCAGCAACGATTCGGGCAGACTCCACCACGAGCTCCCGATTCTTTGGGGTATATATTTCATTCTCTTCCCGTGAAATCATCAGGTCGGTCAATGCCTCCCCAATAACTTCGGCCACCTCGGCGATGTGGAAATCACGATCACCCGCGCCATCAGTAATGCGTACCTTTGGTATTTCGAATCTGTTGTCTCCCAACGCTTCGGCCCAATCAAAACGGGGTTTGTTTTCACTCGGCGTTCCCACCGCTTTGGCCAACAACCTGTCCTCTTCGAAAATAGTATTACGCATAAATCTCAAGCTCCCATTCAAACCAATTAATAAAAAAAAGTGACAACCCGCCTAAATCAAAGCTCGTCGTCAGATACTTCCGCCAAAGAGGACGATTTCTGATATTCGGTAACCCGACCCTCGAAGAAATTCTGTTCCTTCTTCACGTCGATGGTCTCCGCCAACCAAGGAAAGGGGTTCTCCAATCCGGGGTGCAGAACATCCAGTCCGATTCCATTGAGTCGGCGATCCGAAATATAGTCAATGTATGAACAGAATTCATCAGCACTCAAACCCACTGCATTCACGGGCAGGCAATCCCGGATAAATTCTTTCTCGAGTTCAACGGCTTCTTTCATCAAGTCATAGAGTTCTTGCTTGAAATCGGCCGTCCAAATATCCGGATTTTCCTCGATCAGCACACGGAAGAGGTTACGAAACAATTCGATGTGGTTGGATTCGTCCCTCAGGGTGTACCTGAACATTTGCCCGATTCCAGGAAACTTGTTTTGACGGGCAAGGCTCAAAACCATGCCAAACAAACCGTAGAACTGAGTGCCTTCCATGCACTGCCCAAAAACAAATATATTCTTCGCAAGCTCCTGCTTATTAACTGTTTGAGTGAGATCCATATCACGCCTCAAGCTTTTCGAAACCCTACAGACGAACTCATTTTTACGAAGAATGGTATCGATCTGCTCAAACATTGCCTCGCATTCGTGCGGGTTGATGCCCAATGAGCTGATCATATAGAGAAGACTGTCAGCATGAATATTTTCCTCATGGGCATGACGGCCAAGAACGAGCTTGAGCTCGGGAGCCGTTACCAACTCGCGAACGACATGCTGGATATTGTCTCCCACGATACCTTCCGCTGCGGAAAAGTAACCGATTCCCATCATGATTATCCATCGTTCGTTATCGCTTAAATCGCTCTCACTCTTCCACTGTTCAAGGTCTTTTTGCATGGGAACGTCTTCGGGTTCCCAATGGTTCGCCTTCATCTTGCGGTACAAATCATACGCCCATTGATATTTGAGAGGCAAAAGGTTGAATGCTTCGGACTGTCGTCCGTTGATCACCATCTTTTCCTGGTAAGCCCTCACGGCCTTCTCCTCGTCAAGAACGAATGTTTTGTCACCTATTTTGTATGTTTTGTCCATCAGCTTACCTTTTTCCCGCAGTTTTTTTTTATTTCAATTGATTAAGTATTAAATTCGTCCGGTCTGACTTGGAGAAAAAAAGGGAAATGATCCCCAAAATCCACAAACCATGAACCGACTTTGCCATTTGCTTGAAAAAAGAAAAGAAAAAAATGAAAAACCATGAAAATTTATCTTCTTTAACACACAATATATAGGGAGCGCTACCGTACTCCCACCCCATATATAGGTATGTGAATAAGTTTTGATTATATTTGGATTCATTTTATAAATGTCTAAAAAACCTTTTTAAAGTCGGTAATTGAATCGTTCAATCAACCTTTTTCCAAGCCAAAGTTGTTGAAAGTTATCCCCCGTTCTTCGGATACTTGTTCACATACTTAAGGTAACACCCAGGCAACTACCCTCAATCAACTCAAATGAACCTTTTTCGGTTATATAAGTGCCTCATACGACAAGTTTGGCGGTTTTGCAGTTTGTAAAAATACAAGAAGGAATGCGAGCTTATATCAAGCGCCGCAAGGGGCATGCGATCAAATATCCGCTGCCGAATTGTTACACCAAGTCCTGAAGCTCGGCACCTTTGCTTTTGCCGAGCTTTTTAACACGGGAAAGAATTTCTCCGAGTAAATATATCGAACCTGTCATCAGAATGATTCGATCTTGCTGAGCTTCTTCCAAATATTTTTCGAGGGAATCAATTTCCCCCAGATAAATTGCTCCGTCGAAATGATCGGGAATCATTCCTTCGAGGGTTCGGACCGAACAGGAGCGAGGCTGATTGGGTTGAAACAATCTAAAGGCGCAAGCATATGGCAAAACCGCTCTGATTAACTCCCTTGCCCGGTCCTCCCCGAGAGATCCAAACCAAACCTCAACAGGTTTACCGAGCTGGAGAAGGTTGCCCCTCAAGGCCTTCGCACCTTCCTCATTATGGCAAGCGTCCAAAATAATCATTGGCTTGCCGGAAAGGATTTGCCAACGACCTTCCAAACGGACCTGCCCGAGCCCCCTTTTCACCTTTTCTTCATCAATAGGAAATTTGCCAAAAAGAATCTCAGCCCCGCGTTTTGCCAAAGCTGCGTTTCGTCGTTGATAATCTCCGAACAGGTTTGTTTTGGGGAGATTGGACGAGAGTGGATTGGTTTGAGCGAGTGTTTCAAATCGGGCACCCCTCTGTTGAGCGACCCCCTGTACTACTCCATTAGCCTCTGGCTCCAACCAGCCTGTTAGGACTGGTTTTCCTTTTTTTACAATACCCGCTTTTTCTTCGGCAATGCTTTCGATTTCATTCCCCAAAATCGAACAATGATCTTTGGAAATCGTCGTGATCATGGAAAGTTCGGGATTCACTATGTTCGTGGAATCCAAACGCCCCCCCAACCCAGTCTCGAAGATAGCCAAATCTACTTTGGCTCGTTCAAAGGTCAAGAAAGCCATCGCTGTCATGAACTCGAAGAAGGTCGGGTGAAAACCGCTTTGCTCGGACTCCATTTTCTCGGCCACGGGTCTCAATTCCTCGACAAAAGCAGCAAGCTCAAGCATGGAAAGGTTTACTCCGTTCACTCGAATCCTTTCGCCCAGATCGATAAGATGCGGAGAAGAAAAAAGGCCGACTGAATATCCATTTGCGCGGTAAACCGCATCGAGCATCGAGCAGACGGATCCTTTTCCGTTCGTCCCCGCAACATGGATTACGGGGAATGAGAAGTGAGGATTGCCGAGGAGCGAAGCGAACGCGATCATTCTATCCAAACCGAAGTCGGACCCTCGGTTTCGCAAGGCATACAAGTAGTCCAAGGTATCCTTCACGAAAACTGATCCGACGGCTACCGGGAATCGAGCCTAGCTAGTCGGTTTAGAGGAGGATGGAGGTTTCTTACGCGCTTTGCTCGAAGTTGGCTTTGCCACCTTGGCCTTCGGCTTCCGCCTGGTCCTCGAACTCTTTTGGGGCGCACCCGGGTCATTGCTCTTGAGGGCGTGCCCCAATTGATTGATTAGAGTGATCAACCGATCACGCATTTCGTGACGGCCGACGATCTGGTCAATCAATCCATGCTCGAGCAAAAACTCGGATGTTTGAAAACCTTCAGGCAGATCGGCGTGTGTAGTTTCCTTGATCACTCGACGTCCTGCAAACCCGATCAGCGCCTTGGGCTCCGCAATGATCACGTCTCCTAGAGATGCATAGCTAGCCATAACCCCTGCCATAGTGGGGTTGGTCAGAACGGAGAAATACGGGATTCCAGCCTCGGCAAGCCGAGCCAACGCGGCACTGGTCTTTGCCATTTGCATGAGACTCAAAATGCCTTCGTACATACGGGCGCCACCGGAAGCGGAAACGATGATCACGGGCATTGAAAATTCCAAGCCCCTCTCGATCGCCCGGGTAATCTTCTCCCCGACTACCGAGCCCATACTACCGCCGAGAAATCGAAAGTCCATAACCGCAAGGCTGACCCAGCGGCCGCCCATCTTCCCCACTCCGGAAATAACTGCATCCGCCAAGCCTGATTTCGCCTCGTTTTGCGCCAGCTTGTCCTTGTAGGAAGCCATGCCCTTGAAATCAAGGGGGTCCGTTGACTTCAGTTCCTCGTCATACTCGACGAAGGTATCTTCATCCAGAAGCGATTCGACTCGCTCCGGGGCGGAGAGAGGGAAATGATATCCGCTGGCCGGAACAACCATCAGGTTGTTCTTAAGCTCCTTGGCAAAGACCATGTCCCCTGTTTCGGGACATTTGGTCCAAACCCCCTTGGGAACTCCCTCGCGAGACTTTACGGTTACCTTAGAATATTTCGGTTTGCTGAACAAGGCCATGATGGAAAATGATTATCCGTGCCCCAAGACTAGAACGCGAACATCCTCACACCCCATGCCCGAGAGAACTTGGGCACATGAGTCAAGGGTTGCTCCGGTTGTGAAAACGTCATCGACTAGGACCATCGGTTTTTTCGTATCCAAACAAGTTCGAGGCTTAAGGGCAAAGGCATTTTTCACATTTGCCTTTCTTGACTTCCGATCGAGCTTGGTTTGGGAGGGCGTATTTCTCTCCCTCATCAATATTTCGAGCACTTCCGTCCCCGCTATTTCATCATTCAATGCACGCGCTATCCACAGGCTTTGATTAAAACCTCTCGACTTAAGCCTTTTCCCGTGCAACGGAACTGGGATCAACAAGGCATCCTCAAGGTACTCGGGTATTCCACCACATCTTTCCAACCAGTGAGGCAAATCCTTCAGGACGCAACGCACACCGTGATACTTGATCTCGTGCACGAGCTTCCTTCCGTTACGGTCCAGAAGGAAAAGAGACCGACCGGCCCGGAACGATCGAACTTCCTCCCTGCAACTTTGACAAGTCAGCCCCCCGAACTCCATCCCGGACATCGGGATTCCGCAAAGCTTGCAACCACCCCCGGTAATCCAAGGCAACTCGTCCATACATTCCAAGCACATATAGGAATCCATTCGTCTGTAGGGCGGTCCCTCGCAGATCGGACAATTCCCAGGAAAAAGGAAGTCTGAAATCAAATTAAGCCATGCCTGCGCATTCATGTCTTTGAAGCGAATCACTTTGTAGAAGGCCTTCTGTAATACACCTTCTCAAGGCAGAGACCTTTGGCCGGAGCGCTCACTATTTCTTCGGTTCTTTTTTTGCGCATGAGAATTTCCTTTAGCTGCACGGGTTCGATTTTCCCGCAACCTACGTCCAGCAATGCCCCCGCAATGCTTCTGACCATCTTGTATAGAAACCCTTTTCCAATTGCCTCAATCTCGAACATCGCCCCCTTCCGCGCCAACTTGATTCTCCAAACCGTCCGAACCTGACTCTCGTCCTCTTCCATTCCGCGGGAGGCTGAGAAAG
This sequence comes from Verrucomicrobiota bacterium, assembly GCA_028343845.1. GTDB lineage: Bacteria > Verrucomicrobiota > Verrucomicrobiia > Opitutales > Seribacteraceae > Seribacter. The sequence goes on along the minus strand of JAOLZO010000002.1, from coordinate 44,925 downwards.
AAGAAAAATCATGGGTTCCGACCAGATGCTCGGCAGCTTCCTTCATTCTTTCCAAATCGGGCTTTCTTTTCTTTAGGGATAAGACGAACCTGTCTTCTTCAGGCATTGCCCAGCCCTCTACGGCCCTATAACGGTAACGTTTTCCTTTTGCCGAAAGAAGGGCATGGAACCGGGCTCCGGCAGGAACAACGGATCGGGGACTGATACCAACGGGGAAATGAGCCCTCATGGCCTTGAGCATATCTTCCGCATCATGGCGCCATTGCGCATCGAAGTGAAAAACCTGAGCCTTTGCATGGACTCCGGCGTCCGTTCGCCCGGCTCCGATCGTCCGGGTCGGGCACTGAAAGATTTCGCCCAATGCCAGTTCAATCTTGTCCTGCACGGCATCTCCCGATGGTTGCTTTTGCCAACCCGCGAAATCAGTTCCATCATACGCGCAGATGCATCGCCATCTCTGCGTCATTCGATCAGATTCCCTTCATCCAAAAAATCCTTGAGAATAAGACTGGCCGCCGTGGCATCAATTTTCCCATCCCTTGGGTTTGCCTTTTTGCCAAGGGCTTCTGTCGCAGCCAAACTAGTCAACCTCTCGTCAATCTTATAAACAGGCAGTCCGAATCTTTCCCGCAACTCTCCGGCGAAGGAGTCCACCTCCTTGGCCCTAAGGCCGACTTCCCCGTCCATGTGCAAGGGATAACCAACGACAAAGTCCGTCACGCCGCGCTCTTCGACAACCTTGCCCAGTTGCTCCCAGCAACCCTTCGATTCGACCCCTGCGATCACCCCCAACGGGAAAGCGACCGCCAACTCATCGGCCCAAGCCAACCCAATGCGCTTGGTCCCATAATCGATCCCAAGATAGACGGGCATTCCTCAGCTCAATTCTGGATGCGACTTAGAGACCTGTTGCGCCAGTTCCTTGACCTGCTGAGCGCAATCCTTGTGACAGATCATCGTCGCGTCAGCGGACTGCACTACGATCAAATCCTTGACCCCAAGCAGAGAAATGCAATGCCCTTCTTCCGAGAAAGTCAGGTTTTCCGTGGAATCGATCGCCACGCCCATTCCCTTGAAAACGTTTCCGCTACCGTCCTTGGCGTAATGCCTGGCGATGGCAGGCCACTCTCCCACGTCGTCCCAATCAAAAGCGGACTCAAGCATTACGACCCCTTGCGCTTTTTCCATTACGGCAAAGTCAATCGATATTTTCTCCAGAGTCGGATAAACTTTGGACATTGATTCGGCAAGACTCCCACTGAGCTCCCAACCCTCTTTCAGTTCGGCCAAACCTGCTGACAACTCCGGAGCATATTTTCCGAGTGCCGAGAGGATTACCGAAGGTCTCCAGACAAACATTCCCGCATTCCAAAAATAATTACCCGCCTGCAAGTATTCTTCCGCCTTGGAAAGATCAGGTTTCTCAACGAAACGATCGACGCGGGAAAGGACTCGGCCGTTCTCGGCATTCAGTTCTTCGCCCCGGCAAAGATATCCGTATCCAGTTGAAGGAAAATCCGGCTTGATCCCGATCGTAACGAGGCTCGCGTCCTCCTCCGCCGCCTCAAAAGCAGCTTCTAAAACCGACCTGAAACCCTCGTGATCATCAATAACGTGATCGGCCGGCAACAATGCAAAAGCCGAATCCTCGCCCTGTGCTTCAACGAGAAGAGCCGCCAAGCCAACCGCCGCCGCCGTATCCCTGCCCTCCGGCTCGCCAATGACCTTGTCTGGCAATAAGCTCGGACAACATTCCAATACCGCATCCCGTTGCTCGGCATTGGTTATGACGTAAACCCTCTCCGGAGGCACGAGGCCTTCCAGGCGCTCTATGGTTTGAGAAAGCATGGGGCCGTCCCCCACGATCGGCAAAAGATGCTTGGGGCGCTTGAGTCGGCTTTGAGGCCAAAAACGCTCTCCTTTTCCGCCAGCCATTATAACTACGTAACGATTCTTCATTTTTATTTCTTACTCCATGTCGCTTGAAAGGGCGATGGCGAGTATAAAAATTTTCGGATAAAAAAGTACGTGTTCATACCGCTTGCCTTCATCATTCCATTCAAGTAAGGTGTTCCCTTTTTTATTCAAGGCATGAAACGAAGCCATCACTGCAATCAACTCCGAAATGAAAACGCCGGATCCTCCGCAACCCTAATCGGTTGGATCGACTCTTTGCGCGACCACGGAGGTGTGTTCTTTCTGGACCTGCGGGACCGCGAAGGGAAGACTCAGGTCGTGCTCGATCCGGAGAACGAGGAACTTTCCGAGCTCTTTTCCGAACTCAAGCCGGAAAGTGTGATCGAAGTGAGCGGAGAAGTCCGCAACCGAGAGGGAAGCACGGTCAATCCGAACCTGGACACCGGCGAAATCGAGATCTTCGCCCAATCGATCCTCGTCCACAACCGCTCGAAGACTCCTCCCTTTCCCCTAGACGAAACGGCGGACAAGGTGGGAGAGGATCTACGCCTGACTTATCGCTATCTGGATCTCCGACGGGAATCAAACTTACAGGCTCTCAAGCTCAGACACGAGGCTTCCATGGCGATAAGAACCTTTTTCGACCAACAGGGATTTTTGGAAATCGAGACGCCCATGCTTTTCAAGAGCACGCCCGAAGGCGCAAGAGAATTCCTCGCTCCCAGTCGTTTAAACCCGGGAAAATTTTACGCTCTTCCCCAATCCCCCCAACAGTACAAGCAAATGCTCATGGTTGCGGGCGTCGAAAGATACTACCAGCTAGCCCGTTGCTTTCGGGATGAAGACCTGCGGGCCGATCGTCAACCCGAGTTCACCCAAGTCGATCTGGAAATGTCCTTCATCGACCGAGAGGACATGTATGCCTTGATCGAAGGATTGATGAAGGAGGTTTGGCAAAAGACCTTGGGTGAGGAGATCCAAACCCCATTCTTGCGCATGCCATTCGAGGAAGCCATGAATCGCTTCGGGAGCGACAAACCGGACATGCGCTTTGGCCTTGAGATCGTTGACTTTTCGGAAGACTTCCGGAACTCCGACTTCAAGGTATTCGCAGGGGCCGTATCGTCGGGAGGCGCAGTCAAGGCTTTCAACGCCAAAGGACTTGCCGACGTTACCCAAGGGGAACTCAAGCACTTGGAGGAAACGGCCAAGTCCCTCGGAGCAAAAGGCCTCGCATTCATCAAATCCGAAAACGGAGAATGGAAATCCCCCATCCTGAAATTTCTTTCGGAAGAAGAGAAGGACACGCTCAAGAATAAGCTTGAGGTCGAGGATGGTGATATCGTCTTCTTTGCCGCAGGCCCTTGGGAAAGCTCATGCAATATTCTGGGACGCACCAGGTTGGAAGCCGCAACCCTTTTGGAAAAACGCGGAAAGGCGCTTAGAGATCCGAAGGAGTGGAAATTTCTTTGGGTAATCGACTTCCCTCTCATGATGCACGATGAGGAAGAAGGTCGGTACGTCGCATCCCACCACCCGTTCACCTCCCCCGTCGAAGAGGACGTCCCTCTTCTCGAAACCGACCCTAAGAAAGTTCGGGGCCAACACTATGACATCGTGCTCAACGGGGTTGAGCTCGGAGGGGGAAGCATTCGGATTCATCAACCGGATCTGCAAAAGAAAGTATTCGAAGACATCCTGAAGATTCCTGCAGACGTCGTGAAGAGCAGGTTTGGCTACATGCTTGAAGCCTTTACCTACGGGGCTCCGCCTCATGGCGGAATTGCTCTTGGGTTGGACCGTTTGGTTGCGATCCTGACAGGCCGCGAAAGCATTCGGGACGTCATTGCCTTCCCCAAGACCCAAAAGGGACAGGATTTGATGACCGATAGCCCGGGAAGCGCCACCGAGAAGCAACTTCGCGACCTCAAGATCCAATCGATCGAAGAGGAAGCCTGATTTTCTTACGACTAGAGCCTCAAGCTTAGCCTGGGGCACGAACTCGGTTCACGCGAGCCATATGGTTTTTGGGGCATTTCGGCAGTCAAACCGACCAGACCCGCCTCCATAGTCTTAAATGACCCGGGTTACACAAAAAGGTAAATTTTGCTCATTTCGATGCGAATTTTATTACTTTTTTTATTTTTGAGAAATCTTGGCGCGAGTCATGCAAACAGTGACTGAAATCACACACTTGGGAACAGGCAAGTGATTGCAAACCAAACACTAACACCATGACACACAAACTCGCAAATAAAACCATCTTAGGTGCATCGATCTGGAAATTTTTTCTTTTGACCGCAGCACTTTTCTTTTTAAACGCCATGCCGGTCTACGCACAAGAACAAGCGGATCCCCCCGCTTCCGACACAGCATCCGAGGATTCGGCCCCGGCAGAAGAGCCTCCTCCCTACAAAGATTATGATGAATTCGCAGCAAGCGACGGGTTTGAGATCTTCACGATTAACAACCTTTGGATTTTGATCGCAGCTTTCTTGGTATTTACCATGCACCTTGGATTCGCGACCCTAGAATCAGGACTTTGCCAAAAGAAGAACACCGTCAACATCCTGTTCAAGAACGTATTCATTATCAGTATTGGTATAATGACTTACGCATTTTACGGATTCAATGCAATGTATCCTGGTGATATGGGAACCGACTGGAACGGTTACTTTGCTATGGGTAGCTGGTTTGGGGTAGACAATAACGACGTGACTATGGTTACGGACGCATACAACCCGGGGTATACATGGTGGACGGACTTTCTCTTCCAGGCAATGTTCGCTGCAACCGGCGCAACCATCGTGTCCGGTGCGGTAGCCGAAAGGGTCAAACTTGGCTCATTCATGATCTTCGCCACCCTTTTCGTGGGATTGGCTTATCCAACCGCGGGTTCATGGAAATGGGGAACCGGATGGCTTGATGCAATGGGATTTCATGACTTCGCAGGTTCCTCAATCGTCCATGCCTTTGGCGGTTTTGGAGCTCTTGCATGCGTACTCGTCCTGGGACCTAGAAAAGGCAAATACACTGACAACGGTCTCAAGCCGATTCCGGCCAGTAATTTCCCCCTCGCCACGATTGGCGTCTTCCTGCTTTTTCTCGGTTGGTTTGGATTCAACGGGGGTTCCGTTCTCAGTGCGGATCCCCGTGGGGTTGCCTTCGTCTGCGTAACCACCGCATTAGCCGCAGCATCCGGAGCGCTGGCATCCATGGCTTGTTCTTATTTCGCATGTAGAAAACCTGACCTGTCGATGGCCCTCAACGGAATTCTTGCAGGCCTAGTTGGCATTACCGCTGGAGCCGATTCCGTTGGAATATTAGACTCGATCATTATCGGTCTAGTCGCCGGCGCAATCGTAGTCTACTCGATTCTATTCTTCGACAAGATGAAAATTGACGACCCCGTAGGAGCGATATCGGTTCACGGTGTTTGCGGAATTTGGGGAACCTTGGCGGTCGGCATCTTCAACGAGACTCATAGTGTCGGAACCCAATTGATCGGAACTCTTAGCTACAGCGCGTTTGCATTTGTCTTCGCTTACGTAGTATTTTCCATAATCAAGAGTACTATTGGCGTTCGCGTCAGCGAAGAAGAGGAAGAAAGAGGCTTGGACATCTCCGAGCATGGACAAGAAGCATACGGTTCTTGATTCCTCAATAATCAATCAAACAAACAAAAGGAAAGATTTACGAAATGAAATTAATCAAAGCCATCATCAAGCCATTCAAGCTTGAGGAAGTTAAGGACGCTCTCTCCGACATAGGCGTGGAAGGAATGACCGTATCCGAAGTGAAAGGCTTCGGACGCCAAAAAGGACACACCGAGATTTACCGCGGAAGCGAATACACGGTGGATTTCCTACCCAAGGTAAAGCTCGAGACTGCAGTCGCAGACGACTTGGTCGCCAAGGCTGTGGATGCAATCGTAGGCGCTTCGCAGACGGGCAAGATCGGAGACGGCAAGATTTTCATCATCCCGGTCGAAGAAGCGGTACGGATTAGGACGGGAGAAAAGGGAGAGGTCGCTCTATAATTTAAAAAACAAGCAAACTAGGCTGAAAACATCCAAGCCCGGTTCTTCCGAACCGGGCTTTTTTGTCACTTATTACTCATCCGTGTACAAAACACGTACAACCAACTAGCTGATGTGGATTATTTTGATTCATTTTTTCAATGAATGCGCTTCATGGCTTGATTCTTGCATACAGTAACGTGATGACAAAATTTGCATCTTATCATATCAACTCACAACCTAGATCATGAAAACCTTATCTTGCCTTAAAGTCGGTCTTGCCTTCTTAGCCTTCTTCCTCTTCAACGCTTCCGTTTTCGCCGATTTCAATGCAACGGCAGAAACAAAAGAAACCGCGCAAAAATGGCTTGAGGGTAAAGCGTTGGCAGGAGAACACGTTGGCTTGGATGATGAAGATCCATTAAAGATTGCCGCGTTCAACAGAGAGGGCAACACAGCCTGGATGATCACGGCCACGGCCCTTGTGCTTTTCATGACTCTACCTGGCCTTGCTCTATTCTACGGAGGCTTGGTGCAGTCCAAGAACGTACTTTCGGTCTTGATGCATTGCTTTGCCATCGCCTGCCTGGCGTCCATCATCTGGGTAGCGGTAGGATATAGTCTGGCCCTCACGCCCGGAGGTTTGGGCGATGATGCAAGGGGTTGGATTGGAGGAAAAAGCCAATTCTTCCTGCAGAATCTGACCACGGACTCCCTGAACGGCGATTTCCCCGAATCCGTATGGATTACATTCCAGATGACTTTTGCGATCATCACTCCCGGTCTTATAGTCGGCGCTTTCGTAGAACGCATAAAATTCACCGCAGTGCTTCTTTTCAGCGCTTTGTGGCTAATTGTCGTTTATTGCCCTGTATGCTATTGGGTTTGGGGTGGAGGCTGGCTCTCAGGGAAAGCCATTGATTTTGCCGGTGGAATTGTAGTTCATGCAACAGCCGGAGCATCCGCACTCACCCTTGCTTGGATGCTTGGTCGCAGACAAGGCTACCCCAAGAGCCTCAAACCTCCTCATAGCCCCGGTATGGTGATGACGGGTGCAGCAATGCTTTGGGTCGGATGGTTCGGCTTTAACGCAGGAAGTGCCGCCGCCGCGGACGGCAGTGCAGGCATGGCCATGCTCGTAACTCATATTTCCGCTGCCACTGCAAGCTTGGTCTGGATGTTCATTGAATGGAAGAAAACCGGTAAACCGGGCTTGGTCGGAATTGTCACGGGTACGATCGCCGGACTGGCAACCATTACCCCAGCTTCCGGATCGGTCGGGCCTATGGGTGCCATTGTTATCGGCGCGTCCGCCGGAGTAATCTGCTATTTTGCCTGTGGTTTCATCAAGGAGAAACTCGGAGTAGACGACTCCCTGGACGTGGCTGCTGTGCACGGCGTCGGAGGAATACTCGGAACCCTTATGGTTGCCTTTCTCGGTGCCAAGGGAACACTTGGCGGACTAGGGTTGAATGTTAAGGAAACATTAGAGGACGGCACTGAAATTGCTTACACATCCGGTGAGCAATTCGTCATTCAGGCGCAAGGTTGCTTGGCTGCGATTGCATTATCTGTAGTGGCAACCTACCTCATCGTTAAAATCATTTCCCCCATCACCGGTGGAATTCGAGTTTCCGAGGAAGATGAGACAAAGGGGCTTGACCAAGCGGCTCATGGTGAGAATGGTTACTCCCTCAACTAAGAACTTTTAACTTATCTGCAGAAACTATGAAGCTTATCAAATCCATCATCAAGCCATTCAAGCTCGAGGACGTCAAAGACGCCCTTTCAGAGATTGGAGTGGAGGGTATGACTGTCTTGGAGGCAAAGGGCTTTGGACGTCAGAAAGGTCACACCGAGATTTATCGCGGAAGCGAATATACCATTGATTTCTTGCCCAAGGTCGTGATCGAGATCGTCGTGTCCGACGACCTTTGCGACAAAGTAATCGATGCGATCTCGAAAGCCGCCAAAACCGAGAAGATCGGGGACGGAAAGATTTTCGTCCTCCCGGTTGAGCAAGCCGTGCGAATCCGCACCGGGGAACAGGGAGACGAAGCGCTTTAATCTCCCTTCAACCTATTTTTCGTCTCAGGCTTTTCTTTGCAGATAGCGCCTTTAGAGCAAGCTCGCAAAGGTCCAAAGCAGCCAAACTACGGTTGCATACAATGGAAAGGCCATTGCCTGCTTAAAGGTGTCCATCCATGCCCCGGGCTTGGGTAACTTGCTTATCCAGCCGGGAAATACGGAGAGAAGCAAATAGGGAAAGGATAGACCGATCGCGACGCTCGTGAAAATGGCAAAGGCCGGAAGCATGTCCATCGTAAGGGCGGCCCCTACCGCAACTCCTAGAAAAGGAGCCATGCAAGGGGTGGCCACCACGGTGGCAAGAACGCCGGAGAAAAAGGATCCGGCATAGCCTGATTTCTGGGAAAGTTTCGAGCCAACACCGATCATCGATAGCCCGATTTCAAAAACCCCGCTCAAGCTCATGGCAAAGATGAGCAGAAAGACAGCCAAGATAAAGACGAAGGCCGGTTCCTGGAGCTGAAACCCCCAACCCAAGTCTTCCCCCAATGTCTCCCTCAATGCGAAGAGGACTCCGACCAATGACCAAAAGGAGAGCACCACGCCAGTGGTAAAGATGAACCCGTGCCGAGAAATCTTGCTTTTCTCCTCACCGGCTTGCTTGACGAAGGACATGATCTTCAAACCAAGTACGGGAAATACGCAGGGCATTAAGTTGAGAATCAGCCCGCCGAGGAATGCAAAGCCGAGGATGCTCGGAAAGCCACCCGATTCCGAAGCCCTATATGGCTTGCCTGTTTTTAGCACGGTCAGGACGGAATTCTCTGTCAAAACTTCGCTAAAGAGAATGGGTTGGGGTTCCTCCCCTTGTTCGGCCGGCGGATAATAAACGTTAAGGGGCACCCCTTTGCGACCGTAGGACTCGAGCGACTCGAGTATCGTTGGTCCCTCCTTTGTCCAATCAGCCCGCAGAGGAACGATGCCCAATTTTTCGAATTGAGCGATCACTTCCTCGGACTCGTATATGCGCTTGTTGAACTGGCAGGACTGACACCATTTTGCCGTGTAATCGACGTAAACGCCCGTACCCTCCGCGAGAAGAGACTCCTGCCTTTCGGGTGACCATGTCTCCCAAGTCAATCCGCTATCATGCTTATCCTTTGGATAGCCTAGCCAGACACCTGCACCAAGAAAAACCAAGGTTAACACCCGGCCTCTTGTTTTTTGGGAAGAAGAGTTGACCGGTTGGTTGGTCTTCCCGTAAACCCAAACGGCAAAGGCGACCAAAACCATGCCCAGAAGCGTCCAAAGAAAAGGCAGTCCGCTTTCTGACGCTGCGGGACTTTCGGGATCTTGCGTAACGCTGAGGGAAGAAGGCTTCAATGTCTCACTCGCTTTTCCATAGATCGCCTGTTCGACTTGCAGGTTCATCGACCATGCCCGTTCAAAGTCAGGATGAGCCAAGACCCCGCCAACCGATTCGGATACCCCATCACTGGAATCAGACCTCTTAAGGGTTACGATCAGAAGTCCATCAGCATGCTTCTTAAATTTTGGGCGAAAAGCGTGATCGAAAAAATCCCCTTCGGCAAAGAAATCAAAACCCTCTTCAGCGAGTTTTTCCAAATCCGGACTCTGAACTTCAATCCCAATGGCATCGCCTTTGACAATGCCGGAAATTCTCACGCCCTCCGAAGGATGAACCGGAAGGGAATTCAGGGATTCGGAAATCTCTTGGACGCGGGAAGGGACAAGCTCGGTTTTTTCTCCAACAGGAAGTTCCAAATTGATTTCCTTTTTATATGGCAAACAGTTCGATTCATTGCAAACAAGGGCTGAAAGCTCACCCTGGATGGTAATATTCGAAGGCAAGGAAGAGCCGTCCGCAGGAAGAGTAAGGCGGGAAAGCAATAAGATTTTCCCTTTATACGCATAACTGGCGGAGCCTTGGTACTCGTAAAAATAAGGGGCTGGGTAAAGTGCCGGAGCGATCTGAACTCCATCATCAACCATCCATTCCACTTCCGTTGGGAAACCCGTATCTCCTGCGGTCCTCCAATAGACATGCCAACCCTCCTCGACATCGATCTCGACCCCTAACCAAATCGAATCACCCGGCTTGATCTCGCTGGCATCTGAAAAAAGCCGGGTGCTAATCAACTCGTCAGGGTCTTGCCCCGACGTCAGTTGAACAAGACCGAATAGAAAAGGAATGATCAGTCCCAAAAGAGAGAGCTTGAACTTCATCGATGAAAATTTCTATTACGGGAATTTCGGGTTGAGGCTAAAGCTACCCTGAGAGCTCTCCGAAAATTCACGAACGGAATTAGTAAGGTTCCGAGGCCAAGTAACGTGGGATGGGAGGCACACAAACGTATGAACACGAGGAACCCGGTCAAAGCCGATTTCCAAGCTTGAAAGAAAATGTTCGAAAGATTTCCCCCAAGGAAGATCAATCATTTGAGACATTGAGAAATTTCCATCGAGAAACCCGAGTCTCTTAAGGGCTACCTCGTCAATCGCCTCGTCTTCGGAGGGAAGTGCTGAAGCCGGTTCCATTGAAATCAGCCATTTGCGGGCCGTAAGCTTGATCAAGTCACTCACAGCCGCTCCTCCCCCTTTCATCCTCGTGCGGGACAACTGCTTCGCTTCCATGCCAAGCTCTTTGAAGTGAGACTGAGGAACTTCAGTCAAGCTGAAGGAAGGCAAATTTCCGGCAAAGACAAAAACCAAATCGGGATCAAAGCTGATCGCCGTGCTCAGACCGTACCAATACCCAACGATTCCAGGCAAAGGCTTGGCATATAGTAATTCCTTCGGGTGATATTGGCTGCGATTCTCCTTGAGCTCCTCGACCTTTTTGCCCAATCCCGAAATCCAGTCTATAGCATATTTCTTGTTCTCTTGATTGGCTCGAAGAATCGTTTTACCCAAAGCCGAAGCTTCCCTCAAATTCCAAAAAAGAACCATATTGAAATATGAATTGGGTGAAAGGTTGGCGATGGAGGAAAGAACCTCCGATTTCATGCCCTCGAAAAGTTCATCCGCCCCCTCTCCCTTCAAAACGTATGAACCGACGTCCAAAAGATAAACTACGTGCTTCCCCTTGTAATCCTTGCCCATCAAGGAAACCACCCTTTCTGGCTCGGGAAGGGCGACGGGAGGCAAAGTCTCGGGGCGAGGCAGAGGGAAGGGCTTGGCAAGCAACTTATCCAAATCGCCCCTGGGCGGTGGAGGCTGAACGGGATCGGTCCCGGCAGTTGGAGCGAGGGGACTCTCAACGGCAACCACCGCGTTGGCTTGAGGATCATCAGGAGGAGCTTGCCCGGAATGAAGGGGAGAATCGGTTGAGGAATTCAAGGGGGACTCCGAAGCATCCACCGGAGGACCATCTGTCCCGGAATCCCTAATCAACTTGACCGAAAGAATGACAATACAAGCCAAATTGCCCAGAACGCTTAGAATCAGAAAAAACCTGGAAAGGGCGCTCATCTTCCGGACTCTCTTGACCCGGGTTCTGACACTGCCGAAATCCGGATCGAAGATCTTTCCACCGTTTGTTATCAAATGATCATGCCATCCTTGGTATTCCTCTTCGGAAATTTCGTACTTCTGGCATTGTTCGTCCTTGGGCACGTTGCGAATGATCGATTCCAGCACGATCCTCAGCTTTTGTTCTCCCGATAACTCTTCCGACATTGTGAGTATAATCCTAGTCGAGGAAACCAACGCGCGCAACTGCCAAAGCACACAAAGAAGCAGTCTCGGTCCTCAAAACGTTTGGCCCGAGGGAAAACAAAGTCACTCCATGCTCAAGGGCAAAATCCTCCTCCGCGACAGTCCATCCGCCTTCGGGTCCGATTATCAAAAGAACCCTTTCTGCCTTCCGGTCATTCTCGACCAAAGGCTTCACTGACTGAGCTCTCAAACTAGCCATAAAGCGGTCGCTTTCCTTTTCCTGCAACAATTCACGAAAACCAATGGGGTGGTCGATGACCGGCAACCATGGATTCCCCGATTGCTTGCAAGCCTCGATTGCAAGTTTCCTCCACTTCGCAAGCTTGTTCACCTCCTTCTCGGAGGAGATTTTTGCTTCGGATCGTTCGGTAAGGATCGGAGTAATCCGACCAACCCCCATCTCGGTCAAGGGTCGTATCATTTCCTCCCACCGGTTGGCTTTAGTCATTGCCAAAGCAATCCGAAAGAATGGATTTGGAGCAGGAAGTGATTTTCTTCCAAGAATCTTGACTTGGGTCGCCCGTCGATCGAGTTGCGCAATTTCAGCATCCGCAAAGGTACCCATGCCATCAAGAACCTCAACTACGGAACCAACCTTCACCCGCAATACCTTGCCAAGATGATGACTTTCATCCTCGTCCAAAATCAATTCGTCATTACCCTCCGAGAGTTGTAGGGATGAAAAGGCCCTGATTTTACGTGTCATTCTATTACTCTATGAAAAAACATGCTTGCTTGGCAATCCGCACAAGATCTATGGGATTCTTAATGAACGGGAGATTCTTATCAAACTCATTCAAAAATGCGAATTAACGGAGGGTTGGCAAAGGGCATTCCCCTACGGGTTACGAAGACTAACAAGCTTCGACCTGCCACTGATGCGAATCGCGAACGGCTTTTTTCATCTTTAGGCCACTTCATTCAGGAGAAGTCGATCCTCGATCTTTTTGCGGGAACTGGTTCATATGGGCTGGAAGCCTTGAGCCGCGGGGCAAGAAGCGCTACCTTCGTCGAAGCGGACCGGAAGGTCTTCCGTGACCTCAAACTGAACCTTGCCAACACCGCCAAGAGCGCAAAACTAACTCCGTACGCAGGGTGCCTTGAAAACAGAGACGTCATCGAATTCCTCAGGCATTGCGATGACACCTTTGATCTTGTTTTTCTCGATCCGCCCTATAGCGAATTCACACAATTGGGCTCAATCGTCCTTGAATTGCTCAAGTCAAGAAACTTGGTAGGAACGGATTCACTGCTGGTTCATGAATCCCCTCCCGAAGAGATGAAAGACTTCCCCGGATGGTCTCTGATCAAGACGCTTGGAAAAGAGAAAAGAGGATCCCCCTCCTATCGGTTTTACAAGCTCTCACAACCGGAGTCCTTCCAATAGCCTGACAACAAGAGCCCCAGAGACGCGACGACTGCAGTTTCCAAACGCAGGACCCGATCGCCCAAATGACGCAGTTCGAAGCCTTGAGCGCGAAGAAGCAACCGCTCGTCCGCCGACCATCCGCGCTCCGGTCCCAAGGCCAAAAGGATCGGCGATCTTCCGTCGATGCCCTCGTTTGACAAGGGTTGGGCTGCCTCGTAATTGTCTAGTGCCAACTTAATTGCCTCCCCCCTTTGAGCGTCCCCCAACGCCCGGGCAAGATTGTTCTGAAAAGCGCAGACAGGAACAAAGCTTGCAAAAGCTTGCTCCACGCCCTGGTCAATCTTGTCCTTCCACTCGTTCGTTTTCCATAAACGACTCTTTGCATAAGAAGGCTCTCCTTTTTCGGCTTGAAAGAAAGTCATTCTTTCGACCCCCAAAGCAGATGCCTGCTCCAAAATTTTCCTACAGGTCTGAGGGCGGGCAAAACCAACAATCAGGTGGATCGGGAAAAGATCGCACGGATGGTCGTCCGCCCACCGCAGGGAAAGATCGATTCGCTGGTCCGGAAGCAGGGAAACTCTTCCCTTCCCTCTTGGTCCGTTTTTTACCGCCAAGTCTATTTCGTCACCGGTCTGCACGCCCAAGACAGTTCGCAGATGAACGGCCCGGGGGTCATCTTTGGCCAAAGAAACGGTCTTAAACTTTGAATCCAGCAAGAGTAAGTTCAATGAGAAGACAGCCAAAGGGCTTGGTATGGGCGAAGAGCAAATCCTCCCTCTTGAAGATCAATTTCTCCATCACTGATCAAATCCCTTGCTTTCCCTGCTGGGAAAAGCAAGCGCATGCGTTCCGAATCAGGAACCGTGGTTTCCTCTCCTTGAAAATTAAATAGGCACAGGACAACTTGGCTACCGTCCAAAGAGGCTCGTTCCAAAGCGAAAATAGAAGGTCCGATATCCAAAATTTTCTGAGGTGCCTCGGGATGGAAGGCTGGACAGGCAGATCGTCTTCTCAATATGCGGGTATACCACTCGAACACCCTTAACGCTTGCCCTTCTTTTTGTTCAAGCAATTCTTCCAGCTCGGCAAATTCCCATTTCTTTCGATTTATGGTCCGGTTTCTTCCCGTTTTCTTTACACCCGACAAATCATTCGGGGTGGCGCAAAGGGAGTGGAAGTACACGGCGGGAATCCCACGCATGGACAAGGCCACTGATTGAGAGCATAGGAATCGGGCCTCTCCAAGCATTTCGTCCTTTGGATCCGAAAGAGCCGAGTAATAGGTCGAGTTGAGCTCATAAGGTGATTCCGAACCATCCTCGAGCTTGCGCATGGAAACGAAACCTCCCTTTCCCTCGACCTCCTCCGCCAAGTCTAAAATCTCTTGCTTAGGCAAAATGCCTTCCAGCGGACGGACACCGACTCCGTCATGACTGGCGGTAAAGTTTAGGAAATGACATCCCTTTGGCGGCGGGGACAATTGGCTTGCCCAGGAAGACAGGTGCTCGGCCGTTCCGCGGAGCAATCCATGAAGAAGAAGGGGCGGCAAAGTGAATTGATAAACCGCATGAGCCTCATCCCCTTTTCCAAAATAGGAAATATTTTCCTCATGCGGAACATTCGTCTCGGTAAGGATCAAAACCTCAGGGGCCACGATTTCCAACATATTTCGGATCAGCTTCACGACTTCATGAGTCTCGGGAAGATGGAGGCAGGAAGTGCCGATTTTCTTCCAAAGAAAGGCGATCGCATCGAGACGCAAAATTCTGCAACCCATGGAGACGTAGAACATGATGATGTCGAAGAACTCGAAAAGAAGATCGGGACTGGTCCAATCCAAGTCGACTTGATCGGCACTGAAGGTTGTCCAAACGCTTCTCTCTCCTCCACGGGTCTGAAACTCCGTAAGCAGTGGGGTTGAACGAGGGCGTACCACCGCAGACAAATCGGCCTTTTCATCTGCTTCCATTATGTAATTCATCCCGGGCTCTACCCCTGAAACATACTCCTTGAACCAAGGACTCTTGGCAGAACAATGATTCAAGACCAGATCGAACATCAGCTCGAACTCCTCAGAAAGACGAGCCACGTCATCCCACCGACCATAGTCTTCGCTTACCTCCCGATAATCGACAACGGAAAAGCCATCGTCTGAAGTCCATGGATAGAAAGGCAAAATGTGAATCGTCGAAAACGCTCCTTTCAGGCGGGCAGTACAGAACTCCCTTAGGGCCACGAGAGGTCGCCTCCCTTCATCCGAGACCATATCCGCGTAGGTGATCAGCAAGGCGTCGCGCTGAGTCAATGACTTGGGGGGGGAATTCTTTTGGATACCGACCCCATATCGTCCGATCAAATGATAAAAGCGGTTTAGAAGCGAATCTGCCCTCTCGATTCCGTAAAGGGAAGCGAACCGCCTGCGAACCGTTTTCAACTTGGCACTGGACACATGCTTGATTGAGGTGGATTGGCTTTGCATTTTCATCAATCAATACCCCATCAAGCTGGCAAGGAATGCGCGAAGATTGCTTCGTACGACCGAATAGGAATAAAAATGGCGGGCCACTTCGTAATTATGAGTCACGATGTCCTCCCGAAGTTTTTCATCGTCAAGGATTCTCCGAACCTTGGTCGCCAAGCTCGGAGTGACGAAACCATCCATGGTTAACAAGCGAAAGCCCTTGGGTTCAATGTCACGGACGAAAATCGAATACCTATTGATCAAAACTGGCTTGCGGAAATAAATAGCTTCAAGCAAGGCATTCCCAAACCCCTCGTATAAGCTCGGATAAGTCACGAAATCGGCATGCAGATAGAGATCCCAAAGAGTATAAACCTTTCTCCCTTCCGAATCTCGGTGGCGCACTTCGCCAACCCGGTCGGCCACAACCCTCATATCAACGCCCTCTTCCTTGGCCAATTGCTCGAGCATCCCCAAATACTCATAACCCTCGTCTCCCGCTTCGTGGGAAATCACGAGCTTGCATCGCGGATCCTTCAGTAAACTGACCAACTTGATCGCTTGCTCGATTCCTTTTCGGGGAACGACCCGAGTCGGTTGCAGGATAAAGAAGTCATCATCGGCAAGGCCGAGTTCTTTACGGACGTCCGATGCGTATTCGTCGGAAGAGTCGGGCGGGTTGTCGAAATCAAAAACGTTCGGAATGACGAGTGAGGATATTCCCTTGCGCAAAGCAAGCTGTTCCTGAGCTTCCTGATTGATTACGACATCCCTCATATTGGAGAGTTTCGGGGGAAAACTCATGTCCAGGTATTCGGGAACAGAATTGACGGAAAAACGAGTTCTCTCCCAAAAAAAATCGTGATGATGGGCAATGGCCGGCATTCTCGTTTCGGAAAGGAACTCCGTCAGAGCGATGCCGAGAGGGAGATGCATGGGGATGGCAAGACAGTTCTGAGGAATGAGAATATCGATATCGAACTTATCTACGAATTGATAGATCGTGCCTTTGAGGTAATCAGCCATCGCGCGTATCCTCTCAGTTACGAACCGGTCCCTGCTGCCTTTGCCCCAAATCCGTTCATTGATCCAAATGTTCTCGGGGAAGCCAAAGTACGCTTCCGGCACGACATGACTTATTTCTGGAGCTCGGTCGCTCTGACCACTGTACCAATAACTCACGTGCCGGTCTTCCCAAAGCACCTCGGCCCACTTGGCGCTCTCGAGAGAAACCCCATCTTGCCCCGAGAACCGGGTTGAAATAAATCCGATGTTTTGTGCCATAGGAAAAAATCGACGAAAGAAGATTCGTCCGAAAAGTCGTCTTTGCGTTGATGCAGGAAGCGGACCCTTTTTTCAACAACGAAAAAAGAATATGAAATTTGTCATGGCGTGATTGCCCATTATCTAATAGTCCGATAGGCAATGACAATTGAATCTAAAATCAGGGAAGATTCCTTGGGAAAAATTCTCAAGAAAATACCCGAACAGACGGAAAGGCTTAAGTCCATCCGCGAGACTTATCTCACGGATGCCGTTTTGCTAGGGGAAATTCCTTCACCCACATTTGGTGAGGAAGAGCGCATTCGGCTTGCTCTCGATCGCTTTAGGGAAAACGGATTGGATGACCCTGAAATCGATGAATTCGGAAACGCTTCGGGAATTCTCCCTGGAGCGGAAGGTGGTTCGTCAATCCTCGTGATGGCTCATGCTGATTCCGTATTCAGCGCGGAAACACGCCATGTTCTGAACGTCGGATCAGACTCCATCACGGGACCGGGAATTGCCGATAACGCAATCGGTTTAGCCGCAGTCGTGGGACTGCCAAAATTGCTCGACCAGTTGGGGGTCAAGCTAAAGGACGACTTGCTGTTACTCGCCAACGTTCAAAGCTTGGGCAGGGGTAACCTTGAAGGGGCTCGCTCCTTTCTTGAAACGAAACAACGCCCGATTCGAGCGGGGATTTGCGTGGAAGGCGCGACGCAAGGAAGGCTCAGTTATTCGGGATTAGGCACATTGCGCGGTGAAATCACCCTGCGCATACCAAGTAACTACGATTGGAATAGTTTCGGAGCCTCGGGAGCAATCAGTCACCTTACCCGATTCATCAACCAAGTGATGGAAATCCCGGTTCCCAAGGAGCCCAAAACGAAAATGATCTTTGGCGGCCTGCGCTGCGGTTCCACTTTCAACACCAGCCCGCGTCGTGGTTCGCTGCGCTTTGAGATTACAAGCGAAGATGACGCGGTACTAAATGACATGGAAAAGCAGGTGAGCGAGCTCTGTGAGCAATTTTCCCTTGAAACGGGGACTTCCGTTGACTTGGAAGTCGTGGCCAAGCGAGAAAACTGCGGAATCCCCTTCAGCCATCCACTCGTCAAAACAACCCGATCCATCATGAATGAAGCTGGCATCAGCCCCAACGTCGATCCAAGCACTGGTGATCTGAATGCACTGATTTTGGCCGGACATCCAGGCGTTACGGTGGGGCTTACAACTGTAGAAAACTTGAGAGAAGAAAACGAAACGATCCAACTCCCTCCCCTCTACGCCGGGTTGGCTCAACTTGTCAGCCTTCTTCAGGCCATCGATCTGGGCCTCTGCGAATGACAACTAAAAATAAAGAAAAATGGCTCGCCCGCAATACCTTCCACCACGGAGAGTTTTGGGATATCATCAAGCTTGTGAAGGAGAAGGAAAAGAAGGGCATGAGCATTTCCCTTTGCATCCCAACCCTAAACGAGGAAAAAACCATTGGTAAGGAGGTCCTTATCCTGCGCTCCGAATTAATGGAACGTTATCCCCTCGTGGACGAGTTCGCCGTCATCGATTCAGGATCCAGCGACAAAACTCTCGAAGTGGCTAAAAACTACGGCGCCGACGTCTATCTCGCCTCCGACATCCTTCCCGAGGTAGGAGACAAACGAGGCAAAGGTGAAAACCTCTGGAAGGCGATCCACCAATTGAAAGGTGACGTCATTTGCTATGTTGACGCAGACATATCCAACATCCATCCACGGTTTGTGTATGGTTTGGTTGCACCCCTCATCAAGCAGGAAGAAGTCCAATATGTTAAGGCCTTCTATGACCGCCCGCTCAATTACTCCAGCGGCTTAAGGTCGAGTGGCGGAGGAAGGGTTACCGAAATCCTGATCCGTCCACTTTTTTCTCTCTTTTACCCCGAACTGACGAACGTCATCCAACCCTTGTCCGGTGAATACGCGGCAAGACGAGAGGTACTTGAGGTGATCCCCTTCCCCATTGGTTACGGAGTCGAGACTTCTCACTTGCTCGACTTATACGAAAAATTCGGATTGGATGCGTTTGCCCAGACAGACTTGGACCGACGCGTTCACAGGAACCAAACTACCAATGCCCTTGGCAAGATGAGCTTCGGAATCCTCCAGACATTCTTCAACCGCCTGCATGCCCAGGGAAAGATTGACCAGATGCCGGACATGGAAACCTTTTACCGGCGCTTTGAGGTGGAAGACGGGGTTTATAGCCAACTCATTCAGGAGGTCATTGAGGAAGAACGTCCTCCGATGATTGAGATCGAAGGGTATCGCAAACGAGTTCTTCCGACCTAAGGTCCAAGATAACGGTCCTCCCCCGAATGAAGGTAGCCATCGTACATTATCACCTCGAACCGGGGGGGGTAACCCGCGTCATCGAGAACACCTTGGTTGCATGGGCCGAAATGGGAAAGGCAATTGAAACCGTTGTCTTGAGCGGAAGACCGTATTCAGGCAAGAGCATTCCCGACACACGAGTGATACAAGGCCTCGATTACGCAACGCCCGAGCAGGCAATCTCCCCTGCATTACTCATGGATAGAATGAAGGAAGCAGCGAGAAATTCTCTTGGTGGAATGCCCGACTTGTGGCATGTCCACAACCACTCCCTTGGGAAGAATCCTTCTCTCACAAAAGCCTGCTCCATGTTGGCCCAAACGGGTGAATTCATGCTCCTGCATCCTCACGACTTTGCCGAGGATGGCAGGCCTCATAATTTCAAAGCGCTCGAAGAAGTATACGTTCATGCCTATCCCTCTTCCTCAAGAATCCATTATGCCGCGCTCAACAACCGAGACCGTTTGTTCCTGTCCAATTTGTTGGCCAGCTCGGATAGCCGGGTGCATCTGCTCGCGAACTCCATTCCTAAATTCGGAGCAGTTGGGGACGCAGACCCTGTCGACACCTCGCTTCCCGAAAACCTCTTCCTTTATCCAGTACGGGCAGTTCGACGAAAGAACCTCGGTGAATTAGCTCTACTGGCAGCAGTTCACCCGGACAAGCATTTCGCAAATAGCTTGGGGCCGACTAACCCCGCATTTAATCCTCAATTCGAGAGGTGGAAAAGCTTCGCCCGAGAATCCGACCTGCCCCTCACTTATGGTCTCGGTGAGTTGGTCGATTGCTCTTTCCCCTCAATGGTCTCCGGGTCGGAAGCAATCGTTAGCACGAGTGTCGCAGAAGGTTTCGGGTTGGGCTTTCTCGAACCTTGGACCTTCGGGAAAAGCCTCTGCGGAAGAAACCTGCAGGAAATCACAGGTGATTTTTCCGAGCACGGCGTTCAACTCGACAACCTTTACAACCGGCTCGAAGTGGACCTCGAACTTCTGCCTGACCCAGCAGCTCTTACCCAAAGGATCAAGACAGCCCTAACTAATTTTTTCAATGACTATGGAGAAGCGCTTCCATCCGGGGCGTCACAAGAAGCCTACGAATCCTTCGTTATTGAAAACCAGGTAGACTTCGGCCGGCTAGACGAACCTTTGCAGCAAGAAGTCATTCGGGCAGTAATCAATTCGGAAGAAGCAAGTGCAGCCATTCGAACACAAAGCGCCATCACCTCCCTCCCTCAGAATCGAATCGAACTGAATGCAAGGGCAGTTCAAGAAAACTTTTCAATGGAAGCGTACGGAACCAAGTTGATCCAAATTTATCAGGACCTCATTAGAGTGCCTTCAAGCGACGGTAAAGTCGGTTTTGCAAAGGGACGGAACTTGTTGAAGCAATTCCTATCGCCCTCCCGCCTTAATCTCCTGCGGACGGACTAAGTACCTCTCTTGGTCGATTCGGGCTAGCAAGGAAAGCCAAACTACTTGGTCTTGGCTTCGTGTAGGCGCTTTTCCTTAACCTTGTTTGCTTCTTTACCGATACGATCACGCAAGTAGTACATTCGAGCTCTCATGGTAACACTCTCACGATCGACTTCAACCTTGTCGATCAAGGGAGAGTGAACGGGAAAGACTCGCTCAACGCCAACCCCTGAAGCGATACGCCTGACGGTAAAGGATTCATGCACGCCGGAACCCTTGCGAGCGATAACAATACCACCGAAAACCTGGATTCGTTCCTTACCGCCCTCTCGAACGCGAACATGAACCTTAACCCCATCCCCAACCTTGAAATGGTCGCGTTCCTCTTGCAAATAGTCGTTCGTAATCTCTTCCAACAGTTGATTGTTCATAATTCGTTGATCCCTTTAGTTTGTTTCATTCAATAAATCCGGTCGGAGGCTCTTGGTCTTGCTGACCCTTTGGTCGTCCCTCCATTGCTTAATTTGAGAGTGATTTCCCGAAAGGAGGACTTCCGGGACTTTCATTCCGCGATATTCATGAGGACGGGTATATTGAGGGTATGAAAGCAAATCATCCTCAAAACTTTCATCCTGCAACGAGGCCTCGTCCCCCAGAACCCCCGGGACATGACGGGCAACGGAATCGACCAAGACCGAAGCGGCCAAGCTTCCGTTGGTCAGAACGTAGTCGCCGATGCTAACCTCTCTATCAACCAGTTGATCGCGAACGCGCTGATCAATTCCTTCGTAATGGCCGCTAACGAGCAAAAGATGTTTCTCCTGAGCCAATTCCTTGGCTATTTGGGTGTTCAGGTTCTCTCCGTCAGGAGCCATGTAAATCACCTTTGTGGATTCATTGGAAATCTCTTCAATCGCATCAAAAAGAGGTTCTGGCTTAAGGACCATGCCTGCACCTCCTCCAAAAGGACGGTCATCGGTTTCCCTGTGTTTGCCCTTCGCCCAGCGACGAAGATCCAAAGAATTCACTTCAATCAAGCCTTTTTCAACAGCACGGCCTAAAATGCTCTCTTCCGCAAACCCATCAACCGTTTTCGGAAAAAGGGAAAGGACGTCGAAACGCAAAGTTGGCTCCATCATGCGAATCATTAGAAAAAGTGGCAGGCATACCGGTTTAAGCAGGCAAAAGAACCAGGACTACTTCGATTCGTCCTCTTTCTTTTCTCCCTCCTCGTCGGACGCTTCTTCCTCGGCGGGTTCTTCCTCAGCAGGCGCTTCCTCAGCGGCAGGCTCTTCGGATTTCGCTTCCTCAGCAGGCGCTTCCTCAGCGGCAGGCTCTTCGGATTTCGCTTCCTCAGGAGGCGCTTCCTCTGCGGTTTCCTCCATCACCGGAGCTTCTGATTTTTTATTTTTGGCTCGGGCGAGCTTCGCAGCGGTTTTCTTCTCGGCACGCTCCATCCACTCCTCGGGAGACAAGCGTCCTTGTCGAATCAAGCTTTTCGCCGTATCAGTCGGCTGGGCTCCGACGCCAAGCCAATGGTCGATGCGATCCATTTTCAATTTGAGCTCCTCGGAACG
This sequence comes from Verrucomicrobiota bacterium, assembly GCA_028343845.1. Taxonomy (GTDB): domain Bacteria; phylum Verrucomicrobiota; class Verrucomicrobiia; order Opitutales; family Seribacteraceae; genus Seribacter. The sequence continues at coordinate 22,773 of JAOLZO010000002.1, read as the reverse complement.
AGTGTGAGCTTGGGGATTATAGGTACCAAGAACCTCGATAAACCTACCATCGCGGCGGACCGTGGAAGGCGCAACTACCACGCGGTAAAAAGGAGCATGGCGAGCACCGTGTCTTTGCAAACGAATCTTGATCATAACGGACTTAGAAAATGAAGGTGAAAAATTACGGAAAAGATGAAGAACAAAGGGAAAATAAGCGATTTTGTCAACGACTTTCAACAGGGCACTTCAACTTGAAGCCCCGAAATCGAACCATCTTCGATTCTCAATCCTTATCTGAAAAACTTGATTTTTTCAAACAAACGTTTAAAAAGAACCGGATGCCCCCACCTCAAGCCACCTTGCGAGCGGACAGCCTAAGGACAAAAGACAGGCTGTTGACCTCTACCGAAAGGCTTTTTGCCTCTCGCGGATTTGCTGGCGTCACAATGAGAGAAGTTGCCCAGAGCGCTCAAACAAACATAGCCTCCGCACACTACCACTTTGGCTCAAAAGAAGGAATGGTGTTGGAAATGCTCAAGAGAAGAATCGAGCCCATCAATACTCAACGGTTCAAGTATTTGGAGGAATCCCTCAAATTGGCTGGAGAAAGAGCACTTTCTGTCCGAGAGATATTTCGCGCCCTCATCCTCCCAATTGCCCATGAGATTGCCAAAAGCCCCAACTCCAGAGAAACCCTTGCCCAACTTGTCGCTCGCAGTTTTACGGAACCAGTTCGGTTTATCGAGAAAATGCAGAGGCGTTTTTTTGGAGAACTTGCCGAAACCTTCATCAACGAACTTCAACGCACCTACCCGCACGCCCCCAGAAAGGAACTCTATTGGAATTTCCACTTGGTAATCTCTTCAATGCTAGGAACCCTTGCTCAACACAGACGCTTGCATGATTTCTCGAGAGGTCATTGCGATGAAAGCGACGTAGAAGACATGTGCAACCGGCTCATTGATTTTGTTTCAACCGGTTTCGATGCTGGCATTCGCTCCCCCCGCACATGAAAAAGATTATTCTGATCATTCCTGTTCTAAGCCTGCATTTCGGATGCGTTCGAGACACGAACAGGCAAGAAAGAGCCCTTTACGGGGTTGCTCCAGCCACTTGGAGCTCCGCAACGTCCCCAGGGAACCAAAGCTCTGAGCACAATCAGACTTTTTGGGTCGAGCAATTTCCGGATCCCGCACTGAGCCAAACAATCAGGAAAGCATGGATTTCCAACCCTAGCCTGTTAGCCATGGCCGAACGGGTTTTGGCCTCCGGAGAAGACGTCATCGTCGCCGGCGCCAGCCTTTACCCTAACGCGAAAGCCGATCTATCCGGTTCTCGCAGCAAACGGAACCTGATCGGTTTTAATTTTCCCAACGGAGAAACATCCTTCACCAGCAAGAGTTTCAATGCCGGAATCAACTTGAGCTGGGAGATCGATTTATGGGGCAAGTTAAAAGATCGTCGTAATTCTGCGAAAATGAGGTTCAAGGGTACCCAGGCAGAATATTCTGCCGCACGCCTATCCCTGGCAGGACAGATCGCCAAAGCTTGGTTTGAGATTATTGAAAGCGAAGGCCAGCTCAGGATCGCCCGAAATACGAGCGTCACTTACTCCCAAAACCAAGCCTTTATCCAAGACCGATTCGAGAAAGGATTGGCGAGCGCGCTGGATAACGATCTTGCAAAAACGACTCTTTCCTCGGCAAAGGCAAGCCTCGCGAGAAGAAACCGAGTCCATCAGGCTTCAATAAGGAACCTGCAGCTTCTACTGGGCGAATACCCAGACGGGTTGCTGGATCGCAATAATTCGGGAAACCTTCCCCTGCTAGATTCAGCTACGATTTCTTCGTCCCCTGCCGAAACCTTGGCAAGAAGACCGGACATGAAGGCTGCCAGGCTTGAGGTGAAAGCAAGTGGAATAGACGTCGGGGTTTCTCAAAAAAGCCTGTTGCCTTCGATCTCAATTGCAGGTGGTCCCGGAAGCCGCTCTGGAGAATTTGGAAATTTACTCGAGCAAAGATTCCGAATTTGGGACGTCACCGGCTCCGTGTCTCAACCGATATTTCAAGCCGGTCGACTGCGGGCGCAAATCCGCAAAGCTAAGGCTCTGAGAGGGGCCGCAATCAAGAACTTCAAGGCCACTGCCCTTCAAGCTTTTTCCGAAGTTGAGAATTCTCTTTCAGGAGAAAAGTTCATCGAGGAGGAAGAAGCTCAGCTAGAAAAAGCAACGGAAGCGGCCGAATCGGCGGCAAAACTTTCATGGGATCGCTACCAACGCGGAGTTGAGGGGATTTTCAATACCCTTGAGGCGCAACGAAGGGCATTTGAGGCGGAAAGCAGGTTGCTTTCCGTTCGAAAGGAAAGAATTTTAAACCGAATCAATCTTTACCTTGCGTTAGGAATGAACGCCCTGCCCGAAAAGCCATGAAAAAACTATTCGCTCCCATCTTACTTTTCGCTGCCATGTTTGGGGTAGCTTGGTACTTGGTAAAACTGCGTCCTGAACCGAAAGGCCGAGAGGTCGTGAGGGAAAAACCCTTTGTCGAAGCTGTAGTGGTCAACAAGCAATCCCTCCGATCATCAATACGAATCCATGGGATCGTAAAACCCAGAACCCAGACTACCTTGCTTGCAGAAGTGGCGGGAATCATTGAGGGAGTAGCTCCTTTCCTCGAAAACGGCAAACATTCAATCACCAAGAACGATTCCTCTGCTTCTTTCAGGGCAGGCGGATTCTTTCGCAAAGGCGACCTTCTACTCAAAATCGAGGATGTCGACCTTCAGACCTCGGTAGCCGAGGCGAACGCCAACCTAAGCAGAACCAAGCTTCAGCTTATACAGGAACAAGAACTTGCGAAGCAGGCAAAGATAGAATGGGGCGAGCGAGACTGGAGCAAAGCTCCCGATCTTGTTAAAAGAATTCCTCAAATTCTGAAAGCAGAAGCGGAAACCGAAGCGGCTGAGGCCAAACTCAGGCAAGCCGCTCACAATCTTTCCCGAGCTCAAGTCCGAGCCCCGTTCGAGGGACGCATTTTGGAAACCATGGCAGACGTAGGCCAACGGGTTGGCTCAGGTGCTTCCTCGGCATTGGCAGAAGTCTATGCTCTGGATTCGGCGGAAATCCATTTGTCACTGAGTCGTTCAGAAATGAAATTCCTTGGTTTCTCCGAAGGGTTTCGCTTTCAAAACGAGAAGGAAATAAAGACCGAAGTATTGGACCAAGAGGGACAAGCCGTATACACGGGAATCCTTGAACGTTCCGAGGGAGTAATCGATCGGCAAACCAGGCTAAGCAAATTGATTGCCCGGGTTGACCATTGTTTCCCAAACCCTTTCCGGGACTCCCTGGAATCTGCAGCCGAACCTCTCCGAGTCGGTCAATTCGTAAACATTCGGCTTTTGGGAGAACAGGTTGAGGTCTATGTCGTTCCAGATTCCGCGTTCCGCAGTCAGGACACCATTCTTGTGATCGACCCGGAAAATGGATTAAGAACGCGAAGGGTCAAAACACTCCACCATCGAGGAAAGGAAGTATGGATTACGCATGGATTGAAAAATGGAGACCGAGTGTGCGTCACTCCTGTTGAAATAATAACCGAGGGAATGAAGGTAAGGATTGCCGATCAAAACGTGTCACTTCCATGATTGCCTGGTTTGCCAAAAATGGAGTAGCGGCTAACCTGCTGATGGGAATTATCCTGGTAGCCGGGATTTTCTCCATCCGCGGACTTAAAATGGAGTTGTTTCCGGATTTCGATCTCGACCTGGTAACCATCCACGTAGCTTACCCTGGAGCGGCCCCGTTGGAAGTCGAGGAAGGGATATGCAAGCAAATCGAGGAAAAAGTTTGGGATCTTTCGGGGATCAAAGAGATTCGATCCATCGCAAATGAGAACGTAGGCGGAGTTTATCTCAAGGTAGAGAGAGGGAAAGACCCCAAAGTTTTGGCAGACGAAGTAAAAGTACGGGTAGACTCAATCCTTACTTTTCCCAAAGAGGCAGAAAAGCCAATGGTTGAAGTAGCAACCCAAAAAAGGCAAGTGCTGGCTCTTGCCATTCACGGAAACTGTGACGAGAAATCATTGAGAAAACTAGCTGACAAGACTCTCGACGAACTGACCTCCATACCAGGGATCACTCAAGTGGAAATCGCAGGAATCCGAAAACCCGAAATAGGAATCGAGATCCCCGAACGGATGTTACGGGAGCACAAAATGAGCTTTGATCAAGTAGCTCTGGCTTTAAGGAAATCATCTGTCGACGTGCCTGGTGGCGTAGCCAGAACCTCTTCTGGAGAAACCCTCCTTAGGTCTACGGGAAAAGCTAGAACCGGTGGAGAGTTCGAGCAAATCGAGCTACTCAGTTCGCCCGATGGATCGAGCTTGAAACTAGGAGAACTGGCCCGTGTAAAAGATGATTTCGAAGATAGGGTCCTGTACACCAATTTCGAAGACCAACCTGCCGTGACGCTCCGAGTCTTCAGGGTCGGGAAGCAAAGCCCTCTGGATATTTCCGAAAAGGTGAACCGTTATGTTGAAGAAGCAAAGCTAACCTTGCCGGATGGCATCCGCATGACCGTATGGAAAGACAGTTCCTACTATCTTAAAGGGCGTCTTGAAATGATGATCAAAAACGCTTTCCAGGGCTTGCTTTTGGTTTTCCTCGTTCTCTCCCTCTTCCTTCGGCCCTCGCTTGCGGTATGGGTTGCTCTGGGTTTGCCTATTTCCTTTATGGGCGCCTTTGCCACAATGGGAGTCCTCGGAGCATCAATCAACTTGGTGTCCCTCTTTGCCTTTATCGTGGTATTGGGCATTTTAGTGGACGATGCAATCGTAGTTGGGGAATCCGTCTACACCTTGGGATCAAAAGGCATGAACCCTACAATGGCATCGATCAAGGGGACTCATTTGGTCGCAATGCCGGTCACCTTTGCAATCCTCACGAGCATGGTCGCATTTGTCCCTATGCTTTTCCTTCCCGGGTGGCTTGGAAAATTGATGATTGATATCCCATTGGTCGTCATACCGGCCCTTTTCTTCTCTCTCATCGAGTCGAAATTCATTCTCCCCTTTCATCTTTCGCTATGCCGGTTCGACCAAAAGCCCAAGAATTGGCTTCTGCGCCTACAAAACCGAATCGCCAACGGGTTGGAATCTTTCATTGAAAAGTATTATCAGCCCGCACTCCGGCTTTGCCTGAAAAATCGCTACCTTTCAGTCTCCGGGTTCATGGGCCTATTCGCTATAGCAATAGGCATGATCGCTGGTGGACACGTTCCTTCCATTCGGGGAGTGCCCCCAGTTCCATCTGACTACATTTCCGTCAAACTTACCATGCATGATGGAGTTCCGGCCGCTACGACTGAACGAGCAGTCCAAGTAATCGAACAAGCCAGAGAGGAAGTGGTCTCGTTCCTCAAGAGCAAGAACGAGCCCAATCCCTTTCGCCACGTTATGTTAACCATGGGAGCGCAACCTTTCTCCGGAGGGCCAAAAAGTGGATCTGAAATACTATCGGGCTCGAATAGGGGAGAAATCAGCGTCGAACTGATCAAATCTGAAGATCGAACTAGATCCGCACCCGAAATTTCTTCCTTGTGGCGCAGTCGCATAGGTCCCCTTCCCGGAGTGAAGCAGGTATATTTCGGAGACGTCGCAGCAGGAGGGAGCGCAACGGCAATCGACATCGAGATATCTGGTGAGAAGCTGCCCAAAATGAAAGAGGCCGCCAAGGCTTTGAAGAATCGTCTAAACTCATACGAAGGGCTTTTCGATATCTCCGACAATTATTCGGGAGGAAAACGTGAACTCAAACTAAAGTTGAAACAAGAGGGACGAGCCTTGGGGTTGACGCAATCCGACTTGGGACGACAAGTCCGGCAAGCATACTACGGAGAAGAAATTCAGCGCATCCAAAGGGACCGAGACGAAGTGAAGGTAATGCTACGCTACCCCCTGAACGACCGTAAGACCCTTACTGCCTTGAGCAATCTTCGCATACGAATTCCGACTGGCGTTGAGGCTCCCCTGGAAGAGGTTGCGGATTTTGAACTTGGACAGGGATACCCAACGATCAAACGCTTGGATAGATCACGTAAGATCAATGTTCAATCCTCGGCGGACAAGTCACGCGCAGACGTTCCTCGCATAGAGAATGACCTTGAAAAGACATTTCTTCCAGAACTACGAAATAAATTCCCCGAACTACGCTTTGCCTTCGTTGGCGAACGCAAGGAACAAGACGAATCGGATTCCGGATTAGCGCAAGCCGGAGGAATATGCCTTTTCGTAATCTACGGGCTTTTGGCTATTCCGTTTCGCTCATATCTTCAACCTTTTATAATCATGTCCGTCATACCCTTTGGCTTGATTGGAGCAGTCCTCGGACATTACCTTTTCGGACTCCCGCTTAGCCAACTATCACACTTCGGGCTAGTTGCGCTTACCGGCGTCGTAATCAACGATAGTCTAGTAATGGTACATTATGTAAACCAACGCGCTAAAAAGACTTCTCTGATTGAGGCTGCCAGTCTGGCCGGGATGGCCCGCTTCCGCCCGATCCTTCTTACCTCCCTCACAACTTTCGTCGGGTTGCTCCCTATACTTTTCGAGCGAAGTCTTCAGGCTCAATTCCTCAAACCCATGGCCATTGCAATCGGTTTTGGAGTACTTTTCGCCACCTTTATAACCCTTCTCATGGTGCCCTGTCTCTATCTTATTCTTAACGATCTAAAAGATTCGTTCAGAAAGCTTTTCACCTACTCAGGCACTGAAACCATTTACGAAAAATGATAAGCCAGCTTTTCCTCCCTCAGGGAGGAAAGTAACTGGCCAAGATCATTTAAGGTTTTGACGAAAGAACACTAGGGTTTTTCCCCATATCCCAAAATCGTCTCAAAATATGGTTCCCGTTCTTCTTTGGCTATTGTCTCTACCTTAACCTTCCTAAAACCTACTGATTTGATCATTCGGTAAAGTTCGTTCTCGGGAAAACCCAACCATTGGTCACCGTACAGCTGGCGTGCCTTTGAAAATTGATGCTCCTTGAGGTCAAGTACAACTAACTGGCCACCCTTTCGAAGAATCCGGGAAGCTTCGGAAAGAGCTTTTTCAGGGCGCTGGGCATGGTGGAGCGATTGACTCATTAAAGCAAGGTCCACACTCCCCTTGGCCAAGGGAACGTTTTCGATATCCCCCTGCTTGTAGCTTAAGTTCAAAAGATTGTTCTTCTTGGCCAGTTCCTTTCCTACTCGGACCATGCTCTTGGAACTGTCTATGCAATATATCTTTCTGGCCCGTTCAGCAAGCAACTGAGATATCATTCCCTCGCCTGCCCCTAGATCTGCGATTGTAATCCTTGGAACCAAACGTAAAAGGAAATGCCCGATAGCATCCCAAGAACGGCCGGGGACGTAATTCTTACCCAAACGATCCGCAACTTCATCAAAATATCGTTCCGATGCCCTACGCCGCCGGTCAACTATTCGATTAAGAGCGGAACGATCAGACTCCCAAAATTCTTCTTCAGACTCTTCTGCCAAGGCAACCCGAATCAGTTCAAAGCGCTGAACAACAACCTGATTCAGCTCATAAAAGGTTTTTTTTCCCTCCTTGCGGTCGTTCACCATTTCATGGCGACGGAGCAACCCCAAGTGAGAAGAGATTCGAGACTGTCCCATCTCTAGAATTTCCTGAAGCTCGGCAACGGACAATTCCTCCTGTCCCAATAACTTCACCATCCGCAAACGCGTACTGTCAGATAGGACCTGCAATATTTCCGTAATTCTCATCGGCGTATGAGAATAGGATTCAAGAAAGATGAGGATGCTGGCAAATACCTTTTTCCATTAAAAGGCAATCAGCCCCATGATTAGAACCGAAACGGAAGGCTTATTGGGAATCAACCCAGCGGGAAATACTCTCGACCTTCCAAGTCTGAACGTTCCCCTCGACTTCGGTTTCAACAATGTTACCGGTTTTCTCGCCCAACAACTTTTGACCAAGGGGGGTAAGATAAGAGAGGACATTGTTGTCCGGGTCACTGTCCCATGCCCCCAAAACCACGTATTTCTGAGATTTCCCACTCTCTTGATCGGTCAAATTCACTATCGTTCCAATACCAATGGAATCAGCAGGTGCGTCCGTAAAGTCCGTTGGCTTGGCACGCATGATCTCAGCCTGAACTTCAGCTTGCCTGGCAAGAAGGAGCTTTTGCTCATCCTTGGCCATATGGTATTCTGCATTTTCCCTCAGATCCCCATGCTCACGCGCAGCTTCGATAGCAAGCGAATTGGCAGGTATCTTTTCCTTGGTCAATTCGTCAAGATCAGCCAATTTCTTATCAAAGCTCGTCTGAGATACGACAAGTGAATCATCCGTAATGGCTGGAGATGAGTCTCCTGAGGAAGTTGAGCCTTCGCCATCGACCATGGATTGAATCTCAGGATGCCTTTTTATAAAGCGAGCAAGAAGAGAACGCTTGCTCAAATCCTCGAATCCGGGGTTTAACAAAAGGGCTTGGGCAAGATCCTTTGCATTTTCAACGGTGCCTTTGCTCAGAATGTCAGGCAGGAGCTCACGATCATCAGAAAGAATCTCGGCTAGCGGAATTCTTCTAGTCGTGGCATTTTGAAGCGACTCGTAATCTATGGCTGAAAAGACAGCGGTAAGCAAACGAGGACCAATAAGATCCGACAAGAGATCCTTGAATTTGGCTAAATCGCGGAACTTCAAAATCCAGAGGAGAACCGGCGCTTTCATAGTTTGTTCGTCCAACCAGCTTTTAAGCGATTTTTTGAGCAATTTGGATTCTTCTCGATCGATAAGAAAATGGGCGCATTCTCCGGAAAACCTAAGCGCTGTGTTCTGAAGCAAATGAACGACGAGCTTCTTCCAATCATCGGGATAAACCCGCGAAACCAAGTCGAGAAAACGGGAATGAAACTTCGTGGGCATCAAGTCTGCCAAAGCTGGCAGGTCCTCAGCGCATTCCTCAAGGACCGAGGCGGAGGTAGGCTCAAGTTTCTCGACATCCTCCTCAACGTCCCTGGCTAAATTGTTTCTTACCCAAATACCATAAAGCCGATCTGCCTGGCTTAGATTCCGGGCTTCCATCAAGGCATTGGTCAACTCCAGCAGAACTTGAGGCAAATCAGCCTGCAAATCCTCCTTTTCCGTTGCGAGATCAAATAGTTTTTCAGCCAAGGCAATTTTCTCCTTGGATCTTTTCTCGTCAAAAAAGTCTTGCAGAACTTCTTGCTCGGGTCTGACCGGTTCGTCGCGCAGAACGTAAGGCTCGGTTTTTTTGTTGGGCACAGCAACCCGAGGATCCTTAACCAAAAGCTTCTTCGTTGCAGTCCACCATTTTTTCGCCTTTGAAGGACCGAGCAGAAAACCAAGGGTTCTTTCGATATCTCTGGCAGATGAGCATCCGTCTTCACACCTGGAAAGTATTTGGATAATTAGCTCCACCGGTTCCTTCTTGGCCATTTTCTCGATTTCTTCGGGATTGGCCCTATGCCGGCTTAGTATATGTTCCTCGTCGAGCACTTCCAGTTTGCCCAAGCAGAAGATCGGATCCATCGCATGGCTCTTCCTGTCGTCTTCCTCAAAGTCCACGAGAATCATGCCCCGCTCCGACTCAAAACCAGAAATCCTTCCAAAACCCCAACTCCGGTGGATACAGCAAGCACCCTCCTTCATTGCCTCAAGGGCGCTGCGTGAAGACTCAAGGGTGGGATCTTGGTCGATCAGACGGTCGATTATTTCGACATTCATTCAGATTGTGTCGGCAAAGTTTAACTGTTTGTGTTTTCGTGTTTCAAATCGTCTTATCCTAACGATTTATATAAGAAAAGCGAGAGAAAAGGAGGCTTCAACCATTGGTTTTTTCAGTTTTCTTCATATTCGGCTGAGGTACGCCCGAAAGGAAAATCAACGGAACAAGAAGAAAAATCGCTCCCGACAGATAAGCAAAGGAAGACCCGAATGCAAAGTAGATCAAACCAGCAAGCAAAGGACCGCATGCTCGAGCCATCGAACCAGACGAACGGAAGACCCCCAAATGGAATCCCTGATCGGTTTCCTTTGAGTGGAGGGACGTCAGTGCAGTCAAGGTAGGGCTAATGAAGGCAACCCCCGTGGACATAAGAAAAAGAGAGGCGTAAAACCAAGCTTCCTGATGGATTAAAGATATCATCGCAAAGGCCACAATTCCGATCAAGATGCCCATTAAAGCCAAGGTTTTTTCACCAAGGGGCCCAACGAAACGTCTTACAAAAACTCCTTGAGCCAAAATCAGCGTAAATCCGATCAGTAAGAACATTATGGCTATGTCCTTGGGTGCGTAGTCAAACCGCTCCACAGCAAGAAAAGTTAGCGTAAATTCCATTCCGCTAAATGATATCATGTAAAACAGATAAGAAAGACAAGTTTTGCGTACGGCTGGGTTGGAGACCTTTCCCATCTTAAAAATCCCTGGCTTGGGGGCATTGGCCTCCGCTCGCCTTTCGGCAGGCAAAGTCTCTTTGAATCGCTTAGCCAACCAAAACCAATTGAGAGCGCCGAGGGCCAGACTTATGAGCGCTGCAAGTGAAAATTTGTTCAGGACGAAAGCGCCCTGACTGTCACTCCCCAATGGCTCTGCAAGAGATGCCAATCCTCCCAAGGCAGGACCAAGAATAAATCCCAAACCGAAAGCAACTCCAACCAAGGCCATTCCCTTGGAACGAGATTCGCGGGAAGTAACGTCAGCAATTGAGGCAGTGGCAACGGATAGGTTGCCGCTGGCAATACCACCCACAATCCTTGACAGCACAAGCACCCAAAAGCTTCCCGCAAAAACCCATAATCCGTATCCCAAACAGGTTCCCCCAACCGTGATCAACAAGATTGGGCGACGACCGTATCTATCGGAAAGACGCCCCCAGATCGGAGCGAAGAAAAACTGCAATACCGCATACAACGAACCTAGTACTCCTCCGAAAATAACCGTCTCGAAACGAAAGCTTTGGTTCGTGGATTCATCGGTGTCGAAGGACATTCCTTCTATGGAAGCAACAAAACTTTTAAGAATTCCGCCCTCGGATTCGCGCTCCAGATAGTAATCCAACATATCGGGAAAAAGAGGAAAGATGACCGAGAAACCGACCATATCCAGAAAGATAATTAGAAATACCACCCCGAAAGTTGAACGCTTCCTCTTGGTGGAGCTTTTTTGCTCTTCGCTCATCGAGCCGTTTATTTGGAAATTTCGTTCGTTTGCGAAAGCCCGCGCAGAGCAACCAAGACATTATGTGGCACTAAATCCGTTTCCCTGTTTCCATAAAGATGAACTTGTTTGATCAATTGGGAACTGGTGTAAAAATATTTTTCGTTGGGCATGAGAAAGATCGTCTCCAGATCCGGATCAAGGTGTCTATTCATCTGGGCCATTTGAAATTCATACTCAAAATCCGATACCGCTCGCAATCCTCTCACCAACACCGATGCGCCTCGTTCCTTTGCATAATCAACCAAAAGACCGTCAAAGGCTTCGACGCTCACCCGATCGTTCCCGCTTATATTTTCACGAACAAGCGAAACTCGGGTTTCAGCATCAAAAACCGTTTGCTTGGATGAACTTGTTCCGGAAACGGCCACAATCACCCGATCGAACAGACGGGTCGCTCTGGACAAAACATCCAAATGTCCATTCGTGACGGGATCAAAGGTTCCGGGATAAAGGGCGATACTCATTTCTTCCTCCCACCTTATCGATGAAAACAGCAAAGTCCATCCTCAAGGGCTAATGCCTTGTGGTTGCCAAACCCGAATAGAGGCTATAGTGAGTCATGCTCCAATATGAATCTGCCCAACCTGCTCACGCTTTCCAGAATACCACTCATGCTAGTGGTAATTGCCTTGATCTACCCGCCTTCCGATACGACTTGGCCCTGGATAAGAACCTGCGCTTTGCTCATATTCCTATTCGCGGCTCTGACAGATTGGTTGGATGGTTGGCTGGCTCGCAAATTCGGACAAGTCTCAGAATTTGGAAAATTCATGGACGCCCTATCGGACAAAGTCCTTACACTAGGAATGTTCGTCAGCTTATTGGCCTTGGGCGAGCTCGAATCCTGGGCTCTTTTCCCGGTTTTATTGGTTCTTTCACGGGAATTTCTAATTACCGGACTTCGCTTGGTGGCGGCGGGAAAAGGAAAAACCCTTGCCGCCGAAAAGCTCGGAAAATTAAAAACCGTGATTCAACTGACCTGCATCTCTCTCTATTTGGCAAAAATTGCCATTGAAATTGACTTTAAGGAAATTCTTCCAGCCAATCTGCATAGTCAAGCTATCGAGCTTTTCAAGGTATCCGGAGACTTTACTTTACTTGCAGCCACAATTCTTACGGTTTTCTCAGGTCTGGTATACCTCTCCAAATATTGGAGCTTTTTTATCGACGAAAAAAATTAAGTGATGGACAGGCTGATTCTTTTCGCCGCGACTTTAGGCCCTATCGGCCGAAAGCTACCTGCCCCCGGGACTTTTGGTTCGCTAGCCGGGCTTCTTGTCTTTTGGTTGCTTGTTTTTCCTGCGAATATCGAGCCATTCCTCGTCCTCTCGGCATTTGCAATTCTTGCCCTATGCGCCATACCCGTATGCGGTAAAGCTGAGATCCTTTTAAGCAAGGAAGACCCGAAGGAAGTGATCTTGGATGAATTCGTCGCCCAACCCCTGGTCTTTGTCGGAGTGCCGTGGTCCTCGTACAGTTACTCCTTTGATACCGTGCTACTTTTGGGGCTGGGGTTTGCTCTGTTCCGCTTCTTCGACATTATGAAGCCTCTTGGCATTAGCCGTTTGCAAAGCATTCCGGGTGGTGGCGGAGTTGTTGTCGATGACCTTGCCGCAGCGATTCCAGCGGGGCTCGGAATATGGTTGCTTTGGGGAAACGGAATTATTTCCTAAACTTTTTCTTTGTCTTTTCACCAATTCCTCACTCTTATCATTTAAGGATGAGCGATTCGGGAGATATGCAAAAACAGAGTTCGGCAAGCTTCACCTTGGAAGTTTCGAACAAAATGGGGGTTCATGCTCGTCCTGCTGCCATGATCGTACGCATAGCATCTCGGCATGAGGGAGAGGTATGGGTCACGAAAGAAGCGGAACGCGTTAATGCAAAAAGCATTATGGGCATCATGATGCTTGCTGCGGCAAAAGGCACGGAATTGAAGTTCGAAGTTTCCGGAGCCGAAATTGAAAACTTAAAGAAAGAAATGACCCAGTTGTTCGCCTCTAAGTTTCAAGACGAATAGCTAAAAAGTTGGCCCCGCAAGGATGGGAACCACCTTCAAGTGATAAGCTCGGAAACTCTTTCGTCGTAGAAATTTTTCAGGGTTTGATTGATTTCAGACGGTCTTTTCATTTGCTCAATGCCTTCCCAAAGCCCACGGGCATCTGCCATCGAAAAACGCCGGGCAAAAAACTTCAACTCTGGTATCATCGGGGACACCGTGCTCAGGCATCTCACTCCAAGGGCGAGGAGCAGGGGGAGAAAGTGAGGGTCACCGGCGATTTCACCACATACGGAAACCTCCACGTTCTTATCCTGCGCGACTTGAAATACATGGGCCAAAGAACGAATCACTGCAGGATGATGAGGCTCGTACAGGTACGCGATCTCATTGTTGATCCGATCAACGGCCAACAAGTATTGAACGAGATCATTTGTACCGACGCTGAAAAAATCGACTTCGGAAGCAAGCATATCACTGATCACGACGGCTGAAGGGGTTTCAATCATACAACCCACTTGAATGTCCTCATCAAAAGGAACGTCCATCTCCCTCAATTGCCTTTTTGCCGTGGAAAGAAATTCCTTAGCCCGGACAAGTTCCCCAATCCCACTAACCATAGGAAACATTATCTTGACGGTCCCGTGGGCGCTTGCTCTCAATATCGCCCTTAACTGATTAAGGAAAACATCTGGGTTTCGAAGGCAATACCGAATGGCGCGGAACCCCATAAATGGATTTTCCTCTTTCTCGCGTCCAATGGAATCCAAAATCTTATCTCCTCCCAGATCAAGCGTCCGGATCGTTACCGGAAGAGAGTTCGCCGCAACGACTGCTTCCCTATACTCTTCATATTGATCGTTTTCCGAAGGAATCTCGTTCTTTCTCAAGAAAATTGATTCCGAACGGAACAAACCGATTCCCTCGCAACCATGATCCCTTGCTTTACTGATCTCCTCAGCAGTATCAGCATTAGCGAAAAACGTGACCTTTTCCCCATCCTCAGTTACTGAGGGAAAAGAGCCCTCGTCATCAAGCAAGTCTTTGATTCGCTTTCTGCGCAAATTGACCTTGCCATAGCGAAAAAGAGTGGTTTCGGAAGGATTGATGATCGCTATGCCCTCGAATCCATCAATCAGAAGAGTGTCTCCATCCGAAAGTTGCTCGGTTAACCTCCTCAGGCCTACAACTGCAGGAACTCCGCTTGACCTTGCCATGATAACGGCATGACTGGTCCGGCCCCCCGTATCGGTTGCGATGCCCAATATTTTAGTTCTGTCAAGTGATGCCGTATCAGAAGGACTCAAGTCTTCGGATACGAGAATTCTCGGCTCACCCAAAAAAGCCGTACCCGCAGCAGTTGCGCCGAGAAGATTGCACAGAAGCCTTCTGGATATATCTTTGAGATCGGCCGATCGTTCGCGTAAATATTCGTCTTCCAATTGGCTGAAATACTCAACGTAGCGCTGAGTAACCCGATGCAGGCATTGCTCTACGTTGTCGCCCGACTTGCGAACTTCGGAAACCACGTCATCGATAACGGCTTTGTCTTCCAAAACCATTAGATGCGCGTCAAAGATCGCCGCTTCCTTTTCACCAAGATTTTGAGCAACGTCGTCCTTGATTTTTTCAATCTGATTTTTTGTCAGGGAAAGAGCATCTTCGAACCGAGCGATTTCTGCGTCTTGGTCATCCTCCTGAACGTCGTAACTGGGCACCTCGACTTCCTCGTGAAGGAATCGGAAAACCTGTCCATGCGAAACCCCTGGGGATGCAGCAATCCCGTACAACAGAGTTTCTTTAGGAGGTGAAGACATTATGATTTAAAGAGTCCGG
The DNA here is from genome assembly GCA_028343845.1 of Verrucomicrobiota bacterium. Classification (GTDB taxonomy): domain Bacteria; phylum Verrucomicrobiota; class Verrucomicrobiia; order Opitutales; family Seribacteraceae; genus Seribacter. Next base: position 7,685 of record JAOLZO010000002.1, on the reverse strand, counting down.
AAAAATCAAAAACCCCTCATTATAGCCTATTTCTTCATTTTGGGGAACCAAAAAGGAAGGCTTGGAATCAAGAGCAGATTCTTTGCTCGGCAACAAAAGTTTCCTCGCCCCAAGACTCCTTGATGCAACGAGTCAGTGGCTCGACAGCGCAATCATCAGGAAGAATAGCAAAGCAACAAGACCCGCTGCCGGATAAGGCTGGGCTTAGTCCAAACTGCGCTTTTAAGCCTTCGAAGAGCGGGTTCATAAAAAGATATTTTTCGAAGACAGGGTTTTCCAAGTCATTTTCAATGCAATCTGCCAAAGTCATTCCCTCTTTTTCCCAGGAGTGAATTCTTCCAGCAGCTTCCTCCTTTGATGAAAAACCCTTCACTGATTTATAAATTTCTGCGGTGGAAAAACCCAATGGAGGCTTGAACAAGAATACTTTTTTCCCGTTCAACCTCGAACTAGCCTCTTGAGACACGGGCCTCACGACCTCCCCCCTTCCAGTGGCAACGCATGCGCCTTCAATTAAAAAACTAGGGCAATCCGAACCCAAGCGAGCGGCAATCTCAATTAACTCTTCCTGACCTAACGGGCTTTCTCGAAAACTATTTAGAGCCTTAAGGGTTGCAACCGCATCGGAGCTGCCTCCCCCCAATCCAGCCATCAGCGGGATATTCTTTTGAATGGTGACACGAACGCCGTATTGCTCTCCGGTAACCTCTCGCCATAGATCGACAGCCTTCCACGCAAGGTTCCCTTCCCCGCTTAATTGGACGTTCCCCATGCAATCGCATGAGATTTCACCCTCCCTGTCTGTTTTTTCCAAGGTAATCAGATCACAAAGATCAACCTTGGCCATGAGGGAAACCAATTCGTGAAATCCGTCAGAACGCTTGCCGGTAATAGCCAAGAATAAATTAACCTTGGCTGGAGCGGAAAGAGTAATTCTTTGGTTGGACGTTTCGAGCTTCATTCGCAACACCTCAAATGTAACGATTGGAAATGGGAGTAGCGATGAGAAAGATTAGGATTGGCTCAACCCAAGAGCAAAGCATGATGAGACGATGAGTGGTATGATTCCTTCAGTAATTCTAGCTTTGGACGTGGAAGACAAAAACCGGGCTCGGTCTGTCCTCCAGGCGACCGGCGACAGACTCGAGTGGGTAAAAATCGGATTGCAAACCTATTTGCGGGACGGGCCGGATTTCGTTCGTGAGGTTGCTGATTCCGGAAAAAAAGTTTTTCTCGATCTCAAGCTTCACGATATTCCAAACACTATGTGCAAAGCGATGGAAAGCTTGGCTTCGCTTCCCATCGGAATGCTGACGTTGCATGCATGTGCAGGCCCTCAAGCACTAAACAAATGCACAGAAGTTGCAAATGAACTGATGCCCGACACTCTCCTACTTGCGGTGACTGTTCTTACATCCATGGACGAAGAAGCTCTTTCTGCCATAGGAGTAAACGTATCGCCCCAAGATCAAGTCGATCGGCTCGCCAACCTTGCCACGGAATCGGGAATCGGGGGGATCGTTTGCTCGCCTCTTGAACTGACCCGCCTTCGACCAGTGTTACCCAAGAACGTAAAGCTCGTAACCCCTGGCATCAGACCAACAGGAACTGCCGCAGGAGATCAAAAGAGAATAATGACTCCCGCGGACGCACGTGCCGCAGGTGCGGATTATCTGGTTGTCGGACGGCCGATTCTCGCCCATGAAGATCCCTTAGCAGCGTTGGAAGCAATACAAACGGAACTGAGCCATCCACCGAACGACTGATGCATACCGCAATCCTACTTGCCGGAGGAACAGGAAAACGAATGGGTCCTTCGATTCAGGAGAAGCTTCTTTATCCGATCGGTTCGTCCAACGCGTTTAGGCTATCGGTCGAATCCTTTCTGAATGCTTCGTCAATCAGTGCATTTCTCATTGTGTTTCGAGACGACGACCAAAAGGACAAACTGCTCAAGGAATTTTCCATTGCAACGAAAAACGTTGGTCGTCAAGTAGACCCCGTAATGGTCAAAGGTGGACCCGAACGGAAAGACTCCGTATCAAATGCCTTGACCGCATGTGATCAGACCTGCCAATTCGTTCACGTGCACGATTGCGCTCGACCCATGATCCGCCCGGAAACCATAAACCAACTTGCTGATCAAGTTTCTCAAACGGGCGCCGTTGCCGTGGCTCGCCCGATGAAGGACTCGGTGAAGAAGATCCTCGATCCTGCGCTACCATACGACGCTCCTCAGCATACCGAGTCCCTCGATCGATCCTCTCTATGGATCATGGAGACCCCTCAAGTCACGAGGAAGGAATGGTTGGACGAAGGGTTGCGCAAAGCCCAAGAACTCGGATTAATCGTAACCGATGAACTTTCTGCGATCGAACTGACCAAGCGAAAGGCAAGGTTTTTGAACCCTGAATACCCAAACCCAAAAATCACGACGACGAGCGATCTTTCCTATGTCGAGTATCTACTAAACCGATGAGCAAGCTTCCTTTTCGAATTGGTCATGGCTATGACCTTCACCGCCTGGCAAAAGACCGAAAGTTAATCCTCGGAGGAGTGGAAATCCCACATGATCATGGTTTGATCGGTCATTCGGACGCAGACTGCCTGACCCACGCTCTTGCCGATGCGATATTCGGTGCCCTCGGACTGCCGGACATCGGACACTATTTTCCTGACGATGCCCCCGAAAACAAAGGCATGGACTCAATGCTGATATTGCAAAAAGCACTCGATGAATGCTCGAGCTTAGGTTTCTCGGTCGGAAATGCGGACCTCACGATAGTGGCTCAAAGCCCCAAGATGAGCCCTTACGTAGATGCCATTAAGGATTCTCTGGCAAGAACTTTGAAAATCTTGCCTGATGAAATCGGGCTAAAGGCAACCACCAACGAAAAAATGGGTCCAGTCGGAAGAGAAGAAGCAATTGCCTGCTTTGCCGTTTGCCTTCTCGTTAAAGAAGGCGAAGAGTGATCAACCGCAAATTTGGTCGGCGTCAAAGAAGCGATTGATTTCAACTAGGGCCGCTTCCGGGCTGTCCGAAGCATGGACCACGTTCTTCATGCGGTCGGTGCCCAAATCTCCACGAATTGTCCCGGACGGGGCAACCGTAGAATCAGTTGGGCCCAATAAGTCGCGAATACCTTGGATAACGCCGTCTCCTTCAAGAACGAGAGCCAGGACGGGACGTGAACTCATGAACGCCGCGATTTCAGGAAAAAACGGCAGATCCGCAACATGAGAATAATGTTCGTTGAGGAGTCGTTCATCCAACTGAATCATCTTGCTTGCGATGATTCCGTATCCTTTTTCCTCGAATCGGGTGATCACTTGACCAACCAACCTTTGATCCAAACAATCTGGCTTGAGAAGAATTAGAGTTCTTTGCATAGTATGTTTTTTGGCTTGAGAAACAAGCAGGGGTTACGACTGAAACCGACCAAGCCTGAGGCTATTCGGAGTCAGACTTTTCCTCATCCTCGTCGGAGGTTGGAGGAACGGAAACTTTATCCTTCCCGGCGTCTTGAACAAATCGGATTTCATCGTCTTCATCTCCCGACAAAACGATCTTGATAAGCTTGGATTTGCGAAGATTGCCAGACAGAAGGGCTTCTGCCAAATTATCTTCGAGGTATTTTTCCACCGCCCTACGCAAGGGTCGAGCGCCCAGCTTCTTGTCATACCCCTTCTCGATAAGAAATTCCTTAACCTCTTCAGACACCTCGATCTTCAGCTTCTTGTCACGCAAACGGTCCGACAATTTGGTCAATTCGAGATCGACGATCGAACGCATGCTTTCCCGGGCGAGCGATCGGAAGATAACGATTTCAGTCAACCGATTGAGAAACTCAGGTTTGAATGCCTTTTTGGCTTCATCCATAATCTTGCTCTTCGTATTCTCGAAATCCTGTTCGTCATCCCCAACGGAAAAACCCATCGAAGTGCTGCGCTGCAAGATGTGAGCCCCAACGTTTGAGGTCATAATCAAAATCGTGTTCCTGAAATCGACCTTTCTGCCCAAACTGTCAGTAAGCCGACCATCTTCCAGGATTTGAAGGAGAATTTGAGCTACGTCGGGATGCGCCTTTTCAATCTCATCGAAAAGGATCACGGCGTAAGGTTTACGACGGATTGCTTCGGTCAACTGACCGCCTTCCTCATACCCCACATACCCAGGAGGTGACCCGATCATGCGCGAAACGGCATGTTTTTCCATGTATTCCGACATGTCTATTTGGACAAGAGAATCTTGGTCTCCGAAAATTCGTTCAGCTAAAATCTTGGCAAGATGAGTTTTTCCCACACCTGTGGGACCAAGGAACATAAACGATCCAATCGGTCGTTTGGGATCCTTCAGGTCAGCCCGTGACCTTCGCAAGGCCTTGGCCACTACCTCAGTTGCAAAATCTTGCCCGACAATGTGCTTGCGCAAGTCCTCTTCCAGTTGAAGCAGTTTCTTGGATTCCTTGGCTTCCATTCTATTAAGCGGAATACCCGTCCAATCAGCAACCACTTGCAACATATCATCTTCATTCACCGAGGATCGTTTCTCTTCACGGCTTTTTTTCCAGCTTTCAAGAACTCGTTCGCGCTTCGCCCGTAATTTTTTCTCCTTGTCCCTCGCTTCGGCAGCTTCCTCGAACTTCTGGTCTGAGATTGCCGTTTCCTTAAGAGAGCAAACTTCCTTGATTTCCTCAGAAAGCTCTTCTATTTCCGGAGGCCTTTTAAGGGAGTCCATCCGAGCTCGGGCACCTGCTTCGTCAATGGCGTCTATCGCTTTATCGGGAAGGTAGCGACCGGTTACGTAGCGGTCTGTCAACTTTGCCGCGGCGACCAATGACTTGTCGGTGAAATTGACGTTGTGATGCTCCTCATACTTTGGCCGGATTCCTTTGAGAATCAGGATTGTATCATCAACGGAAGGAGCATCCACCTTAACGGATTGAAACCTGCGAGCCAAAGCGGAATCTTTTTCAATATGCTTTCTATATTCCGACAGAGTAGTTGCACCTATGCACTGGAGTTCTCCGCGACTAAGAGCTGGCTTGAAAATGTTCGAGGCATCCATCGCCCCTTCCGCTGCACCCGCCCCCACGATCGTGTGAAGTTCGTCTATGAAAATAATAACGTTCTTCGATTTCTTCAATTCGTCCATGACGGCCTTGATCCGTTCCTCGAACTGCCCTCGGTACTTGGTTCCCGCAACCATGAGGGCAAGATCAAGGGTGACCACTTTCTTATCAAGGAGGTTTTCCGGCACCAAACCCGCGACAATCTGCTGAGCCAAGCCTTCGACGATGGCAGTTTTCCCGACTCCGGCTTCACCGATGAGAACGGGGTTATTCTTGGTTCTCCTGCAAAGGATCTGGGTCACTCGGCGAATTTCCTGTTCCCTTCCCACCACGGGATCCATTTCACCTTTCTTCGCAATCTCAGTAAGATCTCGTCCGAAAGCCTTCAGGGCAGGGGTTTTCAAGTCCTTGCCCTTCTCCTCTATCCCTGAACCGCCGGCAACAGAAGCCTCGGTTTCCTCAGTCGAAGAAAAGTTCGGATCCAATTCCGAAAGGATTTCTTTTCTGCACCTATCAACGTCAACGTCCAAAGACTTGAGCACCCTGGCCGCAACTCCCTCGCCTTCCCGAAGCAGTCCAAGAAGGATGTGCTCCGTCCCAACATAACTGTGGTTCAGTGACTTAGCTTCTTTTCCTGCCAAAGCCAAAACTTTCTTTACACGAGGGGTATAAGGTACGTTTCCAGAAGGCTTTGCTTCGGGACCCAAGCCAACCTGTTCGTCAACGGCTTGCCGAACCGTATCCAAATCAAGACCCATTTTCTGCAAAACGTTCACAGCCACCCCTTGACCCAAGTTTATTAACCCAAGCAACAAATGCTCAGTCCCCACATAGTTATGATGGAAACGATCGGCTTCCTTTCTAGCAAGAGCAAGAACTTGTTGCGCGCGAGGCGTAAAATTACTCATTGGTTCAGACATAGGATCTTATATAGCCTGTAAACGCCTCAAAGTCAACTAACCGAAGCAGAAGGATCCAGTTGAGGAGTCCGCTGGAATTCCTTTCTCAACAATTCCGCTCTCAAGGTATCGCGGGAACCCGGTTCGACTGGCTTGCCAGCAGAAAGTTGGACGTGACCGGGTTGCACTTCGATAAACATTCGATCTGCGAGGGTACGATACTTTTCCGGCAACATTCCAAAATCACTCGCCAAGCGAATAAGAGATAGATAATCCATCGCATCTGAACTTTGAATGAGGTAGCAGGTCTTCAAATTCCCCACGGCGCGACTCATTTTGTCTATCAAGCGACCGCCATCGTCTTGCAATAGTTTTTCCCGGGCAAAATTCTCTTGGCGAACGATATTATGAAGCGTGCTGTTCAAGCGGTCGATGATGGCAGTTTCCGATTCCCCCAGAGTTTGCTGATTGGAAATCTGGAAAATGCTGCCATTGGTATCCGAACCCTCGCCGAACAAGCCGCGTACGGCTATTCCCAATTGATTCACCGCATTGATAACCTTGTCCATGTTCTTGGACATGACCAAACCAGGGAGATGCATCATCGCCGAAGCCCTCATCCCTGTTCCAAGGTTAGTCGGACAGGCAGTCAGAAATCCTAGTTCACCGTCATAGGCATAGCTGATGGCCGATTCGATACCCGTATCCAAGGCATCGGCGACTTTCCAAACGCTTCCGAAATCCAAACCGGGCCGCAAGACTTGAATTCGCAAATGATCCTCCTCGTTGATCATGATGCAACAATTTCGATCCTCTGAAAGTACGATGCCCGAGCCCTCCTCAACCTGGGAAAGCTCCGGACTGATCAAATGCTTTTCGACAAGAATTTGACGATCAAGCTCGCTAAGATCATCGACTTCCACCGAAAGAGACTGATTCAAGCCCTTGACGTCACTCAACGCATCCATGCACTTGGTCAAAACGGCCCTCTTCTGGGACGTTTCGGCACGGCCAGGAAAGGGGTATTCACGCAAATTCCGAGCCAATCGAATCCTCGTGCTTAAGGTAACGGGTATGGACTTAGGTTTTCTCCTGGCCTTGGACTGACTACTGAAAAGATCGTGGAACATGATTAAGCCAGAGCCTTTGCCTCGTTTTCCAAGTCATTCAACTGGTCACGCAATTCGGCGGCTTTTTCATAGTCTTCCTTTTCCACCGCGTCTTTTAATTCCTTTCGCAATTCATCGATGGTTTGCTCAAAACGCACCCTGGATTCCGATCCCGAAGGAATTTTCCCCAAATGCTTGCTTCCCGCATGCATACCGTCCAAAAGCGGGTCCAATACAGGCCTGAAGACATGGTAGCATGCCTCACAGCCCAACCGGCCACCTTTTTTAAAATCTTGATTCGTAGTCCCGCAACTTTCGCAAACCATTGAACCGGCAATTGAGTCCCCTACCAATTCTTCCTTTTCCATCAAGCTTCCGATAGAAAGATTCTCCGGGTTGGTCACGCCCTTGGATTGAGCGCAACTTTCGCACAAATCCATTTTGTGCATTTGACCATTCAATATTTGGGTCAGATGGACAGTGGCTTGGTTATCGCAGTGGTGACACTTCATACAAATTATCGTTTCATTTTGAAGAACAAATTCAAGATACAGTAAAACACGGTAAAACTCAACGCATATGACGCGCCAAAAAAGCTTTTGTGG
>JAOLZO010000019.1 GCA_028343845.1 Verrucomicrobiota bacterium | reverse complement strand
AAACCCACAGTCGTTGTTTGCCCGGAACCCGTTGCTCGTCCACTTTGTCAACGATTACCAAAACTGCATCGGGATGAGCTTCAGCAAACAGGGCATTTAAATTTTGTTCGCCATCGGTCTTCAAAATAACTTCACCCGGAGTCCAGTGGGCGCCTTCATCCTTACTGGTGAATCTCTGCACCGTTCCTTCCCTGGAGCGAAAACCTACCCAATCTTTTTTTGTCGGCTTCAATATAACGTCGATGGGCACCTTTTGCGTGCGCCAGGTCTCACCCGTCCATACGTGCAGGTGCCGTGTTGAAACTCCGTCCTTGTCGCTGATTCGATTGAGTCCTACGGGACGCCCATCAACGGTGAGCCAATGCTGAGGTATGGAGCTGTATTTGTTCTTTGAGTCAAAGATCAGAACTTTTCCGTTTGCTTCTTCAAACGATAAAGGAGTGTTCAGCTTTTCATTCTTCATGCTCGTCCATTTTCCCGCAGAGTGATCCATGTGCATGTAGTATAGATTTCGTCGGCTATGGGGCAGGTTGTCCTTTGATGCGTGCCAAAGGAACATGAGATGGATATGGTCACGATTTGGGTCCTTAGTGAATGCTGAGTACCATCCATTTCCCGGAGGAGAGCGTCCATCGAGCACATGCACTTCCCTGGACCAGGTACTTCCATTGTCCTTACTGGTTACGTAGGACCAGTTTCCTCTATGAGTTTTTCTGCGGTAAAAACTGTAAATCGTGCCGTCGGACATCACGAAAAGCTGAGGATAGGTACTCTCGGTGTAAGGAAGGCGGGACGTATAGTCCTCCCAATCATCATTACTCAACGGTTTTGAAGATCTGCTGTAGCGCATCTTTTTATTGTGCCCCCCATAAAACACATGCAGAAAACCCTCTCGATCAATCAGTATGGAGGGATTTCCGTGGTAGTCCTGAGGGGATATCAGGTTCGTCCCTACCCGCTCATGAGCCGACCATTCATTTTTTTTATGATTATAAATAGAAACGTAAGGGTGGTTATCGGGACCCACCCAGGCCAGATAAGTTTTTCCACTGAGATAGTGAGCCCTTGACTGATGAAATTTATAGAGGTTTCCCCAGGCGTTATTAACCATGGGCGCCGACACCTCGTCTTGCTTCCCTTTGCCATACCCTGGTGAAGTAATTAAAAGTAATGCAAAAAAACAGGGTGTTAAAAAATATCTAAAATATAATTTCATAATCATTCGTAGCTCATTTTTCGAAAGATTGGAGGTCAATTCGTACTATCACTCCCGCTTGAATTGGATCTGGACAGGCATTCTATCAAAAAGCGACTGAGCCGGAACCCAAATCGCACTAAGTTAAGCGGGGCAAAAGAATAACGCCAGCCCTATCAAGGCACGCACTCCCCTATCCCCTTTTTTCAAAATCCCCTGACGCGCAGCAACCAGTTTTTCATCTTTGGAGGGACCGCGCCGCTGACTTCCTCCCTCGTTCGATGATCCCAATCCGCCGTGCTGTGGTACCCAAGGGTCTTTTGAAAGTTCATTTGCTGAGTGGCATCACTCTTGGAAAATGGATTGCGGGCAGAAAACCCCGCCTTCTCAAAGAGTCGATTCTTTTCGTCTTTCAAGGCCTTGCCGGCGACCGCGTACGCCTCTGCAATCTGCATGTACTCATTCCGCCCTCTCTGCTTGTCCTCGTGTCGCTTTCTCGCTGCACTTAATGCGTTCTGTTTTTCCCAAACCGACTTGTCCAGCTTCGAAAGCTCCGGATAGCCCCCTCTCAGCTTTTCGGTCAGATCGCGCAGGTTCCCCCTCAACCGCCTGTGCTCGCTGTTCTTCTTTACCAGACCGACATGCTTCCTGCGCTCAGCTCCCTCAAGCGTACGACGCTGGTTCTCGAACCGACGCTGCGCGATGTCCGCCATTTGCCACTTGAGATCAGAAAGCTTCTCAGATTGAAACAAGCCATTGTATTTCTCGGTAAGCACGCGTTTCTTTTGGAGGTCTCCTTCCTCGTCCGCTAGCCTCATGGTCTCTACGAGCGTTGGAAGCTGCCTGATCCTCTGCTCCGCTTTTTGCTTCCGAGCATTGACGGCATCCAACGATACCGACAGCGCCTTGGACGCGGTGCTGTTGCGGATGGCTTTCTCCAACTCCCTGCGCTGCCGTTCGATGGCTTGGATTCGTTCAGCGAGTTTTTTGTACTCGTTGTCCTGTCGAACTCGGGAGGTCAGAACGCCGACCTTTGCTTTCAGCTCCTTGATTCCCTCTTCCGCCTTGACGGTGCTCGGGAGCGCGTTGAACTCTTCTCGAGCCTTCTGTTCGAGATCTCTCTTCTCTTTTGCCAATTCTTTCACACGAGCACCAAGCGCGACTAACTTTGCCTCCCTATTCAGTTCCGCCTCCTTTGCCTTTCTCCGCCCATCCCAAGTATCGGCCCGCTCTTGATCGTTCTCGGACCACTCCTGCACTTGCGTCAATGCAAAGGGTGCCGGGTCGAGTGCTCCGAAGTTTTCGTGCACCTCGCGGTAGATACGAAAGTGGTCCATCAAGCCCTTGAAAAAGAGATCTTGGTTTCTACCGCAGGCGATAAAATTACCCTCGGCGCGGTCGCCACCGAACACGTCACGGGGTCGGAAGGCGAACGCACCCTTGGCGAGTTCTTTGCCGTCGAGGTAGATGGCGGCGGTCGTGCCGTCCAGCTCGACACGAACACGAGACCAGGTGTTGACCGGAACGGTCTGAGACGCGGCTATGCGGAAGGTCTTGCCTTTGTGCCTGGCAATCAGGATGAGTTCGCCGGTCTTGTCCGCGAGCTCCAGATAAAAACACTCGGCGTCGCCGGTCCCGAAATCAAATAGACGTCCCCCCTTGCGGTCGGAGCGCTTGATTAGCAAGTCAACCGTCAGTTCCGCGAAGTCGGCTACCGATGGCGGCGCCTCGGCATACTGGTCCTTGCCATTGAACGCTGCGTACTTGCGCTGGCCATCGCGCTTGAACTTGGGCATCCCGCGCAGAACGCCGTTGTTGTTGACGTAGGAATCTTCGAGCACGCCAGTCGCTGCCTGATTGAACTGCCAGTTGGCGTACAGACCCCCGGCATCGGCTCCGTCGCCGAGTCCTTGCCGCCCCCAGATGCGACCATGACGGAAAACGCCGCTTTCGAGATTGGCCATGCCCGGAATGAGTTCGTAGTAGCTAACGGTGCCGTTATATCCGGGCGTGTAGTCCATGACCAACTCGCCGGTCAGTTTCTGGCCCTTGGCTCCGCAGAGTCGGAGCACGTGCTCTCCCTTGAGGACCACGTTGCCATCGATCACGGCTTGTCCCTCGGTCGGAACGTCGCCTCCTCGCCCGATGCGAGACCGCGATATGGTGGTGACCGTGACCGATTCAATGATCCGAGCATTGCCGCCAACGATGACGTCCCCGAACACCCAGGCCTTGCCTCCGATCTTGGCGTTACCTCGAATCACGGTTTTCGGACCGTACACGACGGCGTATTCATGAATACAGGCATTTTCTTCGACCCGCGCTCCATCGAGCACCATGGCGTTCGGACCCACGTAAGCGGTCGCGGCAACCCGGGCACTGTCAGCCACGAACCCACCCCCGTTGGCGTGGCGATCGCCTTTGGCGTTTTTCTGCAGGAACTTGACTCGTCGCGTCAGCTCATTTTCAACCCGGATCATGCCACTCTCCAACCAATGAGGCAAATCAACCTTCCCCGATCCGATCCTTTCCTTTCGAGCATTGGCAGTGAGTCCAATACGCCGGTCCATGTCGGCCAACTTACGTTGGGCGAGCAGGCCGACTTCATCCGTCAGTGGGATGGGAACTTCGTTCTTCACGGAGTAGCCCAAATACTGGTTGCCGTTGTTGAGCGTGTAGAGTTCGTCGAGATTGATCACGTCACCCTGACGGCGATGAGGCGTGCCGGGCTTGCACCCGCTCAAGGTCACCTCCCACGGATAGCGCGGAGCGTGAATGCCGGCGAGCAAGACGTCGCAATTCCCCTCGGGTGACAGCGGCAGAGCGGACGGCGTCGCCGCAACGGTCAGCCAGATGTGCTTGTCTTCAGGCCGCAGGGCGAAGTCCATCTTCCCCTTGTTCCAGAGCTGGCTGTAGCGTGCCCGACCGTTGCCGTCCACCGCCACAATACAAGCCCGCCAATCGCCGTGAAGCCTGGCTTCGTGCAGTCCGTCGAAATCAACGGTCATCTTCTTGGCAGCTTTCTCCGGAATCAAACGGACCAGGTTGAACCCGTACGTTCGCGGCGCTTCGCTGCTCGGGATGCGGTAACGGTCGGCCTCTCCATAGACAGGCTGTAGGAAGCTCATTTCCGGCATCCCGTACTTGCTGCGGATGGCGTACTGCATCACAAAGTCACAGGTCACCATACGCGCCGCGTATTCACCAAAGAAATCCCCGAAACCCTTGACGCCGTTTTTCCAGAGGCCTCTTTGCTGGCCGAGTCGAGCGATGGTGTGGTACGCAGTGGGTTCCGACTTCGCCGCCAGGCAACCGGCAACCGAGAGGATGCCATCGCCCCAATTCGGATTGTCACCCAGGGCAAAGTACCAGAGCGGGCACTGGTACTGCGTGGTACTTACGTTACGCCAGGGATAGCAGAAATTGTGGCTGAACATCGGCGTTTCGCCGGGCAGGTTCAAGTGCCGTCCACCGTGGCAAACCGATTCGCCGAAAAAGAGTGTCGACCAGCCTCCGTGCGGATGACCGTGGTACCACTCGTGCCCCAGTCCCTCATTTCGGGGTCCGCCGGTGGCATCGCGAAGATCGCAGGCGCCGAATCCGCCGCCCGCGTAACCGCCGTCAATCGCCAGCCGAATGAGGATGTTGTACTTCTTCCACGGTTTGGGAAGTCGCCAGTAAGGCATCGAGCTTCCCGTGGCCTCGATGTGCGTCCACATGTTCTCGGCGTACTCCAGCGATCCTTTTCGAAAGACGTTCTGTTTTTCCAGCTCGTGCGGCCGCATCCACCACAGGCTTTTGAGCGGGGTTTTGGGGTCCGACACCCAGGTATAGTGATCCGTTTCAATGACCAGGGAGTCGGGCTTGACGCGATACGTGCTTGATACGTATTCATCCTTTGACTGGGTGGCCTGGACCTTCTTCCACGCCTGTTTCCAGATCTTATGGATGAACGCGTGGTCCTCGGGACTGACCATCGAATGGAAAGGTGGGTAAACCATGATCGCCCTACGTTCACCGTTCTCCATCCGCAGCACGGCTGCGGGCGTCAGCTTGTAGCCGTTAAATCGGGGGTCAGGAGTCTCGATCCCGAAGCCCCGAAAGCCAATTAGGTGTGCCTTGAACGTTTCGCCATCCGAGCGAGTCCAGTTCCGACCGGCACCCACCAAGGCCTCCTTGTCCGTTTGTCCTTTGTTTCGCGTCCAGGTTCGCAACGGCACGCCCTTAGGAACGTCGACGATGTCCTGCCCCTGACGCGGCCACCACTGCACGGTGCGGCGCTGGTAGCCAGTCGCATCGGCCCCGCCTTCTTGCACGACCGTGTCCAAACCAACGCCGGGCACGAGTTCTTTCGGGTAGTGCAGAGTCCCGTAGTAGTCATGTTCCCCGGCAAGCGCACTTACACTGATACACAGCCCTGCCAAGGCAGGGAGGGATATAAATTTTAATCGGACGGTTTTCATCGTTAACTGATCACTCCCGTTTATAGAGAATCTGGACAGGCTTTCTATCTAAAAGTGCCCGAGCCGGAACCCGAATGGCACTAGGTTAAGCGCAAATCAGGGTTATTGCCTTGGCGCCTTGATCTCACAATTCGGTAGCGCTTTTCCAAAGGCTTCGACGCCAGCCTTGGTAACCTTGGTATAACGAACATCAAGTCGTTTTAAGCTTTTTAGCGACTTCAAATATTCCAGGTCTGTGTCGGTGAGGGGGTTTTTTCCGATTTGCAGCTCCGTCAGCTTCGTGAGTTTCCCAATCTCGGGCGGTAGCGTGGTGAGTTGATTACCTTCGAGATACAACCACGTCAGGTCCGCGAGTTGTCCAATCTCAGCCGGGAGCGTGGTGAGTTGGTTTTCTCCGAGCCCCAGATGCGTCAGCTTCGTGAGTTTCCCAATCTCGGGTGGAAGGGTGGTGAATTGGTTGTCATGGAGGGATAAGCCGGTCAGGTTCGTGAGCTGTGCAATCTCGGGCGGGAGCGTCGAAAGTCGGTTATCCCAAAGACTCAAGTTCGTCAGTTTCGTGAGCTGTCCGATCTCGGGGGGGAGGGTCGAGAGTTGGTTATCCCAAAGCCTCAAATGCGTCAGGTTCGTGAGTTGTCCAATCTCGGGCGGGACCGTCGAGAGATCGTTCCCACTGAAGGTCAACTGCGTTAGCGCTGTGAGTTGCCCGATCTCGGGCGGGATCGTGGTGAGTTGGTTTTGTCCGAGGTCCAGATGCTTCAGCTTCTCGAGCTTTGCAATCTCGGGCGGGAATGTGGTGAGTTGGTTACGCTTGAGTCCCAGATACGTCAGGTTCGTGAGCTTACCAATCTCGGGCGGAAGCGTTGTGAGTTGGTTGTCATGGAGGGTCAACCCGGTCAGGTTCGTGAGCTGACCAATCTCAGGCGGGAGCGTTCGGAGGCCACTGAGGATCAGTAATTTATTGCTACGCTCAGTGCATTCGCGCATCTTTTTCAGGGCACGTTTGACTTCGGGATCGTCGGTCTTTGCAGCCGCCTCATCGAGTTTCGCGAGAACGGCTGTCCGGTCATATTCGACTGGCTCATCCTCGGCCTTGCTGGTCCCGCAAACCAAAGTCAAGGGCACAAGAGCAAGCAGCGCGGAGCAAGACATTCGAGCCATGATTCTTTTTCCGTAAAAGATACGACGCATCCGAGGCTTTTTCCTATTTGGCGGTAGTAACGATGACCCGGAGACCGTAGTTGTAGCGGACGGTCTTGGGACTTGTCCAACTGTTGCGTTGCGCGGAGCGGGACACGGTGGGAACGCTATGAAACGCCCCACTGCGCAGAGTTGGCTTGTCGGTTTTCGTGGTATTCTCCGGATCCACACCCGGTGACCTGCCGTAGAAGTCCTTGTCATACCAATCACTACAGAACTCCCATACGTTTCCGTGCATATCATACAAGCCCCAAGGGTTGGGCTTCAGTTGGCCGACCCGGTGGGCGTAGTCTTCCTTCTGCCCCGCGTTTTTCCCGCCATACCAGCCGTAGTCGATGAGTTTCGACAGGTCATCTCCGAAGGAAAAAGTTGTGGTCGTTCCCGCACGGCAGGCATACTCCCATTGCGCCTCGGTCGGGAGGGAGACGGTCCTCCCCGTCTTCTTCGAAAGCTTGCGGCAGAACTCGATGGCATCATAAGAGTCCACAAAGGCAACGGGATAGTCGTCAAAGCCTTCTGGTCTCGGTTGCAGACGCATGTATCCCAAGGCCCGTTCTGCCTTCCATGGTTCCGTACCCATCACGGCTTTCCACTGAGCCTGCGTCACCTCGTAGATGCCCATGTAAAAGGGCTTGCTGATCGTCACTTCATGGGCCGGATACTCATCGACCAGATTCTTCTCCAAGCCCCCGACCCTTTTGACCGTTTCCGCCGGGGTTTCGTGGTTGCCCATCATGAACTTGCCGGCCGGAATGAGCACGAGCTTCATCGAGACCCCCTTGCCAAGGTCCAGCGTGAGCTGACCGGCAATCGCCGTATCCGCAGACGCTTCGTTCGAAGACGCGTTTTTTTCCGCCTTCTGCCCAAACGCTACCGGCACCAAGGCTAGCTGGGCAGCGGTTAGAAGGATTGCCGTTAGCAGGACAACCGAAAACGTTTTCAATTTCGGAATAAGCGGGTAAGTCATGACTGGTTTCTTTGCGATGGCTACTACGGGACTAAAATTATCGTTTTGCGAAGGATTCGTCGGCAATGATACCAACCATCAAATCCCGCAGCTTGTAATCATTCTTTTTGGAAGCTTCCAAAAGACGATGAATCATTTCAGAATCAGCGTAATTCATCTTTCTTCCCAGCGCATACTCGGAAAGCTTTGTGAGGACGTTTCGGGCAATTTTATCTTGGTCCTCCAGCATCAGCTTCTTTAAACCTTCTATCCCCGGGACAGGCCGCCCGTCCCGGTGTACGGTAGAGGCGTCCACCTTCGTCGTGGGTTCAAACTTTCGCGCCGTCTTCTCGGTCTTCTTCGTCTTTCCTTCGGAGGTTACTTCGATCGTTGTCTTGGTTACGACAAATTTCGAATACTTGTCACGCCATCGGCCAAAAACGTCAAAGTTTTCCATGGCTAGGCCAAAGGGATCCATCTTGCTGTGACAAGAGGCGCAGGCAGGCTGATTGCGGTGCGCATTAATGCTGTCTTTAATCGTAAATGTTTCCGTGGGCGATTCCAGTGCCTCGATTGTAAGGTTTTCAGGGGTTTTCAACTCCAACCCATAGATACTTTGAGCCACCCAGGCACCACGATAGAACGGATTGGTGAATTCGCCATTGGTGTTCATCATCAAGATACCCGCTTGTGTCAGTAGGCCACCACGGTGGGACTCTTTATCAAGCATGACTTTCCGAAAAGACCTTTCACGACGCAACTTTTTGTCACGCTCTTTTGGATCAGATCCTTTTGGCAGCTTTTCTTCTTCAGGGAGCGCCAATTTGTAAATTCCATTCAATGGTCTGTTGATCACCACAAAATCAGAATCAATGAAATTGAGAAGGCTTAGGTTCTCATTCAAAATCACCTTGAAAAACTCAATGCTTTCCTGCCCCATGAAGGGCCTGATGCCCGTGAATCCTTTAAACGTATATTTGAGGAGGTCGGCTTGCGGATTGACGACATAGATTTTATGGAGCTCGAGCCACTGCTCGGTGAAATCAGTAACAAAACGCTGGGACTTGGGGTCTTTCAGCATCCTCAAGGCTTCCGCGGAACGAACGCTTGGATCCTTTAGTTTTCCTTCGGAAGCCAACTGGACCAAACGGTCGTCGGGCAGCGTATTCCACAAAAAGTAAGACAACCTGGAGGCAATCGCATAATCGTCGAGATTGAGAGAATCACCTTCGTACTTATACAAAAACTTGGGTGAGCAGAGCATCATCGTCAAGGCCGACTGCACGGCATCGAGGACGTTTTCATCCGTTTCATATCTCTTTTTTGCCACATCGAAAAATCGCGTCAACTCGCTGTCATTCACCGGTCGGCGAAAGAGTTTGACGGCCAACTTCCTAATGAATTGTTGATATTGCTTATGTGGGTCGTGGTCCTTCAGGTCTTCATAGTAGGTGTTGTAAAACTCGTTTTTTGGAGGCCAACTGTCATAATAGGGACCGGTCACGTCAGCCGAAATGAAGTGCAATAACGCTTTTGGCAGCTTGGCGAACGCCTTGTTTACAGGCAGCGGAGGTATCGGCTTGAGTTTACTGAGATCCTTGGGCAATGGATAAAAATAATTGTAACTGTAAAGAACGGCATTCTGTCCTGGCTCCAAATAGATCCGCACTTTGTCGCTTAATAAAAAATCCTGAGTGCTGAGTGCTTTTTTACTAATCTTAGGGTCTATATTGGTTGTGATTCTCAACCGTTCATTTTCTTTACCCAGGTCAACCTTGAAGTATAGATCACGTTCCCTAAGAAAAGCGCCGCCAATGGTTGGATCAATAAACGTAAAATGCCCATTGACCTTCACGTCATAATAGCCCGGAACTGTGTCCCCATATTTTAAACCAAACCCACGGGATGCATCATTGTAACGATACCCTTCGGTCGTCATACCGTCATTGGAATTTTCATAGGACGCAACGCCATCACTACCTAATCTGCGCCCTAGACCATTATCATAACTATGATGGGTAGTAGAAGTCCCGGGCATGCCTCCCACGACCTTCTCAGCGATTTCAGAGGCAACTCGGAAGTAGGCATCCATGGCAAAGGGTGACATCACAAGTTTATCGCCTTCATTGTCAAAGCCATCCCTGGTGTTGTCTACAGGCAGGTAGTTTTTGACTTCCAACGTCGTGAAAAAAGCATCATTGATCGTGTTCTCATATTCCGCGCGATTCAAACGCGTGAGAACGCCGGGCAACTTTGCTTTGATTGAGAAATACTGTTTGGCCAAGAGTTTCTCAAAGGCTGCCAACTCCTTCGCCGAAGGTTGGTTTTTGGCTTTCTTGGGCGGCATTTCCTTTTCTTTTAGAACCGTCAAGAGTTCATTGAGTAGTTCGTGACTGGCCCAATCTTTGCCATTGAACTTTTCAAAATCATGACCGCCCTTGCTCTTTTCATTGCCATGACAGCTAACGCAATAGGTGGTTAAAAAAGCTTTGCTTTGGTCGAGCTCCGCGAGGTGTTTTTCAGCACGAACCGCAGGAGCGCTCGCCAGAGCCACGACCATTGGAAACGCGAGAATGCAACGGGACCTCATGGAGCCAATCCTTCTTTCATTACGAAGTGATTGCTCTCGCGTTCTTTAGAGCTTGGCGCTTTCGCTACTGGTGGCAAAGCTGTCGATTTCGACACCCAGATGCTGCAAGGCTGCGAGGTAGACGTTGTTTCGGTTGTCTGTCCCGTTAAACTTAATGTGTTTACCATGCTCAAAGCCACCGCCAGCGACAACCACGGGGTTATTCTTCATGCCGTGAGGACCTTCTTCTCTATTGATACTCAGAGAACTGGTGATCAAACAAACCGTCTGATCCAGTAAGGTTCCACCCACTTTCGTCTTGGTCGATTTGAGTTTTTCCAGGAAACGAGCGGTCTGCATCATATAGCCCTGGTCCGCCTCGATGTTCTTAACAAATCCTTCTTCAGTTTTGACTTGGTGAGAATCGGTATGATGACCAAGCCAATTCCATTCCGAATACACGTTGGCCACTCGGGTGACGTCAAATTTGAATGCCAGAAAGAGCAAATCCAAATAAGTTGAACGTTGATTGAAGTGCGGGCACACCAAGATCTTTTGCGCATACTCACTAAGGCCGTCCGTTTTGAACTTTACGTTTTCAGGGAATGGCACCTCTACGTGCTCTTGACTCAACCAGCGCTCAGATCGTTGGATAGACTTTTCAGATTCACGCAAACTGGAAAAGTACTCATCCAATTTGACCCGGTCTGCCTCAGAAACTTTACGCATCATGCTCTTGGCGTCATCTCTACTCGCATCCAGCATCGATTTTTTGAGGGCCAGCAATTCGGCCCGTTTTTTCTTATCGACTTTGCCGAAGATGGTTTGGAACAAAATCTGCACGTCCGCGATTGGGGAAACGGGCAATCCACCCTTCCAGGAGATGCCATAGGAATTCCTCTGTTCAACGACCAAATTTCTAATGCGCGTGTCATTACCGATGTGAGACGCCGCGACCTCGTCAACCGAGTCTTTAATCAACTGGGGATTTGTGTGGTCGGAATATTCAGCAAAAGCGTACATCGTGCTTTCATGATTTCCGTAGTTTATTAAATTCGTACAGAGCGTGAAATCATCCTTTAAGCTTTCCAGCGGCTTGAACGTAGAAGAGCTCTGATAGTCCTTCCCCGTCGACGTCGGGAAGTTGTCAGAGCACATGCCATTGCCGATATTCATACAGAACAATCGATTCGCCTTCACGGCATCATGTCCCTTGGGTTCTTGCCCGAAGCTTTCCAACGCCGGCAACGTCAATAAACAACCCGCTGACTTCAATACGTCTCGCCTATTCATGTGGACACCCTTTCGCTTTTGAATCGATTTCATACACTAACATTCCCAATGTCGGTCAATTTGGACAAATTATTTGCAAAAAGACAAGGGGCATTCACTTCCTGCCCACTCAATCGGCTTAATTCTTTGTTCGTGGCAAGACTTCGGCATCCTTAGCGCTGAGGTCCACGTCATTGAGAATGCTTTCCCAAAGTTTGAAACGCGCCGGAGATAGTTTTCGCAGCTTGGACAGTTGCGCCTCGCCAGCATCGAGGCACGCCGCATAAACCTTGGAGAACTCGCCGAGATCTTCATGGCGCACCTTGTCGCCATAATTGGAGATGGATACCTTGTCGGCCTCGATGGCCGCCTCCCATTTGTCGAGAATCTCAGGGTCCGACTCTTTGGTCTTTTGCTCCAAGGTGTGCCCCACTTCGTGAGCAAGGACCATCGGCCCGGCACCAGGGATGATATTGATATATTGTTTCCCACCATGGGCCGATGCGCCGCCCAGGCTTTTGTAGACCGCGATCCCATCTTCCTTTTCATCCGACACGACCTCATAAGCCCTGACGTAAGGCAGCGGAAGTTTCTCAAGGCGTTCAATCAATTTTTCGACTTTCAGGTCGACCCCGTCCTGAATGGTCAATTTGAATTTAAACTGACCGGAAGTGGCAAACCAGCGTTTACCAGGAACGCGACCATTCCTCATCTTGATCGCTTCAGGACCGGAAATCAGCTTGATTTTCGTATTGCTCTTCTCTCCGATCGTTCGGTACAGATGCCGAAATTGCTGCTCAACCTGCTGCTGCTTCTTTTTTATGTCCGCAGCGCACACCGGGGACAGTCCGCCGGAAACGGCAAGACATGCGATGGCAACTGCGGCCGCAATAAGTTTCGAATACATTGGTGTCATAGTGTTGGTTCTCTCTAATTTTGCCATAGGAAAGATTTCTTTGTGTTGGGAAAAAGCAATTTACGAGCACTTATTCCGAAGTGTCTCCGAGCACGAGGATGTCCCAGAAGCGCTGTCCGATCTTGACGGAGGCCTCCTTCTTCAGGCCGCCTTTGTTGTCGATGGCATACGCGACGAGGGAACCTTGCTTGGAGGAGGTGACGAACAGGTGATCTCCGCTCGGCGACATACCAAGCGCCCAGGGGATACTGTCGGTTGCCGTCATGCCGAGTGATTTCAGCCGCCCGCCCTCCCCGATCGCATAGCCGAACACCGCGTTCAGGGGTTTGCCGAAACCGCGCACGGGGACGTAAAGGAACCGCCCGTCGGGAGTGATGACGATATCCGATGCAGCCAACCCATCCGCTGGCGGCGTCTCCAACGCCGCACGGATCTGCAGCTGTTGCAGACCGCCCCCGGGGCCAATTTTGTAAGCGCTGACGCCGAGCTGTTGTTCGTTGCTGAAATAGACGTACGGCTTGGTCGGGTGGAACGCCAAGTGACGCGGCCCGACCGCATCCTGTATTTCGATCTTGGCCGGCGCACCCGGGCTCAGTTTGCCGGTCTTCGGGTCGAAGCGGTACTGGTAGAGGGCGTTCTCCTCTTTGACATAGGGGACGTAGACCGAACGGTTGTCCGAGCTGACGCCGACCGAATGGGCCATGGTTTTCTTCTCGTTGCGCGAGTCGACCAGCTTCTCGGGAAGGCCTTTGGCGTCCAAGCGGTAGACATCGAGATTGCCGGATTCGTACGACACGCCGAGCAGATAGCGCCCGCTGCGATCCAGGCTGAGGAAACAGTAGCCGCTCTTGAACGGCATCTCCCGGACCTTTTCGATCTTCTCGTCATCGTTCACGGAATACACGAACCCGCGGCCGTCCTTGGCCCCGATGTAGAGCAGGTTGTGGTCGGGGTGATGGGTGATCGAGGCGGCCGGGGCACCGAGCGGCTCCGACTGCGCGACCTCGAGGATAGGCTTGCCGTCCTTCTCATGGAATTTGACCACCACGGCCTTTTCCTCGCCGATGCTCACGCCATAGATCGTCAGCGGCATGGCATCCTTGGCGAAGAGAGGGCTTATGGCCGCGAACAGCGCCAGAGTTAGTGATAGAGAGAGAAAACGTGTCATCATGGTAAAAAAAATTGTTCATTAATCGGAGCCAATCATCTTCGCACCAAAAACAGTTAAAAAAAAGAACAGACTTTTCATAGTGATCCCATTTGTTGTCGTTTCGACCGGACAAACAAAGCGAGGATGATTCATCCTAGAACTTCAGTTCCAGCGGCCGGCCACTGTATTGGATCCGTTTGGTCACGCCATCAGGAAGAAGTTCAACCTGAAACGCGCGTGTAGCCGTCTGCTTTGACGCCGGCTCGATACTCAGCGTTTTGGCTGCGTCGTCCCACTTGATCCGTGTCTGGACTGAATCGCCTTGGATGTAGTCAAGGCTAGTGCCGTCGTCGTCGTACAGCGTGTAGTTACCGTTGGCGCCTCGGTAGATCTTGAGCGTCATGGACTCGTCGACCTTTTGTCCTGTGTATTGGCGGATGGGGTCGACCGGCAGGATCGCGCCGGCGCGAACGTAGATCGGCATCGTGGCCAGATCCACGGCCCGCTTTACGCTGCGACCGCCGGTCTCGAGTTTGCCGGTCCACCAGTCGTACCATTTGCCTGCGGGAAGATAGACGTCTCGGGACGTTGCGCCCTTTTCGTACACCGGGGCAATCAGCATGTCGCGGCCCCAGAGATACGCATCGCCGATGCCCCGAACCTGCTTGTCCTTCGGATAGTGCAGCCACAGCGACCGCATCATGGGCATACCGGTTTCGCGGGCTTCCCAGGTCAAGGTGTAGTTGTAGCTCAACAACTGATAACGCAGTTCGATGTATGTCTTGGCGATCGGTTCAATCGCAGGGTTGTTCATTTCCGACGCCGGCGGGGCGTAGCTGCCTTCGCCTGTGCCTGGCTTGCCTTGACCCCACGCCCAGGGAAGACGATTTTCCCACCCGCGACCATGGGTCCGCATCAGCGAATTGAACGCAGCAAACTGCACCCAGCGCACATACAGCTCAGGCGAGTATTCAGGCGTCGTGTAAAACGCGCCGATGTCGGAGTTCCAGAACGGCGAGACACTCAGGGAGTGGTTGATGCCAATGGCGATATGGGTCTGGAGCGTGCGCCAGGTCGTGAGCGGATCGCCCGGCCACATCCAACCGCCCCACCGGGCAACCCCGAGATGGCCGTTGCGATGCAGACTCCAGGGCCGAACATTCGGTTGCTTCGAGAGTGGTCCGGTGTAGTAGAGTTCGTGCCGTTTCATGCGTTCGTGGAAATCGAACCAGTCTCCTTCATCCGGCCACCACGCATCCACCCCGGCATCCACCAACGGATTGTGCTCATTCCAGTAGTTTTGAATGTGGGTGTTATCGAGCGTCTCACCGGGCTTAGCCGGAATCGTTCCCTGGATCGTTGCCAGACGATCCCGATCCCAGGGGATCATATGCATCATCACCTTGACATTATGCTTGTGCATATCGGCCAGCACTTCTTTGGGATCCCTCTTGAACAAATCGGGATTAAACTCGAAGGAGGGTTGGCTCTTGTTCCAGCCACGGGGGCAGAACCCGGTGCCCAGATAACAGACGCTGTCGAGAGGGATATTCTTCTTTCTGAAGGTATCGATGACCTCCAAAATCTGGGCCTCATTCCTCAAGGTGCGATGCGACTGCTGATAGCCCATCACCCACTTCGGCGGCAGCACAGCTTGGCCGGAGAGGATCGAAACGTCTTTCATGAAGGCCGGGGGATTCTGTGTGTCAAAGACGAACACGTCGTAGGTGCCCGGGATGAAGTACTCCGGTGGGGGCAAGCCGATGCGGCCTTTCCGCTGCTGTTTTCGGCTGACCACAGTGCCCTTCGAAATGGGATCCGCCGGGATGAAGCTGCCCGTCTCCGAGTCACTCAGATCGATCGTGCCCGCGGGCGTCGGAATGAACATCCCCCATCCACCCGTGCCAATCATCAGGGGCACCGGATTATTCGAGCCATAGGTCCCCGTTCCGTACCACGGGGTCATGGGATGCGAACGCCCGCGGCGGTCGAGCTCGATCTTGTCGGTGCGCCAGGAATCACCCGTCTGCTTGGGCCCGCCTTCCCCCATCCCCAGAACTGGCTGATCATCCAAAACAAAGGACATCGTACCGTCGTGAGCAAAGGTGATCTTCTGCAGAAGTTCGTTGTCCGAGCTGGTCACCTGCACCGACAATGGCTTGCTCTGTACGGTCACGTTCATCCGGCCCACTCGTGCCTTGATCGGGTCGAAGGCCGAGTCGAGTTCGCGTAGGCTGATGACCGCCTTGGGGTATTCTCGCTCGACCAACGCAGGGGTATAGGGGAACGTATTCTTGGAATCCTGCGGCTGCATGGTAATACGGATCCCGGTTTTGCCCGCGGCACGAATATCGAGTTGCGGCCTGCCGACAACGCGGACGGCCAGCGTCGATGAATCGCTCATCTTTCCCTTCCGAGCGGTCAGCTTGAGAACATAGTCTCCCACCGCTGAGAACGTAGAGGTCGTAGCCAATGCCGCGTCGTCCGCGAAGACGACCTTGCCCGGCCCTGACGCCTTGGTCCATTGGACCTTCGTCGTAGATGTATCGATCGCCCGCAGCAATTCTCCAGTCAACTCCAGTTTTCTGCCGACCACCCCGATGCGGTCAGTGCCGGCGGCCACGGATGGCGGGAAGTTGGGCAGCTCGTCGCTCGCGTTGTACACTTTCCACTCGAAAATGCCCGTAGACTTCTTGTCGCTGTCGAACACCAGACGCAGCTTGGTCGTACGGACCTCGTCGAAGGTGGTCGTGTTGAACTTGTCAGCGGCAACACCCAGCCCCTTGGGATTGCTTACAGGGACAAACTTCTTGCCGTCCCAATAGAGCACCCGGCTGGCCTTCGGCATGGCGATTCCGCCTCCGTCACCACACCAGAAAACATCGACCTTCTTCGCGCGAACCGGAGCCGCCCAGTCATACTGGACCCATTGCGTCTCCTTCTTAGGCCAGTTGCCGTAATGATCCCCCTTGCTAGCCGACTTCTTCGGAGCGTACCCGTCCTGGATCACCTGCAGCACCGCCCACGGCGACACGTAAGAGGTCGACGATTCCGCGACCGGCGCAAGATTGACGTCCGTCGTCGCAGCAGTCGTATCGACGACGGCAAAGAGAAGAAAGAGAAGCGACGAGAAGACCGCCACGTTTGGTTTCAGGATGTTCATGCTATTAGCTTCGGTGTACATTGATTTTGCGTTGGGCATAGTGAGTTTCATCCGTCTCTTCATTGACAACAAAAAGGCGTCAGTTGCGCTGCTTCACACCGCCTTGTTTGAGACTATCTCGCAGGGACTTGTGCCAGTCCGGATGTTCCTTCTTGTAGGTTTGCCAGGCTTTGTACTCGGCCCGGACGAGCTGTCCGTCCTTGTCTTTGTCCATGTGGTCAAAGAGCCATTTCCATGTCGGTCTCGCCGCATTCCATTCGGACCGGGATGCCATTCCATCTCCATTCTTATCGGCACTGGCGAAGAATTCCTTCACCACGTCGTCAGGCGAAAACGTTTTGGGTTTGCCGCGCTTCTTTTCATAGGCCATTGGCCCTACGGGATGCTCAAGTGGAATGCCTAACTCCAGCAAGCGAGCCTGCAGTGATTTGAGGTCAACCGCCTGCACCGATTTCCCTGACTTACCGGCCATTACCGCAGCGATTCCGGCCGCCTCGCCCAGGTGCATCCAGGTGGGTTCCAAGCGGATGGTGCAGAAGGCGACGTGACTGGCCGAGGCACACACGGGCACCAACAAATTGGAACACTCGCCAGCCTTTGGTGTAATGGCGCGATAGGGAATGTCGAACCGCTTCCCCACTTTCCAGATCCGTCCCTCGTTGATGATGTGGCCCGAGTCCGAAACATAGCGTGCCGCGTGGTGGCAATCGATGAAGTGCGAGCCGACGTGGATCACGTCATCTTTGTCCACGTCTTTGATAACGTCCGCTTGGGTGAGAATGATCTCTCCCTGCATACGACGGGCTGCCCGGATGTAGAGATAGTGGGGCCAATGATCATTATCGGCCCACTCGTCTTTGCAAAACCCGTAGGTTGCCATCTCGTCGCGAATGGGCTCGGGTACCCGGGGATTCGTTTTCAGGAACCAGAGCATGCCATGGGTATAGTCCCGGTATTTTTGGTGAATCGCTTCCCGCTCTTTGAAACTGGCCTCGGCCCATGAGGTTTGTGCGCCTGGGATGCTCATGGACACGATTGAAAACTGGCGATTGTTCAGCTCCCGCTTACTGCTTTCGCCCATTGGGTAGAGACCGATAATGGACTTGAGATCTTTGAGCAGGCCCGCCTCGAGGGCGCGTGCCAACAATTCGTGCTGCATCGGGTCGTAGCTGCTCGGTTTCTCGATCGGGACCCTATTGGCCTCATCTGTGGTAAGATTCAGGCGGACGTTGTAGCAGATCGGCACCTTACTCGCAGAACCGGCTACAGGCGGCTTGCCTGGCATCACGCCAAAGAGCAGATTGCCCTCTTCATCGAAAGGCGAGATGGCGACCTTGTCGTCGAGGTAGCGAACGCCGGCAATCGATTCGCCATATTGCTCCGCAGACTCACGCCCGACGGAGTAGGACACTCCGGCTTTCGCCATCAAGTCGCCTTCGTAGGTGGCGTCGATGAAGACCTTCGCCCGATAGATCTCACCGCCCTGCACGCGAAGCTCAGTGATTCGGGCACCTTCTTTCCCTACCCGATCCAACAACTGCTCGTATCGCACCTCCACACCGGCTTTCTTCAGCATTTCGAGGAAAAGTTGCTCGGCAATCCGGGACTGCCAAGTACGGGCTCCACCCTCCGTCCACCTGCCCTTACTTCGTTTGACGGCCTCTTCAAGAAACTGTTCACAAAGGCCACCCAACGTCTGACGGTCCAGGTGGTTGCACTCATCGCGGTTCAAACCGCTCGTGGTCAGCCCGCCCACATGTCGGGTCTGCTCCAGCAGAATGACTGATGCCCCTTCCCGGGACGCGGAAATTGCGGATGTGATTCCGCCCGGCGTACCGCCGTACACACAGACGTCGTATTCTTTAATCTTACCAATACAGCCTATACTCAGTATAGGTAACAGGCATAATAGACTTAACTTATTCATCGTTTGTTTCCTTAATTCGCAAAAAGTAGATAAATCTCGCTAGCGGCTAGTAGGAAGATACCAGTACCAAATTTCGAGGTGTCTGCTTCCACAACTTTACCGGGACCACCGCCGGCGGGTTGACTCCATCCGACCTGACCGTCTTCGTTTACAACCGAAGCAAGCGCCGTCCATGCCTTCCTTGCAACCGGAAGAAAGCGCTCTTTGTTTAAGATCCCATTATTGATTCCCCAGGCGATGCCGTAGCAGAAGAACCCCGTTCCGCTACTTTCCTTCATGGTAAATTGCTCAGGATCATCGAGGTTGCTTCGCCAGAACCCATCGGATTGTTGTCGCTTTGCCAATGACTCGGCCATTTGAATATACAATGCCTTATAGCGGGCATAGCTTGCATGCCGTTCCGGGAGGTGTTTCAGGATTCGGGTCAGCCCGCCAAACGCCCACCCGTTGCCCCGGGACCACAACACTTTTTTTCCGTTCTTCGTCTTCCGGGGTTTGGAACGAGCGTCCCGATAGAACAGGCCCGCATCGGGGTCAAAGATTTCTTTGTGCACGTCCCAAAAGCAGGCATCCATCCAATCCACGTATTTTGCATCCTCCTTCATTTGATACAGCATCGCGAGTAGCGGCGGTGCGGTAAACAGCCCATCGACAAAGCGATGTCCCGTGTTTTCCAAATACCATTTCCCCGAGGCGGACACGGGATTCTCAACCTTTGGGTCTTCGAGAAATGCAAGGGTGGGCTGCATCATCAACTCATCCTTGTTTGCCCGATAGCAGCCATACCAAATCTGGCCGCAAACAAGCGGATAGGCCCCGCTTTCATACGGCCCGCCCCCCTGCTCCTTAATCCTCCAGGAAACCTGCTTCCCCCATTTCATGCAATCATCCAGATAGGCGCGATCCGACGTGCTTTCATACATGGCCATCAGTCCCGCATAATACGCGCCTCGAACCCAGTGCTGATTAGGGAATCTGAGCGGCTGACTATTCACATGTCCGCGGACGCGATCCGCCAATGCTTTGACCGGCTTAGTCATACCTGGTTTTGATGCCGGATCTTCAGCGAGCAACGGTTCACAAGCGAATACCTGAGACAGGACGGCACTCAGGATAAGGTTCAATGGTATTTTCATAATATTTCTCATGTGACTGAACTACTGAATTTGCTTTTGGGATTTCAGGTATCTTTGATAATCCTTCGAACCTCGGGGCAATGCGGTTGTGGGCATTTGCCCTCCCACCCTTTCAATGTACTCGATCATGCCGAGTCGCCTAATATTATTCTGATATTGACGGATGACCAGCGGTGGACTTCGCTTTCGCCTAGTAGAAACATGCCCTATCACTCCCAATGTCGGACAATTTGGACATGAAATCGTCCAGTCAGTCTCACTTTTTCTTAATCACGGCCGCCTTAATCAGTTCACGCGCCTCAATCGTTTCTTCACTTTGCGGGGCGAGCTCCTTCAGCTTCCGGTAGACTTTGCCGGCGGCGGGGAGGTCGTCTTCGTTTAGCTTGATTGTGACTTGGGCCATGATCAAGCGGCGGCGTTGGCCGTCGTTCATGTCCGCTTCGAGCATCTGCTCGGCCAGTATGGCCGCTCTGGGGTCGCCCATCCTGGCGTAGACGGCAATCACGCTGACCATGAACTCCGGATCCAGACGCAGCATCGGAAGCGCGATTAGCGAGGACTCGATCAACTTCAAGGCATATGAGTGATCGTTGATGGAGTCAGCTCGGGCCAATCGACGGATCCGTATCCGCACCTGCTCCACGTCGTATTGTTCCTCATCAGACAGTGGCCATCCACCGCGGTGTAGTGTGCTCAGCAACGACTTGGCCTGCTCTCGCTTCCCCTGTGCCAACAATACACCGCCCATCATTCGGCTTCTGGCGATCTCGCTTGTGAGCAACGAGCGGACGAACGCTCTGGGGAAGGCGAAGTTCAGACGTGTGTCTCGAGCATTGAGATAGCTCAGCGTGATCGGATGCACGCCCGGCTCAAGATGCACCGTGCCGTGTTTTGCTTTGGCGGCTAATGCTGGATTCCCCTGCGCTTTGTTATCAATGACTGTCTTAGAACCGACCACCAACCAGCCAGGATCGGCCGACTGTAGCCAGAACGTGTAGTCACCTGCCTCCTTGACCTTCAGATAGCCGGTGACGATCAGGCTGCGGGGGTGGCCTGTCCGATGCTCCTGACCGTCCTGCTCTGTAACCTTCCAATAGGGAGGCAGAACGTCGTTTAAATGTTGGCTATCAATGTGCCTGACAACTCCCTGCTTGACCGGTTTCAATGACTCGAAGTCTGGCAGTTCCAATGAATCGAACCTCGGTATCTTCTCCCAATTGACGTCGTAACAGGCATACTTCATTCCCTGCTGTTGGCAGTCCTTCGTCATGTATATGCCGACCGGAAAGTTGTCAAAACCATCAGCCAGGCGGTTGGGGCCTTTGCTGGGCGGAAGCCAATGGGTTCGTGCGACGTAGGATTGGCCGACCATGGCAAACTGCTTGCCGCCGCTGCCGGTTTCACTATCCCATTTCTGGGCACTCGCACCACCGATAGAAGCCAACTCTTTGCCGTCGGGGCTGTATATGACTTCCGTGACCGTCCGAGTCAGGTTGGTCGCTGTCTGGGCGTACTCCGAGTTCATCGTCAGTCTCTTGCCTGACTCCAGGTCCCATTGACTGACGAGGCCTTCGGTATATCCGGCGGCGAGACGTTTGCCGTCGGGCGAAAAGGCCAGCGACGACACCTCGCCCTGCTCACCTTCGAGCGTGCGCAGCGGCCGTCCGGTGGTCGCGTCCGAGAGCCTAATGTCCTTGTTGTCGATTGCCGTGGCGATACTCTTACCGTCGGGGCTGTAGGCCACGTCGAGTACCGGCCCGGAGTGACCGGTGATCGTCAGCAACTCTTTGCCGGAGGAAGAATCCCATATCTTGACCTTTTGGTCATAAGCGGCCGACGCCAGCCGCTTGCCGTCTGGTGAAAAGGCCAGCGCCGCCACATAAGATTCGTGCGCGACGAACGAGCGGAGCACCCGGCCGCCGATGGGATCCAGCAGCGTAATGCGATTGTCCTCGCCACCGGCCGCCAGTCGCTTGCCGTCAGGCGAAAAGGCAACTGAAACGATGCCGGCCATACCGATGCTGATCGTGTGCGAAGGCTCTAATGCTTCCTTGATGTCCCACAGCCGAAGGTTGCCGTATTGGTGGCCCGATGCGAGTCGCTTGCCGTCGGGGGAGAAGGCAAACGAGCGTGCCTTGTCCTGGACCGCTCCCGCCACCATCAGGTCTCCTCCCAAGCGTTGGAGAGTCCCATGAGGTCGCTTTTTCTTGGGATCTTCTCTCATTACGACAACTTTGGTAGCACAGGCGATATATTTCAAGTCGGGGGTCAGGACGGGATCCGGATCTTGCACACTCGCCGACCAGGGATAGGGCTGTATCAGCCAGGTGATGCGGTTCTTGCCGCCTTTGTTTAGGAGCTTTGCCGGGATGACGATCCGTTCGTCCAGCCATTGCCACATGCGCCCCAGCGGCTGGCCGTTGATCCAGGCGTGCTCGATCGGTTCGTTGTTGCATCTTATGGGCAAGCCGGCTTCAAACACCAGGTGATCGCCCTTCCAGTCCGCGGGCAGATCGAATTCCCGGGCCAACCAGAATCCTCTGTTATCCTTGAATGCGATACTCCAGCCGTAGCCTGACATTGCCTGCTCTGGTGTGCGTCCGCGGATAGGCTGGTAGTTCTTGTCGTTAAAACCGACCCGGTGGCGCGGTCGCTCGATGGGCGACCAGTCCACCCCGGCAGTCAGCGGGGCGAGTTTATCGGTGTCCGCAAGATGATGGTACTGGCGGGCCCGGGCGAATTGCCACGACTCAAGCATGTCGACGGACGGTTCGGTGTGCTGGAATTTATCGAGCAGCGCCCGCGAGGCTTCGGCGTCGCCGCGGACCGACAACTTGATATCCGCCAGCGCCAACGCGGCCGTTCTCCAGAGAGAACAGCCGGCGGGGGCACGTTTCAGAACGGTGTTCAGGAGCTTTTCCGCGGCAGCGTAGTGAGCCACGGTCGGCCGGCGTTCCGAGCGAGTCACGCTCTGCGCGATCCGCAGCAGTTCGCTATACGGATACGCACCGTCGATCAACTCATCGACCCGTGCGGCCAGCACATCGCCACTTCGCCGGCGGGCGTAACGATAGCTCTCAACGGCCTTATCAAAGACCTCGGTGAGAGCCGGGTTGTCGCTAGGATTCGTCCAGACGTCACCGTCCAGGTAGAAGTTTTGGCCACGCCCAGTGCCCGCGGTTGTATTCAACCACTCGTAGAAGTTAAGGAGATCGTCCAGCGGCATCCGCTCGAGCCCGTCTTTCTCCGCAAATGCCCAAATCTTGTCCGCTAGAGGACTAAAAGGAGGGCGAAGTCTCGAATCGTAGAGATTACCTTTATGCCAATTGGCGACAGTCATCTGAACAGTGACTTCGCCGGCGGCGCGGGCGATCACCTTGCCGCCCGGGGAATCCAGCACCTCGAGCTGCACCTTCTTAATACCGGGTAGCACAAAGAGCTGGCTGACCTTTTTGCCTTCGGCCGTGCTGCCGTCGTCGAATTTCCAGCGATAGACGGCATCGGCCGAAGCACCCGGAGCATGGGCGCTGAAGCGATACCAATTCAGAGCATACTTGGGATATGCAATGGTGGGATAGACTCCTCTTTGACGGGCGAGCTGGTACCAACTGAACGTTGCCCACGAGCCGTTCGAGCGATGTTCCAGCGGCGCGGTCATCGTACCCGCCAGCGGCTCCCAGAGCAGATAGCTTGGCTTGAGCGACTTCAGGAACGGTAAGGGTTTTGTTTCGCCAAATAGCGGCCAGCCAGTGGCGTAATCACCATTAATATCCCTCCATGGATCCTTCCACCACAGCCCGGCCCAACCGACTTGGCCGGTAGGGCTATATCGCAAGACATCGATACGATGCTGCCCCTTTTCGATTTCTATCTCAAACAGTCGCCCCGACTTGGATCCCCGAAACGAGGCGATCAATTGGCCGTCCAGAAGCACATAGCCACCGGGCCCAGACATGCAGAAGATCCGGTAAAAACCGGTTGTCGGAATGTGGAAGTTGCCGCTGAGTCGGCAAAGCGTTGCCGGTTGGGAGCCTGCCAGTTCGTGCAGGCTTAACGGCTCTGAGCCGTTGCGGCGAAAGGGAGGAGTCCCAGTATAGATAACCCGTTTCGGCTCCTGCTGCCACGTAATCCTACCGGTGACACGCTTCTGCGGAATACCTCTTCCCACGATTGTGGCGGAGCGCCACACCTTTTCAAAACCGGCGAGTGTTTCAACCTCGGGATTGTAGCGATCGAGCTGGCGGAGCTCTTGAATAAGTTCCACCTGCGGCATCCAATCGAGTGCGGCGGGTGCCTTTGTCTGGTCGACCAGGTAGACCCAATAATCTTCGTCGCCGCTGGACGAGTCGAACATGATCGTCATCGGCACCGCGTGGTCCGCCTGTGCCCAGACAACGCGGCAACCGACCCGCTCGCCGCCGGCTCGATAGACCACGGGGACCAGCTTGCTAGGGTCGTGCCCGGGAATACAAATCGTCGCGCGTGCAACCTTGGGGTATCGGGTAATGAAACCTGCTTGACGAAGGTGAGGGTGATACCAATTAGGAACCACTTCCAACTTGAGGGTCATGGCGCCGGCCGGGATGGCCACCAAGCCGTTGTGCGGATCTCCCACGTGGGAAGATTCAGTTCCCAGTTGCCTGGTTCCCCTTTTTTCCCGCTCGTGCCAGTATGCCTCTCCTCGCCGCCAGTACCTATGCCTGATACGTTCTGGCTTGACCAGCTTACCGTCGATGAAGACCTTGCCGTGTCGCGACCGCCAGGTGAAGAATTTATACTCCGGCTTCAAGGCAACGGTCACCGAGCCATTGACCCGCATCATCGGGCCGCCTTCTTCTTCGGCCAGTCGACCGTAGGCTTTGGGGTCCCACGTCTTGCCCGCCTTTTTGTACTTTGCCTTCTCCTTGGCGATGGTGGCCGCTTTCTCTTTCGGATCGCGGACGTCGATCTGGATGGCGTCCTTGTTCCGCGGATTGAAGCCAAGTCCGCCGGTGGTTTCGAGCGGCTTCAAATCGGCGACATACACCTGAGGCGGCATCCGCAGCAAGGCGTCCTTCATTTCCACCGTGACCGGCGCACGCAGCTCGGCGCTCTGCACATGCCACGGGACCGGCTTGGCCGCAGGCTCAGCATCAGCATCCGCCGCCGTCAGTGGCGTCGCGCAGCACAGTGAGAGTGCGATTGGAAGTAGTTTCATATCACAGCTAATCTCGTTTCTTGATCACCGCCGCCTTAATCAGTTCGCGGGCTTCTATCACTTCTTCACTCTGCGGGGCGAGCTCCTTCAGCTTCCGGTAGACTTGGCCGGCACCGGGGAGGTCGCCTTCGTTCAGCTTGACTTTGACCTGGGTCATGATCAGCAGGCGGCGCTGGCCGTCGTGCATCTCGGCCTCGAGCATCTGCTCGGCGAGTATGGCTGCCCGTGGGTCGCCGAGCGCAGCGTAGACGGCAATCACGCTGACCATGAACTCCGGATCGAGGCGCAACATCGGATAGGTGACCAGCGACGACTCGATCAGACCCAAGGCATGCGAGCGGTCGTTGAGGGAGGTGGTTCGGGCCATTCGCCGAATCCGCATCCGTGCCTGCTCGACATGTTCTTGGTCCTCCTCCGACAAGGGCCACCCGTCGCGGTGCAACTTGGTCAGCAACACCTCCGCTTCCTCGCGCTTCCCTTGTGCCAACAAGGCACCTGCCATCAGACGGATGCTAGCGATGTCGCCCACCGTCAAGGACCGGACGAACTCTCTAGGGAAGGCGACGTGCAGCCCTCTGACACTGTTATGATCGTGTGAAGCCTTGAGATAAGTCAGCGTCACCGGATGCACGCCCGGTTCGAGATGCACCGTGCCGTGTTTTACTTCCTCGGCGGCTTCTCCCCTTTTCTGCCCGTCGTTATCAATGACGACTTTCGAAGCAACCACCAGTCGGCTACTGTCGTGCGAGTGCAAGGAAAACGTGTAGTCACCGGCCTTCTCGACCTTCAGATAGCCGGTGGCCTTCAAGCCCGAGGGGTGAGCTGTCCGCTGATCAGAGCCGTCCTTCTTCTTGCTAATCTTCCAGTAGGGAAGCAGACCGTCACTGAGATGCTCCTGTTCAATGGAATTGAGAACATACCTTCCATCGACAAAACGTCGGCCGTGAAGCTCTGGCCGCCATGTGGTGCCACTGAGATGCTCCTGGTCAATGTGCCTGATGACCCCCTGCACAACCGGCTTCAGCGTATCGAAGTCCGGCAGCTTCTCCCACAGGCCATCGTAACTGGCAACCGTCATTCCTTGCTCTTCGCAGGCCTTGGTGGTGTAGAGCTCGACCGGAAAGTTTTCAAAACCAATCGCCGGACGGTTCGGACTCTCAACCTGCAGAAAGTCGCCTTTCCCGGGTGGAAGCCAAGGGACGGACCTGTGGCTGGAGCTGCCATGAAGTTTAGCAAACCGCTTGCCGCCGCTGCCGGTTTCACTATCCCATTTTTGCGCATACCCGCCGATCCCGCCGATAGATACCAAGGCTTTGCCGTCGCGACTGTACATCACGTTGACCGCGCGAGCTGCGGTGTCGTACACGGTCCGCGGCGGAACCATCGTCAGTTTCTTTCCCGACGCCAGGTCCCATTGCATGATGAAACCCTCGCGATTTCCCGCAGCGAGTCGTTTGCCATCCGGCGAGAAGGCCAGCGACAGTACCTGGCCCTGCTGGCCCTCGAGGTCGCGCAGCGTCTTGCCGGTGTTTGCATCCCACAGCCGAACGTGGGTCTTGTCGATTGCGGTGGCGATGCTCTTGCCGTCAGGAGAGTAGGCCACAGCATCTACCGGCTCGGCATGCCCGGCGAGCGTCAGCAGTTTTTTGCCGGAGGACGAATCCCAGATCTTCACCGTCAGGTCGTGACTGCCCGACGCCAGCCGTGTGCCGTCCGGCGAAAAGGCCAGCGCGATCACATCCCCTTCGTGCGCGACGAATGAGCGAAGCACCTTCCCGTTGATGGGATCCAGCAGCGCAATACGATAGTCCTCGCTGCCTGCTGCGAGCCGCTTGCCGTCTGGTGAAAAGGCAAGTGATGCGATGGCAACCCTACCGATGTTGAACGTGTGCGATACAGGATAGGCAAAGCTATGATTCGTATTGATGGATGGATCTCTCTTTGATGCGAGGATCTTGTCGACGTCCCACAAGCGGACGCGACCGTATTGGTGTCCCGATACGAGTTGCTTGCCGTCGGGGGAGAAGGCCAGCGAGCGCGGCGTGTCGCTAATCACGCCCACCAATTGAGTACGTCCCAGGTCTTTACCGCGGTGACCTTCTTTCTGCAGGTGGATATGGCCCCGACTAACTTTGGCGTTACAAGTCAAATTTTCCGACAGGACGGGAGACGCCACCGCCCCAATGGTCGACCAGGGATAGGGCTGTATCAGCCAGGTGATGCGGTTCTTGCCGCCTTTTTTTAGAAGCTTTGCCGGGATGACCATATTTTGGTCCGTCCATTGCCTCATGCGCCCGAGCGGCTCGCCGTTAATCCAGACGTACTCGGTCTGGTCTTTCTGCCAATGGTTTTTTACTTGGGGCGTGCCAGCGTTAAATATGAGCTGACTGCCCTTCCAGTCCGCGGGCAGATCGAAGTCCCGGGCCAACCAGAATCCCCTGTTGTTTTTAAAGGGAATACTCCAGCCATCGCCTACCATTTCCTGCAGCGCTGTGCGCCCGCGGATGGGCTGGTAGGGTTCGCGGTGATAACCGATCTGGTGGCGCGGCCGCTCGATGGGCGACCAGTCCAAGCCAGCCGTCAGTCCGGCGAGCTGATCGGTGTCTGCAAGTTGATGGGCCTTGCGGGCCTCGGCAAACTGCCAGGAGTCGACCCTATCGACGGCCGGTTTGGTCTGCTGGAATTTTTCGAGCAGCGCCTGGGCCGATTCCGTGTCGCCGCGGACGGACAGCTTAATATCTGCGAGCGCCAACGCGGCCGTGCTCCAGTGAGAACTGCCGGCGAGGGCACGGTCGATCACGGTGGCCAGGAGCTTTTCTGCGGCAGCGTAGTGAGCGCGGCTTGGCCCGCGTTCCGTGCGGCTCAAACTCTGCGCGATGCGCAGCAATTCGCTGTACGGATACGCGGCGATCACGTCATCGACCCGGCCGGCCAGCACGTCGCCGCTCCGTTGACGGGCCTTCCTTTGGCTCTTAACAGCATGATCAAATACCTTCATGCGTGAGAGATATTCCTCCTGCGAGCCACCTTCCGCAGGACGTACCCAAGTGGCAGGGTCCAAGGAGCCCTGATCACGGCCATTTTTAATGCTGCCGTTATTCAACCACTCGTAGTAGTTGACCAGATCGTCCACCGGCAGCCGCTCGAGCCTGCCTTCGGCCGCAAATTCCCAAATCTGCGCCAACAGAGGACTAGAAGAGTGTCTAAAGTGTCCGCCAGAATAACTCCAATTCACTAAATTACCGTCATGCCAATCGGCCACACTCATCTGAACAGCGACCTCGCCGGCGGTGCGGGCGAGCACCTTGCCGCCCGGGGCATCCAGCACCTCTAACTGCACCTTCCTGATGCCGCTCCGCAAGAAAAGCTTCGTGACCTGCTTGCCTTCAGCCGTGCGGCCGTCGTCGAAGCGCCAGCGATAGACGGCATCGGCGGAAGCACCCAGGGCATCGGCGCTGAAGCGATACCAGTTCAGCGCATACCTGGGATAGCCAATGCCGGGATAGACCCCTCCTTGATGGGCGAGCGAATACCAGCTGAACGTGGCCCACGCGTCTTTCGCACGATGTTCCAGCGGCGCGGTCATCGTATCCGCCAGTGGCTCCCAGACCATGTAGTTCGCGGAGGTGTTGCCGGGGGTCCCGGATGTGACTTCGTTTGTTTTGCCAAATAGCCGAAAGCCGATAATTTTATCTCCGTTAAGATCCTTCAGCCCCGGATCCTTCCACCACAGCCCTGCCCAACCAACCTGCCCGGTCGGGCCATATTGCAAGAGCTCGATACGATGTTGTCCTTTTTCTAATTCCAAATCGAGAATTCGCCCCGATTTCTCCCCCGCGTGGTTGCCCCCCGATTTTCCATCCCGAAGCGACGCGATCAAGTGGCCGTCCAGCAGCACATAGCCTCCAGGTCCAGACATGCAGAAGATCCGGTAAGAACCGCTTGCCGGAATATGAAAGGTGCCGCTGATTCGGCTAAGCGTTGCCGGCTGGGAGCCCGCCAGCTCGTGCAGGGTGAACGGCGCCGTGCCGTTTTTCCCAAAGGAAGGCGTACCGCGAAAGATGACCCGTGACGGCTTGAGCCGCCCCATTCCTTTGGAATAATGGTAGGTAGTGACAGTACGCGACAGCGGAACGCCTCTTCCCACGATGACAGCGGATCCCCACAGCTTTTCAAAGCCGGGGAGCGTTTCGAGCTCGGGATTGTAGCGATCGAGCTGGCGGGCCTCTTCAATAAGTTCCGCCTGCGGCGTCCAAGCGAGTGGCGCGGGTTTCTTTGCCTGGTCGACCAGGTAGACCCAATAATCCTCGTCGCCGCTGGACGAGTCGAACATGATCGTCATCGGTATCGATTTGCCCGCCCAGACAACGCGGCAACCGACCCGCTCGCCGCCGGCTCGAACCACAACGGGAACCAGCTTGCTCGGGTCGCGTCCGGGAAGACAAATCGTCGCGCGTGCAACCTTGGGGTTTCGGGTAATGAAACCCGCTTGACGAACGAATGGGCCCTGCCCCCCAGGAGCCACTTCAAATTTGAGGGTCTTGGCGCCGGGCGGGATGGTCACCAAGCCAGCATGTCCAAAATGCCCGCCGAGACGGTCGATACCTTCAACTCCCTCGTGAATGTCTATCTTTCCGTCTTGCCAGCCTACCTTTCCCTTTCGCCAGGCCCTTGTGCCCATGCGATGTGGCTTGACCGGCTTGCCGTCGATGAAGACCTTGCCCTGGGACATACGCTGCCAGGCAAAAAATTTATACTCCGGCTTCAGGGCAACGGTCACCGAGCCTTGGACCCGCAACATCGGGCCGCCGTCGTTTTCGTTCGTTCCACCGTAGGCTTTTGGGTCCCACTCTTTGCCCGCCGCTTTGTACGTTTCCTTCAACTTAGCGATCGTCGCCGCCTTCTCTTTCGGATCGCGGACGTCGATCCGGATGAAGTCCTTACTCAGCGGATCAAAGGCAAGCCCGTCCGTGATTTCGAGCGGCGTCAAATCGGCCAGATACACCTGCGGCGGCATCCGCAGCAAGGCGGCCTTAACATCCACCTTAACCGGCGCGCGCAACTCGGCGTTCTGCACATGCCAGGAGGCCGGCGCAGCAGCAGGCTCCGTCTCCGCCGCCGAGAGTGGTGCCGTGCAGCACAGCGAGAGTATGATTAAGAGTGGTTTCATATTACGTAGCAGAATCATGGTTAATCTCGTTTCTTGATCACGGCCGCCTTGATGAGTTCACGGGCTGCGATGGTTTCTTCACTTTGCGGGGCGAGCTTCTTGAGCTTCTGGTAGACCTGGCCGGCACCGGGGAGGTCGCCTTCGTTGAGCTTGATCTTCACTTGGGTCATGATGAGGATGCGGCGCTGTCCGTCGTGCATCTCTGCCTTGAGCATCTGATCGGCGAGAATGGTCGCTCTCGGGTCGCCCAAATTGGCGTAGACGGCGATCACGCTGACCATGAACTCGGGATCGAGACGCAACATCGGCCAGGTGACCAGCGAGGACTCGATCAGAGCCAAGGCATGAGACCGGTCGTTGGCGGACGCTCCGGCCATTCGCCGAATCCGCATCCGAGACTGCTCCACGTACTCTTGATCCCTCTCCGACAAGGGCCATGCGCCGCGGTGCAACTTGATCAGCAGGTCTTTCGCTTCCTCGCGTTTCCCTTCTGCCAACAAGGCACCTGCCATCAGACGAATGCCGGCGATGTCGCCCGCGGTCAAGGAGCGGACGAACGCTTCAGGGAAACCGACGTGCAGCCCTCTGGCATTTTCGTGTTGTCTTCGCTGAGGGTTTCTTTGCTGTCGAGCGTTGAGAAAAGTCAGCGTCACCGGATGCACACCCGGTTCGAGATGTACCTTGCCGTGTGTTACTTTCTTGCCCTTACCGTCGTTATGAACCACGGTTTCCGAACCGACCACCAATTGGCTAAGGTTCTCGTAGGAGTGCAAGGAAAACTCGTAGTCACCCGCCTTCTCGACCTTCAGATAGCCAGAAGCCTTCATGCCAGAGGGCTGAGCGGTCCACTGATCAGAACCGTCCTCCTTCTTGCCGGACTTCCAATAAGGAAGCAGCGCATCACTGAGATGCTCCTCGGCAATGGACATGAGATGAGGTCGTCCACCCTTAAAACGTGTGCCTTGAACTAGACCCCCTTGCGGGTCTAGCTGCCATGTGGTGCCACTGAGATGCTCTTGGTCAATGTGTCTGACGACCCCCTCTTTGACCGGTTTCAGCGCATCGAAGTCCGGCAGCTTCTCCCAACGGCCAGCGTAACTGGCAACCGTCATTCCTGGCTCTTCGCAGTCCTTGGTGGTGTAGAGCCCGACCGGATAGTTTTCAAAACCAATCGCCGGGCGGTCCGGGCCTTTCCCGGGGGGGAGCCACGAGACCGATTTGAAGCGCCCGGTCCCCAAAAGGGCAAAGCGCTCGCCGCCTTGGCCGGTTTCACTATCCCATTTCTGGGCATACCCCCTGCCTGTGTGGACAGAAATCAACTCTTTGCCGTCGTGGCTGTACATTGCCTTGAGCGCGCGATCATCGGTGTCATACACGCTCCGCCGCGGGACCAAGGTCTGTTTCTTTCCCGACGCCAGGTCCCATTGGTTGATGAAACCCTCCTGGCTTCCCGAAGCGAGTCGTTTGCCATCCGGCGAGAAGGCCAGCGACAACACCCGGCCCGGCATGCCCTCGGAGAACTCATCAAGATAGGGGATATAGTTGTGCGTCTCTACAACGATATCGTCGACAGGGGCGACACGGGAATCGAGCGTACGCAGCGTCTTGCCGGTGCTCGCGTCCCACAGCCGAATGTGGGTCTTGTCGATTGCGCTGGCGATGCTCTTGCCGTCCGCAGAGTAGGCCACCGCTTCCACCGGCCCGGAGTGTCCGGCGAGCGTCAGCAGTTCTTTACCGGAGGACGCATCCCAAACCTTGACCGTCCGGTCATGACTGGCCGACGCCAGCCGTGTGCCGTCCGGCGAAAAGGCCAGCGCGGTCACTTCCCCGTCGTGCCCGACGTATGAGCGGAGCACCTTCCTGTTGATAAGGTCCAGCAGCGTAATGCGATAGTCCGCGCTGCCCACTGCGAGCCGCTTGCCGTCTGGCGACCAGGCCAGTGATACGAGGGCAACGTCACCGATGCGGATCGTTTGCGCTGGGAAGGCTGTGTTATGCTCCTTTACTGCGAGGGTCTCCTCGAGGTCCCACAAGCGGACACTGCCGTATTGGTATCCCGATGCGAGTTGCTTGCCGTCAGGTGAGAAGGCGAGCGAGCGAGCCGCATCGTAAATGGGATACACAATCTCATAATTTTCCGTGACGACCAATGGGCTGCCGGCCTTCTCTATTTTGAGCCTCCCGCCGTAGGTGGCGACTCGATATCTCAAATCTGACGCCAACACGATGGGAGACGCCAGCGCCCCAAGATTCGACCAGGGATTGGGCTGAAACAGCCAGGTGATGCGGTTCTTGCCGCCTTTATTCAGAAGCTTGGCCGGGATGACGATGTTTTGATCCGGCCATTGCCGCATGCGCCCGAGCGGCTCGCCGTTAATCCAGACGTGGTCGGTCTGGTCTTTTTGCCAATGTTGGGTTTTTATCGGCGTGCCAGCCTTAAAGATAAGCTGGCTGCCCTCCCAGTCCGCGGGCAGATCGAAGTCCCGGGCCAACCAGAATCCCCGGTTGTTTTTGAAGGGGATATCCCAGCCGTCGCTTAACATTTTCTGCAGTGATGTGCGTCCGTTGACAGGCTGGTAGGTCTGGTGCT
The DNA here is from genome assembly GCA_028343845.1 of Verrucomicrobiota bacterium. Taxonomy (GTDB): domain Bacteria; phylum Verrucomicrobiota; class Verrucomicrobiia; order Opitutales; family Seribacteraceae; genus Seribacter. The sequence goes on along the minus strand of JAOLZO010000019.1, from coordinate 15,568 downwards.
CCTCCATGTGATTTAGCTCATAACCGATCCGGTGGCGCGGCCGCTCGATGGGCGACCATTCCAACTCAGCCGTCAGTGCGGCGAGCTTATCGTTGTCTCCAATAGGACGGCCCTCGCGGGCCTCGGCAAATTGCCAGGAGTCCACCATATCGACGGCCGGTTTGGTCCGCTGGAATTTCTCGAGCAGCGCCAACGCAGATTCCGTGTCGCCGCGGACGGACAGCACAATATCCGAGAGCGCCAACGCAGCCGTTCTCCACTGAGAGCTACCGGCGGGAGCACGCTCGAGCACGGCGGCCAGGAGCTTTTCGGCAGCCGCGTAGTGAGCGCGGCTCGGGCCGCGTTCCGTGCGACTCAAATTCTGGGCGATCCGCAGCAGTTCGCTGTACGGATACGCGGCGATCAAGTCATCGGCCCGTGCGGCCAGCACATCGCCGCTGCGTTTACGGGCGTCGCTATGCTTCTTAACGGCATCATCAAAGATCTGGATGCGTGAGACAAGAGGAACGCCTCGGTGCTCTGTGGTAGGACGCTTCCAGGTGGCGGAATCCAGAGTGCCCTCGTCGAAGCCATTTCGAATACTGGCGGCATTCAACCACTCGTAGTAGTTGACCAGATCGTCCACCGGCAGCTGCTCAAGCCTGCCTTCCTCCGCAAATTCCCAAATCTGCGCCAACAGAGGATTAAAAGAGGGTTGTTTTACGTCGTAAACCCACGCGCCGGTAAGTCTATTCTGACCCGAAGTATTCATTACGTTACCGTCAGCCCAGTCGTCCAGACTCATATGAACGGCGACCTCGCCGGCTGCGCGGGCGATCACCTTGCCGCCCGGGGCATCCAAGACCTCGAGCTCCACCTTCCTGGTGCCGCCGCGCAAGAAGAGCTTGCGGATCTGTTTGCCTTCGGCCCTGCGGCCGTCGTCGAATCGCCAGCGATAGACGGCGTCGGCGGAAGCACCCGGGGCATGGGCGCTGAAGCGATACCAGTTCAGGGCATACTTGGGATAGCCAATGTTTGGATAAAGCCCACCTTGATGGGCGAGCGGATACCAATTGAACGAGGCGCTCGAGGCATTCGCACGATGTTCCAGCGGCGCGGTCACCGCATCCGCCAGCGGCTCCCAGACCACGTAGTTCCCGCGCGTGCCTGCGTTGGATTGACCAAATTTCCGATAGCCGATCAGGTGATCTCCGTTAAGGTCCTTCAGGCTCGGATTCTTCCACCACAGCCCGGCCCAACCCGCATGCCCGGTCGGGCCATATTGCAAGAGCTCGATACGGTGTTGTCCTTTTTCTATTTTTAAATTGAGAATTCGCCCCGATCCTGACCCGGGCGTCGAACTTCCATCCCGAAACGAGGCGACCAAGTGGCCGTCCAGCAGCACATAGCCTCCAGGTCCGGCCAAGCAGAAGAAGGTGTACGTATCGGTTGCCGGAATGTGAAAGGTGCCGCTGATTCGCCGAAGCGTTGCCGACTGGGCGCCCACCACCTCGTGCATGGTGACCGGTTCTGAGCCGGTCTTTCCAAAGGTAGGAGAGAAGCTATGCATGACGCGTGACGGCCTGAGCCACCCCGTTCGCGTGGCATGCCCCGCCACGGCACGCGACTTTGGAACGCCTCTTCCGACGATTTCCGCGGATCCCCACAGCTTTTCAAAGCCGGCGAGCGTTTCGAGCTCGGGGTTGTAACGCTCGAGCTGGCGAGCCTCTTCCATCACTTCCGCCTGCGGCGTCCAATCGAGAGGCACCGGTTTCTTTGCCTCGTCGAGCAGGTAGACCCAATAATCCTCGTCGCCGCTGGACGAGTCGAACATGATCGGCATCGACTTGCTCGCCCAGACAACGCAGCAACCGACCCGCTCGCCGTTTGCCCGATATACGACGGGAATCAGCCGGACGGGATCAAGTCCGGGGAAACAAATCGTGGCGCGTGCAACCTTGGGGTGTCGGGTAATGAAACCCGCTTGACCTACGTTTGTGGTGTGAGGACTAGGAGTCACTTCAAATTTGAGCGTCTTGGCGCCGGACGGGATGGACACTAAGGCGGATTGATGGTCAGCGAACTGCGCGTTATGCCCGACAACTTCAGCTCCCTCTTGAATGTCGATCTTTCCCTCTTGCCAGTCTATCTTTCCCTCTTGCCAGTACCTTGCGAAGTTATGTTCTGGCCTGACCTCCTTACCGTCGATGAAGACCTTGGTGCCCGAGCGCCCCCTCCAAGTAAAAAATTTATACTCCGGTTTCAGGGCAACGGTCACCGAGCCCTTAAGCCGCAACATCGGGCCGCCCTCCTTTTCCGTCAGTCCACCGTAGGCATTTGCGGACTTCTTTTTGTACGCCTCCCATGCGGCCACTGAGAGAAAATGTTGTGGCTTTAATTCTGCTTGCTTCAACGTAGCGATCGTCGCCGCCTTCTCTTTCGGATCGCGGACGTCGGTCTGCATGGCCTTTTTACTCAGCGGATCAAAGGCTAGCCCGGCGGTGGTTTCGAGCGGCGTCAAATCGGCGAGATACACCTGCGGCGGCATCCGCAGCAGCGCGCCCTTAACATCCACCTTGACCGGCGCGCGAACATCCGCATTCGAGGCATGCCAGGCAACCGGCTTAGCAATGGCCGGCTCGGCCTCCGCCGCCGAGAGTGGCTGCAAGAGTGGTGCCACTAAACACAGTGAGAGTATGATTAGGAAGGGTGAATTCCGGCCCCGCATAGTCATGCTGATAGCCTTGGAAAACTCCCCACTCACAGCCCCTTCGCCTTTTCCATGACGATCATCTCGGTGGCCAGTGCGTTCAGGTCCAGCTTGCCTTCCTGGCCAGTCATTTTTTGCGGTAAGTCAACCTTGTAGATGAGCGAGTAGAGGATCAGCCCTTCCAGGTCCTGCAGCAAGGGGCCCGGCAAGCCGCCCTGAACCGCAAAGATTCCTCTGGGGCCGACCAGCTGTTTGACCCGGGGCAACTTCCCTTCTTCGTAGCGCCGCCGGAGCTCAGAGTTAACGCGCCCGGAAGACCAGAAGATGATCTGATTATCGGAATACATCGCCCGCATGGGCAGCACGATCTCCTTGTAGAAACGGGCACGTATCGCATCGCCGGTTTTGTTGAACAAGCGGAGATCACGACTGACCGGGTCGAAGGAAGCCGGCAGATGAATAAGGAGCCGCGCCTCCGGGTTATGCGCCAGAACAAAATCAAACCACCTTTTGTAATGTCGGAGCCTGCCCGTATCCTCCATGTGATAGGTCAGGCACACGAGATCATACTTTTTAGCGGCGAGATCGAGTTGTAATGGGTTACCCTTTTTATTCGGCATCAAATTCAAGGCACCCACACCAGGCCCACCTTGAAAAGGCTTGTGCACATGAGCCTTTATCGTTTGGTCGTTAATCCCGCTTTCTTTCGCGATTGCAGTTGTTGCCTCAACCAGCGGTGCGAAGAATTTATGCCCCCACAGGAAGGCATTGATGCCCTTTTTGTCGGCCTGCGGGACAGTGTAACCCCAGGGCGGATCCCAGGTTTCCGGCGTGAAAACATTCGGTCCCGTTCCCGCAAAGGGTTCCGGAACGTGTTCGCGATGTTTGGATTCGTGCTTCAGAAGCCTCTTGAGCATCGGACCCAGGCTCGCCTTGTATCCCAAGCCCAACTCCTGCTGCGTGAGATCGACGTCGTAGATGATCGAGAGGGTCAGCATGGCATTCAAATCATCCAGCACAGGTCCGGGATTCCCGGCCTTGTCGCGGAAGACACCCTTCTCTCCGACCAGCTCCGCAATACCCGGCAGATCCCCATCTTCGAAGCGGGTTTTCAGCTCCGGGCCGGTGCGTCCATAATAGGCGCAATGTATGTGGGTGCTCGGATAGCGAACGCGCATTTTTTCCACGATGATGGTATGGGCAATCTTATGAAAGCGGTCGCCGCTCCATTTGAGCTGGTTCACATCCCGCACAGGGACGTTTACCGGACCGGGAATCTGTATGAGGAACTGCATCCTGGGATTGATCGCCAGGGCCTGGTCCATAATCGGGAAGAATTGCTCTGCTTTTCCAAAAATCCCTTTGGAAACAGTGAGTCCGAGTAAATCGACGGGCCCCTTTGACAACGCGGCTGTAATTTCCGCGGCTCGTTTCTTGTCGTCCGGGTCGAGCGACAACTCCACCTGCGAATGACCCGAGATTCCGGCTTTTTCAGCAATAACGGACAGGCGCTTATGGATGCCCACCAGCGATGACTCGTCCTTCTCGGGAACACGCGGCGCGAAGAACACACAGTTAAGCCCTTTCGCAGGCGGTGGTACGACGTCAGCCGCATAAATGTGGAGACTCTGAAGAAGACCGCACGCGATTAGAGCAAGGAACCGTTTATTCATGCTTCGCCACCACCCGGTACAGCAACGAACCACTCTTTGCGAAATACTCGATACGGCCATCTTCCTGGACGAATAGTTTTCCATCATCGCCCATCCAGATCGATGGAAACTGTCGGCCAAATTTACCGCCCATCGACAAAGCAAACACTTGCCGGCCCTCGGGCAGGAAGCGCCCGACGTAGGCCGGCTCCTTCACCCCCGGAGAAAACGTCAGCTGGCTTATAATCCGATCGCAACCGTCATCGATCGGTTTGCCATTCAAATAAACGTGCCATTGGCCGTTTTCTCCGAATGCGGCCCAGGCCACGGATTTTCCATCCGGGCTGAACACCAGTGAACGAGCTTCCACCTCCCCATACGGCCCCATTGATTTCCCGTCCACCAGAACGAAATGCTCCAGCCCGCGCCGGGCGCGGTAGGCCAGCACCGATCCGCCAGGTGAAAATCGCAGATCGGCCACCTGGTCAAAAGCCGGTCCTTCCACGCCATCGAGTACGACAAAATTCTTATTCCCATCTCCGGCGACGTAGGCCATGGATTTTTTGTCTGAACTAAAAACAACGCTGTCACCGGTCACCTGAGCATAGGCCTTCCCTTCCTTTCCATCCACCACCATATGGGCGGGCGTACTGGAGTCACCAAGCTGGGCCGCGGCAAACACAACGCGTTCATCACCGGCGGGAAACAGGCTGTCTGCGTGCTGGATCTCCGCGTAAGCCTTGCTCGGCACGCCGTTGACCATCATCACGAGCTTTCCATCCCGCTTCGCCGTGCTGGCCCAGGTCTGGCCGGACGGCGAGGACATCAGGCGCCCCATGGTTTCGCAAGGCGGCCATACTTTCTCGCCGATGACCACTTGCCACTTCGTATCGCCAGCGACATAAACCATTTCCTTGCTGGTGCCAGGTGACACCTGCAGCATGTTACGCGCAATGAATTTCCAGGTCTTCTTTGTGATCGGTTGCTCACCCGGCAAGGTTAGAACCCGCTCTTTTCCCGGGCCATCCTTGGCGATGAAGGCAAAAAGATCTCCGCTATCCCCCTCGGACGTTCCACCCATCCACACCGGCGATCCCGATCCGATGGAAAGATATGGCTTGCTCTGAACGAGATGTACCTTGTCACCGTCGACATGCCCTCGGCAGGCCACCATCTTGTCGCCGACTTTGGCGCGGTAGGCGAAATAGCTTCCCTCGAAATAGAAATCCCAGATCCCGGGCAGTCCGTCTTTGATACTCTCGTAACCACCCAGCTTCTTACCATTGACGACCACATAGTGCTTGCCCTTCTCAGTCGTCTGATACGCCACGTGAGTCTTCGATCCATCCGAACCAAATACCAAGCCGGTGATGGGCCACCGACTGGTTGTCATCGCATAGGAGGGCTGCTCTACCCCGTCCACCACCACCATGCAGTTCGTGCCGCGCGTGCCGACAAAGGCATGGCGCTGCCCATCTTCACTGAAGAAAGGAGTGCCCTTGGCGATGTAATCATACGAACCGGCCAAGAGTGTTCCATCGAGATTGACCCGTCGTTTTTGTGTCCGCGCGTCAACCGTTACCGCCAGCACGTGTTCCCCACCGGGGCTGACCCGGATCGTCGAAGGCACCACGTTCTTGACCTGCCCGATCACCCTAGCCTCGGCGGAGAAGGCCCCACAGAGAGCGGCCACCGCCAGCCAAATTGACGAGTATCGATTCATTTGGCGCCTTATGCCACCTTTTGCGAAGCTGCGGCAGATGCCTTTTCAGGGACGTGCTTCACCAGCATATCGACGATATCATCCGTGCTCTGGCCTTCACTGACCGCGGCGAAGTTCAAGCCCATGCGATGCCGCAAGACAGGAAGCACGAATTTCTGCACGTCCTCGATCGTAGCATCGGACCGGCCGGAAAGTCCGGCGTTCGACTTGGCCGCCAACAACAACCCCTGCCCTGCTCTCGGACCACATCCCCAGCGCACCCACTGATTTACGAAGTCCGGCGCTTCCGGGCTTCCCGGACGGGTGGCGCGCGCCAGGCGCGCTGCGTAGTTGGCCACCTCGTGACTCACCCCGATACCGCGTACCGCTTTCTGCATCCCGATGATGGTTGGACCGTCAATGATCTGCTCCAGTTTCGGCAGCGACTCCAGCGTGGTGGACAAGAGAATTTTTTCTTCTTCACTGAGTGATGGGTAGTTGATTCGCACCAGGAACAAGAATCGATCCAATTGCGCTTCCGGAAGGGCATAGGTTCCTTCCTGCTCAATCGGGTTCTGCGTGGCCAGCACTAGGAACGGCTCGGGCAGCTTGTAGCTCTCGCCGCCGACACTCACGTTACGCTCCTGCATGGCTTCAAGTAGAGCGGCTTGTGTTTTCGGGGGCGTACGGTTGATCTCGTCAGCCAAGAGTATGTTGGTGAAAACCGGCCCCTTGGCGAAAGTGAAGTGGCGCTTGCCATGTTCATCTTCGTTCAACAGCGTGGTGCCGGTGATGTCCGTGGGCATCAGGTCAGGCGTGAATTGCACGCGGGTAAAATCCAACGACATGGTTTCCGTCAGACTGCTGATCATCAGGGTCTTGGCCAGTCCAGGAACGCCCTCAATCACGCAATGTCCTCGGGCAAAGAAGGCCGTAAGGACCTGATTGATCACGTCGGTCTGGCCCACGATTATTTTCCCTACTTCGGCCTTAATGGCTTCACCTGCCTGGGCAAGCGCGGCGATCGTTTCGGCATCACTTCCAGTGGAGTTGCTATCTGATTTTTCCATTTTTTTCCTCTCTTCTATTTTTCTTTTGTTTAAGGGGTTATCTCTTGATTGAGGATTCTTCAGCCACGGCTTTGAAGTATCTGCTGACAATATCCGCATAGCCGGCGGGAACCGTTCCGCCAGCCGTATCGCTCTCAAAGGCATCGCCGGTTTTCCTATCCGCAAGTTCCTTCGCCCGCCGCTCGTAGGCACCCGCCAATGCCCTTTCGGCGGCTCGCACGTGCCTCTGGGCTTCGCTCAGCGCCTGCCTGACGTCGACGCCCTGCTTCTCGTTGCGGCGCAGCTGCTCGAGGAGGTTAAGGGCCTTTTTGAGGTCGGTTGTGGGCAAATGGTGACGTTGAAGCGCTAACAGCAGCCCGTGGTTGTTCTCCCGGCTTTCGTCCTTCGCAGCACCCATCAAGTTCTTGAGCTTGTTCAAGGCATCCGGCGGGAGCTTGCCGCTTTTCTCAAATTCGGACGTTTTGCCGGTTCCTTTACCCACGCCCACGGAGGTTGCTGACGCCGTGTCTTCATCCTGAACCTGGCCATCTTCCGCCTGACTGTCAGACACGCGAGACGGCATCGCCACCTCATTATCCGGAATGGCAGGCGCCTGGTCGGCCACCATCTGACCATCCGCCTGTCCGGCGCGGCCCAGGTTCCCGCGTCCCTTGGCTTTGGCCGTCGGGTTCGGCGTTTGGTCGGTCATCTGCCCGGCCGCGGTTGCAGAGTCCAGGTTATCCGAAACAGGCGATCCCTCTGGATCTTTCATATCCATGATCTCGCTCCCGGACTCGGGTATCGGTTCCCCCAGTTCATCGAGTCCCTTGGTCAGCTCGGAGATCTGAATCGGAAGTTGCGCCGGCAGTTCGCCAAGATCCGGCGGCATGCCTTCATCTTCCGGATTTTCCATACGCCCGGGCTCCACCAGGGCACCCGATTGCGATTCCTTCTGCCCCGTCTCCAGTTCCGACGCCCCATCCTGCTCTCTACTGTTGTCCATATTGCGCGACATGTCGCCCCGCTTCTTGTCACGATCGTTCATATCCATCGCGCCGAGTTCGAGGTTTTCCTTCTCCTCCTGAATATTGTGCATCGTCTCCTCGAAAGTCTCGATGTCCGTCGGGTCCGCAAAGTCCCAGCCGTAATTGGCAAGGTCCGCCTCCATATCCATAAGTTCACGCCTCAACTCTTCCTTCTTCAAATCCAGGTCCGCCAACTTTTTCTCATCCTCTTCGGTCAAATCTTCGGGTGCTTTCGCGGCGATGATATTCCGTAACGCCTCGTTCTCCTCATTCTCTTCGAGCCAATTTTTGAATTTTTCCTTGGCATCATCCAAGATATCGACCGAAGCGGAGGCCTCCTCGCCTTCGCCAAGCAAGTCCGCGAGCTCATCTTCGGCCTCCTTCGCCAAGGCTTCAAATTCCGCACCTTTCAGGGCCAGCAGCTCGTTATAGATGATCTGCTGCACGGTTCGCAGGTGCTTGAACTCGCCATCGACACGCCCCTGTTCAAGCGGCATTGGCCCGATCGCAGGCGCCTTTTCCGTGGCAAGGTAAACGGAAACACCTTTAGGGGCAGCGTCATTCCCACGATCTTTGCCGAAACAGGCTACCCCGGAGACCGTTTGCTCGGTTCCCATGTCGAAGACAAAGTTTGCAGGCAAGGCCGGGAGCAACAATCCGCCCGTCGATTTCTCTCCCTTAGGCACAGCCAGGGCCTTCTCCGCATCCTTGACGTTTGACGACACCAGCTTCCAACTCGAACTGTCCAGGTAAGCGTTCTTCTCACCCACGAGGGCCAGATTATCGAGCCATGCCCTGCCCGACCAGTTGTGAGTCGAATAAATGACCAACCCGAAATAGCGTGCTGGCGTTTCTTTGAATCGGACAACCTGAGTCGTGTTCTTTTTGAATGAGGACCCCGGGCCATAGCCGTTCGCGCGCTTCAGGGCGCCCGCATCGAAGCGCTGCCGGCCGGCCGCAAAGGCACGCGTATTGGCTTCCATGGCCTCAACCTCGGAGATGCTCTTCATTCGAGCGGCCATGTGCACGCCCTTGTCCGGCACCGTCCTGACCCCATCGAGAAGGGTTTTCCGCACCTCCATCTGCTGGCCGACAATACGCTCCCGGTATTTATCGAGATCCGTCTGAATGGCTTCGTCCTCACGCCGTTTGCGATTCAAGTCAAGCCAGACACCGTCACTGTTGGCGAGCAGACCGTCGGTTCCATCGAGCGCCTGCTTCTGGAGTTCGATGGCCCGCTCCAGAGCGGCGTAGAGATCCTTCAGGTCGGATTCGCCATCGGCGAGGTTGGCATCCAACCTCTTCACCGTAAGCAGCAGCGGATCAGACACAGCCATGTCCGTGTCGGGACAGAAGTCATTGCCAACGACTTCGAGAAAGTACTTGTTGCCGGGTTCAAACTGGCTGGCATCGATTTGCAGTCGAACGATCCTTTCAATCCGGTCCCGTTCACCGGGCGCCTCAAAAGCCCAGTCCTGAAGAACCTCGGGCTGACTACCGGCCTGGGCGCGGCGAAAAGTCAGCTTCATATCCTTCATTCCATAGTCGTCCTTGCCTTCAAATTTCAACGGCAAGGTTGCGCCGGGTACCACAACGTGACTCATCTCGGTATCCACGTAGCGCACTTCGGGCTTCCGGTCCGTCACCATCAGCACGCTGCCACTGCTCAAGACGATGTCGGGCATATCCTTCACCACGGCGATCAAATCGTAGTTTCCGCCGGAATCGCCCACGTCAACCTGCGCGTTCCAGACCCTGTCGCCCGCATCTTGAAACACGATCTTGCCGGTTGGCCATTCCCATCGCAGAGATTCAATGGCTTGATCCACTTTGATGCGCACCCCCAACTCAGTCGCGGGCAGGCACTTCACCGGGTTCGGCGGCCCGCCTTGCGTCCGGGCCGGCATGGCCACGTAGGCCGGCGGGGTGATGGTGAAGGTCGATTCAATAATCTTAGCCGCCGGATTCACGGTGACCTGCACGTTATGGGTATAGGTGCTACCCACGAAAATGCGGAAAGAGAAGCTCCGGCGAACGCTCTCAAAGGTATACTGGTAGAGATTGGGATCACCGACAACCGGCCGCATCTTTACTTCCGCACCGTCGACACTCTGGCTCTCAAAGACACCGACACCCTCCTTGTATTTGATCGACGGATAGATCACCAATTCCTTGCCCTTGGTGAACTCGCTGACATCCAGCGAGATATCCAAATTCGCGTATTCGGCGACAGTCACATCCTCCGCCGGGGTCATGACAAGCTTGGATGCGGCAGCTGGTGGAGCATCGGCAAAACTGAACGCATATCGATTGAATGCGCTCTCGAGATAGTCCGGCGCCACGATGCTGTAAGCAATCCACGACACCAGAAGCAAGACGATTGCAATCGACCATTTTGTCAATCTGCCCACCTGCAGCAGCTCCCGCAGCGGCACATGGTTCCACCCTGTGGTAGCCGCATCGGCGGTGGCATTGACAAACGCTTTCTGATCCTCACTGTAGCCCATGTCCTCAAACTGCATCGTGTTGATCAACACATTGTCCTTAATACCGAATTGCTCCTCCAGCTTCAGCGCGGTCAACTCGTCACTGCTGCGTTCTCGCAGCGCCCCGACGGCATACTTGAAAAAGCAACCCACGGTGATGACCAGCCCGATGATCGCAAACGGGAAGCGCAGGGAAGTGGGCAGGTTGAGTAGATTATCGAGGGCAAAAAGGCTAAGCCACGTCGTAGCGACGATGGCACCCCAGGTCAGAAAACCCAGGATCACTGAGGACGTCCGCCGGTTGCGGTTCGCCCGTTCGACGACCGTCCTGAAATCTAATGTCTTTTCCTGGCTCATGGTTTATCTCCCTATTCTTTTGGCCCGACAATCAATCTGCCGTCCTTCATGACGACCGGCCATAGCGCCGGCGAAACCCCCACCTCCGGCGTTTCATCTTCAAGATCTATCCGCACCCGACAAAAGGAACCGCGATCCTCCAAACTCATCTCGCCGGTCTTGGGATCGCGCGCATACTTCAAAATACTCAAGCGGTAGTACTCCAACAACTTGCCGTCCTCCCCCATTTCAAAACTTCCCTGCGCCCCCCACCGAGTACTCATCGCCCACGCCAGGGCTTGCTCGGGGTCCGGGATATCCCGGCGAAGCCGTACCAGGGCGAGAATTTCCCGACCGTTTTTCTTCGGGATAATCCCAATGAGTTTTCGTTCGTTGTAATAATCCACCGTTTTCTTGAATTCCTTTTCGACCGACTTGAACAGCTCCGTGCGCACGGTGCCCTCGACTGGCCAACTGGCCACCCACTTGCCGTTGATTTGGGCAGCCAGAAACACATTCTCGCCGAGGGTTGAATGAACCTTGACGCTGCCATCGGCCTCCTGCTGGACACGCACTTTCGACAAGGTATCGTGAGTCAGCCCGGTCATGCGTATCAGGCTGGGTTCGGCCGTAGCCGGCTTGCCCTTCGTGGAGACCACAAGCTTATTTGCCTTGAGAAACGCTTCTTCAGGGACCACCCCATGGGCAAGGAGATTGGTATCACCGGCATCCTTGATACGAACGTAGTTGGTATTGATTGAATCAAAGTCAAAGGCGTTGAACGTGATCGGCATGCTGCGCGCAAACTGAGTCCCTTCATCCAGCATCTGGATACGCTTGACCCGCAGGAGATCCTCATAGGACTGACCCGGTTCTCCTGAATACTTCGACTTCACGAGCACCTTGGAGGTCTTGATCTTAAAACCCGTATCGGGATCCACTGTCGTCAGGTAGACGACACAGGTGCGGAGGAGTCCGGTCACGACCTCGTCACTGTTAAAGACAACGGTGCACTTGGGCTTGATGACCGGATACGGTTGGCCTACCCTCACTTTCTTGACCGTGCTCTTCCCGGCTTCATCCACGTCGTCCCGGAAGCCGACATTGAGCATCTTGAATTTTTTCAGGTATTCCTCGCTATGGGGCTCAAACCTCATCTCTTTCACAACATTGAAATTGAAGGTGTAGATTTTGCTCTTCTTCCCGGAAAACTTCGCTGACTCCACTGGGGCATTGGCGCCGGTGTCGTTGCGTTCCAAGTTCGTCAAACTAAACTCGATACCGCGGGACAGTTCGATGATGCCTTCACGCTGCTCGCCATCCGACATGTGCAGGATGGCTTGCCGCTTGAGCGGGCTCTTGGGCTTCTGCGCTGACAGGTCGAAGGGCAACGAAACAAACAGGGCAACAAGCAGGACGAATCCACACCGCGCTCCCGGTGTGGAGGGATTCAGTCCTAAGTTGGTCTTTCCGTTCATTGTCTTCATGCCTCTAAACAATATTCATTCGTCTGCGCAGAATCCACTCCCACAAGAGGGCCCCCATCAGGAGGATGATATACAACGGCAACAGGTTAAACAGAGCCGCTATCTTGACCAGTGGTGTGTCGTGCAATTCGGACGATGCCAGCAACAGCTCATCCAAACGTTCCAAAAGCTCTTCTGTCTCGCCCTCGCGACTATACGAGCCGCCACTGCGCGTGGCCAGGCTTTCCAGGAAGGGATGATCGACCGCGAGATCGGCACCCTCGCTAACACTCGACCCAATGCGGATCGTACGTTCATAGGTATCCAATGGATTTCCGGCCAGCGTAGCTTCCATGCTGATCTTATATTCACCCGGTTTCGGGAAGAACACCCGGGTCTGAAAATTACTTTCCTGCTGGAGCACAATCGGCAAGTTCTCGGTTTTTCCGGCATGCTCCACGGTCCCCTTTAAATGTACCGCACCCTCCGCATAGCGACCGACCACCCCGATATCCACCAGCGCTTCCTCACTCGGCCGGTAGCGTTTGCGATCCCATTTCACGGTCAGGAATCGGCCACCTTCAATCTCACCCGACAAATAACGAATCGTATCCCGCCAGAACTGATGACCGGCGTCGGCGATATCACCGTCCATCCGCCCCCAGCGCCAGAGTGTATCGGTAGCAACTCCCAGGACCTGTCCTTTGCCGTACGGTTGCAGGACTACGACCGGCACCACCCGACTGCCAACAGAGGCATTCATCAGGCTCATCGCACCGCTACGGCGCTCCCCTACTCTATTGACCGAATGGAACACCGGACTTCCAACACCCTTCAAGATCGTCGCCGTCGCGCCTAACAAGCCATGCGACTCCCCTTCGGGTGGCACCATAACCGGGAAGATTCCCGCACTGATGCCTTGCCCCTTGGTGCTTTTCTTCCAAGGCAGAAGCGGAGCAATGGCGGTGTTATAGTAGCCTCCCTTGTCAAAGGAGTTCGGTCCGCCTAGCATCACGAGGTTACCCCCGCCTTCCACGTAATTCTTCAAGGCCGTGAAGGAATCGGACGAAATGAGCTCTGAAGGGAAGGACCCCAGAACAATGATCGTATAAAGCCCGAGTATCTCCTCATCCTTGGGGAACCCGCGCGCAAAAACCGCGTCGCCTTCCTGCCGTCTGCCATCAATAATCACCGTCTCGGCGCTCTTGCGGTAGACCGTCGTGAGCTTAATCGTCGGATCATCGCCAAACTTCCGCTTGAGCAGGGCAAAATTCCAATCCAACATATTGCCGTACAGCAGTACGTTGATGCTCTTCTCGCGGACATCCACCGCAAATTCACGGGCGTTGTTCAGTTCGGTCATTTCACCTTTGATGCCCTTTGCCGATAGACGGTATTGATACACCCCCGGCGTCTCCTCGGCCGGAAGATCAAACTCCACCCGGCCATTGGTCGACCGCGGGACAACGTTCACCGTTTTCAGTAACTGGTAGACTCCGTCGACCTTCTTTTCGACCTTAACGTCAACGGACTTGGCCTTCGTCGCAAAGCCACTCGAGGCGCTATGCACGACAATATCCGCGAAAACCTTGAAGGGGGTGTCCAGTTCGACCTCTTCGGGAATCTCGGCATTGCTGATTTCCAGATCATCCCAGGTCGAAGGGTCCGTGCCGATACCCAGGATATAAACAGGAACCGGAGGCAGACGCTGGCTGCGAATCATTTCGTCACCACCATCCGTCAACAGGATAACCGCCTTACAGTCAGACACGTCCGGGCGCTCCGAGAGCGACACCACCGTCCTACCCAGATCCGTATGGCGGGTTCCCTCATCCGGCTCATCTTCTGAGCCCAAGATGTCCACGTCGAAGCGATAATTCTCCACCCCGGCCGTACCGCGTAGTTCGCCGGCCATATCATCCGCGATCTTTCCGGCGCGTGTGATCCGAGTATCGGTCCCATCGTCCGCCACGTCCATCGAAGTTGAGACGTCGGTAATGATAGCCACCCTATGGGTGTCATCCGACGGCTTCACGTCGCGCCATGCCGGGTCCATCAAAGCCAGCACCACGAGCAGGGTGACGACCAGCTTCGGGGCCAGAAGCAGCAAGGTTTTCTTGATCGTGTAGCGCTTCCGATAGCGACGCCACATGACGTACATCCAGACCATGACACCAAGGATGACCAGACTGTTTGCCAGCGTACCGAGATGCGGTTTCCATACAAGCATAGCTAACATTATGATGCCCCCCCATCGAGCGCTGCAGGCGTTTTGCTCCGGAGCGAGTCGTAAGAATCCACCGTGACGCTGCTTTTCCATTTTTTGGCTGGCGAGCCCAAGATTCCCTCGGCCATCATGCAGATCAGGGCCAACAGCAGGAACGGCAAAAACAAACCGGTTCCAGCCAGTGATTTATCCAAGTCGTCGCGGAAATCATCTTCGTCGGAAAGCGTACGCACCCCATGAGGGATGCCCGTGAAGCCCTCGATTTTGTCGCCCTCGACAAAGGGGCTGCTCCCTTCGCGCTCTGATGGCAGAACGGACAGGCAGCTCTCACGTTGGCCCATATTGACGACGTATGCACCGCTACGCACCAACAGGGGCGACTTGTCCTTCAAGCCGAACCAATCTATCTGGTCGCCCAAGAGGGTCGTGATCGACAACTCGTTTCCTTCGCCCTGCATCAAGCGCATCGGCTGGCCAGCGACAATCGATACGTTTGCATTGACCAGTCCGGATGCAGCGCCCAAAGCGATGGGTTGCGCCATCACCAGAAAAGTTTTCTGACGCGGAAGCGTACTCCAGTCCCCCGAGCGGCCAAATGCCAGGCCACTCACGACGATCTGACCTTTACCGTGTTTGCGCAGGGCCAAAAGCCGATGGTTCTCTCCGGTCGCCAGCAGGGGCTCGTAACCGGCGTCTTGCCCGAACGAAAGTGGATGGTATTTCTTCGTAAACGCATTGCCGAGCCGAACCCGGCCGTCCAGTCCACGAAGGTCAAACCAGAATTCAGACTGCGCGCCGGCAATGCGCAAGGGCACGCTCACCGGTGCGGTTTGCAAAGAGCCCCGATCAGCCCCAATCCAAGCCGGTGGCTTGCCGGCCGACTTACCGCCATCGACGGCCGGCAACACCATCAGGTTGCCGCCCTGCTGCGTGTAT
>JAOLZO010000018.1 GCA_028343845.1 Verrucomicrobiota bacterium | reverse complement strand
CCTCCTCTAGGAGAATCAGGGGGTAAGGAAACCTTGCGGAAATGATCACCATTTACTCCATCAATTCCATAATAGGTACCGAGCAGGCCATTGATCATAACGTAATCACTCTTCAACAATTTCCCAAGACGTCCACCCTCCTGATCACGCAACAAAAGGGCAAATGATTCGTATACTTCCTTCCGGGCAGAAGCCCGAACACTCTCGTCAAACTCACGGTGCAATTTGGTATCAAACTGAAAGAAGTCCAACCTCTCCATATGCAACCACTGGTGGACAAATCCGGCCACGAATTCCTCGGATCTGGGGTCGGCAATCATGCGGTCCACTTCCGCACGCAGAGTGGCGGGCTTACTCAGTTCATTCTTCTTGGCCAATGCAAAGAGCCGAGCATCCGGGGGAGAACTCCAAAGGAAATAAGCGAGGCGAACCGCTAATTCCCGGTCATTGAGCGGACGCTTGGATCCCTCAATATTCGGCTCATCGAGATAAAGAAAACCGGGGGAGGCAAGGATGACACTGAGAGGCGTACGGATAGCCACGTCGAAAGAATCACCAGCGGTCACCCTTTTATTATATAAACCGACCAATTGATCGATAAACATGGGGTCCGGATCAATCTGGCGAAAGGCTTCCACGCAAAAGCGCTTAAAAATGGCCCGGGCTCTTTTCTCTTCCGTACCCACGGATCCTTGCAGGTTGTTTTGCAAAATGCTAACCAGCTCGCCTTCCTGAGCGGCATCCTGCAAAGGACCTTCCCACTCCACCCAGTCAACCCAGAGAGCCGGTGGCGCGGCCATGCCGTTTTTGTATATCTCCCTCTTGCCCCGCAAGGTGTCTGCCTTGAGGTTGCTCTTCTCGCGAAGAGAAAACTTGCGTGAACCATTGAGGGTCAATTCGACGGTGGCTTCGAAAATCTGCGGGGCATTGGTAGTTCCGGTAATTTGAAAAGTTTCCAACAAGCTGAAGCCATCACCACCCACATTCCGATCTACTCCTTGATTTACCGCCCCCAACACCGCAAAATGACGGTCCGGAGAAGTGCCCTCGACGGACCCCATGCGGAAACGAAAGCGATATTTGCCCATAGGCAATGGCTTTGACTTTTTCTTTGCTCCTGAAGGATCCAGGCTTAATTCAATAATTTCCTCACTGTTTAAATTTCCGTTACGGTCGAACACGCCGAGCAAGGAACCGCTCTTGGTCAGGGGATCATTCAGGTAGCGCAATTGTGAAGGAGCTTCCCTCTCGTAGCGAATAATGCGGAAGTTGGCCTCTTCCTTGTCCTTTACTCCTACTGCCGGTCTTGCAATTCCGTCCTTGAGAAATGCTTTGCCCGCTTCATATCCAGCTTTGTAGTAGTTCTCGTATTTTTTCTTAACTTGGGCGGTGGCGTAATGCTCAACTTCACGGCGGTGCTTCCATATCTTTGGTCGATTCGGATCAATAGGCCCTTCGAGTTCCACCCAATCGACCCAGATTGCCGGGGGATGCCCGTACCCGTTCTGCTTCACGAGCCTGTTATGGTCGTCCCAAAGCACTTTTAAATTTCCAGTGTTAAGTTGTTTTTCCTGCACCGCAAATTCCTTGGGCATGCCCGGACGCAACTCAATGGGGAATTCAATGATCTGCGGCGCCTCAATCGTTCCAGTAACCTGGCGCACTCCGATGGGTTTACCTTTCAATCCCCAATCCCTTGAATCAATATCCCGCTGGGGGTATCCAACTTCAATAAATCGACGCGATGCAGGGGTTCCTTTGACTGCACCCACCCGAACCCGCACGACGTAGTTGCCCGGTTGCAAGTCCTTCTTTTTTCGTGGAACGATTACCCGTCCGGTTCCGTGGGTAAGTTTAAGATAGGTACCGGTATCACGATGAGGCAGGCTCGCATAGTGTTTGTGCAAGGCAAGGTTTCTGGATCTCGAAGGATCGGATGCAGCCGCTTTTTGAAAATCTAAAAACCCGAAATCTTTGGGATTGGGAACATCCTTGAAATGCTCGGCAAAAATGTAAAAGCGATTAGGGTGATCAATCAGGCGATCCTTCTTTCGAATC
Source organism: Verrucomicrobiota bacterium (assembly GCA_028343845.1). Lineage (GTDB taxonomy): Bacteria > Verrucomicrobiota > Verrucomicrobiia > Opitutales > Seribacteraceae > Seribacter. The sequence continues at coordinate 46,590 of JAOLZO010000018.1, read as the reverse complement.
TCAGCAATGATCGCCTGATTTTCAGGAGACTTGGCTGCCTCATCCACACCTTTTTTCCACTGTTTAAAACGGTCCTGTGCTGCTTCCGCTTTTTTGATGATTTTCTCATTAGCCGGATTGATTGTTTTTTCGGGCTCAACTCGACTGATCGATGACTCAATTATCTGTTTATCTTTGATCGGGCCTTCGAGCTCAGCCCAGTCTATCCAGACGGCTGGGGGATACCCATAACCATTTTCCTTCTTAATGCGGTAGAATTGCTTCCTGTATGTATCGCGGTCTTCGGGCTGGCGTTCCTGAATGGCAAACTCATTGGGATTGCCCGATCCGATTTTGACAATCGTTTCAATAATTTCGGGATTCTCAGTGGTTCCGTTTACCTGGTGTCCGCTGATTGGCTTGCCGGCAAAGCCAGCCGGAACATCATTGTTTCTCTGTGGGTATCCGATCTGAATGTAATGGCGGTTAGGATCAGAACCTATCACTGACCCGGCCCGTATCCTGAGTTTGTACTCTCCAGGGGCTAGCTTGTCCGCAGGCGGTGAGATAACAATCCGTTGAAATCCCCAACCGAGCTTCAGGTAAGTGCCACGGTCGCTGAGGGGAAGTTCGGCATAGTGTTTCTGGTAGGCATACATGCGGTCATAACCACCCCGGAAAGAGAACTCTGCATCATTGGAATCCTTAAATCCAAAATTCTTTGCATCGGGTACACCCTTAAGAAGATCTGCATTTTGATAGAGCCTTATACTAGTGGTCAAATCAGTGAGGTTGTACTTCTTGCGAATCTGTTCGAGCGCTTGCTGATTCTCTGGAGCCAAGGCAGCCTTGTCGACACCCGCCTTCCAGCCAAGGTAACGCTGATGGTTTTCCTCAAGTCGCTTCATCCAATTCGCACTCATCACATTAACCGTTTTTTCCGGTTCCACCCGAAAAGTCAGGACCTTTTTATCTAGGCTCGCGTGCCGGGCAAAAGCCTCATCAATCGCAGTCCGACCCAGTTCCAGGTACTGCTCGAATTGATCGCTGGAAATATATTGGGAAGCCCCCACGGTATCGAAGGTTCCCGATCCGCCATCAGCAGGGAGGGAATCAACGTTCAGGCTAACCCCGGTCAGGGACTTCATCGTATTTTGATACTCCCGCCGGTTGAGTCGGCGCATGGTGATCTGTCCAGCTGAGTCGGACAGTTTTTTACGGGCAAGCACCATGGTCTTGGCCAGATCCTCCAGAAAGTCCGCCTTGGCCACGCTCTCGGGTTGGCGCTTTTTTTCCGGTGGCATTTCTCCAGAATTCAACACGTCCAGAACTTTTTGCCAAAGTTCCGCATGCTGAAGAGTGTCGACCTCCAAGGGCAAGTCTTCCAGGTTGACCTTTCCTTTCTGCGTATCCGCATCATGACAATCCATGCAGTAGGTATCAAGCAGATCGAGATGCTTTTCCGGCACGATGGCCTTGGGTTCTGCACCGAAAAGAGTGTTGATGGCCAAAGTAAACCCGGCCAAAAAGAAAGGTCGCTTTTTACTCACGCCTGCAGTTCTTTGATGATACCGGTACTGTCACCATGGCGCTCGGCATCGATCCCCATTCCTTGCAGCATGGTCAGCCAAACATTGCAAAGCGGGGTATCCTTGGGAAGAACCATATGCTCGCCCAGTTTGAGGTTGGCCCCTCCTCCCGCAAGAATGGTCGGGCAATTAACAAGATAGTGAATACTGCTGATATTCGATCCAAACGCGAGTGAGGTATGATCAAACAGACTGGTGCCATCCGCCTCTTTGGTGGCTTTTAATTTGTCCATGAACCCGGCAAGCAGAGTGCTGTGCATTTGGTCACGGGCCTTGGATGCATCCATCCTTTCGCCTGGAGAGTAGTGACTGACATTGTGAGAACTATGCTTCACATCCATACTCCTGAGCAGGGATTGACCGGGCATGCGGTATGTCAGTGCCCGGGTGCTGTCGGTTTGCAATGCGGCCACAATCAGGTTGTGCATCATCTCAATTTCTTCCCGTCCCTTGAGCCCGACAGGTGGTTCATCGAGAGGTGCCTTGGGCTTTGGCTTATCCAACCAGTCTTCATCTTTGCCGAGACGGGTTTCAATGTCCCGTATACCTTGAAAGTACTCGTCCAACTTATTGTTGTCGTTTCTGGACAGGCCACGCTGAACGCGGTTTGCCTCGGTCAACACCGCATCCAATACGCTTCTCTTTTCATCAATGGCTGCCTGTCTTTGCTCGAGGGGCAAATCTTCAGCGGAAAAAAGCTTATGAAAAGTTTTCAGCGGGTCATTGTATCCGGCAATCGGTTTACCGCGCTTGTCCCACGCCAGAGATTCACCAGGTCCATGACCGGATTGGTTTCCATCGGAGCTATCGAGTTGAATCGATGTAAAACGTGTATCCTTGCCGAGTTGCTCGGCGACGACCTGATCCGCAGATATGCTGTTGGCCATATTTTGTCCGGGGACCGAATAACGGTTTGCCCCGGTCAGCCAAAAGGTACTGCCCCAATGGGCCTCATTGGAGTAGTTGTTGGCACATCCCTGTACGATGGTAAAATCCTTCTTGTGCCTGGCCAATGGGCTAAGGCCCTCGGACAATTGGTACTTTGCACCCGTGTCTTTTTGGTCGGGATACCAAGTTTGCCTGGTCACTCCGAAGCCGATCCCCATGAAGACCGCCCGTTTGGGGATGGCAACCGATGCTTTCGTGGCCGCGGATGCAAAACGGCGGAAACCGATGGATTCGAGGGCGGGTAGGGCGATGAGAGCACCCGTCCCGCGTAGAAAGGTTCGTCGATTGAAGTTCATATGCATTGGAAATCAATAATAGAAGATGAGCTGGTAATATCAAATGTCTTTAGCTTACGTTTCCTTACAAAAAATTTGCAGAACGGAGTCATTCCTGAGGTTATTTGGTACGAAACGATTCGCTCAAAACAAGCGCGACGATCAGATCCTGAAATCCATTTCCGTCTTGTCGTACTTTTTTCACGATTTTCTCCACTTCCCGCCGGTCACCAAAACCAAGATCGCGGCCGGTGGCATAAACAAGCAGTTTCTCAGCGAGACAATTCCCGAAAATATCAACGTTCTCGACAAGGTAGCGCTTGAGGTCCGTGACGTCGTTGAGAATCGTACCGTCCTTCATTGTACCGGTCGCATCGACGGGCAGGCCATCCTTGCGGATGACTTTGTCTCCCACTTTTTCGTAGACCGGATAGTGGTCGCGCCAACGGCCGACCGGATCGAAATTCTCGAGGGCGAACCCGGGCGGATCGATCTTTTTATGGCAACCGGCGCAACTGGCGTCGGAGTTGTGCTTTTGCAAGAGTTCCCGAATCGACTTTGCCCCCATGGTGTCCGGTTCCACCGCAGGGACGTCGGGAGGCGGTTCCGGGACTGGATCGCCCAAGACGTTCTCGAGCAACCAAACTCCTCGCAAAACGGGCTGGGTATCGACCCCGTTGGCCGTAGCCATCATCACGCTGGCCTGACCAAGGATTCCGCCATGGCGTCCTCCCTTTTTGAGGTCGACTCGTTTCATTTTTTCCGAGTTTGGAAATTTGATTTCGTAGAGCTTCGCGTTTCGCTTGTTCAGATAGGTGAAAGCCGGATCAATAAAGGTTTCGATCGGATGATTTTCCCGAAGGATTTCAGCTACGAAAAGTTCGGTTTCCGTGATGATGGCGGCCAGATCTTTCTCGTTCCAATTGAGCAAACGGCTGTCGGGCATGATCTCGGGGAGCAAACGAAGGTCGAGCCATTGCCCGGTGAAGGATGAGAGGAAATTCTTCACGCGGGTATGTTTGAGCAGGCGACGGGTGTGAAATTCGAGATCCTTGGGGTTGGATAGCTTCCCTGAGGCGGCGGCTTTTTGCAGGGAAGCGTCGGGAGGGCAGTTGGTCAAAAAGAAGGAGAGTCTTGTTGCGAGGTCATGCTCGTCGAGCTGACCTTGGCGATGACCGCGGTAAAGAAAGTTGGGTGAACATAGCAAAGCTCGAAGCGCAAGATGGATGCCGTCCTCGAAGCGATGCCCCTCTGCCTTGTGCCGGAGAACGACTTGCAGGTATTTCTCGACCTGCTCTTCGGTTGCGGGGCGGCGGAAGGCGGAATCGATGAGCGGCTTGAGAATCGCTGCGGCATACTCGCGGTCGTTGCGGTCTTGGCGCTTGCCCATGAATCGTTCGGTGATTTTTTGCCGGGCGATCTCTTCGTCGTCTTCGATGAGTCGGATCGGCCCGGTCACGGACATGTGGTGAACGTCGATACCGGGACCCTTTTCGAATAGGTAGCAGCACATGGTCTCGACAAGACTGACCGCCTGGCGGGACATCCCTTCAGCGAACTTTTTTACTTTAGGATTCTCGGGATCAAAGCCCTCGACGTCCAAGCCTCCCTTTTCGCGGATCGCTTCGATTCTCTCCAACCAGCTCCATCCCCGGTCGCTGCGCTTGTAACCGGCTTTCATCCAGGCGGCTCCGAGTTCGTGATCATCCCGGAAGAGGTCGAGCAATTGTTCTGAGATTCGTCCGATATGTTTGGACCGACCTTTGCCTTGGTCACTGCTAAGCGGGGCATTCTCATAATGAATCACGATGGTCTCGCCGCGTTGCAGTTCGACTTCGGCGACGAAAGATGAGGCCTTCGCTTCTGGTACTTTGAACTCAGCCAGTTTGGTTAGTCCACTGGCCCGGGCGAAGTTGCTGCCGTCGGAGCGTCGAGAGAGCAGATGGACCTCCGGGATGTGGTTTTCCACCGGCTTGAAGTAAGAGAGGTCGACCTTGACTTGATAGACGCCTGCCGTTCTTGCTTCGAAGCGGTTGGGCCAGACCGAACCGCGGGCCAGCGGATCGCTCGAAGTGACCATGCGCAAAACGCCGTCCACGATGTGCCCAGTGGTAAAGTTCAGGGTGAACTCACCGGGCCGGATGTCGACCGTATCCTTCTTGACGTTGCGCCTTCCTGTCGGGGGAGGAAGAACGCTATCGGCCGCAGCTGTGGCGATCTCAAGATATTGGGCCATGAGCGGCGGAGAAAGTACGAGCTCCTCTCCGTGGTTGTCAAAGCCGTGAGATACGAGATCGGTGGGGAAACTCCGTGGTACGGTGAAAGGGATTTTGAGGAGACTGGAGACGGAATTTTCGTATTCCTCCTTGCCGAGGCGTCGCAGGACGGTGCCGCCCGGTTTGTCGTTTTCAAGAAGTACCTGACTCAGCCAGCTCGATATTCCATGAACCTCCTTGTCCGAAGGTTGCTTCTTTTTTTCGGGGGGCATCTCCCCACTTTGCAGAACTTCAAAAACCTTGCCCCAGGTTTTGGCTGAGTGGGGATCAGTCCAATCGATCTCGAGAAGGTCGAGGCTAACTTCCCCTTTCCTCGTGTCCGCATCATGGCAGTCCAGGCAATAGGTGCCGAGAAAGTTGTCCACTTGTTCGGGAAGCTCGCTGACTTTCCCCAGAGCAGCGGTAAAACTCAAAAGAAACGTCACAGCCAAAGGGTAAACCTTCATCTGGCCGAAGAGTTAGAGGAGGTAGTCGTTCATGTTGCGCGACGCTTTCACGAAACGCTCCTGCCCGACGCCCATGGATTCCATGATGGAGAGGAAAAGGTCACCGAGCAAAGGAGTTGCCTTCGTCTCGTTCCCGCGATCGATCGCATGATGAGCTCCGTGCCGGTAACCGCCTCCGGCGAGCAACGCGGGCAGGCGGCTATTATTGTGTGTGTTGGCGTTGCCCATGCCGCTTCCGTAAAAAACTGCAGTGGTGTCGAGCAAGGGACGACCTTGGGCATCTTTCTTTTGATTGAGGACGCTCAGGAAACGACCGAAGTTGGCGACCTGCTTCTTGCCGACCTGATTGAATTCGGCAATTTTATCCGGATCATTTCCATGATGAGAAAGGCCGTGATAACCGGCGCTCAGCTTTTCCCCGTCGATCGTAAAGACCTGCCCCTGTCCCGGAACGAGAAACGAAAGGACACGGGTGGAATCGGTTTCCAGCGCCAGGGCCATGAGGTCGTACATGATGGCTTCGCATTCAAGAGAAAGATCGGGAGCGACTGGGTCGTAGTCGGGTAGTTTGAAGTCCACCTTCGGGGTTGGGACTTCGAGCCATTGGCGTTGCTTCTGCACCTTCCGTTCGACGTCTCGGACCGAAGAAAAGTATTCGTCGAGCTTCTCCGCGTCGCGGGAGCTTACTTGCCTCTTGAGAGAGCGGGCTTCGTCGAGAACGAGGTCGAGCGCGCTGCGGTTACTCGAAAGAACGTAATCCATACGGGCCTTGTCCGCATCCGAACTGAAGAGCTTGTTGAAAAGCACACTGGGTCGTCCGATCGAGGGAAGACTGATGCCTTCTTTGGTAAAACTCATACGCCCTTCTCCTCCGGAACCGCAGGTTACTTGAAGCGAAGCGAATCGGGATTGATGACCAATTCCGTTGGCCACGATCTGATCCATGGAAATGCCGGACGTTGCCTTGCCGGTAAGAAAGTTACTCCAATTCTTGTGACCATTGGAAGCGCGGTGATCGAGCCCGGAAAAGAGAGAAAAGTCCGAGCGCAGGTCCTCCAACGGTTCCAATACTTCTGAAATTCGGTAGTCCGCTCCGGTTTCCTTGGGGAACCAACTCGGTGTGTGAAAGCCCAGGTAAGTGCCGATCGTAACGAGTCGCTTGACCGGCGCGTTGGTGATGGCGGCGGTTGTCGCAGTTGAAGCTCCGGAGGCGAGTCGCGGCAAGCCGAACGATTCCAACGCAGGCAAAGCGATGCAGGCTCCTGCTCCACGAAGAAAAGTACGGCGATTGAAACTCATAGATTTAACTTCTTTATGCTAAACAATTATAAACCAATATCAAATGTCTTCTTGATTGGGATCTTTACATCCCTATTTGGTTAATTTTGCCTCGCTTGATTTGAGCAAGGCTTGGAGCCGTTTCACCTTTTTCGGGTACTTGTCCGCGAGGTTGGTGGTCTCTCCAATATCCTCTTTTAAATTGTATAGCTCCCATTCACCCGAGCCTGCGTCTTCCAGGAACCAGCCAACTTTCAATGGAGAGATCAGTTTCCAGTCCCCTTCCCGAATTGCATTGCCTTGAAGGATCCTTGTCTGCACCGATGCAGAACCCGGGTTATAAAGGTAGGATGAACGGGCTGTCTTGGATTTACCCAAAATAAAATCCAATTGATTGACCCCATCGATGGTCCGGTCATCGGGAATCTTTGCTCCGGTCAGGGCGGCAAAGGTCGGCAAAAAATCGATGGTGGCCATGAGCCCGTCATTCGTTTTTCCTGCCGCTATTTTTCCGGGCCAACGCATGATACAGGGCACACGGATACCGCCTTCGTAAATCGATGCTTTTCCATCACGCAAAGGTCCGGCATCGCCCCAGAAAATCGAATTCTTGGGGTGCCCCTTTTTGTTTTCATAATACTTCGGTTGATTCCAGGGACCGTTATCGGTGGTGAAGATAACCAGGGTGTTTTCTTTCAAACCAAGCTCATCAAGCGTATCGAGCAGACGGCCGGTTTCATAATCAAACTCCTCGACTACGGCACGGTAAAGGTTATCCCCCGTTTTCTCCTTAAACTTTGGGGAGGCGTCGATAATGGTGTGCATCATCGTATGAGAAAGGTAGAGGAGGAAAGGTTTTTGGGAATCACGTTGATTGACCAGATAATCAATCGCCTTATCGGTGTAGAGTCGGGTAAGCCCAGCCATGTCGTCGGTTGTTCCAACAAGGTCATTATTGTTGTGTAAAACCGATTTCCCGCTGTCGTTCGCGCCAAGTGCACCGAAATAATAATCAAACCCCTGTGCATTGGGCATCCGGTCGACAATCGCCTTTCGATTCGAAACATCCCACTTGCCGACACAGGCGGTCTGGTAGCCGACCTCTTTGAGCATCTCGGCAAAGGTAATTTCCGATGCGGGCATCGACCAGCCTTTGCTGCGGGCAGGATAGCGACCGGTCAGTAGAGCGGAGCGTGATGGCCCACAAACCGGCTGAGCATAAAAAGAGGTAAATTTGGTTCCTTCCCTGGCCAGGTTATCGAGGACCGGTGTCTGATTTTCCTTACTCCCGAAACATCCCAGATCGGCATAGCCCTGATCATCGGTGAAGATGATGAGGATGTTGGCTTGCTTGGGCTTTTCTGCTTTCTTGATCGCAGCGGGGTAGGGTGCGGGCTTCGGATCCGCGTAAGGCAGGAGGTAGCGTGGGTCCGGCTTGGTGCCCGCGGGTGTACCCTCAAGAGGCCAGGCAAACACCTCACTGGCATCCCGGTCTGATTTATTGAGTCGTGGCAAAGTCACAGACCATTGATCCAACTTTTTTCGCAACCGTTCAGCGACCTTTGCATCAGATTGAATACGATTGTTTATCTCATAGGGGTCTTTGGCTAAATTAAACAACATCTCCTGCTGAGTGGACCGCCATAGTTTCCAATCACCAATACGGACTACCTGAGTGTGCCAGAACTCCCAGAACATAGGTTCCGGCCTTTTAATTTTGGAGGCTTTCCCGGTCAACCGAGGAAGCAAATCCACGCCGTCAAACTCTTCAGGGATCACTCCGCCTCCGGCCTTGAGGGTTGTCGCGGTGAGATCGAGCGTGGTCACCATCTCTTGAATGACCGTGCCGGGAATAATTTTACCTTTCCAGTACGCAAACATGGGCACCCGAATCCCTCCTTCGAACAGGCTGCCTTTCTCGCCGCGCATGGGCACGTTGTTCGATCCGTTCCAGACTCCTCCTCTTGTGCCGGGGGGACCTCCGGGCAGTCCCGGGTCGTCCCTGCCCATTTTACTTGGGGCCCCGTTATCGCTGGCGAAGAGAACCATCGTGTTCTCTTCAATACCGTGCTCTTGTAGCTTGGTCATAACCCCTCCCACCGCGTCGTCGATGGATTTGATCAGTGCCAGACCCATCCTTCTGCGGTCATCTCTCCAATTATCATAATGCGGATAATCGAGCTTGGGGAATTTTTGGTAATACGGGTCCGACTTTTTGATCAGAGGGATGTGCGGAGCATAGAGAGGCAGGTAGAGAAAGAACGGCTTATCTCCAGCCTGGCTAAAGTCGATAAAAGATTCGCCGTACTTGCCCTGAAGGATTACCCGATTGGCGATGCCTTCGGGTAAGCCTTTCCTGTCCTGATGCTCCACAGTCTTGCCATCGAGAGTGAGGTTGGTTGAACCGCTTTCCATCGAGCCAGTCCAGTAGTACTCAAAGCCACGAGCCCGTGGATCGTGCTTTGGGTTAGAGTTGTTCGACGGGCCTAGGTGCCACTTGCCGGAGAAGCCCGTTAGATAACCTAGCTTTTTCAGTCGGTCCGCTATGGTAAGAACTGGTTTGCCGGCCCTATCCGTACCTTTCGGATAAATACGGGGCATACGACCGCTGCCCTCACCTGCATCGCTCTGGTTATGGGGAAAAGCGAACTCATTTTGTATTCTCCCAATCATCAATCCGGCTCGCGAAGGCACGCATTGCGGAGCCGAACTGTAACCGGCTTTCATCAACGCTCCGCCACTGGCAAGCTTATCCATAACCGGCGTATCAACATGTTTATCGATCCCGAAGAGGCCCAGGTCCGTGTATCCATGATCATCCGTGTAGATCAGGATGACGTTGGGTTTCTTCTCCTCGGCAGATGCCATGATGCCACATACCGCAGCAAGAAGTATCATTTTAAATTTCATAAATTTATTGATTGCCTGAATTTTCTAATCCTAGAAGACATGCCCTCCATCGCTCGATGGAATGTTTTTGAGCAATTAATGCCTAATCAAGAGATTCCGGAAAGGGGTCCCTCTCCATCGGCAAACTTTTCAACTGGACACCCCAGAGCGTTCAACATGCTCACCCAAAGAGAGCATAGGGGAGTTTCGCTTGAGGTGTATTTTCGATGTTCTCCGTGGTTTAAACCAAGCTTACTTCCTCCGAGTAAGAGGTGCGCTTGATCACGGGTGCCATGAGCCCCGCGCCCATTTTTAAATCCACTGCCGTTGTTCATGCCATGCCCGTACCAGATCATGGTGTGTTCCAGCAAGTTGCCACCCGGTACGTCCACCTCGGCCAGTTTGTCGCAGAAGCGCGAAAGGGAAGTAATCTTATGGGCATCGACCTTTTGCAAGTCGGAGAGGTTGTTTTGATTTCCATTGTGGTGTTGCAAACCATGGTGGTGTTTATTGACGCCACAATCAGTCCATTTGTACAAGTCGACTTCGACCCCGTTCATCATGGAGAGCACCCGGGTGGAATCAGTCCTCATGGCCAGCACCATGATGTCGTTCATGGTATGAACCCAGTCGGTACGGGTTTTCGGTTCCAGTTCAAGCCCTTCACTCGAAATGGCAGGCTTGTCCTTCTTCGACCAAGCGTAGTCTCGTTGCAACTGTTGTTCGACCTGACGCACCGAATCCTGGTAGTCGGCGATGCGTTGCCGGTCCTCGTGTCCGAGGTTCTTCTCGAGGGATTTCATCTGACCAAGCACGGTGTCGAGAACACTGGTTCGGGCCGCGTGGCGTTGCTTGGCCGCAGATGCACTTTTTGAATCCTCTGGCACAAACAAACGATTAAACAAGTCAAGGGGGCTCCGAATGGAAGGCAGGGCCACACCATTGGCGTTAAAGCTCATCGTCACACTCCGTCCCGGCACCCCGGAACCCTCCTGACAGGAAACCTGCAAAGACGGAAACCGGGTATCCTGGCCAATACTGTTTGCCGCGATCTGGTCCATCGAAATGCTTTTGATCGGGGACGCATAGTTGGTTTCCAATTTCGGGTCTCCCACCACACCGGTGAGCATCCGGCTGGCAATGGAGTGACCAGCATTGGCTGGATATTGGGGATGACACAAACCGGAGAAAACCGTGAGCTCCTTGCGATGACGCTCCAGGGACTGAAGGGTAGGGGACAGTTTGAAACCGGAGCCATATTCCTTCGGGAACCAGGACTCATTGGCCGGACCATGGGGATTGAAGATCGTAATCATCCGGCCAGGCACCCCGTCTTCGGGGCGAGCGGCGCCAGGCAGGGAAGCTTCGATGAAGGGGAGAGGAAGGACCGTGCAGGCTCCTCGGAGAAAGGTTCGTCGATTGATCATGGTTTTGGGCACGTCGTTTCTTGTCTTACTTGGATTGAAAGGTTTCGCTACCCACCAGGGCATGTATCAGGCTATTCATACGGTCGTCATGGGTGGACATCTCTTCGCTTAACTCCTGAATGAGCGGTTCGTCGGTAAAATTGACTTCCCGGTCGAGTGCATAGGTCAGCAGTTTTTCCACGAGACAGCGACGGAATTTTTGCGCTTCATTGAGAATGACCTGCTTCAGACCGGGCATTCCTTCGAAAGGAGATCCTCCGGGCAGACGACCCAAAGTATCCACAGGATGGGTTTGCACCAGCTTTTCATCGACTAGAATATGTTCGTGAGTGCGAAGACGCCCCACCGCATCATAGCCCTCAAGAGAAAAACCGATGGGATCAATCTTCTGGTGGCAGGAAATGCAAGTGGGATCACTTCGATGAAGTTCCAGCATTTCGCGGGTGGTTGCGTTGGGCCGGGGTTGCTCGACTTCCTCCAGTGGCGTAACGTTCGGCGGGGGTGGCGGGGTCGGACTGGCGAGAATGTTTTCCAGCACAAATGCGCCACGGGTAATGGGTAAGGGCCGCATTCCATTGGAGGTTATGGTGAGGATGCTCCCGTGGGCAAGAATCCCTCCTCTATCCGAGCCGGCAGGCAGGGATACGCGGCGCATATGATCACCCTTTAATTCAGGCAGATCATAGTGACGGGCAAGCCGGCTGTTTAGAAAAGTCCAGTCACTGTCGATAAGCTCCAGGCATGAAGAGTTCTTCCGTAAGATCTCGGTAAACACTTGGCGGGTTTCCTCAAGCATGTCCTTGCGCAAACCCCAGGTGACCCATGGAAACATAAGAGGGTCAACGTCGACGCTCATGACTTTTTCCACTCCCAACCAGCGGGCCGGGAAAGTCTCGCAGAAGGTGCTGATTGCCGGATCGGAAAGCATACGGTCCACCTGTTCTTTCAGGACATCCTTCTTGAGCAAGCTTCCGTCGTCCGCAGCCGCCCGTAAAAGATCATCCGGCATGGAGCGCCAGAGAAAGTAGGACAACCGGTTTGCCAGTTCGTGGGCATTGACCTGTTCCAAACCTTTACTTTTCGTGCGGTGCTCGACCCGACAGAGAAAATGAGGGGAGCTTAAAATCGAAACCAAAGGAACCCGGAGTGCCTCCCGGAAGTTTTTCGTGTGGGCGCGTTGTTTTTGATAGAGAGAAACCAACTCCTCCAATTCGCCGGACTTAAGGGGGCGACGCCAGGCACGGCTTGCAAAATCCCTCAAGGCACCAGCGATCTTATCCTGGTTTCCCCCCATCGAACGGACAAAATCATGAGGCGGTGGCCAGGTTTCATTGAGCGGACCCTCGATCTCGATTCTCTCCGGACGAATCCCACGCTCCATGTACAGGCGCATGCCCCAATACCGGTTTCCGCTGGTGCGCATCAGGTAATGCACGTCATCAATGACGAGATCGAAACTAATCTTGCGGGCTACTCCCACCGGCATCTCGTATTCACCGAGGACCTCGGAACCCGGTTCCTGAAGTACCCGTATCGCGGGAGCGCGGCCTTCGACTTCCTTGAAGCCGTCAACGTGCAGAGTTACCCGATACCGGCCCTCATCGTGAGCAAACCATCGGAAACCCAGGCGCTGAAAATTGTCCCTAAGCTGCATGCCGTAGAAACGGATATCCCCGAACCCGTCGTAAACAACCGGTTTGCCGGAGGTCATCTCCACCATTCGGTAAGGCTGAAAACCATTAGGAATCTCTATGTTCCCTCGGACCAGACCGGTAAGCCCCGGTACCCCGGGGTCGACATGACCAAGTGGTTTGGGGGGAAGCTTGATCCTGCCTGGCTTAACCTTGCTCATGTCCTTACCTCGCAAACCATCGTGCCAGGCTCCATCGATTTTAACCAACGGTGAAGTGGGCGTAGCAAGAATCGGCTCGATGTACCAATGCTGACGAACAGGAGGTTTTTCCGGGACTGTGAGCATCTTGTCGACGATGCGCTCGGCCGCGTTTAGGTATTGATGCAGATGAAGGGTAGAGAGCTCAAGGTTTTCGGCCACGTTGTCGAAGCCATGAAGCTCCGTATCATCGAGGAAACGCATGGCGGGATCGAAGGGATGTCCCACCAGATCGCGAACCGTGTTACGGTATTCCTGATTGGTCAGACGGCGTAGGCTGAGGCCCGGTCCTTTGGCACGGGCGAGTTGCTCCGCTTTGATCAGCTCACCACTAATCCAATCAACCACCATCACAAGCTCTTTAGCCGGAGGACGAGGCTCCTTTTCCGGTGGCATCTCACCCGCATTGAGAACATCGACAATCTCGTGCCAGATACCAGCCTTCGTCAGATCGAGAATATCTCCGTCAAATTCTTCAAGGTTCAAGCCACCCTTCTGTTTTTCCGAACCGTGGCAGGCAACACAATGCTTGGCTATGAAGGGTTGTGCGGTGGATTTCCAACCGTCGAGATCAGGACTCGGAGTTCCCACTGGCTCCACTGCATGAACCAGATTGGAGAAAAAACCACCTAGGAAAAGAATGATAACAACAAGCGGGCCTCGGGTTAGATAAGGAAAATCCATGAATTCAGTTAGAAATCCGATCATACGCTCGTGACCAAATCAAGAAAAAGATAAAGGGAGTGAAGAAAATGGTGGGGGTGGTGTGGCTTTTATCCTACTCGCAATCCCAAAGCCGGACTGAATCAAAAAGGATTTTGCATTCCGGACCGCCCTTGAAGGTTAACCTGTGCTTCCCGTTGGCCTTTGGGTTTATGATCGTAACCTTTTCATGCTCGTAGGTTTTCCCCTTGCCGTTTACCACGACCCGGATCTTTCCCAGCTCATATTCCATCACCAGGTCGATCCATTTGTTTAATGCCATTTCGGATTCGGGCTCGGAGAAGGAGGGTCCATCGGGAAGTTTTACCCGGTGCCCCCCTTCCTTTACGATTCCGAGGTTAATCATATGGTGTCCGATTTGAAAGGATGGACGCCCAGGGGTAAGCTCCGGCTTGGCAAACTGGTAGCGCAAATGCATGACGAATTTCTCAGGTATGCGATTGATGTGGGCAACCGGTTCGAGCCCGAGATGATGATCTCGTTTAAGGGCTTTCATCGCTTCCTCCTTGGATTTGAAAAGCGGTCCGATAATCAATTTGCCATCTTCGATCTTCTTCCCTTTGGGTTGCCCCCAGAACTCTTTGTTTATAGCACCATTAAAATCATCGGAATAAATCAGCTTCCCTGACTTGAAAAGTTCGGATTTGAAGGTTGGATCTTCTGCAAAAAGACCCAATGAAAAGATCAAAAAGAGCGGGAAGTAAAATTTCTTAGTGTGATTCATAATATGGTGACGTCTCCAACATTTCCATCCTTACGGTTTTAAAAGTTTAGTTTATTCAATCGGAAGCCTGAAATGATTTGCCTGCCTTTGCTTACTTTAGGCTAGTCATTTGGATGTGAGCTTAGTATCAATTTTCTTACCTTTTTAACTTCATCAATACAAATCATGATCACATACGACTACCACTGCGACGCCAACGGCGAAACCGTTACCGTGAGCCATAGCATCAAAGAGACTTTGACGACTTGGGGCGATTTATGTTCCCTTGCCCAGCATCGTATGGGGGAAACTCCTCCCTTCGCTCCCGTCCGTCGGCTCATTTCGCGCGAGGAGCCAAAGCCCGACGAGTCCACTCTCTCCAACATGCCCAAATCCAAACCCAGCGGTGGCGGTTGCAGTTGCTGCTGAAGAGGGAGTAATACCTAAATTTTTACTATGATCACAAAACATATTGCAAAATGCGGCTCAGCAGTCGCCGGTCTTCTCCTTCTCGTATCCTTCGGCCATGCGGCCAAGAAAGATGGCGAGTGGATACAACTGTTCAATGGCAAGGATTTGTCCGACTGGACCATCAAGATCCGCGGTCATGAGGCGGGGATCAACCACAACGATACGTTTTCCGTGAAGGACGGGGTAATCCGGGTATCCTACGACAAGTACGAGAAATTCGATGAGACTTTTGGCCATATCTTTTACAAATCACCTTTCTCCCACTACGTCATCCGGGTCGAGTATCGTTTCCTAGGCGATCAGGTAGCCGGTGGCCCCGGATGGGCTTTCCGAAACAGTGGGGTCATGATTCACGGCCAAACACCCGAGAGCATGGACAAGGGGCAGGACTTTCCCGACTCCATCGAAGTTCAGCTTTTGGGCGGGAAAGGGGAGGGCAAGCGAACCACGGCTAACCTATGCACACCGGGTACGGACGTCGTGATGAACAAAAAATTGCTCAAGCGCCACTGCCTAAGCAGCAAGAGCAAGACTTACCACGGGGACCAGTGGGTTACGGTTGAGATCGAGGTGCGGGGAAGCAAGTCGATCAAGCATATCGTCAATGGTGAAACGGTCATGGAATACACGAAGCCTCAATTGGACGACGGAACCCTGCTTGAGGGCGGTACCATTTCTTTGCAGTCGGAAAGCCACCCGGTGGAGTTCCGCAAGGTGGAGCTTAAGAAACTTTCTGGTGGAAAACCTCGCTGAGAAATAGGTTTTCCGGCCAAAGCTAAAAGTTACGGTCGGCAAAAGCTTAGAAGATCTTCCGACTCTCCAAGTACTGAATGAATCGTTCGAGTGCGGGTTGGTTGTCTATATGGTTGCTGGCCGTCGTACACCTTGCGGCTCAGGATTTTCCCAACCCCGGTTTCGAATCCGGAAATTTCGAAGGGTGGAGCATTGGAGGGCGCAAGGATGCCCGGGCTCAGGTGATTCCTTCCGGACCAGTATTCGAACGACTCGGCCAGTCCCGGCAGTTTCGCAGCGCCGGCGGCTGGGAGAGCCATCCGGTCGCTTCCCTGCTGGACCGCTCGAACAACCAGCGCCTGCTGCAAATCAGCAGCGATGGCTACATCAACGCAACTACGGAAAGCGCGGTTGCGATTGAGTCGGGCAAGCAGTACCAGGTTTCGCTCATCGCCCAGAACGGCAACGGCGGGGAGGCTATGTACTACCTCGACGTGTATGCGATCGACAAGGACCGGCGGCTGCCCTTGGGCACCGCCCAATACACGGCACGCAGCGACGAACTGTTTCGACAGACCCTTACCTTCTCCGTCGAGAAAGGTCATCCCCACGTCGGAAAACGCATCGGTCTAACCGCCCGCTACCGGGGCCGGAACCTCCTGGACAATGCGTCCATTCAAATTTCACCAACCCGTCGAACTGGCGCGGAGGCGATCGCGCGGCACCTACCGCTGGTAGAGACCTTGGATACCGAGGGAAACCATCGTTTCGTCATTCGAGGCTATAAGGATTTCCGTTACCGCAAACCGGCACCCGAGGCGGGCTCGCTGGAAAACAGTGGGGCTGCGTTTTCTGCACTGGCTCAATTCATCCCCAAGGACAATGCCGGCTATACTCTCTACGATCTCGAAGGGTTGACGTTGGCAGCTGGAGATGCGGCGGCTCTGACCCTTAGCATCATTGATCCAAGGGCGTATGCAGGTTTTGCCGTGGATGGTCAGTTATTCGTTCTGGGGCGCCATGGAAACCGCAACAAAAAGCGCGACGACGGGAGCGCCATTAATCCCTTCCGCACCCCCGATTACATGATGTACACAGCCCGGGTCTCAAAGGATCTCGGGCCCGAAACGATCCTCATAGCGCGAACCGGCGATCGTATCGAATGGTTTGCCTGCGGGCGCAAGGGAAGCTTTGTCATCAGCGGGTTGGGAAAGGCTTCGAAGCTCAGCCTTTTTGCCCGAGGGAAATCGCTGATCAGCCAGTTTCGCAAAGGCAGGCTAAAGGCGGCTGACCTAGCTGAGCTAAGAGCTTTTGTTCCTGCGCCCCGCCATCCCCATGGACGCCCCAATACGCCCGGATTTCCCGGTACGCGAACCAAAGATCCGAAGGCCTTGGCCGATGTCTTGTCGACCGACCTGAGCAAGCCCCTGTCTAATACCGAGAGCGAAGCGCTGGCGGGCTACGTCGCCGGCTACAACGCCCATGGGTTCGGTACCCGGGCGGACCCCATTTTCTCCCTTCCGGATTGGGCCATACCGGCCAGGATCTTCCTGATCACCCGTCGCCAAGAGGTTCTGGATCATCTGCTCCGCATTGCGGACCCGGCCATCCTTATGCGCAACGGATTCGAGGTGAACGGAACCAAGTATGGCGTCCGGTTCGGCGGATCGTACCAACGCTACCTTAACCTGCATGACTTCTGCGTATTCCCCGAGGGAGGCTTCCAATCGGAGGCGGATCAAGACGGCAAGTACTTCAATGCCCGGCATGAGTACGTCCGCAATGAGATTTCGCACACTAGCGATGCGGCCAATGCACGCATGATCACGCCTTCCCTAGCGGCTTACTGCATCTCCCTTTATCCCGAGATCTGGAACGAGATCGTTCCCGATGGCGATCCATGCAGGCTCGGGGCAACCTATCGTCAACGGGCTGAACGTTACGTCCGAGAACTGGCCCTAAACTACACCGACTACAAGGACCATAAGCTGTTCAATTTTCAGACCGAATTCATCTGGGAGAATTACAAGGCGTTCCACAAGGATAACGATCGGTACCTATTGGAACGGGAAGCTTGGGAGCAGGCACGGCGTGCGGTTAAAGACGAAGAAGCGATGACGGTCTTCTTGCAGACGAATCCCACGCCCATCCCGAAAGAACGGCGTGCGGGAATCAATCGTTTCGTGGCCGCAACTTCCTGCGCCGGATTTGCGGCTCGGGCGGCCGAGACCTTTGGCGACGAAACTTCTGCCAAGGCGATCGATGCCTGTGCCGAGAAGATCCTCAAGAGTTGGTTCAATACCTTCCAGTTCTATGCTCCCGGTCATGACGGACAGTACCTGAAGGAACCGGACAAGTGGTACCGCGCTTGGGGATACCAACCTAATTGCGTGAACCCGATGGCCAAGGATTATGATACCAACACGCCGCGTGGAAAAGGCCAGGTGCGTGGTGAAGACCGCGCACACATGAACTTTACGATGAAGTCGTTCTACATGCACTACGAGTCTCAGCGTTATAGGCACATCATGACTCCCAAACGGATGGGTGATCTAGCCCGTACTTTCAACGAGATGGTGCTGCCGAAATACAACCAATGGAGGCCTCTTCCCCGGGCCTCCAAGCATCCGAACGTAGACCCCGTCGATGGAATCGGAGGGGTTCGCATACACCCGCTGCTCATGTTCACGGAATATAATGCTGAGTTGAAAGATAAGGTGCTCCGAGCGCTGGCTGAAGGGGCTCACGAGCGGGACCTCCTGATCAACCGGCTTATTCTTGCGGAAATGCGGGCCCGCAAACACGGCCAGATCCCCCGTTCCATCGTAAAGTGACGGGGCCTCGGCGGCCTCTCACTTTGAGTGTGGTTTCGGTTTCTTTTTCTTGGGCTGACGGTTGATCTCGGGGATCGGTGCGGAAGTCGGGTAGGGGGCTTGATGAGGTTTGAGGTCGTCACCTTGCGCGGTGGTCCATTTCTTCAACTCGGTTTTTAGTTCGGCCAACTTGGCCTTGTGCTTGGGGTGGTCGGTCAGGTTCTTGAGTTCGTTCGGGTCTTTTTCCAAGTCGAATAGCTCGAACTCGGGACGGACATGGTATCTCTTCACGATGGCCGCGGCCTTAGGATCGGTCTTGGCGGCCTTGTACCAAGAGTGCCAGTACGCTCCACGTCCGTCCGAGCGCAAGCGGTCGGAATGGTTGGTGTGATAGGCATCGGGGGTTAGGTTATGGATATACTTGTACTTGCCCATGCGGACGCTTCGGATGGGGAAGACGTTCATTTCCTTGTCGCCCGTATTGGTGGTGAAGATCTTGTCGCGATGAACTTTCTTTTTTCCAAGCAGAACCGGGGCGAAGGATTGACCATCGATGCCCTTCGGAACCTTTCCGCCAGCCAAGTCGATCAGAGTAGGAAGAATGTCCACCCAGCTGACCATGGCATTGGTCCGGAGGCCCGCCTTGATCTTGCCGGGCCAGTAGACCTGCAAAGGGACCCGCGTACCATAGTCGTAGAGGTTCCATTTGCCGAAGGGCCATTGTCCACCGTGATCGCTGGTGAACAAAAAGATGAAATTATCTCCGAACTTCTTCTTGGCGAATTTCAGGACCCGGCCCATTTCCTCGTCCATGCCTTCTATGTCGGTCAGGTAACGGGCCCAGTGCTCGCGGGTCTCCTTGGTATCGATAAAGAAAGGAGGCAAGGTCACCTTCTTGGGGTCGTAGTTCATTTCCTTGGTCCATTCGACGTGGGGCCGGCGATCCCCGACCAGCAGGCAAACGGGACCCTCGATCTTGGTCTTGCCGAAATACTTTTCCACCTCCACGGACATGCCCGTTCGTTTGGGATTGTTGAAGTCCATGCCTTCGAAGTCCCTGTTGCCATGCGCAACCTTGCCGAAGGAAGCGATGTGATATCCCATGTTCTTGAGTATGGGCATTAGAAACTTGGTGCCTGGCTTGACTTGGCTGTGGTTGGGGTGAGCTCCGTGACGGGCCGGCATCAAGCCGGTGAGCAAGGAGAAGCGGCTCGGGCAACAGGATGGCGAGGCGACATAGGCGTCGTCGAAGGTCATGCCGCGGGTGGCAAGAAGATCCATGGTGGGCGTCCGAACGTCCTTCGATCCGTGAATGGAAGTGTCCAGGCGACCCAGGTCGTCGGAGATGAAGACCACCAGGTTGGGCTTTCCAATAGTTCCTAAACAAGTGGCGGCAAAAAGAAGAGCGGGAAGGAATGATCGAAGCGTCAGGTTCATAAGAGAGGAAAGGCTTTGGTGCGGTGCAAACAAAGAGCTGATCTAAGGTTTAGAAGGATTTTCGAAAGATCGAGAAACACGTACCGAGAAGATGATTAATTTAATCTTGCCATGCAAGTCATTCCCCAGACGATTGAATTTCATACTTTTACTTACCTGCTTGGCGAGCCGTGCATGAACGAAACGGCCCTTGGAAAAACATTCACTATGAAACGACACTTCCTGACTCTCTTTTTTGCCTTCTTAACCACCTGCATCGTCTCTGCCGACGATCGGCCCAACGTTCTCTTTATTGCGGTCGATGACCTGAACCACTGGGTGAGTCACCTGGGTCGCAACCCACAGGCCAAAACACCGAATATCGATCGTTTGGCTTCCATGGGCATCACCTTTACCAACGCACACACGGCTGTCCCTGCCTGCGAACCTTCGCGTTGCGCTCTCATGAGTGGCCGGCGCCCATGGGTAAGCGGATGTTACAAAAACGGACACGCTTGGCGGAAATACCAAAAACCCGGAGAGGGATTGTCCGCCCAGTTTTTACAAGCCGGATACTATGTTTCCGGGGCTGGTAAGATTTACCACCAAATGGATGTGTTGAACGAGGAGTGGAGTGATTACATGAATAAAGGCAAATTGTCCGGGAACGGTCCGGGAGTCGACAAGTACGACGGTTACCACGTTGAGAAAACCTTCCCGGATTTAAAGGATGAAGACATTGTGGACTGGCATTCGGTTGATTACTGCGTGGAACGACTTTCCAAGAGGCGTAAAAAGCCCTACTTCATCGCCTGCGGGCTCTACAAGCCACACCTCGCCTTTGTGGCTCCCCGCAAATATTACGAGGATTTCCCCCTCGATAAAATTAAGCTTCCGCCTCATATCGAAGATGATCTCGATGACATTCCTCCGGCCGGAATTAAAATGGCCAATCCACAGGCAGACCATGCCAAGTTTTTGAAAAGCGGGCGCTGGAAAGCAGCGATCCAATCTTACCTCGCCACCTGCGCCTACACCGACATGAACGTGGGCAGAATCCTCGATGCCTTCGAAAAAAGCCCCGACCGAAAAAATACCATCATCGTTTTCTGGAGCGATCACGGGTGGTCACTTGGCGAAAAACAGCATTGGAGAAAATTTGCCCTCTGGGAGGAAACTACCCGCATTCCGATGATTTGGGTGGCTCCGGGCGTTACCAAGCCGGGAACGAGATGCAGTCAACCTGTCGACACCATGAGCATTTACCCAACTCTATGTTCGCTGACAGGAGTTAAAAAACCTGACCATGTGAGCGGTCACGACATCTCTGCTCTCTTACGAAACCCGAAATCTAAATGGAAACACCCCGCCATCACTACGCACGGAAGAGGAAATCATTCCGTGCGGACGGCAACCGAAAGGTACATTCGATATGCCGACGGATCCGAGGAATACTATGACCACAAAAAGGATCCCTACGAATGGAAGAACCTGGCCGCAGTTTCAGACCTGAGCCGGTTCAAAAAGTGGTTGCCCAAAGAAGAAGCCCCGAACAAACCAATTAAGAAGAAAACCAAGAAGTAACTCTATTCGAAAAGGACAACGATCCCTTCGAAATTCTTATTTTTCTTTTTCCGAACTTTGATCACGGCATCGGCTCCGAATTCAGAAAGCCTACTTCTCATCAGACTAAACGCTTCCTCCTTATCCTTGGGTACTCCTGCGGTATAAATCCTGGCCACTTCTTTGTAGTCTTTTACAAGATCTCCTTCGGTGACAATCACGCTTTCCGGATCTTTGCTCTCATAGTTTTCAGCCTTCCAGTATGGGGCATCCCATGAATAAGGACTGATGACGGTTGTGGGGCTCCCGGCGCAACCCAAGAACAGCAGACACAAGATCGTGAACGGAAGATATGGTTTCACCAAAGTATTCGTACCATACTTCTGCCTACGCCAACTTTTTCCGGCTCACGACGAATTTCTCATCGTATTCGTACCCTAATCCCGGTTTGCCGGAAGGCTTGAAGTAGTAGCCGTCGAATTGGATCGGTTCTTTGAAAAACTGGTTCCGGTTGAGCCCCTTGGGGCCAGTCGGATTTTCTCGCAAGGTATTCGCTTCCAGAATCAACACATTGGGTGTGGCCATACAAAAGTTGGCCATGGCGACCCAGGTTAACGGGCCATAGGAAAAGAAATGCGGCGCAATTTGGATGCCCCGCAATTCGGCCAAGGTGGCGATTTTTCGGGCTTCGGTGAGCCCCCCGACATTGGGTGGCGGCAGATTAAGAATCGACGCGGCCCGCTTGTCGATCAGGCGGGTAAAATCTTCGAGGCCCTGAAGGTTTTCTCCAGTCGCAATGGGAACCGTGGTGGCCGCGGCCACTTTAGCCATTTCATCCATGCTGGCAGTGGGCGAGGTCGGCTCTTCGATCCAGAGCAGATCATATTGTTCGAGCGGCTTGCAGGTCGCGATGGCGCCTTCGGCGGAGCACTGGCCGTGGCCGCCGTGGATCAGGTCCACTTTGTCGCCAGCCCCTTCGCGAAGGCAACGGAAGACCATTTCGTTATAGGCGATGTTCTTCTCGGTCGGCATTTTCCCTCCAGCCTCATAGACCGTATCCTCCCAGACTTTTCTGTCGCCAAATCGTTCGTAGACCAACCAGGGATCGACCTTCACGACCGCACCGGGTTTCTTGGCCAGTTCTCGGCCGAGGGTGCGCCAGGCGTCTTCGTTTTCCAGCTGCTGTTTGGGAGGTTTGCCATAGTAGTAGACGCGAATCCGTTCCCGCACCGGGCCGCCAAGCAGTTCGTAGACGGGCTTGCCCGTTTCCTTGCCGAGCAGGTCCCAGAGGGCATAATCCACGGCGGTACGATGCGAACAGAGAACACCAACCCGGCGCATGGTTGACCAGATGGCCTCCACCGCAAAGGGATTGGCTCCAATCAAATGCTTCTTCGCGACACCACCCAGTGCCGGGGCATAGTCGAGATCCGGAAAATCCGCATACCCAGCAACCCCTGTGTCGGAAATTATTTTCAGTACGTGCCGCTGCTCGCGATTCTGTTTCAATAGGAGCAACTCCACCGTCTTGATACGGCTACCCAAGTCTGCACCAAACAATGGGAGATCAAGCGACGGCAGTCCCGCAAGGGTTCCGATCCCCAAGGTAGCCTGCTTGAGAAAGTTTCGACGATTGGCTGAGTGTTTCATTTCTTGATACTCCATTACTTGTCCTTGTTCTTTGTTTCTAGCTGAGCGATTCGCTTTACCTGAAACTTCGTTTCATCAATCTCACACGACTTTGAAATCAACGACCCTTTTTCCATCTTCAAGGGTCGCTTGAGAACCCCGTCCTCCTTTAGCCATTCCTCTTGATAAGAGGAAGTAACCCACAACACCTCTTTGCGCCTTGAGAGTGACCGTGCGACTGTCAGCAAGGAAAGTGGTCCTCCCTGTACAATGGGAGCCACTTTCAATTTGGCTTCCTTTGCAAGGTCGGCCGTCCGGGCGAGCATCATCACTCCTCCTATGCGTCCGGCGTCCGGCGACAGAACGGTACCAACTTGCTTTTTGATACCCTGAGCGAAGTCTTCGAGCGTGTGGTAGTCTCCGCCAAAACCGAGGGATTGGGTGAACTCCTTGCGGGCCTCGGCCTGTTCGGGTAAGTGCCGAAGGGCCATGGGGTTTTCGAGCAGGCTCACTCCGTTCCTTTGGCAACGCAGGGCAAGGTAGGTCATGCCATCCGTGCTCAGGTTCATATTGGCGGCGACGACGACATCCATCTCGGTACCGCCGGCTTCTTTCGACGCCGATACCAGACTGCTGATATGACTAAGAACCTCCTGCGGGTACCGGTAGGGAATACATTCTCCGCGTGCCTTCATTTCATCATCCAAGGCTCCGGCCAGCTCCAGCCGGACCGCGGTAAAGCCCGCGTTCTTAAGCGATGCCACCGTATGCTGCATTTCAGCAGGGGTACTCAGACGACGCTTACCTTTAGCTTCCCGGTCCATTCGGATCGAAGGGCAGAGCCGTACCTGGCTGGTACCTTTATCCGTTGTAAGGTCGAGCAAGGCAGCCTGCAAGGCAATGACCAGTCCTGATTTTCCGGGGCCCTGCCACATCCGCCCAAAGCCTTCTCGGTGATACAATGCACGCCCGGGCCAGTAGCGCGTCTTCGCATGAAGTAGGTAATTGGCAGTCTGACCGATGACCGTATGCCCCTCGCCAACAGCCCGCATGGACGGGTCGGTCAGAAAGATGTTGAGCTTATATCCCTGTTCACCGTATCGGTTCACCAATCGTGCCAGCGTCTCTTCCTCTTCTTGGGCTGGAAGACCGAATTCAAGGTAGTCCCCATAACCCATGGAACCGTCCCGCGTCGTCAATCGAATAACCCTCAATCTCGACTCGGTTTCCGTCTTCGGTTCTTTCACAGTCAATAGGTCCACCGCCACGATTTTGTCCGACTCGGATTCTGCGCGGGCTTCCGGCAGGTTCAGGATCGCTAGTGCGGGGATCGCCGCCATGACCAACTGAAACCGCCAACCTGTTCTTGTATTTTTGATAGACCCCTTTCTACAGGATGCTTTCATCTGAAGCACGCTGACCTCATTTACTTGCCTTTTTGCTTAACTCAGACCGGTGAGGGTGCCGGTGCTGCTGGCAAACTTTGATTGATCAAGACCCATGTTTTCCAGCATATTGACATACAGATTGGCCAGTGGTGCGTTATTGTCTGAATTGAAGGCAAGGTGCTGCCCGTGCTTAAAACCTCCTCCCGCTAAAAGAACGGGCAGGTTTTTATTGTTGTGAATATTTGCATCCCCCATGTGGCACCCATAGAGCACCATGGTGTTATCCAGCAGAGTACCGTTGGTCTCCTCAACCTCGTTGAGACCTTGCAACAATTCGTTGAGCAATTCCATTTGGCCGATCTCAATTTCGGCTAGCTGTTTCAGTTTGGCTTCATCTTTACCGTGGTGAGAAATATTGTGATATCCGCCAATGGTTCGTCCATCACCAAAGTCGACCCCTGGCGTGCGCACACTACCCAGAAACAGGGTTATCACTCGGGTGGAGTCAGTCTGTAGAGCGAGTCGGGACATATCGTTCATCATACGGATCATCTCAAAAAACTGCTGCTTATCAGAGGGATAGTCAGGCATCTCCACATCAACCTTTGGCTTGGGTAGTGTTTCCCAGGCCTGTGCTTCACTCAATCGTAGTTCCAAACTGCGAACCGCTGTTTCATATTGATCAATTCGCTCCCGATCGGTGGCCGTAATCCGTTTATTGAGATCCTTGCTTTGGCCCATAACCACATCAAGAATACTTCCCCTGCGCTTAAGGCGTTCCACTTGTGCTCGCATAGCCTTCTCATCACCTTGCAAAAACATTTTTTTGTAAAGTTCGGAAGCACTCTTGATGGTAGGAATCTCTACACCTGCCTGCGTGTAAGACAGACTTCTTGAGTCATTAATAGAAAGAGAAAAGGAGCGAAATCTAGTTTCATGCCCGACCTCGTTGGCAATGAGTTGGTCGAGTGAAATGGTATTTCGAAAACTGGCTCGGCCTGGATGAGGAGCCGCGGTTAGGAAGGACTTGTCGGCCCGATGCCCGCCGTCTACGCCCGGATGGGATAAGCCACTGAAGACGGTGAACTGGTCCCGGTGATCCGCGATCTTCTCCAAGTAGCTTGAAAGCTCATAATTACGGCCCTCCCCATTTGGGAAAAACAATTTGGGAATGAAGCCCAAGTCCTGGTTGATCGCAATCATGCGACGAGGAGATGGCTGCCCTGAGGCAGCGCCGAATGATTCAAGCATGGGGAGACCAAGGCTTATGCCCGCGGCGCGAAGGAAAGTTCTACGGTCTGTTTTCATGATCATTTTCTTACAAAAAGCGGGCTTTGCACGATGGCGTGAATGATACTGCGAACCCCGTAATCCGAGGCCTTCGTTTTTTTCAGAATCGCAGCCACCTCATCACGATCCGAGAACGAAACAGGCGAGCCCGTAGCATAAACTATCAGTTGATGAACCAAGTTCCGGGCGATGACTTCCTTGTCCTGTAGAAGCAATTTCTTGAATTCGGTGATCCCGTCAAAGGCTTCTCCTTTGTGCAGTCGACCCGATGCATCGACCGCTGAACCGACATAGTGGACAAACTCATTGCCGCTCCGGCCAAGGCCTGCGATGCGTTTTGACCCTTCGCCGAGTGAACGGTAGTTGTCCCGCCAACGCCCCATTACGTCGAAGCTCTCGAGGGCAAAACCGGGCGGGTCGATCTTTGCGTGGCAACTCGCGCAACTTGGATCCTCACGATGTTTGGCCAGTAATTCCCGAATGGTGACTGCCCCCCGGATGTCAGGCTCCACGGCGGGAACGGAAGGCGGGGGGGGCGACGGATGATAGCCAAGTAGACGTTCCAATACGTAGACCCCTCTCAAGACGGGGGAGGTGACCGTACCATTGGCCGTTACTTTGAGCACGGAGGCTTGCGTCAGAATGCCCCCATAGGGGCTTTGTGGTGGGAGTTTGGTGCGTTTGAAGGCAGGGCCCTGCAGACCGTCGACTCCATAATGCCGGGCGAGGCGTTCGTCGAGGAAGGTGTAGTCCGAATCGATCAACCCTGAAGCGGGTCGATTGTTTACGACCAGATCGGCGAAAAAGAGCTGACTTTCCTTAATCATGGAATTCACCAACCACCAATCGCCTGCATACTCCGGATAGAGTTCACGGTCGGGATCGGTGTCGTTGATCTCATCGAGCTGGAGCCACGCGTTGAGAAACTCCTTTACGAAACGATCGAAATCAGGCTTCTCGATCAACCGGTCGACCTGTCGCTCGAGGTTTTCGGGCTTTCTCAGCGATCCGTCGCGGGCCAAGGCGCGTAGGCTTTTATCCGGAAGCGACTCACCGAGGAAGAAGGAGAGACGCTCCGCCAGAGCGAAATCATCCAGTTTACCGGGCTGACTGCATTGGAACAGAAACTCAGGCGAAGCGAGTACGGCGGAGAAGGTCGCGATCATCGCTTCGGTGAACGACACCTCATCCAGAAGCCCTGTGGCATATTGGTGGAATCTTTCAAATTCCGTATTAGTGATTGGCCGACGGTAGGCCTTGTTCATGAAGTCGGACAAAAGTTTTCGGGCATCCTTCGATTGGTTCTCTGGAATTACCTGAATCTTACCCCCCTCTTTTTTGAAAGGCAGGTCTCCGAACAGGGAGCGATAGGAGGCGGGGGGCCATTCCTCCACAAGCGGACCTTCCACCTCCAACCAATGAAAAGCGACTCCGGGGAAGCCGTCCGGACCTTTCTTAATCGTGTGGGGCATGGCAGGTACCATGGGGGAGGGCAGGCGCATGCAATCGAGTTTCACCATGGCGCCTTTTTCCATGAAAGCTTCCAGTTCGAAGATCTCGGGCGCATTCGGAGGAGCCTCGAAGGTGCCGATAGGCAACGAATTCTGAGTGTTGGGTTCATCGAGCGTCGATGAATAGACCTTCACCGGTTCGCTGCGCTTTCCGGGGAAAATCCGATCGTTCACCGGAGTGGGATAGCGCCGCGAAGCATCGAGAACGAGATTTGGATAGAAGCGCGGTTTTTTCTCCCCTTCCCAGTCGACGTAGTCCGTTTGACGAAGGACGGAACGCGCTTTCAGGCGAATGCGGTAGTCGCCTCGTACGGGGGCTTTGTATTTATCAAATCCGTAGTAAAACGGAGTGTACGCCCCACGGAAAATAGCGGTGGAGGCTTCCTCAAGGTCAGGTACTTCAACGGTTTTCTTTCCTAGGTCATCCACATGCACAAACTGAATGGCGTCGGCGATGAGATAGCCTTCGGTTCCCTTGTCAGTTAACGAGATCTTAGCCGGTACGGGAGCCGATTCCTTTTCGCCAAAGCTAAACCGACCGAGCGGAAACCACAGGTTGTCAATGGTTGGCTTGGCTGACTGATCAATAAGGAGACGGGTTTCTCCCGTGGCTTGATGAACGGTATAAGGGGCAGCCTTACTCAGACTTTCTCCTCCACCAAAACTTACCCGCACTTCGTATGTACCGGGTTTAGGCAACACGGTCTTCCATGTTATTTCGTGGGGGCCCTTGTTCTTTGCAGTTGCCAGGTAATGCTTCCCCACATGGTTCGAACGGACATTGGACTTTCTCCATGGTCCGAGGGACTCCGCATCTGTGTCGTCGACAATAATACCGATTGATGGAGGTTTTTTCTCAAGGTAGAGTCCTCGTTTGACAAACGACGCCTTGTCGTTGATTTCCAGACCGTCAAGCGCCAGTGAGAACCGCGTCCAAGCACCATTGCCGCCTCCTGCCCACATTCTTCCCTGTTCCCTTGCGTAAAAGCGACGAGTGGTGGATTCAGGTTTGGTTTCCGGGAAATCAAGAGCCCGGCGAAGAGCAAACTCCGCAACGTCTAGGTAGGCATCGATCTGGACATGCGAAACATCGAGTGCAGTGCCCACTTTGGCAAAACCATGCACTTCGCCATCCAGCGGTATGCGATCCGCAATTTTCAGGTAGGGATCATGGAGTAAATCGCGAAGAATGTTTTCATACTCAAATCGATTGACCCGGCGGGATACGGAGCGACCGTACTTTCCCGCTTTCGCGTCCTGAGCCCGGATGATTTCCGCTGCCAAATCATCCAATGCTCTCTGCCGCGCGGTATCGCTCAGTCGGCTCTTCTTTGGAGGCGGCATTTCCTTGGACTTTACCCGGTCATGAATCTTTACCCAGATGCTTTCGTTGTGGGAGTCCGCTGGATTCCATCCCAACGAAAGAAGATTCAAGCCGCCTTCTGCTTCCTCGTCATCATGACAGTCCATGCAGTGGTTCTCGAAGAATAAATCGAGATTCTTTGGTATTTCTGCGGATAGATGTGAGAGAAAGCATGCAGCCATGCTCAAGTAGGCTGTAAGCAGACATCGAGTCAGACAAAAAGGGAGAAAACCAAAAGTAAACACACCATTCATACGTCAGTCCCGAGACTAATCTTACAATTTCGAGATACAAGAACACATTTAGTGTCTTGGAAAAAGAGAATACGGGCTAATGCTCCGTTAACCGGTCGCACCAAGAATTGTTAAATGTTTCATCATACTAATCCGCGGGCGACTGGTAGGCATCTTCATTCACCAGCCCTGGCTGAATCCTTGGGGGTAAAACTGGACTATGGCCGGCCGTTTTTCGCAGGTTTCTTCCCCTTGATCAGAGCATACCCCTGGCGGGCGAAGCGTTCCCCTAGTACGACATAGCCCTCGGGTCGTTTGTAATGAACTGCGTTGATGATCTTCCCATCCTTTTCTCGATCATTAAGATCATCCACATCCACCCAGGCACCTCGCGGGTCTTCATCGGCAATTTCACATTGAGCTTTTCGTACTGCCAACCAACTCGATCTGTCTAGAGCGGCATCACTTATGCGACCAATGACAACATTCATATCGGGTCGCTTCAGATCACGGCGAAGATGGGTAATCAATAGCTTCAAGGCATCTTTGTATGCAGCATCCGCTCCTCCGCTGGCATCGCGTTCTCCCTGCATCCAGCAAAAATTGACTGACTCGAACTTAGGATGTTTCTTCACCATCTCTTTGTAATGATCGAGAATCGGTCGATAAAACTCAACCTTCCCACCCCTGTGAATCCTCTTTATGTGATTCTTCTCAAGCCCATTCTTTTTGGCAATATCCTGCCATTCTTCGAGCCACCTGCATATGGGCTGACCACCTTTTGCCACTTTGATATAAACGACCTTTTCATCCTTAAAAAGTTTCTTTGCCTCTGTCATGAACCCAGTCTCCGGATTCATACCCGCCATATTCGATTGGCCGGATAGGACAAAGAGATGAACGGGTTTCTCAGAATCGCTTTCCGCTGAAGCAAAAAAAGTGAGCGAGAACGTCAGTAGAGTTATTGTTTTCATTTTTATGGTGATGAAAGTTAACCAAACGTTTGTTAAAAGAGAATAGAACTTCCAAAGATTACCCTTCCTCATTGAAAATGGAAATCGCAAATAGGGCAGTTGCTTTTCTTTGATAGTTGGAATATCCGTTTCGGATGAAAAAATTATTCCCTACCGTTCTTCTCGCCCTTTTCTCTTTTGCCACCGTGCTAACGGCTGGCGATAACGCTTTGTCCAAATCCGAAAAAGCGGATGGTTGGAAACTTTTGTTCAATGGTAAGGACCTGACCGATTGGAAAGTCGACAAGTGGAACCCGGACAGCATTTCCGTAAAGGACGGTTCGATCAAGTGCCACGGCAAGCCCTCGATGGTCTATTACACGGGCAAGGGCAAGGAGATGAAAGATTTTCATTTCAAGGCCGACGTGATGACCAAGCCGGGATCCAACGGTGGAATCTTTTTCCACACCCAATATCAGGACAAGGGCTGGCCGGTCGGACACGAAGCGCAGATCAATCAGACCCAAAAGGATCCGGTGAAAACGGGAAGCGTGTACATCGTAAAGAAGAATCTAAAGGCTCCGGCCAAGGACAACGAATGGTTTCATTATGAGATCATCGTGAAGGGCCACCGCGTCGAAACCAAGGTAGACGGCAAAACCGTGGTGGTCTACGAGGAAGGCAAGGAAGTCAAAGGAAAGAGAAAGCTTTCAACTGGGACCATCGGACTTCAAGCCCATGACCCCGGAAGCATTGTTCTGGTAAAGAATATCAAGGCGAAGTCTCTCTAAGAAGACTTTGACAGGTTCGTTATTTCAGGGGCTTGATGTCCTTGACGTCTCGATAGACCGCTTGTTCAACGGGTAGCTCAGCGTCAGTGATCGGAGGGAAAGTGACTTTTCCGGTAGCGGCCCATTCCGTTCCGCGGATAAGCGTTTCCTGAAAAAGTTGATGGGTCGATGCGAGGGCAAAGCTACTTGATCGCTACCGCTTTCGATGGCACGCCTTTCTTGGGGACTTCGACTCCGGACGTCCAGGCGATTGCATTGAGGATAAGTGTGCGCCAATCATCGCTTCCCCAAGTCTCGTGGTAGTGTCCTCCCGTAGTTCCGAACCCACGGCTTTTGCCATCGGGGCGCTCATAAGCCCAACCGATGTGTTGGATTTCTCCGGCCGCCATTGATTTGCGTACGTGCGGGTTATTGGAGTGAGGACCATCCTTGCGGTCCATGGTGCTTTTCGGAGGATGAGCCGAGATGATGGGTGTAACTCCCTTCATGTCCGGCTGAAAGCGCATGTGGTAGTACCACTCGTCTTTTTGAGTGAAAGGCTTCACTCCGCGGGTGATTGGGTGCTTAGGAAGCGACTTAACCTCGGCCGTCCAGTGGGGGTTGACCGACCAATGAGTCTCGAAATAGCCACCCATGGCTTTGAGCATCAGGTCACCGGAGCGTCCGATTGGCACCTCCACGGCATAGTGCATGAAAACAAAACCGACGCCCTTGTTGATGAGCTTTTCGAACTGGTCGAGGTGCTTCATTACGAGGTGACCCTTGCCACCGTTGCAAAAGATGACTACGCAATCAGCGCCATCGAATGCCTTGGCATCGGTCGGCCAGCCCTTGTGCAGAGAGGTTTCGAAACCGAGTTTGCTCTCTTCGAGAGCCTTGGCGAGAAGTTCGTTTCCGCTCTCGTGGGCATGGGTCTTGGAGTTTTTACCCCGGTCGGCGAGGAAGACGACTTTCTTGTTCGCGGCAAAGGCGAAAGAAGAAAAAGCAAAGGCTACAAGTGCGGTGAAGAGAAGAGTGCGCGATAGTTGTTTCATAAGTTTGGGTTTAGGTAAGGGTGACATACATGTATTAAAAAAAGCATTCTCGATTGTGAAGTATTAATTATAGAATCAATAGAGAAAAAATTTGCAGTTGAGGGGACTGGGCACCTTTTCTCTCAAGAGCATCGGGTTCTGCGCTAGATGGCTGTCAGGCATAATAGATTTAGATGCTAGTTATTGGGTTGCTTGGAGAGGTCTTTATTCGTGTGTCTTTTCTCAAAAGAAGGCGGGAAATGATCGTGAGGTGCGGGAATTCGACGAGCATTCCGATGATCAGGGCAGCATAGACGAGAGGTTGGTTCGGAAGGGCGATGGTTGCAAGCCCTAGCATCAATGGCGAGTTGCGGGCGGTTGTGGTCATGGCCAAAAGGACGCGCTGCGGTTGAGCGAGACGGAAGCGTAATGCAAGCAGTTGACCCAATATCCAGGTTAGCACGAAAAAAAGGAAGACCGCCAGTAGGATCAAGGGAAAGGCACCAGGGTGCGCGGTCAATTGAGAGGCATGACTGGAAAAAATGCAAAGCACCAGGGCAGAAAGCAGCCATGGAACGATAGAACCCGGAAGGTTGGTAACGCGCTCAAAGCGAGCAGTCGGCAAAGCTTTTGAGAGAATGCGTCGGAGGAGCATCGCCCCAAGGAAGGGGAAGAGAAACCATCGAACCAAGGTTCCCCACATTCCGAGCAGGTCAAAGGTCGTCTGCAAGCCGATGAAAAGAGAGAGGTAGATGGGAAAGAGCAGGAGTTGGGAAATGAGGTTGATCGGAATCAGAACGGAACCTAAGGCGACGTCTCCTTTTGCGATACGGGTGAAGGCGAGAAACCAATCCGTACATGGAAAGAGAAAGTAAAGCAACAAGCCGGCAAAGAGGGCCGGTTCCTGACCGAAAAAAAGCGAGGCGATACCCCATCCGAGAATGGGGATGAGGATGAAGTTGGTTACCCAAGCAATCGATAGAAAGCCAAGGTGGCGTGAGGCTTCGCGAAGGGGAGCGAAACGGACCTCGAAAAACAGCAGGGCTAGGAGACCCAGCACTAAAGGATCAATGAAGGCATCAAGTGTCTCACCGGCGGTGGGGAGGAAATGCCCGATGACAAGTCCAAGAATGATTGCAAAAGGAAGAAGGAGCGTAGTGGTGTTCCCGCTTCCGTTCATGGAGAGAAAGCCTTTGGCTCGGGCGCTGCGTCGGCAGGTGTGATGGCGCACTCGCACTCGGTACAACATTCAAGGTCGGTATTCATGAACCCGGCCTTCAGGTAAGACATGAGTTTTTCGTCGACTTTCGGCATCCCTAAACGGGTGGCGATCTCATGGGCAATGACACCAAAGCGGGCTCGAAACTTGTAGATGAAGCAAAACAAGGAATTGCGATGAACCAGAGCAGGTCCAGAGTAGAACAGTCCAGGGGTAATCGAAGACTCATCCGCCTCCTCGGTAAAAACGGGAAGATCGTTCTCATCTTGCTCGAAGAGTGATTCTACTAGACCAAGCCCGGACTGAAACCCATTGGCAAGGATGGGGCGGGTATGGGAAACAGACGGAATCTCATCCTGATCCAAGAGTATCCACCATCCCTTGTTTTCTTCAATTTTGACGATGTCTGAGTTTTTGTAAAGATTGAGATTCTTGGTCTTCTCAGGGGATTGGAGAACTTCCCGGAGGCGATCCAATGTCCGTGGACTTAGAGAGCGGGAAGGATCGGGGTGGTCGGATGACCACGGCTCTCCTCTTGAATGCAGACATACCGATTTCCCTAGATCGACGAGGTTTAACGCTGCGTCAACTCCGCTTTCGTAACCCCCGATGACACTGAAGTCATCCCCTTCAAGATCATTCCAATTGTGGACTTTCGAAGAATGCAGGGCAAGATCCGCTCCCGGGAAAGCATGATCGCGGGGGGTGAAGAACTGACCGCTCGCCCAAATCACGGTATCGGCGTAGAACTCTCCCTTATTAGTGGACGCGATGAATTGGTCGTCTTGTTTATTCAACGCACTGACCCGAATGCCTGTCCGTACGGGTAATTTATGATATTCGGCTACCGCCCGCAGGTACTTTGCGTATTGGATTCCAGTGGGATGCTGGGTACGTAAGAAATCGGCAGGCGAGGTCTCGGGATCGATCGAATTAAGATCGGTCAGACCGAAGGAATTGGAATGGAAGGAAGGTGTCAGCAAGGACATCTGCCGAGGCCAATTAAGAAAGGATGCGCCGATTTCCCGAGCGTCGATGATAAGCATGTCCTCAATGCCGGCTTTCTTCAATGCAATGGCTACGCCTAATCCTGCCGGACCGGCCCCAACGATGAGAACGCTTGCCCGATTAGTTCCCACGTGTTTGTTTTTAGTTGTAAAATACATGTCTAAAAGGACTAAATACAATTGACCATACATGGCATAAGTGCAATGCTTAATGCAAATGACTTGCAATAAGATCCCCGCCTTGTTTGGTACGAAGTTTCAGTATTCTTTCTTCCTGATTTTCGCCTGTTTCTTTGCTTCCTGCGAACGCGGTGTTGAGGAATCGACCGAGGATGAGGTTTCCTGGCCAGAAATCACTCGCTTTGATGATGTTGCCTTTCGGGCTGATGGTTATGTCCGAGTGGAGGATTTGCCTGCCGTTCGCGAATTTCTTCCGGACCTTCTTGAGGCAGGTAAAGCCGTTAAGAACGCCAGCGTTCCCTCCAACGTAGCCGATCGAAAAGAAGTCGAATTGATTTTGGGAGATCTAAAAAACCTCATCGTCGGTCTTGAGAAGGAAGGGCTGGATGACGATTCTCTGGCTGATCTAGTGCTTGGATTGCACCCGGTCATAGCGAAATTGATCGAAGCCGCCGGGATGCCCCATATCCACGCAAACGAGGGGCCGAACAGTGGGTTTATCTTCCCCGTTTTCGACAATGAGGGCAAACAGACGGGCACCATCGAGATCAAGCTTCATGACGACGCCGGTGATTTGGAAGTCTGGCTCAAGCACGGAGGCCGTGGGGGTGAGCCGTGGAGGCTTCCTCTTGATGCCAACCTGACCTTGGCCTTTCCCGGCGAGGGCAAGACGGTCACCCTTGCGGTGCGAGACCGCGAGCGCAACGAGGACGAGTCTGGGGAGTCCACCATTTTCGAGGAAACCACGGACTACTTCGTATTTCCTGCTGATACGGGGGTTGACGCATCCTGGTTGATGGGAGCGGATTTTGCAGCCAAGGCAGAGCTAAGCTTCGATGGAGCAACAACCGGATTGTTCGTTCTTCGTCCGCACGTTCATCGCGAAAAAGCCGAATAGTCACTTTTTGATGATCCGATTGAACAAGGTTTCCCTGCGCCTTGGAAAGGAGGGTGGGACTTCCTCCGTCCAATTTGATCTCCCTTCCTTCGAGGTCGTAGCCGGAGAAGCAGTCGCTTTGACTGGACCGAGCGGTTGCGGAAAGAGCACCCTGCTGAATCTCGTCGCTGGCTTGCGCCGCACCGATATTGGCGAGGTGACGGTGGCCGGTGTTGACCTTGCTACCTTGAGGCCCGCACAGCTCGACAAGCATCGGGGTGCCCATTGTGGAATGGTGTTCCAAACCTTCCATCTCCTCGCTCCGTTCACCGCAATTGAGAATGTTTCCATTGGGCTGCGGTTTGGCAGTCGCAAGCGTTCGAATGTCTTTAAGCAGGCAACTGAAGTCCTCCATCGGGTTGGATTGGGCGATCGTCTTCATTCCAGACCTGATCAGCTTTCGGTTGGAGAACGACAACGCGTAGCTATCGCCCGAGCTATAGCCGGGGGTGCCTCTATCCTGCTTGCCGACGAGCCGACCGGCTCCCTGGATCCGGATACCGGAAAGGAGATTTTCGAACTGCTTTGCAAGGTTGCTGAAGAGGATGGGCGTACCCTCCTTATGGTCACTCATGACTTAAGCCTCGCCTCGAAATTACCGCGGTCCTTTGATTGTTCAGGGCTTGTCCAATCTGGCATGAAGGCAACCGCTCCGGGGGGACCGCCCAAATGAGCTTTCTCGCAATGGCTTGGCGCTATTTGAGGTTCCGTTGGCTGGTTTCTTTACTTACAGTTGCCGGTATTGCACTTGGAGTGGCTCTTGTCTGTGCGGTTCTTGCTCTGCGCCACGAGTCCGAGCGAGCTCTTTCGAGAGATGCGGGACTCTACGACTTGGTAGCGGGAGGCAAGGGAAGCCCTCTCCAACTTGTGCTTTCCAGCGTCTATCATTTAGACTCCCCGACTGGGAACTTGCCTTATTCCGTTTACGAGCGGATGAAGCGCGATTCCCGAATTCTCTGGGCAGCGCCCATTGGACTCGGGGATAATTATTCCGGTTATCGTATTGTTGGTACCGAGTCGCACTTTTTCGACCTGCCTGACCGGAATGGCGAGCCCTTCTTCAGGTTTGCAGATGGGCAGGAATTCAAAGACCGATTCGAAGTCGTGCTGGGAAGCCAGGTCGCCTCTTCAAGCGGGCTTGGGGTGGGGGATTCTTTTTTCGGTACCCATGGGCTCGTAGAGGTCCCCGGAGCCGAAGTGCATCGTGATTTTCCTTACCGAGTCAGTGGTATTCTCGCTCCTACTGGAACGGCACAGGATCGGGCTATTTTCGGTACTCTCGCATCGGTTTGGGAAATCCACGAGACTGAGGACCGGCTTCACGCCTCCATTCAGGGTTCGGCTCTGCTTGAAGGTCGAAAGGAACGGGAGGCCACCGCGATTCTAATCAGGCTCAAGACGCCTGGCTTGCGTCTTTGGATGGCGGACGAGGTCCGGAAAGAAACTGATGGTATCGCCGCGGTTCCGATTAACGAGATTCTTCGTTTCCAACGGGGAATCATCGGCCCTGTCCAGCGGGCTCTCCTGTTTGTTGCTGCCGCAGTCGTGGCAGTCTCCTGCCTTACAGTCCTCGTAACGCTTTATCAGGCTGCCGAACGACGACGACGAGACATCGCAATTCTTCGTAGTCTCGGAGCTCTGAGGGGAGAAGTCGCATCCCTTGTCTTTGCCGAAGGATTACTCCTTACCGGGGGCGGAATTCTTTTGGGGTTACTTATAGGCCACGGAGGACTTGCTCTCTCTGCCGGTCCGTTCAGGGATGCCACTGGATTGGTTCTTGACCCATGGCGCATGCCTTCTGCGGAGTTGGTTGCTCTTGGAATAATGGGTCTTTGTGGTTCCTTGTCCTCATTTTTCCCTTCGATATCCTGCTACCGGCGCACACCCATTGACGACCTTCACCTTACCGACTAAAACAATTTTCTGCCCTTTTGCTTATGAAAGCGCTAACTACATTTTTCGTACTTCTTATTCTATTCGGTTGTGACAACGCTCCTCATAAAGAATTCGAAGTAGAGGGGAATACGACAAACACCAAAGCCCCATCCGAATCTCTGCCCGTGATTGGTTTTCCTCTGCTCGGCGAAGCACGTCCGGTCGATCTTATCGACATGACGCTCGAATTCCCCGAGTCCCTAAAGAAGCTTAATGGTCAAAGAGTCAGCATGGTCGGCTTTATGGCTCCCTTTGACAGCTTGGAAGACATGGTTCGCTGCCAGATGGTGCCGAGTTACGTCGGGTGCAACTTTTGCAGTCCACCCAACCTCAGGCAGGTCGTTTACGTAACTCAAGGCAGGGATGATGAACCTGAGCAGACGTATCCCTTTATCGAAGAACCATCTTACGTAACTGGTACCTTTCGGATCTCTTTGCCGGAAAGTGTTCATGAAGGGAAGGAGCAGGGCTTCATTTACTCTATTGAGAATGCTGTCGTTACCGCCCATAAAGGCGATGCCCCCAAGCGAGCGCCTGGTCATGGAACACCTGCAGGACACCAGGCGGGACAGGGGACGGCACCCCTCTCCCCAGTAGTCCCGGCTGACCTGGTTCGGGAAATCGCTGAGATTTTGGGTCGAAATCCTGTCCCTTCTATCGAGGTCGATCGCGTTTCGGTCGAGGCTTTTGCCCAGCTTGTCCGAGGAGAATTGGAGGCGACCTATCCAAAGGAGAGTCGGGACGCTCGGACTCAAGCCTTTCAATTACTCGGCGTGCTTCCTGAAGAGGCCGATTGGATTGATGCCCTGGCGGGGTTTGAATTCGCTCAGCGAGTCGCCGCTTCAGACAGTTCGGGAAAGCGGGTCGTTTTGCTCGATGCTGTTCCAATCGATCAGCCCTATGTCCGTCTAGAGTTGGTCGGAGCCATTGCGGATGCCTTGATACGTCAGGGCTTGGCGAAGCTCGCCCCTGGCAAGACCGATGCCTCGGAGGAAAGCGACGACGCCCGTCGAGCCAAGGAATCGCTCCTTCAGGGAACCAGGAACGTCGTCGTGCGTCGCTATGCCAGGGCTTTGGGGATATCCCTCTCCGCTCCACCGCCCAATGAATTCGTCCCTCTGGGAAAATGGATGCAAGGGACCGATTTGCTGAACCGTTGGTATACGCTCCCCGGTGAGGTCGGTCCGTACTTCGTTAATTTCAAAGTCGGTTCGACGGGACCCCTTGAGAATTTGGTTCTTGGCCGACCACCGACAACCACAATCGAATTCTTCCGCCCGCTCTGGCACCGGGATTCCGATCTCTGGAAACGCGATCCTGTCCCTGGCGACTTTGCCGACGACCTCACTAAAACTCCTCCTGATTTTACGGACGTACTTGGGACTGGCGGTTTGATGCCTTTTCTTGCCAGTGAAAATTCAGGGCACGTCGTGATGACCGTTTCCGGCCAGTGGGCCGGAGATCGTTGGGCGCTCTGGCAATTTCCAGATGGCTCGGCAGGTCTTTTGTTAGAGACTCGCTGGCAGGACGAAACCTCGGCACTCGAGTTCTCCAACGCCATTCCAAATTATCCCTTTCAGTGGTTTTTTCCTCACGAGGAAGGAAGTTCCAAGGTACGCTTCCTTCGGGGAACCTCACCTGCCGCACTCCTTCGCATGATCCCTTCGAATGAGTGATTCTCTTGAGTCCTGATCAGATGTCGCGGACAGTCCGACGAATGCCGGCATCCTCGCAAAGCTTGAAATCGAGCTACAGATGGAATTAATGTCGGCGAGATAACCACCGGCCTTCCTTGCGTTGTTGTCCTCATACCAAAACGTAGTCTCCCCGGCGTATCCTGCCGAAGCAGCCAAAATAAATGCGGCGACGAACGCTTTTCGAAGCAACTTCAAGGTTTATTTTTTTGATTCCGATGCATTGATCCATTCCTCCAAGCTCAGCGTCCCGTCTTCATTTTTGTCACGTTTCTTGAGCGCTCCTTTGGTCTGGCTTGGCTTGTAGGTGAATTTGTCCGGACTCTTCGCCGCCCTGTTTTTAAACCAGGCATCCAGCTCGTCGTTGGTGACCTTGCCGTCCCCGTTTTGATCGATCGCGGCAAAGGCCTTATTCCGGCCTCCTCGCGTACCGGATGCCTTTGAATCCGTCGATGGTTTTGGTCTCTCCTTCGCCTGTTTTTTCGGAGTTTCAGAGCCCTTCTTTTCGGGAGCAAACAGTTTCGGGTGAGTTTCCTTCGTCGGGTACTCGGCGTTGACGTTGGCAAAGTGGTCGATCAGTTCCTGCTT
The DNA here is from genome assembly GCA_028343845.1 of Verrucomicrobiota bacterium. Taxonomy (GTDB): domain Bacteria; phylum Verrucomicrobiota; class Verrucomicrobiia; order Opitutales; family Seribacteraceae; genus Seribacter. The sequence goes on along the minus strand of JAOLZO010000018.1, from coordinate 7,440 downwards.
CAAGTTATCATAAACTTCGGGAAGCTGCTCCCTGAGATCCTTGCTTTCGGAAGGATCTTTGCCCAGGTCAAAGAGAGCAAGTTCCGAGTTCTTCAGCTTATTGACCAATGCGGGCCAGTCCGGAGTGAATTCTCTGCCAACATTGGCCCAGAGCTTGTAGTCTCCTTTCCGCAAGCCAATGTTTCCCCAAAGTTCGAAGATCATGGACCGCTCTGGAACGGGTCGCTTGCCACCGGATTTCATATGAGGAAGCAGAGACATTCCACGCATCGGGTTTTGACCATTCATTTCGGGAAGAGGAATTCCCGCGGCATCCAGCAAGGTCGCAAATACGTCACAGTGCATGACTTGATCATCCGATACCATTCCTTGTTGCACCCGGCCTTTCCAGTTGATCAGGAAAGGGACGCTCAATCCGCCCTGGTAGGTTGTAGCCTTGCTTCCCGTGTAAGGACCGTTGTTGCCGGGATATCTGCCTCCGAAATCGCCTTCCATCGTACATCCGCCGTTGTCGCTGACGAAGACGACGAGGGTGTTGTTCGAGACTTTCAATTCGTCGATTAGATCGACGAGTTTGCCTATGTTGTAATCCATGTGTTCGAGGATGGCGACGTAATCGCTACGCAGGAAACTGACGCCGCGAGCAAGAGCCTTGTCGACCCACTCTTTGGGTGCGGAGGCAGGTTTTGATTCGTCGGTGCGAATCGGGCCATGTACCGCATTGTAGGCAAGGTAGCAGAAAAACGGTTTTTTTTGGGCTACGCTTTTCCGAATGAAGTTTGCAGACCATTGAGTGAACAATTCAGTCGTATGCCCTTCGGAATCATCGGGTTCTCCGTTATGCAGAATCCTATTCCTTTGCTTGGTCACCCAATAGCCATGGGTCCCGCTCAGGAATCCGCGAAACTCGTCAAACCCTCGATCATTTGGGAGCCCTCCGGGGTTTGACCCCATATGCCATTTTCCGTAGCAACCCGTGGCGTAGCCTGCTTCGGAAAAATATTCGGAGAGCATTTTTACGTCGCGTTTGATCCCCTTGTTGCCGCGCCACATCCCATTCTCGCTTGAGTATTGACCAGTGAACATACAAGCCCGCGAGGGGGCGCAAAGGGGAACCGTATGATAATTCGAAAAGCGCGCCCCTTGGGCGGCCAATTGATCCAAAACGGGAAGACGAAGCTCGGTTTCCTTCCAGTTCGAAGGCAAGTCTCCCCATCCGTGATCATCGGACACGATGAACAGAACATTGGGGCGGTCGGAACCACTGGCGTAACCAAAGGCAAAGAGAAAAACAATGAGGTGAAAGAATTTAATATGATAAAGTTTTGTTTTCATGCTTTTGAAAAAATGGGATGTATCAAACAATTGGGGCATCATTCTGAGTTTCTGGTTCAGGGCATGGGACGTATTGACCAAATCCGAAATGCTTGTGGGGTAACGCCGCAGTCTTAAGGTGCCTAAACCTTCTGTTTTACAAGCTTCCGGAGGTAATTCGCTTCCGCGGAGTCCACGGGCCATGCGCAATGGGTCTTTCCGTTGTGCTTGATGAAGTAGTTGAAGCTCCGCTTTGGTTTTAGGATTCTTCCAAAAAGAGGAACCTTTATGCCGGGAAACGAATGAACGATTTCGTGCCCTTTGACGATGAGCACGTAGGTGCCGGCAGTCAGTATTGGTAACGCTTTCTTGGGAGACTCGATGACCGGAGGAAGGGAGTTTTCGTCTGCGTTGATTGAAGAGAAAAGAGCGGTGGTGCCTAGCTTCCCCTTGAGATGGGCCATGACCTTGACTTTGTTGTGCACCATGCATGCTCCGGTGAACTCACCTTCATTGATTTGGACTAGGGCGACGTACTCGTTTGCCGCAACCAAGGCTGCGAGTCGGTTTCGGACTTCTTCGGTCAGTTCGGGCTTATCGTCCGCTGAAAGAGGGCAAGCCAAAGCAACCATCATAATTGCCGAAGAAAAGATTGAGATGAGTTTTTTTGTAGGAGGTTCCATGAATACTTAGCGTAACGAAATTTGTTTTCTTACGGATATACCTATGATCAGCTCTTCAGCAGGTCCAAGTCTGCTACGCTGCTTCCGAACGCACCCGCATCAATGTTGTGCTTGTGAAGCAACTCCAGGTAAAGGTTGCAGAGGTGCGTCGGTTTCTCGAGAACGGTATGGGCTTGGTGACGATAGCCGCCCCCGGCCACGATCATGGGAAGATTGTTGCAGGTGTGATTGGATGCGTCTCCGAAATTACTGCCCATCACCACGGTTGTGTGGTCGAGCAAGGTGCCGTCACCTTCCTGAATCCGGTCCATCTCGAAAAGAAAGCGGTTGAAGTGCTTGAGGGTGTCGATCTCGATCTTGCTCAAGCTTTCGATTTTTTCGGCCTTGCCTCCATGATGTGAGAGGGTGTGCCAGCCTCCGGTGGCCCCGGGCACCGTGATGGCTCCGTCGATCCAGTCCATGGACAGAGTGATCACCCGGGTGGAGTCGGTCCGGAAAGCGAGCTTGGCGAGCTCGAAAAGATTTTGGATCTTGGTCGAGAAAGCGAACTCCGGGTCTTCGCTGAGGGATTTCTCCACTTTGGGCTTCTCGGTGTTCAGCCAGAACTTCTCGTGGGCAAGTTGGGCTTCCAGTTCTTGGATGGCAGCCTTGTAGCTGTCGAGCTTGCCTGGCTGAGAACCCTTTTTGCGCAGTCGAGCCATGTCCCTCTGCAGGCAATCGAGGATGTTTTGGTCATTGTTAAGTTGGCGCTTCTTGGCCTGAAGATCCTCTTTCTCGAAGAGCTTTTCGAAAATCTTCGACTCGTCGTGCATGGGAGGGATGGGGGAGCCACGGTCGTTCCAAGAGATTCCCCAACCACGGTCATATATACTGAAGTTGAGGAAGGGGAAGCGGGTGTCTCCACCCATTTCGCGGGCCAGAACTTGATCAAGTGAAATGCCGTTCACGAAAGTGGGTGATTCCGGACTCGGGCTTCCCGTGAGAAAGGATTTCTCCGAGTCGTGGTTGCTCGTGTCCATGCCCGGGTGATACAGGTTGTTGAAGACCGTCATCTTGTTTAGGGTCTTCATGTCCTTGAGGTAGTCGGAGGTCTCCAGGTTACCCCGTTTCTTGGGGAAAAAGTAGGGCTCGTAGAAACCGAGGCAACTGCAGATGAAAAGGATCCGCTTGGGCGGGGTTGCCGGCTTGGACCGGGCGGCGGCCCGCAGGTCAAGCGATTGCAGGGCGAGGGGTAGAGCGGCTCCGGCCTTGAGAAAGTCTTTTCTGCTTATGGCGTTCATTCTGAGTGGCTTTGCATTGAATAGACCGAGGTCTTCGTGATCAAGTCCTTCATACGGCATTGTTCGGGTTCTTGGGGGATCATGGCAAAGAGGTCGAGGCGCTCTTTCAGGCTTGGCTTGTAGCCGTTGGCGTATTCGAAGAATTTTTTAACGAAGTTGTATGCGATCTTCTTGTGGTCGGACAGAAGGATCTTCTTCAGGCCGAAAATATCCGAGAACTTTTCCCGGGCGATCTCCCCCGACGGGTCCACTTTCCCGACCAGGTCAAAATAGCCTTTTGGCCTGTAGACAAAGGTCGCCCTATGGGGTTTCTTGACTCGATATTGTTCACGCCATTGCCCGGTTGCATCAAAGCTCTCCAGGGCAAACCCGTATGGGTCGATGCTCTTGTGACAGGCGTAGCAGGCCTGGCTTTTCTTGTGTTCTTCGATTTGCTCCCGGAGGGTTGCGGCGTCTTTGCCGTGCTCAGGTTCGATCACCTCGACGTCTTCCGGGGGTGGTGAAAGCGTGTTGCCGGCGATGTTCTTGGAAATCCAGGCACCGCGCAGAATGGGAGAAGTATCGAAACCGTCGGCCGTTACCTTGAGCACGCTTCCCATGGTGAGCAAACCACCGCGCGGAACCTTGGGCTCGAAAGAGACCTTGCGCAGGTTCTGGCCATATATGCCGGGTATTCCGTAATGCTGAGCGAGGCGTTGGTTGAGGAAGGAAAAGTCGGAGTCGATCAAGCGTCCGATGGGCAGGTTATCCCGAAGCAAGTGATCGAGGTAGGCTTCCGTTTCGAGGGGGAGGTAGTGATTCAAAAGATCATTGTAGAGGGGGTAGAGCTTGAGGGAAGGGGCAATCTGGTCGAACGAGCGTAGATCCAGCCACTGGTTGCAGAAGGAATGGATCATGCGTTTGCTTTTCGGGTCCTTGATCATGCGGTCGACTTGGGCGGGAACGTCCTTGAGGGTAAGTTTGTCCGCTTGGGAAATTTTCAGGCTCTCTTGATCGGGCACCGAAAGCCAGAAAGTCCGGGCCAGTGCAGACGCTCGGGCGTAGGATTGGTTTTCATGCTCGCCCGGAGCCATGAGGAAGCGGTGTGAGCACAAGACCGCCTTCAATCCGATCTTGGCCGCTTCGACAAAACTCTCTCCTTCTTTGAGGGCAACGAGGCTAGGCTGATGATAAGGAGCAAGTTCCTCTTCTCTTAAGTCGGAGGAAAAGGCCCGCTCGGCGAAGCGCTTGATCACTTGCTTGAGGCCTTCGGGGGAACGCGTGGACACCGCAACCTTTGACTTGCTTGCTTCCTTGGATAAGGTGGTGATGACGTCGAGTTTGCCGACGGAGGCAAGGGATCGGCCGTCCAAGGTATGGGCGTCGTTGATGAGAAACTTGATGAAGCGCTTGGTGGTTTTTTCAGGGAAGAGAATGGGTTGCTCGTTGGCCAAGCGGATTTCGAGCGGTCCGGTCCGGATGGGCTTGCCCCAGTCTTTTCCGTTGTCCGAGAAGTGAATGGCATAGGCCTCGACCTGTCCGTTGCCATTTCCACCCGACCAGGTGGCATAATTGAGTCCCTCGATTTCCTTGGCCTGTGGGTTTTCGATTATGACGTAGTGCGGCGGCTTGGCCAGGGTCGGTTTGAATCGTGTATGCCAGAAGGTCCGGTTGGAACCATCCAGCATCTTTTCCTTTTCCATTCCCTTTTGGAAACTGCTCACGGTGACGCTCCCACCGAAGGCCTCAAGGTTCGTTTGCAAGGGGGAAACTTCTCTGGCTTCCCGGGGCGGTGCCTTGATGGGCAGGTTCCCAAATACCTTTGCGTATGAAGCCGGGGGCCATTGTTCGAGAATCGGGCCTCGTGCCTTCAACTGCTTGATATAGGCACCCTGGTTCCCATTTCTTTGACGGAAGTTGTGCTTCGAGTAACAGTGCACCGAGACGTTCTCCCCGGGACGGAGGAAGACTTTGATCGTATGTGACTTCATTTCCCGGTTGTCGAGGGAGATCACGTCGAGAAGGCGCTGAGGTTGAGGGCGGTCGTCGGCGTAATAGTATTTACCGGCGAAGACCTCTATGCTGACATCCTCCGGGAAGCTTCCCATCTTCATGGCATCGAAGGTGAGTTCGTACCAACCCGGGACGGGCGGATCGAAGTTGTCGTAGAAGAAGGAATAACTGTTTCCGTTGTTCGCCCGGGTCCAGGAGAAAAGAATGCCCTCCTTGTATGGCCGGGTGTATATGTTGTAGGTCTTGTGGCTGTCCTTGATTTTGTTGGTCACCCAAATCCGCTCCGGGGCAAAGCCCTCGGTGGGTAAAGCGAACTCAAGCATTCGATCGGCGACTTGGAAATAGGATCCGAGCATTTCCTTGGTCAGTTTGATCCTGCGGTCGGAATCGAAATCGAAAGTACCGCGGTCGTCCGGGATTTCCCCGGTCAGGTCGAGCTTGATTCCAAGCAGGTCGTTGAGCGAATGGACAAACTCATGGCGACTGATTCTGCGGTAGGGGGCGGGCTTGTGGTCTGCTTGGCGCTTCGCCAACCAATCAAGCATGGCCCGCTTCTCCTCGGCGTTCGGTTGCTTCTTGTTCTCGGGGGGCATCTTTGCCGTAATGAGGTTTTCGAACATCAGGGTTCCGTCAAAAGAGCCGGCGTCAAACAACTCGGCCATGTTGACGTTTCCTTTTTTAACGTCCTCGTTGTGACAATCGAAGCAGTGGTTTTCGAACAACTCCATGCCTCGCAGATCTTTGTTTCCCAAAGATTCATTGATCCACAGGCACCAGGAAATAAGGAGCACCCATAAGTTTCGTTTGCAAGAACTCATGGTTTGTTTTTATCCAGAGAATTCAACTGTGGTACATGCGTCAGTCCGTTTAGGTAATCCTCAAGATTGGTGAAGCCGTCGTCGTTACGATCTTGGTTTCCATCGGACGGGTCATTGGGGTCCGAGCCCGACGTCCTTTCCCATTCATCGGGCATGCCGTCCCGATCGGTATCGAAATCAGGCGGTCTCGCAACGGATGGATACCTATCCCAGCCTGCGACTTCGTCCTGGGAATCAATCACTTTCCCTGCATTGTTTCGAATACTTTCGATCAGCCGTTCGTCTACGGAATCACGCACCAGCGAACAACCACTTTGCTTGAGGCAGGACTCGTAGGCCTCTTGAGCCGTTTCAATGTGAGTCAACTTGTACTTGCCTGCGTCAAAGCGTTCTATTGCCTCGAAAAATCCCCGGGTGGTGCCTTTGTATTTTCCGTCCGTCCCCGAAGATTCGAAGTTCATGGCCGCGTAGTTGTCTTGATTGTATTCTTCAGGCAAACCCTCAAAGTGATTCCCGAAAAAGTACCCGCGGGATACGGGCTTCAGAGCCTTTGACTTATAGCGAATGGGAAGCCTGTCTCCCTTCATGGGACCAGCTTTGTAGTAATTGTTGAGCAGGTTGTATTGCTCGCCCGATAGGTTGTGGCAACCGCTCCAATTGTAATTCAGGTTGTTGGCAAACTCCATGACTTGGGATCCGCCTGCAGTGGAAGGGTGCCGGTTCCGGCTGGTTGCGAAGACGTTGTGATGCAAGGTCGCAAACCCCGCGTTGTCCCGAAAGGAGGTGCACATTGCATGCGGGCCTTTTCCATGGATGCTGTCGTGAAGAGCTTCGCTAAAGATCAGCCACTGGAGGGTCGAATTTTTGAGTCCCCGGAAATCACCGTTTCCGTCAATGCCCCAGCTCAAGGAAAGATGATCGAGCATGACGTGGTTGCTGTATTCGATCGTGATGCAATCCGGGCTCGTTCCATCCGACTTGTTTTCATCACCCAGGCGGATGCGAAAATACCGGGCGATGATATGACTACAGTTTTCAAACCTAATGTTTCGGTCCGCAAAGGTGATTCCTTTGTCGGGTGCCGTCTGCCCGGCAATGGTCAGGTAAGACACGTCCTTGATCTTGATATCCTTTTTCAGCCGGATCGTGCCGCTGAGATCAAATACGATGGTTCGCGGTCCCTCGATCGATTCGATGCCCTCCCTGAATGATCCGGGACCCGAGTCTTTGAGCGTGGTCACGTGATAGACGTCTCCGCCCCGACCTCCTTTGGTGAACTTGCCTGCGCCCTCTGCCCCAGGAAAGGCGATGACCTCTGCATCTTTTAGAGCTGCCTGATCCAGACTACCAATA